>CAWEOF010000013.1:0-82621 GCA_963810605.1 uncultured Actinomycetes bacterium
CTGGACACTCTCGCGGTCCTCGAACGGGCTGCTCCATCTCGTCCGAAGCGGCAGTTGTGCTCAGCACGCGTCGACGACAACCCCTCCAAGCCGGATCTGGGCGCATGCATAGCCTCGCATCGGACCGCTCGGCGATCATGATCCACATGCCGGTCCCCGCCGACGTTCGACACCTCATCGACGAGTGGCAAGCGCATGGCCAACCGGCCCAGCCTGGGGTCGCGTGGCAGCGAGACCGCTGGCTCGAGCGGTGTCCCGAGCTGGCGTCCACGTTCAACGTGCTTCCTGACGAACTCGATGGCGCGGCGGTCCGCGAGATTGTGATGAGCAAACCGCTGACCAACCAAGGCATGTTCCAAGCCATGCTCGCGACCTACGCATGGGGATGGTCGCTGACGCGCGTCGGCATCAGCCGTGCGGCTCCCGTGCTCAAGCAGGCTCCGAGCAGGTCGGACCTCGGCGCCTGGGTCCGCGTGCAGAGCTGCTAGAGCCGACGGGCATCTTGCCGGCTATTGGGCTCTTGCCCGCGCGCACAGGATCCCGGTCTCGGGCCGGCGTTTAGGACGAAGTTTTTTGTACTTCTGCTCCCAGAAGGCGGCAGCGCTCATCCTCGACAACCTCGTGGGCAGCTTGGCTTCGGGACCGGAACCTCCTCGCGATCACGGCGCACTGGTTCGTGAGGGCGGGCGAATAACCACTTCCCGCGTTGCTCGCGTCGGCCACGGCAGCGACTGCCGCTACTCGGGGCGGGACCGAAGTCGATGTCGCGCGCCATAGGCAGCGCGTTGCTCCCGCGCGTCGTGCCAACCGGGAGCATGCCAATCTGGCGGCTATGTCCTCTGCCGAAGCCCAGCGGGGGCATGCTCGCGTGGACAGGCTGGATGCCGCCAAGCGGTGCTTAAGCGAAGCCGGGGAACATTCCCCAACTCACCATCGTCGGTTCGTCACGCTCCTAGCCCAACCACAGCTGGAAGGAGCGACGTGATGTCCTCTTACAAGGGGAGTAATCGGTACAACAGCAGCGGCCGCAAGACTGGTGAGTCACGCAAATCGACCGGGCTGTTCGGCGACACCAAGGTCAACCACTACAACAGCAGCGGACGCAAGACCGGCGAGTCACGCAAATCGACCGGGCTGTTCGGCGACACCAAGGTCAACCACTACAACAGCAGCGGACGCAAGACCGGCGAGTCACGCAAATCGACCGGGCTGTTCGGCGATACCAAGGTCAACCACTACAACAGCAGCGGACGCAAGACCGGCGAGTCACGCAAATCGACCGGGCTGTTCGGCGATACCAAGGTCAACCACTACAACAGCAGTGGCCGCAAGACCGGCGAGTCGCGCAGGAAGCGGTAGTGGGCGAGATCCGTCCTCAGGGTTGCCCGACCGCGGCGCGAGCACTCTAGGCCTAAGTCGGGCGAGCCATCCCCGTGGCTCGCCCTGCTTGGTCATCAGCTCGCGCCCTGACGCGCGAGAGCGAGTCGACAGACAGCTTGCGCTAGCGCTGACGAGCGGTGACGTCGTACACAACGCGCGACTTCTTACCCGTCCGGCTGGTGAACGTCACGGACAATCTGTACTTCCCACTTGTGACAGGTCGTTTGAACTTCAGGCGCCCCGCATACGTTCCAAACGCGCGCTCAACGCCCGCGAATTCCAGATAGCTGCCCCGGGTACCGGAAACGTTGAGAGACGCGGCCGGCCTCGACTTCTGGGCCACCGCCGTAGTCGTGGCGGCAGGCGGTCCGATGCCGCCAGCAATCCCGAGTGCCAATGCGGCACCGGCTATCAGACAGGCTGTGGCGTTCTTCGTGATCATCGACACCCCTAAATTGATCCTCGGATGATCTCGCCCCTGGATTGCCGAGAGCAATCGTTGAGCGAATGGCTGCACGACCCTAAACCGCGTTGAACTGGCGCGGCGGGAAGGTTTCCCGCCGTGCGGGTGCGAATGCGATGAGACTGCCGGTATGGGATCTCGTATGCGTTCGGCGTTTCGCGGGATCGCCGTCGCACATCTCATCTCCGGCCTGCTCGGTCTGGGCTTGGTCCTCTCGACACCGATGAGCAGGACAAGCGCCGATGTCGCGGGTGCTCTCTGTCTGCTGATCGCCGGCCTCAGCGTGGCGGGGATGTGCTATCCCGATCGACTCGAGCCACTGATCTTCGGACACCCGCGTGAGCTGGCCATCGCTTTGCTCGTAGCCGCCGCGGCGGTCAACACCGCATTCGGGCTGTCGTATGGTCCGCTGTTCGGCTGGTCGCTGTGCGCGATTGCGACCGGGGCTGGGCAGCTTCCCGGCCGTGGCTGGCTGAGCTATGGCCTTGCCGCAGCCCTGCTCTCGGTGATTGGGACCACGCTGGTGGGAGACAGCGGTGGGCTCGCCCACGATCGCGTCGCAGGCTCTGTATTGGTCGGAGCGACCGTCGGCTTGATCAACGCCGCGTTCTTCGGCACCCGTATGAACCTCGTCATCCGACGTCTTCGCCGCCTGGAGCTGACCGCGCGCCAAGAGGGCGACCGCCCCAAACGCCTGCGCGCGGCCATTCCCGACCTCGAGCGCCACGGTGCGGAGGCCGTGGCGCTGATCGACGACGCCGAACGCGCGACGGCGATGCTGCCGCAGTCGTCGGCACAGGACCTGCTCGCTGGGATCGTCACCTCCCGGCAGACGGTCGCCCGCGTCATCGAGGGGGACGGCGTGGCCGCCGGCACCGGCCTGCGGGCGATGCTGGACCTCCAACTGAGTGCATGGTCACACCTCTGGACTGCACGCGGGATGACCTACAGCCTCACCGTCTCCGCCGCCGCCGACGAGGTTCCCGTGCGGATGTTGAGCGCCATCCGGGAGGCGCTGCACGAGCTTCTGGACAACGTCTGTCACCACGGGGCTCCCGGCGGCCTCGTCCGCGTCGACGGCTCGGTCAGCGAGGACTTCCTCGTCATCGAGCTTCGAAACGATCTTGAGCGGTCCCCCAGAGAGGCCGTCCGCGAAGGCGGCGGGTACGGCACGGCCCGCGCCACGGCAGCCCTACGTCGCGTCGGCGGGACGATCACGCTGCGTCAGGAGCCTGCCGGGCAGCACAGCGCAACGCTCCGGCTGCCGCTGCTGCGCGCCGACACGGCAGCCACCGCCGATCAGATGGACCTCCGGTCAACCAACCACGCGGCGCAGGTCGCACGCTGGCTGTCGGTCGCCTTTCGTGCGTTTCGGTGGGCAACCGCGATCGGGATGCTGGCGACGTCTGCTTGGGACCTCCCCGACGGCGAGGGTCGCGTCGCGTTCCCGATTGCGCTCGTGGCAGCGGGTGCCGTCGAACTCCTGCTGCATCGCGCCGGGCTTCGCGGAATGCGTCCTGACGCGCTGCGCTGGACGCTCGCCGCATGCCTGGTCGCAATCGTGGCATCTGCCGTGATGCCGCAGGCCGATCGCTACCAGAGCGCTCCCTGGGCGGCGATCGTCCTCCTCGAGCTCGCCTGGCGTAACGGCTGGCTGTGGTGGATCGCGGCCGAGGCGCTTCGCTCCGCCGCGGTATTGCTGACGATGTCAGTTCCCGCCGATGAAGCCGCGCGCGCCTATGCCGCGCAGCTGCTGCTGCCGTGGCTGCTCGGGATTGGTGCCGCAGCAGCGCACCGTCTGATGCGCCCGGTCTATGAGCTGCAGCGTGAGCTCGGGACCGCTTCCGAGCGTTTCTCGTCGCTGCAACGCTTCGCGCGATCGCTCGCGGCGCGTCATACGCTCATCGCGCCGCTGTCCGGCGTCGTCGACGGGCTGCCGGCCGAGCACGACACGCTGCGCACGCGGCTGGACGACCTCCATCGGCGAATGCTGATATCTGCGAAGCAGGTAGACACCTTGTATCCCCGACAAGTCAGCATCAGAGACTCCATCCGTCAAACCTTCGAAGCGGTGCTGAACGTTCCCGTCGAATGCGCGCGGTTTGACGACATCATCATCGCGCCACGCGTGTACGCGGGCGCGGCTGTCGACACCCACGCGCAGCGAGCGGCCATCCTCGACGATCTGGCGTTCTTCGCCGAGCAGCACCTCCTCAACGCAGTGGAACCGAGCGCATGGGGCCAGCCGCGACTACAGTCGCTCATCGTCGAGGCATCTCAGCAGGACGACGGCACGGTCGTGCTGTCGGTGGAAACCGTTCCGAAGTCCGGGGTCGCGGACGTCCGTGAACACGAGCGCGTCCTGCGGTCGGCGAGCGGTGTCACCGTTCACGCCTCGACTCGCAGCTGGGAAGTGACCATCGATCCTCACGCGCTGGCATGAATCGCCATGCGCTCGTCTTCGACGCCGACGTGTCAGACGCCGAGGAACGTGCCGACCGCGTCCAGCGCGCCATTGACGCCCTCGAACTGCCCGTGCGCGCACAGGCGCTCGCCTCCCGAAACTCGCTGCTGAGCCGCGTGGCGGAGTTGCTGGATCGTGGCGACGCGGTCACGTGTCTCGTCGATCTCAGCGCGGGTGACGCTGGCGCGGATCGTCCTGGAGATCGGATCGTCGCGACCCTCGCAAGCCACGAACGGCTGAGCGCGACGCTGCGGGTCGCCTGGACTCGACATGCCGGCCACGACGTGATCCGTCAGATCCTCGCGGCAGGCGCGCACGCCGTGATTGCTCACCGTGAACTGCGCGAGGTCGCCGACGACGATCCCGGGTGGCGTGCGGTCCTGAGCCCGAGCGACACTGTCCTGCGCCGGGCCGTGGGCGCATATCCGTGGCTGCCGGACTCGGTCGACGGACGTCGCGACAACGCCGCACACCTGCGCGATATCTACACGCAGGCCTTCGCCGATGGAACTCAGGGACCACCGCGAGATGCGGATTCGGACCCGGCCTGGAGCGACTGGATGCTGCCCGCGCTGCTGCATATCGCTGCGGGTCGACGAGACGCAGACATCCTCGCCGATCCGCTGATCGACATCGGCCGCCTGGCCAGTGGTCATCGCGGGGCGCGCGTAGGGCATCTGCGCAACCGGCTGCGCTCGCTGGGTCCGGGTCTCGACAACGGTGAGGGGGCCGCGCGGCGTCTGCTGTATCGCGCTGAGATGCTCGGCGGCGCGCCAGAACCGATCGGCGCGCGCGTCGAGCTCGACGGCAGGATCGATGACTGGCGCGGGCAACGCGACCCGATCCGGATCGCCGCATGGCTCACGGGGGAGGAGGCCCGTCTCCTCGAACTCGTCGCCGAGCGCAAAGCCGACCTCGAGGACAGCCACCGGACCGCCGGCCACCGCAACCGCCCCGGGTTCTTCGTCGCGGCATGCGCGGACGTGGCCATAGTTTGTGGCCTCCACAGCACGGACGTTCGGCTGGCGGTGGACCGCGCGTTGCAGAAGTTGCGCGACGCACGCGCCGACTACGTCTGCGCGCCACACGGCACGGTGGCCGCTGTCATCCGTGCCGTAGAGGCAGACCCGCACGTGCAGGCGCACGTCGCAGAGCTGCCCGACAAGCACCAGCTCGTCGCCACCCCGATGCCGGTCACCTACCGGATCGGCACCGGAATCTGTGTTGACGGCCGATCGTCAGCAGGCTGGGATGTCAACGAGGCTGTGACCAAGAAGCCCGCACTCGTCACTCACGCGATCCAGGCGGTGCTCGCCGCGTGGGGCGTGATGTCGGACCGCTCCCAGCGGTGAAGGAAAGGCCGGCGCTTCTCGCGCGGGAACGTTCCCCGAGTCCCTTGCCCCAACGCGCGATTCTCGCCCTCGACAACGAATTCGCCAACGCCGGCCAAGGATGATCCCTATGCGCACGTCAGATCACAACACGAGCCTCCTCGTCTGCCTCGCGACATGCGCAATCGCCCTGGGGCTGTTCGCGGGCGCGTCACCAGCGTTCGCTATCGATCTGACTGCTCCGGAGCGTGGTATCACCGATCCGCTGGCGGACGTCCGGCCGCTCGATCGCAACTGCTCGGCCCAGCAGGTCGACGTCAACACGGCAAGCGCGTCTGAGATCGCGACGGCTCTGAAGATCAACAGCCGGCCGACGATCGACCGTGTCATCGGCGGACGGCCGTGGCTCAAAGCGACCGACATCGTCTCGGTGCCTGGGATACCGCCCTCAGCCGGCAGCCGCATCGCCGCCGATGCGTGCGCCACCCCCACGACGCTGCCCCTCCCCACCCCGCTGGCTTGCGTGACCGACACGATCGCGGTGGACCTGCAGTCGGCCTCGGCGACTGAGATCACCTCCCGGCTCGGGCTGCCCCGGTCGACCGTCGACAGCCTCATCGCCGCCCGGCCGCTGCCCCAGGACCTCCACCAGGTCGCCACACCCCGTGTGACGGGGCTGGCTGACCCGAAGATCGACCGGCTGGTCAACGACGGCGCGGTCTGCGTAACGCCGGCCCCGTTCACGTTTGCCGCCAAGACCTGGCGGTGGGCCAGCCAGCAATATGGCGTCGTCGTTGCCGATGCCACCGACGCGCGCTACGCCCTGATCGTGCCACCGGGCACCGCCGCCGGACCCACCGGCATCTGGGGCACCGTCACTCAGATCTCCGGAACCTTGCCAAGCGCCAGCCTGCACCTGTACGGGAGCTGGAGCGGCGAGGTCGGCGCCCGCCTGCCCGACCCAGCCGATCGGCCTGCTGGGCGTCCCGCCGTACAGCACAACACCTCCACCGGTGACATCGCCTTCTCGTGGGGCGACAACGTCGCCCGCGAGAGCGCTGGCACGATCGTCGCCGCGCTGTCCTCGCTCTCCACGGTCATCGCGATGGACCTGTCGCCGCTGTGCCTGCCCGTCGCGCAACGCCAAGGCATCGACCAGGGCGCGTTCTTCTGCGCGGGCGACAGCCCTCGCGACACGAGTGCGGTGACGCTCGTCAAGGCGCGCGGCGCGTACGCGGGCCGCTACGCCGCCCGGTTTCCCGCACCCGGCCCGTGCGGCGTTGCGATCGCCGGCGCGATCAGCTCCGGCAAGCTGCCGTTCAGCCTGAACTGCGGCTTCGAGAGCAGCGACTCCACCAACGCCGCGTGGCGCATCTCCAACGGCTCGGGCGTGAGCGAGGTCGGTGGCCTGGTGACCGTGTTCGGCACGCTTGCGCTCCGATTCGCGTTGGGCAACCACGAGTACGAAACGCCCAAGGAATCAGTGCAGGTCGAAGGCCGGTTGTACGGCCTGGTGGGCAAGGAGGTTGCCAAGCTCCTGGTGCAGCACACCAACCGCCTGCTGCCCGGCACCAGCCTGACGATCACGAAGCGGCGCGGCAGCGGCCCGTCTTCGTTTCGGCAGCAGCTCGACAACGATGAGTGGGCCGACATGTGGGCGTTGTTCCACGTGCTCGAGATTGCCGACGCCGGATTTGACGTGGCGGGCGTGCGCACCTTTGGCCAGCTCGGGCTCGCCGACTGCGTCAATCAGATCGCAGGAAGCGAGGGCGCCCCGGATCTTGCCGCGATCAAGACCTGCGTATTCGAGCACGCCGACCTCTACTTGCAGGGTTTGGAAGATGCCGCCAACTTCAGCAACGACAAGTCGCGGGCCCGCACGTTCGCCAGCATCCGGGCCGGCTTGAAGATTGTCACCCGAGCCCTCTCTTTGGCTGATCTCGCCGCCAGCTACAGCGTGCAGATCAGCGCCTCGGTCGCCAGCGGGTCGGAGGTCTTGACGCTGGAGTATCTGTCGCCGCCGCCGCCCGCCGGCAGCGGCATCGGCGGCCTGTCCGGCAACGGCACGTTCATTGCCCGGACCGCCGCCCGCAAGGGGTACCTCGTCGATCCCAGTGCCGGTACCGCGCGGTCGATCACGAACGGGGGCGACTTCCTCTGCTACGCCAGGAACCGGTACGTGATCGACTTGGTGAAGACGTTCAGCACCGACGGCGAGACCACCTTCCTGCACCTTGATCCGGCGGTGGAGATCCTCGACGCCAACCCGGCCCCTGCCTGCACGGCGCAAACCGTCGGACCGGGCTCCTGGACGTTCACCGCCCCTCCGCACGGCAACACGCCGTTCAACGTCATCCTCAAGGGAGCCGAGGATGGCGGCGTCGACTCCGCATGGCTCATCAATAGCCGGGGGCAGATCCAGACAATCCCTGATGGTGGCACCTATGAGTGCCTCGTGCACGCCAACCCGGTGATCTGGAACGTGCCCTTCGCCGCGATCCAAGCGTGGCGGCCGGTCGGGACGACCCCGGCCAGCTGCGGTCCCTCATGAAGCGGCGCGGCGTAACGGGCCGACTCCGTGATCACCAAACACGCATCACGCATCTCATGAGCCTCCGTCGGCGCCCCGTGACTCCCCGCAGATCGAACGGTAGGGGCACCGCGGGATCGATGACGCCGTGGAGCGAGTTTCAGCCGTAGCGGCCCAGGCGCGACAAACAGCCGTCTTGAGGTAGCCGGCCCTCGCATATCAGCAACAGGTATTTTCGATTCAGCCTGAAGCGCCTGGCCGCTCCGGCCGCCACCCGCGCCCCCACTACATCACCGACGACCCAAC
This sequence comes from uncultured Actinomycetes bacterium, assembly GCA_963810605.1. Classification (GTDB taxonomy): domain Bacteria; phylum Actinomycetota; class Thermoleophilia; order Solirubrobacterales; family Solirubrobacteraceae; genus CADCVQ01. The sequence continues at coordinate 8,475 of CAWEOF010000013.1, forward strand.
GGCTACGCGCCACGATCACCGCTGCCTCCTTGACAACCGCCCGCCCATATCAACGAAGCAGCCGCTCCACCCGTGCCTGGCGCACAGGCAGATCCTCGTCGGGCGGCTGAGCGCCACGGCCCGCCACTACTGTTTTCCATGCATCTGGGAAGCGCCACCGTGGGACGGAGAGTTTCCCTATCGCGTGGTTGGGGCAGTCGGCGGAGAGCGCCCTGCTTCGTGCATTTTCGAAGCTCTCGTCGATCCCGTCGCGACCGTCCCGGTAGACGTTGATCTGCGGCCCAGCGAGCGCACAGGGCGTGCCACATCAGCCTGAGGGATAGTCCATCCGTCCCCTGCCGAGCGGAGCCTTCGAGGCTCCGGATTGGCCATCTATCCCCGGGCCCAGTGTCCATCTTCGTTCGATCCCTACAAGGCGGTCGTGTGACGTTCGTGTGAAGCGCTGGCGGATCGGCCGCGCAATGGCGAATCTCCGCGGCGATGCCGGTCACCACCGCGACGCTTTCCGGCGTCCACGTCCTGCGGCGCGGCAAGCTCAGCGACGCTCGGCGACGTTCTCGTGCTCGAGCGCGGAGCGCTGCGGGTGGAGATCGTGCAGCGCGCCTTCGCGATCCACGTGCGTCGCGACGGGCGGCGGCTCATCCGCTGACTCGGCGTGTGGGCGGTCGAGGGCGAGGTGCACGACCAGTTCATCCAGTTCACCGAGGGCGTCATCGCGCGTGAGGAGCTCGGGCTGCCGGAGCGCGTCGTGGCAGCGAGCGTCGCCGAGCAGCTCGCCGACGGCGTGGAGATCGTCGTACGCCTCGAGGGAGGGCGGGCCGGACGTCTGCGGGTGACGCTGCCCGCCGCGCACGCCGTCCTGCTCGAGCTTGAGGTCGACGGGACGCCGCTGCGGGTCGCGGCGGACTGGGACGCGCGAGCCGAGGAGCACTTCGCCGGGCTCGGCGCGCGACACGCGCTGCGCGTCGACCACGCCGGTCGTGAGATCCAGCTCGGCGCCGACCGCGCGTACACGGGTCCCGACTGCCCGTCGGACCTGCTCGCCGAGGGCGGCGTCCCGCAGGGCGACTACGCGCCGGCTCCGTGGCTGCAGTCCTCGCGCGGCTACGCCGTGTGGGCGGACGGACACGGCAACGGGATGCGCTTCGAGCTCGGCGACGACAAGACCGTCGTCTCCGCACGCGCCGCCGCCGGGCCGCTGCGGCTGTGGCTGTTCGCCGACCCCTCGCCCGCGGCGCGGCTGCGGCGCTACCTGCGCGCGACGGGACTGCCGCCCGTGCTGCCCGAATGGGGTTACGGGTTCTGGAAGTCGCGCGACGTCTACCCGCACCAGGACGACGTCGAGGACGACGTCCGCGGCTGCCAGCGCAACGGGATCGCGCTGGACGCGGTCGTGCTCGACTCGCCGTGGGAGACGCAGTACAACACCTGGGAGCCCAACCCCCACCAGTTCCCCGACTTCGCCGGGATGGTGCGGGCGTTTCGGGCCGACGGGGTCCGCACGGTGGTGTGGGTGACGCCGTGGGTGAACATCGAGTCGGCGGATGGGCAGATGCCACCCGACGCGGCGTCGCGCGCGCTGCACGAGGCGCCGGCGTCCAACTACTCGGCCGGAGTCGACGGCGGTCACTACGTGCGCGGTGCCGACGGCGAGCCGTTCGTCGCGAAGTGGTGGATGGGGACGGGCTCGCCGATCGACTTCACGTCCGCCGGCGCCGAAGCGTGGTGGCGCTCGCAGGCGTGCGGCGTGCTGCGCCTCGGCGTCGAGGGGATCAAGGCCGACGACGGCGAGGGCTACTACTTCCCCGACGACGTGCGCTTCGCCGACGGGTCGACCGGCGCGTCGGCGGCGTGGGCGCACGGCCTCTCCTACCGCCGCTCGATGCAGCGCGCGCTCGACGAGGTGTGGCCGGGCCGGGGGGTGCTGTTCGGGCGGTCCGGCTGGACGGGCCAGCAGGCGACCGGCGCGCTCTGGGGCGGCGACCAGGTGTCGGACTTCTGGTCGCTGCGGGTGCTCGTGGCCGCCGGGTTGTCAGCCGCCGCGAGCGGCTTCTCGAACTGGTCGCACGACGTCGGCGGGTACCTCGGGCACCGGCTCGTCGAGCGCTGCCCGGCGGAGCTGCTCGTCCGCTGGGTCCAGCTCGGCTGCTTCACCCCGCTCATGCAGGCGCACGGCCGGCTCGTGCAGGAGCCCTGGACCTACGACGAGCGCACGCTGCGCATCTACCGCTCCTACGTGCTGCTGCACGAGCAGCTCGTCCCGTACGTGCGCGCCGCCGCGCTCACGGCCGCGCGCTGCGGCCTGCCGATCATCCGCCCGCTGCACCTCGTCGACCCCTCCGACGAGCGCGGCTGGACGATCGCCGACGCGTTCGGCTACGGCCCCTCGCTGTGGGTCGCGCCGGTGCTCGACGAGGGCGCCCGCTCGCGCGAGGTCGCGCTGCCGCGCGGCGAGTGGATCGAGACGTGGTCCGGCGAGCGCGTCCGCGGCGGCGGCGAGGTCGTCGCCCCAGCCCCGCGCGAGTCGATCCCCGTCTGGGTGCGCTGCGGCTCGATCGTCGTGACGTACCCCGCAGCTCACGTCGCCGCCGGCCTCGGCGACACCCCGCAGTCCGAGCGCCCGCTCGTGGCGACGCTCTGGGGCGAGCCCCGCCTCGGCAGCGCGACCGTCCGCCTCGCCGACGGCACGAGGATCGCGTGGCGCCGCGGCCGCTGGTCGGTCGACCGCGAGCGAGACATCGTCTTCACCGCCCGCTGACGGCCACGGGTGCGAGGAGGGGAAGTGTGTCGATCGACTCGGCCCCGGGCCCGGTAGATCGACACAACCCCCATCTGTGCGACCGGGAATGATGCGCGAATGCCCGACCGCGACACGCGCCTGACCGCGCGCGAGATCAGCGGGTGCGTGGCGCTTGCAATCGTGCTCGCGCTCGCGATGCACTGGCCGCTGCCGCTGCACCTCGGGCGCGACATCGCGCAGGACCTCGGTGACCCGCTCGTGCAGGCGTGGCAGGTCGCGTGGGACGGGCATGCGCTGAAGACGCAGCCGCTCGCCCTCTTTCAGGCGAACATGTTCTGGCCGCTGCCCGACAGCCTCGCGTTCTCCGACGCGCTCGTCGGGTACGCGCCGGCCGGTCTGGTCGGCGAAGGCGCCCACGCCGCCGTCGCGCGCTACGACCTCCTCTTCCTGTTCGCCTACGCGCTGTGCTTCGTCGGCGCGTACCTGCTCGCGCGCGAGCTCGGCGCGAACCGAGCCGGGGCCACGGTCGCAGGGGTCGCGTTCGCGTACGCCCCGTGGCGCCTCGAGCAGGAGGGCCACCTGCACATCATCTCCAGCGGGGCGATCGCGCTCGCGCTGTTCTTGCTGTTGCGCGGCTACCGGCGCTCCAGCGCGAAGGCCATCCTCGCCGGGTGGCTCGTCGCGACCTGGCAGTTCTCGATCGGCTTCTCGCTGGGCTTGCCGCTCGCGTACCTCCTCGCCGCAAGCACCGCCGCGGTCGCGATCGGGTGGCTGCGACGCGGAAGGCCGCCGGTGCCGCGCAACGTGCTCGTCGCCACCGCCGCCGGGATGCTGTGCTTCGCGCTCGTCGCGGGCCTCCTCGCACGCCCGTACCTGCGCGTCCTGGAGGCCCATCCCGAGGGACACCGCTCCATCGTCACGGTCGCCGGCTACTCGGGGCCGCCCTACGAGTTCCTCGTCGCCTCCGAGGACAGCCGTGTCTGGGGCGCAGCGTCCAGGCCGCTGCGAGACAACCTCACCGCGGTACCCGAGAAGACGCTCTTCCCCGGTCTCGCGATCCTCGTGCTCGCGTTCCTCGGGCTGAGAGCGACGACCCTCCCGCGCCACATCCGGCGACGACTGGGCTGGGGTGCGCTCGCGTTCGCGGTGCTCTCGCTCGGCGTCCAGCTCAACGGCGTCTCGTGGCTGTACCCCTACCGCTGGCTCTACGAGCTCCTCCCCGGCTGGCAGGGCATCCGCGTTCCGGGCCGGCTGCACACCCTCACGACGCTCTGCCTCGCCCTCCTCGCCGCCGGCGGCGCCCACGCGCTGGTGAGCAAAGCGCGGGCGCGCAAGGGCGCGCTCGCCGCGACCGCCACAGCCGCCGTGCTGTGTGCCGCGGTCCTCGCCGAGGGCTGGGGCTTCGCCGACCATCCGACCGTCGAGCTCGCGCCGGCCGGCTTCGCCGCGGCGCCACAGCCGGCGCTGCACCTCCCGGCTCACAGCTTTGACAACCGCCGCTACGTCCTGTGGTCGACCGACGGCTTCCCGAAGCTCGTCAACGGCCGCGGCAGCCTGGTCCCGCGCCAGTTCGAAGCCGTGATGCGGGCCACGCGGAGCTTCCCGGACGAGCGCTCCGTCACCGCGCTGCGCACGCTCGGCGTTGGGAGCGTCACCGTGCACCTGCGCCACGCGAACCGCGCGCTGGCGCGGCGCGCGCTAACCGGATCGCTGAGCGGACTGGACCTCGAGCGTCAGCGGCGCGCCGGAACGGTGCTCTTCGTGCTCCGCTGACGGGTCGCGGCGGACGGTCAGCCGCGTGGACGCCACCGCGACGAGCGCGATGAGCGTCGCCGCGGCGATGAGGATGAGCGCGTCCGACGACGGGACCTGGCCGACTCGCGGCAGGAAGATCGCGCAGACCGCCCACGCGCCGATCGCGATCGGCGCCCGTCCGGCACCGACCGCGAGGTGCGCCCGGCCGAGCGAGCTCACCCCGATCGCCAGCGCGAGAGCCAGGATGAAGGCGAACGGCAGGATCGACGGCAAGCCGTGAGCGATGCCGGCGAGGTCGAGCACGCTGTGCTGGTAGGAGCCCCAGTCGACGAGCCGGCGCACCCACTCCCCGGGGTCCTGCGTGCCGATCATGGGATAGGTCATCGTCGCCGCGACCATGGTCGTCGCGGAGATGGCCGTCAGCGCGAGCGTCACGGCCGGCCAGCGGCGCCACGCCGGTCCGAGCCCGATCGCCAGAAACGGCAGGATCGGGATGAGGAAGCGCGGCCCCGGCGAGCCGCCGCCCATCGGCAGCCAGTAGCCGGCGTTGTAGACGAGGTACGCGATCGCGACGGCGCCGATCGTGCGGGCCTCCGCCCGGCGCCCGGCGCGGTGCATCGCGACGACCCCGGCGATCGCCATGACGAGCACCGGCGCGAGCGTCAGCAGGCCGCGCCCGCTGAAGAGCAGCGAGAGCGCGTCGCCGGCGCGCGGCAGCGTGATCCCGAAGACGCCGGCGTCGTTGAGGCCGAGCACGTCGTGGCCGCTGCGGCCGGTCTTCGCGACGGCGCCGACATACGACGTGTGCAGCGGCGACCCGAACGCCCACCACTGGTAGGCGACGAGCGGCGCCACCCCGGCCGCGAGACCCGCGCCGTACGCCGCGCCACGGCGGATGACGGCGCCCGGGCCGCGCGTGATCGCGTACAGGCCGACGACGATCGCGACGATCGCGAGCGGGTACTCGCAGACGATGGCCAGGCCCGCGAGCGCGCCCGCGAGCGCGAGCAACAGCGGCCGCGACGGACCCTCGCGCTCGCGCCAGCACAGCGCGAACGCGCCGAATCCCAGCAGCGCACTGAGCACATGCGAGAAGTAGAGCGTCGAGAACGGCAGGATCAGCGTCGCCGCGCCAAGGGTCAGCGCCGTCGCGGTGCCCGTGCCGGGCGCGACGCGGTTGGTCATCCGCGCGACGAGATACAGGAGCGCGACGGCGGGCAGGAGCACGCCGAGCAGGCCCAGCGCCCAGGTCATCGGCGCCGTGTCGGCGATGGCGGCGCGAGCCTTGGTCGCGCGCTGGACGCTGTAGCCGTAGTTGGCCGTCGGCAGCTTCCGGGCAGCCCACGGGACGCCGCCGCCGGACTCGGCGCGTACCCGCGCGTCGTGGGCGAGTCGCTCGCCGCCGACGGAGCGCAGCCCGGCGTACAGCGGCAGCGTCGCGATGACGAGGCCCGGTGGCTTGACGGAGTAGTAGTGGCCGTCGTGCCACGCGATGTCGTGGGTCTCCCAGTGCCACGCGTCGATTTGCGCACTGCCGCCGTGCAGGGCCTTGCTGAGCGCCATGTACGAGGTCTGCGCCCAGCCCGGTGACTGCACGACGAACGCACAGGCGCACGCGAAGACGGCAAGTGCGGGAAGCAGGCGACTGCGTCGCGCAGGCGCGGCGGCTTGCGCGAGATCCTGTCGCTCACCGCTCACACATTGAGAATACGGAGCGCAAGCAGGGTCGTTTGTTGCCGCTGTGCTAATTCTCCCGAACGCGCCAACCGGCTTGGATGCGCCGTCCCGCGCGTACACTCGCGGCCGATGTCCCGCGTCCTGCCGCACCTCGCCTGCGTGTCCTGCCTCGTCGCGCTCGCCGTACCCGAGCCGGCGTCGGCGCAGGCGCCGCAGACCGATCGCGGGATCCCGGCTCCGGTCGCCGGTCGCGCGCCTGACTCCGACGCGCCGCCCGGCTCGGCGCCGCACTGGCTGCCGCACGACATGTGGGTGCACCTGCACTGGGTGCCGTTCGACGAAGCCCGCCTGCAGCGGCTGCTGCGGACCAGCCGCCGCGGGCTGTGGGAGTGGCTGCGCCACGACGTCCAGACGCTCGCGGAGCTCGGCGCCGCCCGTGGCTACACATCGCCGCGCAAGCTCGCCGCCGCGCTCGTCGCCCCGCGCGCCAAGGACGTCTCGCCCGCGCTGGCGCGCGAGCTGCGGGCCCGCACGCTGCGCGTGCTCGTCCAGGGCCACCTCTCCCAGCACCTCATCTTCCACTCGCTGCATCAGCAGGCCGGCCCCGAGGCCGCGCCGAAGCTCTTCGGCGCGCGCGACACCCGGGCGTTCCAGCGCTTGCGCCGGCTGGACCTCAGCCCGCTGCGGATCGGACGCACGCACGGCCGCACCCGCGCGCAGATGCAGCGCGGCCTCGAGCGCGAGCTGCGGGCCGCGGCGCGCGAAGGCGTCGAGCGCGGCGACACCTCGCCGCGCCAGGCGCGGGTCGTCCTGCAGCGCCAGCTGCGCCAGGTCCCGCGCTGGCTGGGCGAGGATCACTACAACGGGCCGCCTCAGACCGTCGCGGGCAAGCTGCGCCATGCGTTCCGGCCGTCCTTCGCGAGCCCGGCGCTGTCGGGCGACGGGCGCGTCGTGCTGTTCGACGCCCAGCAGCCGGCGCCGCCGCTGGCCGTGCGCTACGGCGAGGTCGTGCTCGCGGGGCGCGACCTGCGGACGGGCGCGCAGCTCGATCCCCGCGACGCGTCGGACGCCGCGCTGACCGACCGGCCGTGCTCGAGCTACGGCCCGAGCCTTTCCTCCGACGGGCAGACGGTCGCCTATGAGATCTCGGCGGGCAACCGGACGTACGCCAAGCGCTACGGCAACGTGGTCGTCGCGGTCGCGGACCTCGCGACGGGCGCGGTGCGCGTCGTGGCCGGCGGTCAGCGCGGCGCGCGCGTCGAGACGGCGTACGACCCGGCGCTGTCGGACGACGGTGGCGTCGTCGCCTACCAGAGCGTCATCGCCGACCCGATGTCGCCGAGCGCGCGCTGGGCGACGCGCGTGCGGGTGCGCGACCTGCGCGACGGGTCCGGCGCCGTCGAGATCCCCCGGGCCGGCGCCTACGACGCCGCCATCTCCGGCGACGGCCGGGTCGTCGCGTTCACGTCGTTCTCGCGCGGGCGCCTGCAGGTCTTCGTCTTCGACCGGATCGGCCGCACGGTCACGCTCGTCAGCCGCATCGGCGCCCGCGGCGAGCGCGCCGCGGAGGCGTGGGAACCGGCGCTGTCGCGCGATGGGCGGCGCATCGCGTTCACGGCGACGCGCCGGGGCGGCGGACGTGCCCGGGTCTACGTTCGCGACCTGCGCGAGCGCACGTCGCGCGCCGTCAGCGGCCCGCGGCGCGGCTTCGCGCACGAGCCGTCGATCTCCGCCGACGGGCGGCGCGTCGTGTTCGCCGAGCTGCCGGCGGGCGGTCGGCAAAGCCCGTCGGGACGCCCGGTGCAGCGCCTGCTCGTGCGGGATCTGTCGAGCGGCGACGTGCTCGCAGCCAGCTACGGCGCGCAGCCACTCGCGAGCTGGGCCGGCCAGCCACAGCTATCCGACGACGGTCGCCGGCTCGCGTACACGACCGACATGGGCGTCGCGGCCGGTGGCGGGCCGGGTGGGCTGCGCGTGATGGTCTCCGAGCCGACGTCGGGCGCGGCGAGGATCGCGAGCCCGCCCTCGCCGCTGGCGTCGTTTGACTCGACGCCCGCGCTGCGCCCGCAAGGCGAATCCCTCTGCAGCCTCGCCCCGCCGGCGTGGTGAGCCGAGCGCGAGGCGCCGCGGCCGCTGCACTGCGGGGCGCTGCGAGGCGCGCCGGGGCGCGCGGCCCGGCGCGGCGCGCCGGAGGGGCCGCGGTCGCGGCCGTCGCCTTGGTCGCGTGCGCGTTGGCGATCGGCGCAGGCGCTCCGGCAACCGCGCAGCAGCCGCTGGCGCAGCTCGGCGCATGGACCTACCGCGCCGACCCCGAGAACGTCGGGCTGCGCGCCGGATGGGTCGACCGGCCACCCGCGATGGCGCCGGTCAGCCTGCCGCATGTGGCGAACCCGGCACCGCTCGCCGGCGCGGCGGGCGAGCGCTCGTACCGCGGCAGCGTGGGCTGGTGGCGCACGACGCTCGCGGTCGGCGCGGCCGGGCGCTACGCCGTGCGCTTCGGCTCGGTTCACTACCGCGCGACGGTCTGGATCGACGGCCGCGTCGCCTGCGAGCACGACGGCGCCTACGAGCCGTTTGCGTGCCCCGCGACGCTCGCGCCCGGCCTGCACACGGTCGTCGTGCGCGCGAACTGGCGCCTGCCCGACCGCCAGCAGCGCCAGGGCCATGACCGCGCGTGGTTTAACTGGGGCGGGATCGCGTGGCCGGTCAGCGTCGCGCCCGTCGCCGACGCCGAGCTGCGGCTCGTCAACGTGCAGACGGTCCTCGCGCGCGGCAACGCGCTCGTCACCATCACCGCCGAGCTGCAGGACACGCGCACCGCGGGCTCGCCATCCACCGTGACCGTCGCCGGCACGCTCACGCGCGGACCGAGGACGCTCGCCGTACCGTTCGGACCGGTGGCGCTCGCACCGGGCGAGCGGCGGCGGATCACCGCGCGCCTCACGGTCGCGCGGCCGGACCTGTGGGCGCCGGGCAACCCCGCGCTCTACGACTTGGCGCTGGCCAGCCCGACCGCGGCACTGCAGCGGAAGGTCGGGCTGCGCGAGCTGCGCCGCAGGGGCCGGCAGCTGCTGCTCAACGGCCGCACGCTGCGGATCGCCGGAGCCGGGCTGCCGATGGACGCCGAGGGTCACGGCGACGCGCTCACCCCCGCCGACCAGGACCGCATCGTCGCCGAGCTGCGCGCGATCGGGGCGAACGCCACCCGCTCGCAGCACCCGCTGTCGGATGAGCTGCTCGCGCGGCTGGATGCGGCGGGGATCCTCGTGTGGCAGCACATCGGGCCGTTCGACAAGGCCGGGCGCTTCTGGGCGCAGACGCCGCAGCGCCGCGCGACGGCGATGGCGCGCGCGGTCGCGGCCGCGGAGCGCACGGCGGCACACCCCTCGGTCTTCGCCTTCAACCTCGCGAACGAGGTTGCGGGCCGCGGGCATCCGAAGGGCCAGGCGCGCTACATCGACACGCTCGCGCGAACGCTGCACCGCCGCACGCCGGGGATCTTCGTCGTCGCCGACGTCTGGGGCCGCCACCCGCCGCGGCGCGCCGGCGGGCGCCTGTTTCGCAACCTCGACGCGGTGGGCCTCACCGAGTACATCGGGATCTTCGAGGCCGCCGGCCAGCCGGTCGCCGAGCTCGAGCGACGCGTCGCGAAGCTCCTGCGGCGCGCGCGCGCCGCGCTGCCGGGCAAGCCGCTCGTCATCACGGAGTTCGGCGCGAACGCCAACGCGCTGAACAACTCCGACCACCCCGGCGGCTTTCGCTACCAGTCGCGCCTGTTAAGCCGCCGCATCGGCTACTACGCGCGCCGCGCCGAGGTGGCGGGCACGCTCATCTGGGTCCTGCGCGAATACGCCGTGACGCCGAACTTCTTCGGCGGGACGCTCCGCGCGCAGGTGCCCGGCCTGCGGCTGGCGGGACCGTTTAACGAGAAGGGCCTCTTTCGCTACGACGGCTCGGCGAAGCCGGCCGTGGCGGCCGTCGCCGCGGCCCACGCCCGCGCCGCCCGGCCCGTTCCGTGACGTCGCTCTGGCATGGGGTCCGCGACGCGCCAAACTGTGCGGCGGTTATGTCGACTCGCAAGCTCGCAACTTCCGCGCCCCGACCCCCGTTCTGAGTGACATGCGTCGCCGTCCGTCACGAGCCATCGGGCTGCGCTTCGCCACCGCGGCGGTGGCGACGAGCGCGGCGCTGCTTCTCGTCAGCACGAGCGCGCGCTCGGCGCCCGAGCCGGTCGCGGTCGCGGCCGCGCTGCCCGGGGCGCACTTCGATCGCGTCGACGCCGGCACGCGCCTCGACCTCTACGGCGCGCGCTTCGGGCAGACCCGCAGCGCCGACCTGACGCTCGTCATCCGGACCCATCAGCCGTGGACGCCCGCGGACGTCCATCCGTCGCCGACGCGGCAGCTGTGCCTGTGGCTGCGCGGCGACGCCTCGCCGACGCCGCAGGGTCGCCTCTGCATCGCGGGTGAGAAGCACGCGAAGTCGGGCGTCGTCCTGCGCTACACGGCGCTCGACGAGAACGGCGACCGCATCGGGCTCCGAACGCTCTCGACCGACGTCCGGCGCCCGCGCCCGACGATGATCAGCGCGACCTTCTCGCCCGCGCTCCTGCGCCTCGCCCCCGGGCGCTACCACTGGCAGGTGCGCAGCCGCGCCGGAGACGTCGAGGACCGGCTGCCCGATACGAGCGAGGTCACGCTGGACATCGCGGTGTCGACAAAGCCCGCGGCGCGGCTGCGCTGCTTCGGCGCCGCATCGCGCGACCCGCTGCACCGCTGCACGAACGCCAAGCTGCGCACGGCGATCGTCCCGTCACCCGACGACGCGATCTTCTCGCAGAACTCACCGTGCACACCGCTGTCGTTTCAGGGCGTCGTGGGTCCGTGCGAGTTCGGCGTACCCGCCGTCAACGCCCGCGCGACGATCGCGCTCGTCGGCGACAGCCACGCCTCGCACTGGCGCGCGGCGCTCGAGGTCGTCGCGCAGCGCAAGCGCTGGAACGGCGTCTCGATCACACGCTCGGGCTGCCCGCTCATGTACGCGACCACGCGGCTCGCGCCGGCGCGCCGGGCCGAGTGCTTGCAGTGGAACAGCCAGGTGCCGCAGTGGTTCGCCAGGCACCCGGCGATCCACACCGTCTTCGTCGTGGCGCATTTCGCCGGCGACGTCGTCGTCCCGGGCGGCCGCACGGAGCTCGACACGAAGGTCGCGGGCTTCCGCGCGGCATGGCAGGCGCTGCCCTCGACGGTCAAGAACATCGTCGTGATCCGCGACACACCCATCGTCGGCTTCCAGGCCAACGAGTGCGTCCGCCATGCGAAGGCCAAGAAGCGCAACGCCGGCAGCGTCTGCGCGGTCAAGCGCTCCGAGGCGCTGCGTCAGGACCCGGCGGTCGTCGCCGCACGCCGGATGCGCTCGCCGCGCGTGAAGATCATCGACCTGACGCCCTTCATGTGCAGCAAGAAGCGCTGCTTTCCCGTCATCGGCGGCGCGCTCGTCTACAAGGACGACCAGCACCTGACCGACGTGTTCGCCACGACGCTCGGACCCTTCCTCGGGCGAGCGATCGACAAGGTGCTGTAGGAAGGCTCAGCGCCGCCCGAAGGTCAGCGACAGCGTCGCGCTCGAGCCCATGTCCTGCAGCGGCGCGCCGAGCGCGAGGCCGACGCCGATGTCGCGGAAGCGCCGGTCGACGATGATCGCCTTGTGGCCGGCGCTCTGCATGAGGCTCGTCACGAGCTCGACCGGCGAGGCGTAGAGGTCCGCGCCCCACGCGATCGTCTCCCCGAGCGTCCCGCGGCGCGCACCGCGCAGGTAGCCGGTGCGAGCGACGCGCTTGCGCAAGTTCAGGCCGCTGGGCGTGACGTGGGAGAAGTAGCCGCGACGCACCATGTCGCTCGAGTGGGAGTTCGCCGCCTTGCCGAGCTGCGGCGACGCCACGACCCGCGCCAGCCCGCGCCGGGCGCGCTCGACGTTGATGAGGCACAGCACGGCGTCAGCCGCCGCCTTGCGCATCGCCGGCTGCGACGGAACGACCGTCGAAGCGGCGCAGCCCGCGAGCGCGCCGGCGATCTGGACCGGTCCGGCTCCGTTGCCGACACCCGCAGTACCCGGCACGTCTACCGTCGCGGCGCCAGCCGTCGCCGGCACGAGCACCAGTGCCGCCAACGTCAACGTCGCCGTCCTGCGGCCTGCTCCGGCCAACCTGTCACGAAGTTCGAACATCCCCTGACCTTCCATAGACTTTCGGTCGAGCGAATGTACGCCTGGGGACCCCGGGTTGGAGGGTGCGAAGCGAAGCGCGGAGCTTGGTGCGGCGAACCCGTGCGAAACGTGTACAAGCTGCGCAGAACCGCACACCCGCGGCGGGCGCGGGACCGTCGGATCGCGCGGCGAAAGGCCTTACTGGCGGTCGGCGCCGACCGCGATCCCCGCCAGGACGAGCTCGCCGATCCCCGCGTCGACGACGAAGCCCGCGACCGCGTGGCGCAGCGCCGTGACGCTCGACGAGACGGCTGGCAGCGTGCGGCGAGACGCGGCGGTCAGGGCCGGCTGATCCTCACGTCGGGGCACCGCCCGAGCGTCCCCGCGCTGCAGGCCGGCAGTCGGGATCGCACGCCCTCGCCATGCGGTCCTTCAGCGCAGCCGCAGGCCGATCTTCTGCGCGGCCTCGCGGTTGCCCGCGCCGTCGCGGGCGCGGACGGTGATCTCGTAGTTGCCCTTCGGGAACGTCCCGCGCAGCCGCAGGCTCCAGCGGCGGGTGCCCTTCGCCGTGAGGTACGCCGGCGACAGGCAGCTGCGCGCCCGGCCCAGCGTGCCCTTCTTCGAGACGAAGCGGCAGGTCGCGCCCGCTTTGCGCGCCACGGTCACCGTCACCTTCTGCACGGCACCCGGGCGCTTGGACGTCGCCCCCGCGGCGCTGCAGCCGTGGTCGGAGGCGTTGCCGCGCAGGAAGATGCGCTTGGCTCGCAGGCTCGAGTTCTTGCGGCTGAAGACGGACGTCGGCGCGCGCGTGTCGGCGCACAGCGGCAGCGGGCTCTCGTCGTAGCGCAGCGAGTAGAACCCACCGGTCATGTCCGCCGCCAGGACGTGGCCCTTGTAGGCGACCATGTCCCAGATCTCGGGCCGGCCGAAGCGGTGATCGGTGAACGCGCGCCCGAGCAGCCCCGTCAGCGGCGTCTGGCCCAGTAGCGGGCGGGTCTGCGCGCCGTGGGGCACGATGAAGCCGAGCTCCTTCGGGCGCTCGCGCTTGCCGGCGAACGCGGCGGACGCGTCGAGCACGTAGACGCCGCCGTGGTAGTGCGAGATGTAGATGCGGTCGCCCACGATCTGCTGGTTGTGCACGGAGAACGTGAACGCGCCGCCGGCGCGCCCTGCGGGGTTCGTCCACGTCGCGACGAGCGCGTCCTCCGACGCCTTGCGCAGCGCGGCGTCGGTCGCCTGCGCCTGCTCGGGCGATTTCTTGTCGTTCGCCGGGCCGAGCTTCGAGAAGTCCGTCGCGTCGACGATCCACAGCGGGCCGGGCTTGTCGCCGTTGCCGACGAAGGTGCCGCAGCTCTCGGCTTTGTCGTCGTCGGACATCTCGGCCAGACCGCTGGGCGAGCCCGAGCTGTTCTGGAGGATCATCTCCGCGGGCAGCGTCACGTAGCGGCGGCCGTTGCGATGCGTGACGTCGATCGTGTGGGCGTACCAGTCCTCCTCGCACTGCGGCGTGAGGTCCCACTCGGCGACCTGCTTGACCCGCGACGGGTCGGTGATGTCGTAGACGTTGAAGCCCGTCGCGAAGCCGGCGGCGTTGTAGAGGTACGTGCGTCCGTCCAGCGGGTCGTTCTGGATGAACGTGTCGTGGACCTCGTTGTTCTGGATCGTCGCGGCGAGGTCGATCGAGCCGAGCTGGCGGACCGTCGTCAGCAGCCGCTTGCCGGCGACCTTCGTCACCTTCGCGATGTCGATCCCGACGCCGTTCTGGTTGGAGATGACGTACTCGCCCGGTGCCCGCGGCTTGTCGGCGCTCGACGGACCCGCGGGGATCGTGTGCGAGCGCACGGTGTGCACCCCACCGATCCCGAGGACGGGATAGAACTGGACCCTGGACGGCTTGCGGGGGTTCGCGAGGTCGATGACGTCGACCCCCGCGATCGTCTGGTTGAGCGCGTTGAGGTTCACCGGCAGCGTCGGCAGCAGCGTGAGCTTCTGGATCGAGAGGTACGCCGTCTTGCCGTCGGCCGAGAGGTCGACGAACGCGCCGCAGTTGATGTCCTCGAGCAACTGGTCGCACTCGGTCGCGTTGTAGCGCGAGAGGAACTGCGGCTTCGCCGGGTCGGACACGTCGAAGAACAGCACGCCGCCCTGCGGGTAGGTGATCGAGACGGCGGCGATGTCGGCCTTGACGTCCATCTCGCCGAGGAGCACGTTCGGTCGATCCTGAAGCTGCTCGGCCAGCGAGAGGAACGCGACCTGCTCCATGCGGCAGGCGAAGTCGTGCTGGGCGATGTCCTCGTGGTTGTGGCCGTCGCCGAGCGGCATGGCGGTCTTCGCCGCCTCGGTGCACGGGCCGGCGGGTGTCGGGGCCTGGCGCGGCGTCGCGAAGCGCGACGTCTGCGCGGCGGCTTCGGCCAGTGCCGCGCCGGGTAGCGCGCCGCCGAACCCGCGCGACTGCAGCGCGCCCTGCGCGGCGGCGCCGTACGCCTCGCCGGGGTGCGCGTCGGCGGCGGCCGGCAGCAGAGCCAGCGACGCGACGAGGAGCGTGAGCGAGATCGGCAGCCGGGCGCGGAGCATCCGGCGCAACCTACCGCGTCGCACGGCGGCCGGGCGCCGGCGTTACTCGCGCGCGATGAGCCGGGTCAGGACGATCGTCGTCTTCGTCCGCGCGATCTCCGGCCGCGCCCGGATCCGCTCGACCGTCGCCTCGAGGTGCGCGACGTCGGTCGCGCGCACGTGCACGAGGGCGTCCGCGTCGCCGCTGACCGTGTACGCGGCGACGATCTCGCTCTCGCCCGCGAGCGTCTCGCGCAGCGCGCTCGGGCTCATGTTCGCCGCGCAGTGGATCTCGACGAACGCCTCCGTGTTGTGCCCGAGCGCACCGGGGTCGACGAGCGCGGTGAAGCCCGTGATGACGCCGGTCGCGCGCAGCCGATCGACCCGCCGCTTGACCGCCGGCGAGGAGAGGCTCACGCGCTCGCCGAGCTCGGCCAGGCTCAGCCGGCCGTCCTCCAGCAGCTCAGCGACGATGTGGCGATCGATCTCGTCTATGCCGCAAAGGATGCCGGGCTGGCCGGCGGCGGCGCGGCTCCGGCGAGCCTTGGCGGCGCCGCATCCGCGGCCGCGATCTCGATCGGCGCGGTTTCACCCAGCACGGCGAGCAGGCCGTCGAGCAGCCAGTCCGCCTCCGCAACGCCGATCGTCAGCGGCGGGGCGAGCCGGATCGTGCGCTCGTGCGTGTCCTTCGCGAGCACGCCGTGCGCGAGCAGCCGCTCGCAGGCGTCGCGTGCAGCGCCCGCGCCGGGATCGAGATCCAGGCCGAACCACAGCCCGCGCGAGCGGATCTCGCGCAGCGCGGGCGGTGTCGCCACATCGAGCGCGGCGCGCAGCCGGACGCCCATGCGCCCGGCGTTGGCCTGCGGCTCGCCGGTGCGCAGGAGCTCGAGCACGGCCCGCCCGACCGCGCAGGCGAGCGGGTTGCCGCCGAACGTCGAGCCGTGGGAGCCGGGCGCGAACACGCCGAGGATCTCGTCGTCGGCGGCGATCGCCGACAGCGCGAGGATGCCGCCGCCCAGCGCCTTGCCGAGGACGTAGATGTCCGGCACGACGTCCTCGTGGTCGCACGCGAACGTGCGACCCGTGCGACCGAGGCCGGACTGGATCTCGTCGGCGACGAGCAGCACCCCATGCTGCGAGCACAGCCGCCGCGCCTCGCGCAGGTAGCCGTCGGGCGGCACGATGACGCCGGCCTCGCCCTGCACCGGCTCGACGAGGAACGCGACGACGTCCTCCTCCTCGCGCAGGACGCGGGCGAGCGCCGCCGCGTCGCCGAACGGCACGCGGACGAAGCCGGGCGTGAACGGGCCGAAGCCCTCGCGCGCGAGCGGGTCGTCGGAGAAGGACACGATCGTCGTCGTGCGCCCGTGGAAGTTGGCGTCGCAGACGACGATCGTCGCCCGGCCGGGGGCGACGCCCTTGACCTCATAGCCCCACTTGCGCGCGGTCTTGATCGCCGTCTCGACGGCCTCGGCGCCGGTGTTCATCGGCAGCACGCGGTCCTTGCCGGTCAGCGCGGCCAGCTCGCGGGCGAACGGCCCGAGCTGGTCGTTTGAGAAGGCGCGGCTCGTGAGCGTCACGCGGTCGAGCTGGTCGCGCGCCGCGGCGACGAGCTTCGGATGGCGATGGCCGAAGTTCAGGGCCGAGTACGCCGACAGCGCGTCGAGGTAGCGCCGGCCGCGATCGTCGTAGACCCACGCGCCCTGCGCACGAGACACGGTCACCGGCAGCGGGTGGTAGTTGTGCGCCGTGTAGCGCTCGGCCACCGCCGCGCCGTCCTCCGCGACGAGCACCTCCGCAACGTCCCGGCCCGGTGCGCCGAGCGCGATCGCGGCCGTGCTGTTCGGCGAAGCGAGCGTGGTCGGGGACTCGCCGCGCGACGCGTTCTCCGCGCCCAGCCGCACGTCGAGCGCGAGCGTCAGGCAGCGCGGCCCGCCGCCGGCCTTGAGGAACTCCGAGACGTCGACGACGACCGGCTCGAAGTCCCGCGCGCGCAGCTCGCGCTCCAGGCGCGGGGTGCACGCCGCCATCACGACCGTGCGCCCGACGACGACGGAGTTCGCGCAGAACGCGGCGGCCTCGTCGTCGGTCAGCGCGATCGGATCGGAGACGAGGGCGGTGATCGCGCGCGCGCCCTTACCGTCGAGGGCGCCGGGGACATAGAGCGCGGTGGACTCGTCGAGCGGGCAGAAGACGATGTCGACGTGGTAGTAGCGCGGGTCGCGCAGCTCGACGGGCACGATCGCCCCGTCGACGATCCTGGCCAGGTCGATGTACGCCGCGACCGACGAGCGGGAGCGGTGACCGGCGACGAGCGTGTCGCCGAACGGCAGCGCGTCGCCCGCGCCCTCCTGCGAGACGTGCTCGCCGAAGGAGCGGACGGTAAAGCCGTGCTCGCGAAACCAGCGCTCGGCGTGGGGCGTCTCGGGGCGCCGCTCGGCGTGGCGCATCCGCGCGGCGACGAACGTGTCGCCGTCGACGATGCCGAGGTTCGCCGTGAAGACGAGGTCGGGCAGGTCGGGCTGCGGCTCGAGCACCTCGATCTCGGCGCCGGCCGCGCGGTACGTCGCGACGAGCGCATCCCACTGGCGCTGCGCGCGCTCGCCGTCGACGCCCGCCGCGACGTCCATCCACGGGTTGATCGCGTAGCTGACGTCGAAGTACGTCGGCGGGCACATGAGGTAGCGCCGCCCCCAGCGAAGGTCTGAGCTCATCCATACACGGTTGCACCGGCGCGCGCCCGAGACAAGCGCGTGATCTTGCCTCTTTGGACAAGATCGCGCATCTATTCGCCTTACATCCGGCTGTTTCTTGCGTCAGATCGGAGAACTGCCGCGCTTTTCAGTCGGAACCGCGAGGCCGCGCCTTCGCTGAGACGTGCCCATGCGTCCGCTTGTGAACCATCGCAGCCGGTGGCCTACGGCGAGGCGGCCTCCCAGCGCGCGAACGCCTCCTCGACCTCGCGCTTGGCGGCCGCGTGGCGCGCCGCGGAGTCCTTCGAGCTCTCGGGCGTCCCCCACGCGTCGGGCAGGGCGAGCTCGACCTCGAGCGCCGCGAGCGCCTCCTCGGCACGCTCGATCTCGCGCTCGAGCTGGCGGATGTGGCGGCGCGCGTTCTTCGAGAGCTGCCCGGCGGCGCCGTTGCCGTTGCCCGGCGACGCGAGCGCCTTCGCCGTCGCCGCCGCGAGCTTCTCGCTCGCGCACTCCGGCCCGACGACGGCCTTGACCTTCGGCGCCTTCGCCTTCGCGGGTCGAGACCTCTTTGCAGGGCTCCGCGGCTGCGCCACCGCAGCCGCGGGCTTCGACGCCTTCGCAGCGGGCGTGGGCTTCGGAGCCTTCGCGGCCGCGCCCGCCTTGCCCTTCTCGGCCCGCGCGGCCAGCCGGCGCTCCTCGCGCACGCGCACGTACTCCTGCCAGCCGCCCTCGTAGGAGCGCAGCTTGCCGTCGTCCACGGCGACGGTCCGCGTGCCGACGGCCTCGAGCAGCGCGCGATCGTGGGAGACCAGCAGCAGCGTGCCTTCGAACGCCAGCAGCGCATCCTCCAGCGCCTCGCGGCTCTCGATGTCGAGGTGGTTCGTCGGCTCGTCGAGGATCAGCACGTTCGCGCCCGACGCGACGAGGATCGCGAGCGACAGCCGCCGCCGCTCGCCCCCGGACAGCCCGTCCAGCGGCTTCTCGGCTTCCTCGCCGCTGAAGAGAAACCGCCCGAGCAGGGCGCGCGCCTTGTTCGGCGTCAGCCCGGTGTGGACCGCGCATGCCTCGACGACCTTGTTGGCCCGCCCTCCCGGCCCGCGGCCGAGCTCCTCCGCGTGCTGTGAGAGATGTCCGATCTTCACGTTGTGGCCGGTCGAGAGCTTGCCGCGGGCGAGCGGCCGCAAGCCCGCGAGCGTGTCGATGAGCGTCGTCTTGCCGGCGCCGTTCGGCCCGACGAGCGTCACGTGCTCGCCGCGCTCGAGCCAGATCTCGGCGCCGTCGAGCAGCACCTTCGGCGGGTCCGCGCCGACCTCGACGCGCCCGTCGAGCAGCTCGAAGACGACGCGCCCCGAGCGCTCCGGCGCCTTGAAGTCGAACTTCAGGCCCTCGCGATCGCGGGGATCGCGCTCGATGCGCTCGATCTTGTCCAACCGCTTCACGCGCGACTGCGCCTGCTTGGCCTTCGTCGCCTTCGCGCGGAAGCGCTCGACGAACGCCTCCAGGCGCGCGATCTCGGCCTGTTGCTTGTCGATCGCCCGCCCCATCGCGATCTCGCGCGCGGCCTGCTCGGTGCGCCACTGCGTCCAGGTGCCGGGGAAGTAGCGCGAGCGCCCGGCTTCGAGCTCGAGCACGCCGGTGCCGACCGCCTCGAGAAACCAGCGGTCGTGGGCGACGAGCACGATGGCGGTGTCGAGCGCGACGAGCGTCTTCTCCAGCCACTCGAGCGACTCGATGTCGAGGTGATTCGTCGGCTCGTCGAGCAGAAGCAGGTCGGGGTCACCCGCGAGCGCGCGAGCGAGCGAGGCGCGCGTGAGCTCGCCGCCGGAGAACGTCGACAGCTCACGGTCGAGATCGGACTCGTCCTCGAAGCCAAGCCCGCGCACCATGTTCGTCGCGCGGTCGCGCCACATCCACCCGCCCGCGTGCTCCAGGCGCGCCTCCGCACGCGAGTACTGGGCGAACGCGGCCTCGTCGCCGTCGGCCATCTTCTGCGCGAGGCGCGTGAGATCGGCCTCCAGCGCGACAAGCTCGGCGCAGCCGCTCAGGACGTACTCGCGCAGCGTGAGCGACCGATCGCGCGGCGGGCGCTGGTCGTGCAGCGAGACCTTGCAGCCCTTCTGAAACGAGAGCTCGCCGCCGTCGACCGAGGTCTCCCCCGCGAGCATCCGCAGCAGCGTCGTCTTGCCGGCCCCGTTGCGGCCCGCGATCGTCAGCCGGTCCTTGCGCTCGAGCTTGAACGACACCCCGCGCAAGAGCGGGTTGCCGACCATGTCCTTCGAGAGGTCGGATGCGATGAGGACGGCCATGGCCCCCATGGTAGGAGCCGGCGACTCGCCGCTTGTCGGGGCGCGCGCTACGCGGGCCTGCGGCCCTGCGGCAGCCCGGCGCCCTTGCGCTGGAAGACCTCGAGCAGCTCGTTCTCGTGCGCGACGCGACCTTGTGCCCCATCCAACTCCCGGAACATCTCCTTGAGGATGTGCACGCCCTGCGCATCGTGCGCGGCGACGTGCGCGGCGAGCTTCAGCGCCGCCGCCTCCGCCTCGGCGGCCGGGACGCTGTCGTGTACGAGGCCGATCGCCGCGGCCTCCCCCGCGCCGACCGTGCGGCCAGTGAAGATGAGCTCCTTCGCCCGCGCGACCCCGACGAGCGGCGTGAGCCGCGCCGGGCCGACGGGCACGCCGAGTCGCGCGCCCGCCCACGCGAGCTTGAGGTTGTCGCCGGCGATGCGCAGGTCGCAGCCGGCGACGATCTCCGCGCCCCCGCCGACGCAGTTGCCGACGCAGACCGCGATCGTCGGCTTGGGGAACGCCTCGAGCGCGGCGAGGAAGCGCGAGAAGTAGCGCATCCGCAGGACGCCCCCGTCGTGGTCGAGCTCCTCGGTGATGTCCACGCCGGAGCACAGCGCGCGCTCGGACGTCGTCGAGAGCACGAGCACGCGCAGCGTCTCGTCGATCGACAGGCGCACGAGCGCGTCGACCATCTCGGACAAGAGCTCGGTGCTGAGCGCGTTGCGGCGTTCGGGCCGGTTGAGGCGCAGCACCGCGATCCCGTCGGCGGTGATGACCTCCTGAAGGGTTCCCATGCCGCTATGCAATCCGAATTCGCGGCCGCCCGCGTTCTCCCCGCGACCAGGATCCGGTCTCCCGTGCTGGCCCGTCGGGCGCCGGACGGCGGCACCGCCGCAAGCCCGGCGAGCAACTACATGTCGGGCGGCTCGACCTCGTCGGACTCGGCGTACTCGATCGACGCGAGGTCGGCCTCGGCCTCGGGCGTAAACGCGTCACGTTCGGGATACCCCGTGCCGTCGTCGTGCGACGCGTTGCGGATGAGGTCGCGCTGGGCGAGCTCGAAGCCCTCCTCCTCGCCCCCGCCGGCCTCGTACACCGGTCGCAGCGCCTCGCCGATCTCCTCCGACGGATCCACGCCGCCCACATCGGGTGAGCGACCGCCGATCGCGGCGGCCTCGGCCGCAGCTGCCCACTCCTCGCGCGTCACGAGGTCGGGCTTCTCGTCGCTGTCGTCCGGGAGCCACTTCACAGCTCCTCCAAGTGTCGCATGCCAGGGCGCCTACCCGATCGCCACGCGATCCAATGGCCTCGCGACGGGAGAAGCGATCGGGAAGCGATCGGACGGCCCCGGGCATTAGACTGCCGCGCTGTGCTTCGCCGCGCACCCGCCACGCTCGTTCTCGCGCTCACGACGCTGCTCGTCGTCGCGGCTCCCGTGCTCGCGCACGACGGCGGCGAAGGGCTCTACGGCGAGACGAACGACCGGGTCGTCACGAACGCGGGCTTCATCCTCATCATCTTCTTCCCGCTGTTCATCTTCGTGATGTCCGTCATCCAGTGGCAGCTCGAGAAGCGCAAGTACCGGCGCAAGGCCGCGGCGAAGGCCGCCGCCGACGGCCAGGGCGGCTGGTAGACCCCACCCGCCGTCAGGAAGTGTCCAAGGAACGAGATGTGGTGATCGGGGTGCCGGATCGTGGATGCCGGGCGCCGCGCGCGAGCGCAGGCGGGCGCCAGCCCGTCGAGCATCGCGGGTGGCGCCCGGCGCCGCGAGGCGGTGCCCCGAGCCCGCAGCCTGTTCCTTGCCGCTGACTCAGGCTGCCCGGCGGCCGATAGGCTCTTTCGGGGATTGCCGCACCACCGAAGAGGAGACCGATGACGTACTTCGTGACGGGCGCGACCGGCTTCATCGGCCGCCATCTCGTCGAGCGGCTGCTCGAGCGCGAGGGCGACATCCACGTCCTCGTCCGCGCGGGCTCGCGCGAGCGCCTCGACGCACTCGTCGAGCGCTGGGGCTCCGGCGATCGCATCAAGCCCGTCGTCGGCGACCTGCGCGAGCCGCGCCTCGGGCTCAGCGACGACGACGTCGCGGCGCTGCACGGCACCGTCGAACACGTCTTCCACCTCGCCGCGATGTACGACATGACAGCCGACGACGCGACGAACGAGACGCTGAACGTCGACGGCACGCGCCACGCCGTCGAGCTTGCCAACGCGATCGGCGGCGTGTTGCATCACGTCTCCTCGGTCGCCGTCGCCGGCGAGCGTCGCGGGCTGTTTCGCGAGGACCACTTCGACGAGGGCCAGCGCCTTGAGTCCGCCTACCACCGCACGAAGTTCCAGTCGGAGAAGCTCGTGCGCGAGGAGGCCAAGGTGCCGTGGCGGGTGTATCGCCCCGCGATCGTCGTCGGCCACTCGAAGACCGGCGAGATGGACAAGATCGACGGCCCGTACTACTTCTTCAAGGCGATCCAGAAGGTTCGCCATGCGCTGCCCGAGTGGGTCCCACTCGTGGGTCCGGAGCTCGGCTACACGAACATCGTGCCGGTCGACTTCGTGGCGGCGGCGCTCGACCACATCGCCCACGAGCCCGGCCTGAACTTCCAGGCCTTCCACCTCACGAACCCCAAGCCGATGCGCGTCGGCGAGTCGCTGAACGCCTTCGCGAAGGCCGCCCACGCGCCGCAGCTCGCGCTGCGCATCGACAAGCGCCTGACCGACGCGCTGCCCAAGGGGACGCTGTCGATGCTCATGAAGCTGCCCCAGATGCGCGATATCCGGGGCTCGCTGCTCGAGGACTTCGGGATCCCCGAGGAGGTCATCGAGCACATGGCTCTGAAGCCCCAGTTCGACACGCGCGACGCCGAGCGCGCGCTCGCGGGCTCAGGCATCGAGGTCCCCGAGCTGCACACGTACGCGAACGTCCTGTGGGACTTCTGGGAGCGCAAGCTCGACCCGGACCTCTACAAGGACCGCACGTTCGGGCACATCGTCAACGGCCGCACCGTCGTCATCACGGGCGCCTCCAGCGGGATCGGCCGCGCGACGGCGCTGAAGGTCGCGGCGGCCGGCGGGATCCCGCTGCTCGTCGCCCGCGGGGTCGAGAAGCTCGAGGCGCTGCGCGACGAGATCGAGGCCGCGGGCGGGACCGCGCACGTCTACAGCGCCGACCTCTCCGACACGGACGCGATCGACGATGTCGTCGCGCGGATGCTCGCCGACCACCCCGCGATCGACTTCCTCGTCAACAACGCGGGCCGCTCGATCCGCCGCTCGATCAAGCTCTCGGAGGATCGCTTCCACGACTTCGAGCGCACGATCCAGCTCAACTACTTCGGCGCGATCAAGATGATCATGGCGCTGCTGCCCCACATGCGCGAGCGCGGCTTCGGCCACATCGTCAACGTCAGCTCGATCGGCGTGCAGACCTCGCCGCCGCGGTTCAGCGCGTACGTCGCGTCGAAGTCGGCGCTGGACGCGTGGACGCGCGTCGTGTCGTCCGAGGTCATCGGCGACGGCATCACCTTCACCACGATCCACATGCCGCTCGTGCGCACGCCGATGATCGCCCCGACGAAGCTCTACGACCACTTCCCGACGATCAGCCCCGACGAGGCCGCCGACCTCATCTGCGAAGGCCTGCGCGCGCGGCCGAAGTCGATCAACACGAAGCTCGGGACGGCGGGCGAGGTCCTCTACGCCGTCGCGCCGAAGGCCGTCGACCAGATTCTCCACATGGCCTACAAGATCTTCCCCGACTCGGCGGCGTCGAAGGGTGACACGTCACCGGCCGCCGCCGAGAAGGCCAACATGGAGCAGATCGCGATGGCGAACATCATGAAGGGCGTTCACTGGTAGCTCAGCTGTTCGCTGACCCGAGCGCGAGGAACGTCAGACGCATCGGATGCACGATCCTCAGCGTCGTCGACCGGAACGGTGCTCCGGCCAGCGCGATCCAGGCGACCGCGTCGCTGCGCGTCGTCGGGTTCTCCTTGTAGTAGTCGCTGTGCTCGATGTCGTTGACCGCCGTGTACCAGACCTTGTGGCGCGAGCCGATGTACCTGCTGCGGGGGTCGCGATCGCGGTTCGTGCCGACGGCGCGGTCGGCAGCGACCACGGTGTCGTCGTCGGAGCCGACGGTCGTCCAGTCCGTCCCGCCACGCCCCTGAGGGTTGAAGCCGTTCCGCTCAAGCGCCTTCAGCAACGACGAGCCGGCCTTCATCTCCGCGACCTGGACGCCCGCGCCGATCGGCCCGCGCCAGCCGCCGTGCGGCGTGCCGAGCGTCACGACGTCCTCGATGCGCAGGTACGGCGGGAAGTCCGCCACGCCGCGCTCGGTCGCGGCGAGCGCGTAGCGGATCATGAGCCCGCCAAGCGAGTGGGCGACGACGTCGATCGTCCGGCCCTTGGAGGAGTACGTGTTGTAGATGTTCCACGCCAGGTGGTACGCCAGGTGCTCGATCGACGTGTTCGCCGTGTGCGACCCCGACCGATGCGGCTGCACGCCGGCCGGCGGGGGCTGCAGCCCGGGCACCTTCGAGTGATCGCCGCTCGCGTCGATGGTCGTATTGCAGTTCTTGTCGCCGTGGTAGTAGCCGACGGTGCGAAACGCCACCTCCCCGGCCTGGAGCTTGGCGAGGGCGACACGGCCCTTCAGCTTCCATGTGTTGAAGGCTTTCGTCAGCGGGCCCCACATCGCGCAGTCGGTGCCGGTGCCCAGGCTGAGGCCGTGGACGAAGTACACCGGCCTCGGGGTCGCCGCCCCGGAGGCGGGCGCCGCGAGCATGAGCGCCGACATGACCGACAACGAGACGATCCAACGCATGAGCCTCTCCTCCCCCACTTCGATCGGATGTGTTCACCGTAATCGGCGGACTCGACCCACGGCACGCTGACGTCCCGAGCGCGGTGACGGATCCGCGCCGCCCTACGCCGATGGAGCGTGACAGCCACGGCAGGCGCATGGCTGACAAGACCTTGCCGGACTCGGCGGCGTCGAAGCGCGAGAACGCGCCCGAAGCCGCCGAGAAGGCGAACATGGAGGACGAACGTCACGAAGGGCGCTGGCAGCGGCCGGCCGAGCCGTGACGTCGTCACTGTGCCCTGCATGAGGAGGGTCGGGGCGCGGATCTGCCCGACGAGCGCGCCCGGCCCGCGCAGCCGTGCGGGACACACGTTGTGCCGACCGAACACACGCCGCACGGCCTGGTCGGGCATGCGCCCGCTCATCGGGGTCGAAGCCCGAGAAGGCCACGGAGACCGCCGAGCAGGCCGCTACCCAAAGGCGCGCGCGCCGGTGGCGGCACGGGCGCAGCCGCGGCGGCCGCGGGGCCGGCGGCCGGCTGCGTGGCGTCGACGATCGGCAGCGAGCTTGAGACCGCGGTCAGCGCGACCGTGCCAGCGGAGCGCTGCGGCCCGTACACGGGCGTTCCCGTCACGATCTGCAGGCGCAGGTCCGAGGTCGGGCGCCCGCGCAGCGCGATGACCTCGAGCTTGCGGGTGACCGTGCGCGTCGCGCCGTCGAGGAGCACCGGGATCGGCGTCACCTGGTTGTTGACGACGCGCCCCGCGGCGACGTCGACGACCTGGGCGTAGACGAAGGTCGCGGACGGCAGCGCGAACCCTCGGTACGTCAGCGTCAGCGCCGGCTCGCCGACGATGTCGCTTTCGACGGCAGGCGACGCGTACGGGGCCTCGACCATGCCCGGGTTCGGGGCCGTGATCCCGATGGTCCCCGCCGTCACCGTGACCGTGGGCAGCACGGTGAGCGAGCCCGACCCGTACGCGAACAGCTCGCCCGCGGCGGCGAGCGGGTAGTCGGGCCCCGAGCGCCACACGCCACCGTCGTCGACCCACTGGACGCGCGGTCCCGTATCGACCGTCGTGTCGCGCTTGAGCCAGCGCCGCAGCCAGTTCAGCGCCGCGTCGCGCATGACGCTCATATCGCCGGTGGGCGTGAGGCAGGTCCCGTGGCCGCCGCAGTACAGGAGCATCTTCACGGGGACGCCGCTCGCGCGCAGCAGCTCGAAGTTGGTGATCGCCTCGCCGGGCGGCAGAAGGGTGTCGACGGTCCCTTGCAACAGCAGCGTGGGCGCTCGGATGCTCGACACGAGCGCGCCCGGACCCAGGTCGGCCAGCCACTGGGTGCTCGCCGGCGACAGCCTGCCGAGCAGGGTGCCTTCCGCGCACATGCTCACGAATCGCGGGTCGATGCTGGTGATCTGGATCCCCGCGGGACCGCTCACCCCATCGGTCACCCCGTCGAGCAGCCCGAACCCCACGCCGAGGGCGCAGAGCGACAGAAGCCAGCCGGCCTTGTACCCGCCGTCCCTCGCGAAGCCGTTGACGAGCGAGTTCCACGCGGCGTCCGGGACGATTGCGTCGACCCGCTGGTCGATCGCCGCCGTGACGAGCTGGATCGCGCCGCCGTAGCTCGCGCCGGACATGCCGACGCGCGGGTCGCCCGGCAGGTCGAGGAGCGCCTCCGGCTGCGCGGCCACGAAGTCGATCAGGGCCCGCATGTCGCGCCCCTCGTACGCGGCCGAGTCGAACATCGCCGTGCCGCCCGAGCCGCCGAACCCGCGCGAGTCCCATGTCAGGACGTTGTAGCCGTCGTTGCGCAGGTCGCCAAGTCCAAGCCTGATCCCTCCGCCCTGGTCCGGCGTGGTCTGGCCGCGATACGCGAAGCCCGAGCCGACGAGGACGGTGGGCGCCTGCGCCCCGGCGGGCAGCGCGGCGGCGGGATAGAAGTGCGTGACGATCGGCGTACCGTCAAACGACGTGACGACCGCATCGCGGGCCTCGGCGACCGCCGCGCCGCACAGCAGCACGATCGACGCTGCGCCGGCGACGACGCGCCGCGTGACCCCCACCATCTACGCACAGTACACCCGTGGGCGGTGCACGATCTACTGAACCTACATGCGCAAGTGAGAAGCTCCGTTAACGTCCAGCACGCTCCCGCTCGCGAGCTCGGCTTGCGGTGAGGCGAGGAAGAGCACCGCGGCGGCGATCTCCTGCGGCGTCGCGATCCGCCCGAGCGGGCTCTCGGCGCGTCGCCTGTCACCAGCTTCACCGGCAAGCGCGTCGGCTGCCATGTCGGTGTCGGTGAATCCCGGCGCCACGGCGGTGACGGAGATGCCCGCCGGGCCGAGCGCGAGCGCGAGCGACTGGCCGAACGCGACCAGCCCCGCCTTGCTGGCCCCATACGCGGGCTGGCGCGGCTCCCCGCGAAACGCTCCGCGCGACGCGACGTTCACGATCCGGCCGCCGCGACCCATGTGCTGGACGGCGCACCAGGTCACGTTTGCGGCACCGACGAGGTTCACACTCAGCGTGTTGCTCCACGCGCGCTGCCACTGCGCATAGGACGTCTCGGTAATCGGGTGCTCCTCGATGACCCCGGCGTTGTTGACGAGCACGTCGACGCCGCCGAGCGCCGCGACGACCTCGGCCACCATCGCGTGCACCGCGTCGGGATCGGCGAGGTCGGCTCCGACGACGGTGTGCCCGTCGCCCGCAAGGGCGGCGGCGACGCGCAGCGCGCGCTCGCGACGAGCGCCGTAGTGGACCGCGACGCGGTCGCCGGTCTCGGCAAACGCGTGCGCCACGGCGGCGCCGATCCCGCGCGATGCGCCCGTCACCAGCACAGCGCGGCGTCGATTGGTCATGCGCGACGAACTCTAACCCGCGAATCGCCGTGCCGGGCGCAGTGCTGCGCGCCGCGCGGCCGCGACTACCTGCGCTGCGCCGAGCGCGGCGAGCTACCCGTGCCGGCAGCCGCTGTGCTCGAGGCGATTCGCACATCCACGGCGTCCAAGACGCCCTCCCCCTGCCAACGATCAGGCAGCCGTACCGCCGGCGACCGCCGTAGCGCTCATCTGCGACCAGGTCGGGGCGAGCTCGGCGTGGACGGCCGCCAGGTCTGGCGCGGTCGCACGGCGCAGCGTGCCGTTGCGAGCCAGCGCCAGCGCCGCGCGATCGGCGCCGACAAGCTGCTCGCCGAACAAACACAGCGTGCCCAGCACGCGATGGCCGGGCGCAAGCGCCACATGCGCGTCGCCGCGCGCGAACGAGGGAGCGATGCGCAGCTCGTCGTGCAGCAACGCCCCGGCCGCATCCGTCACGCGCAGCGTGCTGGCGAGCCGCACATCCGCGGCGCCGCCGCCCTCGTTGCCGAGGACGATGACGTCGCGCAGCGCGGCGACGGCGCCGGCGCCCAGCCGGACGGTCGTACAACGCGTCACGTCCGCGCCGCGCGCGACGATCAGCGGGGCGTCCTCGAACACGATCCGGCTGCCGGCTCCGAGCTCGACGTCGACCTCGAGCAGCGTCGGCGAGCGGCCGGGCAGGACGCAGGCGGCGCCGACCGAGCTGATGACGAGGGTCGCGTGGTCGCCGACGCCGATCGCGACGCGGTCGTGATCTCCCGCCAGCGGACCGGCCTGCGTCGCGAGGAGGCAGGCGCGGACGGCGCGGCCGTCCTTGGACAGCACCCGCGGCGCCACGCGTGTTCCGCGGCGCAGCTCGGTGACCGAGTGGCCGCTCGCGTACCGCTCGACGCACAGCAGCGCCGAGGACGGCTCAGTGAGAATGGCTGTGGTGATGATGGTCGCCGAGGTCGGCAACGCTCGTGTGCGGCGCCGCTCCCGCGGCGAAGTCTCGATGGTGCTCGCGCACCCAGGCCGCGACGGGCTGCGCTCCCTCGGGAGAGACGAGCGACAGGGCCTGGACAGGCAGGCGGTCGCGTCGCGCCCGCGCGTCGGACAGCATGAGCTGCACGTCAGATCCGACGTACGGCGCCAGGTCGGTCTTGTTGATGACCAGAAGGTCGGCGCGCGCGATGCCGGGTCCGCCCTTGCGCGGGATGTCGTCGCCGCCCGCGACGTCGATGACGAAGATCTGCACGTCCGCGAGCGCGGGGCTGAAGACGGCCGTGAGGTTGTCGCCGCCGCTCTCGACGAGCACGAGGTCCAGCGGGCCCTGGTCGCGTTCGAGCTCCTCGACGGCCTCGAGGTTCATCGCGATGTCGTCGCGGATCGCGGTGTGCGGGCAGCAGCCCGTCTGCACCGCGACGATCCGCTCGCTCGCGAGCACGCCGGTGGCGCGCAGGAACTCCGCGTCCTCGGTCGTGTAGATGTCGTTCGTGACGACGCCGAGGCGAAGCTCGCCGGCAAGCTCGCGACAGAGCGCCGCGATGAGGCTGCTCTTGCCCGAGCCGACGGGCCCGCCGATGCCGATGCGCAGGGCGCGGTGAAGGGGTTCAGGTGACAAAGAGTCGCTCCCGGCGGTCGGCATGGACACTGGCGGCGATCTCGAGCCCGACCGCGGCGGGGCCCGGCTGCTCGGCGAGCGGACGCGTGTCGGCGGCGATCGCCTCGGCGGCGCCCGCGATCCACGCGGCGAGTCCGGCGACCCATCCGCTGGCCTGCGCGGGGTCCAGCGCGAGCAGCTTCAGCGCCGCCGACGCCACCGTTGCCGCGTCGTCGTACAGCGCGATCCGGGCCAGCTGCGCGTCGTCGATGCCCCACGCCGCGGCGACGACACCGAGCGCCACCGTTCTCGGGGTGGCGGACGACGCGGCGCGGTAACGGTCGATGGGTGGTGCGGGCAGCGCGATCGCAGCCGAGCGCAGCAGCCCCGCGCCGAGCCGGCGCGCGCTCTCGCGCAGCACCGGGTTCGGGCACCGCGCCGCCCACTCGTCTTCGACCCGCGCGACGGCGGCCGATCGGCCCGTCCGAGCCGCGCGGCTCGCGGCGACCGACAGCCGCGCCTCGGGCTCGGCCACGAGCCGCAGCCGCGCGCCCATGAACGGAGGGACCCCGCCACCGTCCAGGCCATCGGCCACGGCCTGCTCGAGACCGAGCGAGTGCGCGTAGGTGCCGGCCGGAAAGCGACCGTCGGCGAGCAGCATGCCGAGGACAGACGTCAAAACAGCTCGTAGCGCTGTGCCAGCGGCAGCACCGCGGCGGGGTCGGGGTGCACTTCCTCGTCGTCGATCCAGACGCGAAACTCGCCCCCCGGCTCGACGCGGATCTTCGGGCAGGCGCTGTTCTGCGGCATGTCGCGCTTGGTCACGCCCCGCGTGTTCTTCACGGGCACGATCCGCGCCTCGAGCCCGAGCTCCTCGAGCTTGCCCTCGGCTGCCGCGAGGGGCGAGACGAACGCCATCGAGCAGCGCGCCGCCAAGCGCCCCGTGCCCGCGAACATCGGCGACGCGAGGATCGGCTGCGGGGTCGGGATCGACGCGTTCGCGTCGCCGATCGGCGCCCACGCGATCGCCCCGCCCTTGATGACCAGGCGCGGGCGGATGGCGAAGAACGCCGGGTCCCAGAGCACGAGGTCGGCGAGCTTGCCGACCTCGACGGAGCCGACCTCGTCGTCGATGCCGTGCGCCACCGCCGGGCAGATCGTGTACTTGGCCACGTAGCGGCGCAGCCGGTCGTTGTCGGCACGCGAGCCCTCGCTCGGCTGCCGGCGCCCGCGCATGACGTGCGCCGTCTGCCATGTGCGGATGATCGTCTCGCCCACCCGGCCCATCGCCTGCGCATCCGACGAGACCATCGAGATGGCGCCGAGGTCCTGCAGGATGTCCTCGGCGGCGATCGTCGACGGACGGATGCGGCTCATCGCGAACGCGAGGTCCTCCTCGATCTTCGGGTTGAGGTGATGGCAGACCATGAGCATGTCCAGGTGCTCGTCGATCGTGTTGACCGTGTACGGCCGCGTCGGATTCGTCGACGACGGCAGCACGTTCTCGTAGGAGGCGAGCTCGATGATGTCTGGCGCATGACCGCCGCCGGCGCCCTCGGTGTGGTAGGCGTGGATCCCGCGTCCGGCGATCGCCTCGACCGTGGACTGCAGGTAGCCCGCCTCGTTGAGCGTGTCGCTGTGCAGCGCGACCTGCACCCCGGTCTGTTCGGCGACGCGCAGGCACGCGTCGATCGCAGCCGGCGTGGCGCCCCAGTCCTCGTGCAGCTTCAGGCCGCCCGCGCCCGCGCGCAGCTGCTCGAGCATCCCCTCGTGCGACATCGTGTTGCCCTTGCCGAGCAACAGGACGTTGACCGGCATCGTGTCCAGCGCGATGAGCATCTCGTGCATCGCGCGCGGGCTCGGCGTGCACGTCGTCGCGCGGGTGCCCTCCGTCGGGCCGTTGCCGCCGCCGATGAGCGTCGTGACGCCGGCTGCCACCGCCTGGTCGACGAGCCGCGGGCAGATGAAGTGGACATGGCCGTCGATGCCGCCCGCCGTCAGGATGCGGCCCTCGCCGGCGATGACGTCTGTCGTCGCGCCGATCCGCAGCGCGGGATCGATCCCGTCGGAGATGTCGGGGTTGCCGGCCTTGCCGAGCGCCACGATGCGACCGTCGCGGATGCCGACGTCGCAGCGCACGATCGCGCAGTGGTCGAGCACGATGACGTTCGTGATGACGAGATCCGGCGCGCCCTGCGCCCGGGTCGTGGCGCCCTGCGCCATCGACTCGCGGATCGTCTTGCCGCCGCCGAACACCGCCTCGTCGCCGCCGAAGCAGCGATCCTCCTCGACCTCCAGCCACAGGTCGGTGTCGGCGAGGCGCACCCGATCGCCCGTCGTCGGCCCGTACAGCGCGCCGTAGTCCTCCCGCGAGATCTTCACGACCGCTTCTCCTTGGGCAGCCGCAGGCCGGGCACCCGCCGCTTGCCCGCGAGCGCCACGAGCGCGACCGTGGCGGACGCCTGCGGCTCGAAGCGCAACGACTTCCCCGCCGGGATGTCGAGGCGATATCCCTTCGCCTCGGAACGCTTGAAACGCAGCTTGTCGTTGACGTCGGCGAAGTGGTAGTGCGAGCCGACCTGAATCGGCCGATCGCCCGTGTTGACCACCTTGAGCGCCTTCGTCGCGCGGCCCGCGTTGAGCTTGAGCTCGCCGTCGCCGCAGTGAAGCTCCCCGGGGATCATGTGGTCACCTCGCGCGGCTCGATCGTCGCGATCGGATCGTGCAGCGTGACGAGCTTGCGCCCGTCCGGGAACGTCGCCTCGACCTGCACCTCCGCGACCATCTCGGGCACTCCCTCCATGACGTCCTTCATGTCGAGGACATGGCGCCCCGCCTCCATCAGATCCTTCACCGAGCGACCGTCGCGAGCACCTTCGATCACCCAGCACGACAGCAGCGCCACCGCCTCGGGGTGATTGAGCTTCACACCCCGCGCCAGACGCTCTCGCGCAAGCATGCCGACGACCGCGAGCATCACCTTGTCCTGATCTGCCGGAGACAACTTCATCGCAGTCACTCCCCCATCCAGACGACGCCGAGCAGCGCATGTTATGCCGAGCGAGCGCGAGCGTTCACCACGCGGCCGGCTGAACGCGTCGCGAGCAGGCAAACTGCGCACACGATGCATGCGCCCCACGGCAGCGACGCGCTCCCGGCGGGCACCATGACGCTGATCACCTTCCCGCTCAGCCACTTCTGCGAGAAGGCGCGCTGGGCGCTTGACCACGCGGGCGTGGAGTACCGCGAGCGCGGCTATGCGCCCGCGGTGCACAAGCTCGCGGTGCTCCGCCACCACGGCGCCACCGTGCCGCTGCTCGTGGGCGATCTTACGCTGCGCGACTCGACGGACATCCTGCGTTTCGCCGATCGCGCGCGCCGCGACGGCCACGCCCTCTACCCGCCCACCGGCAGCGACGCCCGGCGCGAGGTCGACGAGCTCATCGCGCGCCTGGACGCGGTCCTCGGCCCCGAGACGCGGCGGTGGTTCTACGCCTGGGCGCTCGCGGAGCCTCACCGCCTGCGCGCGTGGGGCTCGGGCGGCCTACCGCGGCGCCAGCGCGCGCTGCTGGTCGCCCTGGCGTCGCCGATCGCAGCCATGATCGCCGGCCGCCTCGACGTCCACGGGTCCCGGGGCGCGGGGGCGCACGACCTCGTCGACCAGGAGCTCGAACATGTCTCCGCGATGCTCGCAGACGGCAGGCGCTACCTCGCCGGCGACCGCTTCGGCGCCGCGGACCTCACGTTCGCCGCGCTGAGCGGGCCCGCCCTGCTGCCGACCGGCTACGGCGGCGGCCGGTTCGTCGCGCCGCCTATGCCCGCCCAGCTCGAGCCGCAGATCGGCGCGTGGCGCGCGACGCCCGCCGGGCAGCACGCCCTGCGGATGTACCGCGACCACCGGCTCAGGTGACGAAGCGAATCGTCAGCGGGTAGCGGTACTCCTCCCCGCGGCTGGCCGCGACGGCGGCGACGATGACGAAGATGATCCAGCCGGCGAACAGCACGACGAACAGCGGGATGAGCAGGAAGCCGACGAGCACGAACAGCAAGACGAACGTCACGATCGCGAGCACGATCGTGTAGAGCATCACCGAGAGGTTGAAGTTCAGCGCCTCCGCGGCATGACGGCGCACGAACGGGTTCTCCTTCTTGACGAGGTAGACCACGAGCGGTCCCATGAACGGCAGGCCGACGAAGAGCGCGGCCAGCGCGGTGAGATGGGCGGCCATCGCCCACGTCGTCGTGTCGCTCGCGGCCGACGAGGCCGGCGGGATCGCCGACGAGAGCGCATCCGTCCAGCGGGTCCCGTCCCAATAGCGGTAGCTCGGTCCCCCGTACGGGTCGGGGTACCAGCCCGGCCCGGCCGGCGGAGGCGACGCCACGGCTGGTCAGCCGGCCGGCGGGGTCCCGTACGTCTTCATCGACAGCAGCCCGCCCTTGGCGTTCACGAGCTCGACGATGTCGCCGGCGTCGTCCCAGAACTCCTTGGAGCGGCAGGCGTAGTAGCGCGTGCCCTTGCGCACGGCCTTCTTCGAGCCCTTGCGACAGCCGGTCACGACGACGACGGAGCGCCTGGGCTTGATCGTCGTCTTGATGAACTTGATGGCGTGGTCGCCGGCGTCGCGCAACAGATAGCCCTTGAGGCTGACCGTCTTCGAGCCGTAGTTGCGCAGCGTCACCGACTCCGACCGCGCGCCGCCCTTGGACGCGACCTTGACGATCCGCACGTCCGAGCCCTTCGCCGCGGCGATGCGCTTGCGCGAGCAGTCGCCGTCCTTCCAGCGCTTGATCTCGCGGCTGATCGCCTCGCCGAGGCCCGGCGCATAGGCGTTGGCGTCCGGCCCGAGCTGCGCGCGCGCGGCCTCGAGCTGCGCCTGCGTGAACAAGCACGCCGTGATGTTGCGGCCGCTCGTGAAGTCCTTGACGATCGCGTTGAGGTCCGCCGTCGGGCTGGCTGCGACGCCCGGCACGGCGACGACGGCGACGAGCAGCGCGACGAGCGCGCCGCGGATGACATTCCACCTCACGACGCGAAGTATGACGACGAGGGACCCGGCCGGAGCCGAGCCCCTCGTCTGGGACAGCACTTCTGTGGTCGAGCGCGAGGTACCTCGCGCCCCCGGGCCGGCGGCGCTAGCTCTTGATGAACGGCGTGACCTTCTTGAGGATCGCGTCCATCGTGGCCGGCTTGTCGAACGCCAGCGGTGCCGGCGGCTTGTCGCGCAGGAGGCGGATGAGCGCCGCGTGGCGCGCCTCGACCTGCACGATGCTGCCGGCGGCGCCGAGCACGTCCTTGGACTTGATCAGCGGGCCGCCGCCGTTGTAGGCGCTGACGCCGGCATCCTCGAGCGTGTTCGCCGTCTTGAGGAACACCGCGCGACCGCCGAACGCCCCGCCGAAGTCGAACGTCGGCTTCTTGACAGCCGTACCGCCGAGGTCCTTGGCCGTGGCCGCGAGGGCGTCGACGTGCGCGTCCTCGTTGTCGCGGATCTCCTTGACGAGCTTCATCTCGTCGGAGGACAGACCCTTCACCTGCTTGGCGCCGAGCGTGTAGAACTCGGCCTCGAGGTACTCGAGGGTCAGCGCGTAGTTGACGATGTCGATGTCGCCACCGTTGTCCTCCGCGAGCGCCCTCGTGATGAACGGCGTCGCCGACAGCGCGCCGTAGGTGGCTGCCGCGGCGAGCGTGGACCGGATGAGGAACGCCTCGCGGGTAACGCCGTAGACCTTGATGCTGGCCAGCTCGGGAGCCACCAGTTGCGATGAAGCCATGCTGAATCTCGCTTTCGTCGTGGTGGTTGTTAGGCCAGGAACGGCTTGACGGCGGCCAGAACGGAGGCCTCGTCCATGCCCTTGGCAAATGCGCCGTCGGGGATCGAGCCCGAGAGCCCGCCCTTGCCGCCGAATCCGCGTCCGAGGAGCTGGTTGAGCGCCGCGGCGTGCCGGGCCTCGACCGAGTGGATCGCCAGCGCTGCGGCGAGCACTTCCTTGTTCGTGATGCGGCCGGCCGCACCGAGGTACGCGGCGGCGCCGAGGTTCTCGACGTCGGCGGCGGCGTTGAGGACGGCCGTCAGGCCCTTGTCGATGGTCTCCTCGAACTTCGTCGCCGGAGCCGTGACGGGCGTGCCGCCGAGCTTCGTGATCGTCGCCTTGATCGCGTCGACGTGCTCCTGCTCGGACTCGCCGAACTTCGTCGCGATCGCGCCGATCTTCGGGTCCTTGACGATCCCGCTCTCGATGACCTGCTTGTAGAAACGAGCCTCGAGGAACTCGAGCGTCAGCGCGTAGTTGAGAACCGCGAGGTCCTCTTTCATGCCGTCGTCGCTCGAGGCGGGGGTCGAAGTCGACGCGGTGTCTTTGTCGTCGTCGCCGCAGGCGGCGAGGAAGACACCGAACGCGCTGACCGCTCCGGCCCCTCCCAACATCTTGAAGAAGCGCTTGCGCGAGGATGGATCATCCGCGAGCTCACGCAGTGCCGAGTCGGTCACGAGTAGTGCCTTCCGGGTTTGTGGGGTGAGTACATGCTGTAAACCCTTGCGTGGCCAGGCGACGGTTTAGATCACGGCGTGGCGCAAAAGTCTTCAGTCACGCCGGTTCGCAGTCAGAGCCGGAAGATCGGCACGAGCCGTTGCTCGTGCTCGGCCTCGATACGCGCGACGACCTCGATGTGGCGCTCAAGCGGCGTGCCGCGCAGCTTCGTGCCCAGCCCTTCGTCGACCTGGAAGATCCCGGCGGAGTTCGACATCGCGATCTCCACGCGCACGGCCTTGTCGTCGCCGCCGTGAATCGTGACCTCCTCGATCGCGTACGCCGACAGCGAGTGGATGTTCGTGTGGCCGGCTTCGAACGGCACGCGCGAGCGCCCGCGGGCCATGTCGAGCGCGTCGGCGACCCGCACGATCGCGCCCTCGATCGTAAACGGCGCGCCCTTGGAGCGGTGGGAGATGATCGCGTGCATCGTCTCGGCGACGACGATCGACCGCTCGGGCTCGTCGTAGATCGGCTCGAGCAGGCCGCCGAGCTTGTCGGCGGTCATGAACAGCGAGTACGCCTCGTGGTCGATGCGATGGATCGACATCCCGACGCAGTGCAGCAGCGCCGCGGAGGCGATGACGACCTCCGCGTCGCGCACCTCCATGCCATGGTCGGCGACGATGCTCGGCTGCACGCCGCGCGCGAACAGCAGCCGCGAAAGCCGCAGCGCGATGTTCAGCACGATCTGGATGTGCACCCACGAGTGGTCGGACATGTGCAGCCGCTCGGCGTTGACGCCCGCGGCGTGCCACCACGCCTTGATCTGCAGGTCGCCGTCGACGGCGTCCAGCAGCCGCTGCAGGCGCCGGTTGCCGCGCGCGGGCGCGTGCACGCGCGCGTCCTGCGGCGCGGCTCGCGGCGGCACGCCGGCGTCGTCGCCGGGGCTCACTCGTCGCTCGGCTGCGCCTCGCTCGAGCGAGCGAGGTGCAGTTGCATGAGCTCGCGCTGCACCGAGCGCGCCGGATCGCCTGGCTCACGGCGCTCCCAGTCGCCGTCGACGCGCAGATCCCAGGCCGTTGCGTCCGTCGCGAACGAGCGCTCGAGCGTGTCGAGCAGATCGTCGCGCAGCGCCGGGTCCTCGACGGGCGTGACGAGCTCGACGCGCTTGTCGAGGTTGCGCGGCATGAGGTCGGCGGAGCCGATGAGGACGCGGGTCTCGTCGCCGCGTTGAAACATGTAGATGCGCGAGTGCTCGAGGAAGCGGCCGAGCACGCTCACGACGCTGATCTGCTCGGAGACGCCCTCGACGCCGGGGCGCAGGCAGCAGATGCCGCGCACGTTGAGGTCGACCGGCACTCCGGCCCGCGAGGCGCGGTACAGGGCGCGGATGAGCCGGCGGTCGACGAGCGAGTTCATCTTCAGCGTGATCTGCGCGCGCTCGCCGCGCTCGTGGGCCGCGACGGTCTGGTCGATCTCCTGAAGCAGCGCCTCGCGCATGCCGTTCGGCGCGATGAGCAGCTTGCGGTAGCCGAGCGGCCGCGCCATGCCCGTGAGGAAGTTGAACATGTCGGCGACGTCGGCGCCGATCTCCTCGTCGGTCGTGAAGAGGCCGACGTCCGTGTACAGGCGGGCGGTCTTCGGGTGGTAGTTGCCAGTGCCGATGTGGACGTAGTGGCGCACCCCGTCGCCCTCGCGGCGCACGACGAGGATGCACTTCGCGTGCGTCTTGAGGCCCGGGTGCCCGTAGACGACATGGACGCCCGCCTGCTCGAGCTTGCGCGCCCACGTGATGTTCGCGCGCTCGTCGAAGCGCGCCTTGAGCTCGACCATGCAGACCGCCTGCTTGCCGCGCTCCGTCGCGCGGATGAGCGCCGGCACGAGCGGCGAGTCGTCGGATGTGCGGTAGACCGTCTGCTTGATCGCCAGCACGTCGGGGTCGGCGACCGCCTGCTCGACGAAGCGCTCGACCGACGTCGCGAAGGAGTCGTAGGGGTGATGGACGAGGATGTCGCCGCGGCGCATCTCGGCGAGGAAGTTCACGTGCTCGGACTCGTTGCCCCGCAGCCGCGGCTGCGTGACCGGCGTCCAAGGCACGTCGCGCAGCTCGCCGAAGCCGCGGATGGAGTAGATCTGCCAGAGCGCGCTCGTGTCGAGCAGGCCGTCGACGTCGTAGACCTGGCGCGGATCGAGGCCGAGCGCGTCGGTGAGCTGCTGGCGCAGGGACGGATCGGTGTCGGCGCCGACCTCCAGCCGCACGGCCTCCCCCAGGCGCCGGCGGCGCAGCTCGGCCTCGACGGCCTGCAGGAGGTCGTCGGCCTCGTCGGACACCTCGAAGTCCGCGTCGCGCGTGACGCGGAAGATCGCGTGGCTGAGGATCTCCATGCCGGGGAACAGCGCGTCGAGGTTCGCGGCGATGACCTCCTCGACCGCGATCAGCGTGTGCGGGTCGTCGTCGAGCGCCACGAAGCGCGGCAGCATCTCGATGGCGACCTTGATCCGCGCGAAGGCGCGCGTGTCGTCGATCGGGTCGCGCACGGCGACGGCGAGCGACAGCGAGAGGCTCGAGATGTACGGAAACGGCCGGCCGGGGCCGACGGCCAGCGGCGTCAGGGCAGGGAAGATCTGGCGGCGAAAGCGCTCCGCGAGCGCCTCGCGGTCATGCTCGGCGATGTCGTCCATGCCGACGATGCGGATGCCGTACTCGGCGAGCTCGCCGAACAGCTCGCCGACGACGAGGTGCCCGAGGCGCTGCTGCTGATCGAGCACGGCCTCGCGGATGGCGTCGAGCGTCTGCGACGGCGTGAGGCCGTCGGAGCCGGGCTCGACGAGGCCCGCGTCCACCTGCTCCTGGACCCCGGCGACGCGGATCTGGAAGAACTCGTCGAGGTTCGAGCTCCAGATCGCGGCCAGCTTCACGCGCTCGAGCAGCGGCTGCGACCGGTCCTCGGCGAGCTGCAGGACGCGGTCGTTGAAGTCCAGCCACGACAGCTCGCGCCCGATGTAGAGCGACTTGTCGTGGAGGTCGAGATCCTCGGGCTCGGGCGGCTCGGGCAAGAGCTCGGTCGCCCGAATCGACTCCTGGAGGGGACTGTCGGCGTCGGGTGTCGTCATCGCGTGAAGCCGTGCATCACAGAGCAGACTACGCGGCCGGGCCTGGCGCGTGTCCGTCTTGTGAAGAACGCGCGGAACCGCCCGGACGTGAGCTACCTGCGAGCTGCTCGAGCACCACGCCCTCGCGCAGACCGCCGCCTGCGAGCTGCAGCGGCGCGCCGAGTGCGTGCGCCGCCGCGTCGAGCAACAGCAGCCCCGCCGGCAGCAGCCGCGCGCGCTCGACGTGCAGGCCGAGCGCGACCGCGATCTGGTCCGCCGGCAGCCTGACGAGCACCCCCAGCCCCTTCGCCAGCGCGTCGCGGCTGAGCACCGTGCCGACGAGCCGCTGCAGCGAGCCGGCGCTGCCGCCGACCGCGTAGGCCGCGGCGAGCGGGGGCGGGCTGATGGCGGCGAACGCGCCGGCGAGCTTCTCGCGCAGGCGCGCGAGCTCGGCGGTCGACGGCGGGTCCGAGCGCAGGTCGGCGTCCGTGACGACGCTCGAGCCGAGCGGCAGCGAGACCGACCACGAAACCCCTGCGGTCGCCGTCCCGACGACGACCTCCGTCGAGCCGCCGCCGACGTCGACGACCCCGAGCTGGCCGGCCGGCGGGCTCGCCAGCATCCCGATCGCGCCGGCGAACGCGAGCCGCGCCTCCTCCTCGCCGCTGAGGATCTCCGGCGCGATGCCGCACGCCGCGGTCACGGCCGCGGTGAGCACGGCACCGTCGACCGCCCCGCGGACCGCGGACGTCGCGACGATCCGCACGTCGAGCGCGCCGAGCTCGTGCGCGAGGCGCACCTGGCGGGCGACGACCTCCGCGACCTCGGCGACCTTCCGAGCGCCGATCTCCCCGTGCGCCGCACACGACGACGCCAGCTGCGTGAACGCCCGCTCGGCGAAGAGCTCGCGCGGGCGCGCCTCACCGTCCTCCACGACCAGCAGCCGCGTGGTGTTCGAGCCGATGTCGATGCAGGCGCAGCGAGCCAAGGGGATGCACCCCGATCTTGACATGATTGGGGTGATGGATTCAGCCGCGCCCGCGATTCTCGTTCGCGACCTGCACAAGTCCTACGGGGCGGTGGAGGCCGTTCGCGGCATCGACTTCGAGGTCGCTCGCGGCGAGGTCTTCGGCCTGCTCGGACCCAACGGCGCCGGCAAGACGACGACCGTCGAGGTGCTCGAGGGCTACCGCGAGCGCACGAGCGGGATCGTCTCGGTCCTCGGCCACGACCCGGCGACGCGTCCGCGCGCGCTACGCGAGCGCGTCGGGATCGTCCTGCAGTCAAGCGGGGTCTACCGCCACATCACGGTGCGCGAGATCGTCACGCACTGGGCCGGCTTCTACGCGAGCCCGCGCGACGTCGAGGAGGTCGTCGATCTCGCCGGGCTGCGCGAGTCCGAGCACGTGCGCGCGCGCAAGCTGTCGGGCGGCCAGGCGCGGCGGCTGGACTTCGCCCTCGCGCTCGTCGGCGATCCGGAGCTCATCTTCCTCGACGAGCCGACGACCGGCTTCGATCCGGCCGCCCGGCGCGCGGCATGGGACACGATCCGGGCGCTCGCGGATCTCGGCAAGACCGTCCTCCTGACGACGCACTACCTCGACGAGGCGCAGGCCTTGTGCGATCGCGTCGCGATCGTCAAGGATGGCCGGATCCTCGCCGTCGGAGCGCCGGCCGAGCTCGGCGTCGGCGCGTCGTCGCGCTACCGCGTGAGCTGGCGCGACGAGCACGGAGAGCAGCAGACGCGCGAGACCGACGACCCGACGGCGCTCCTTCACCAGCTCACGAGCGCCGCGCTGGCACGCGGGATCGGGCTCAGCGACCTGTCCGTCGGCCGGCCCTCGCTCGAGGACGTCTACCTCGAGCTGACGGCCGAGGTCGACGCGGAGCCAGCCGCCGTCGCGGCCGGGGACGCGACGAGCGAGCGCGGACGCGGCCGGGGACGGGGACGGGGCAGAGGTTCGCGATGAGCGACGCGATCGCCCTCACCTGGCGCCAGTACCGCCTGGAGCGCAAGATGTTCTGGCGCAACCCCAGCGCGGCGTTCTTCAACTTCGTCCTGCCGCTGCTGTTCTTGTTTCTCTTCGGCGCGGTCTTCTCATCCAGCCAGGCGGACCTCGACATCATCGTCCCCGGCATCGCCGGCATGAGCGTCATGTCGACGACGTTCGTCGCGCTCGCGATGAACATGGTCTTCCTGCGCGAGCAGGGCGTGCTGAAGCGGTTGCGGGGCACGCCGCTGCCCAGCGGCGCCTACCTCGGCGGGCTCGCCGCGCACGCGATCACGAACACGGCCATCCAGCTCTCGTTCGTCATCGCCGCGGGCGCGCTGCTGTTCGGGGTCGGGCTGCCGCAGAACTGGGTCATGCTCGCCGCCTTCGTCGCGGCGGGCGTCGTCTGCCTGGGCTCGCTCGGCGTCGCGCTGTCGCACACGATCCCGAACTTCGACTCAGCCCCCGCGTACGTCAACGCGATCTTCCTGCCGGTCATCGTCATCTCCGGGGTCTTCTACGACGCCGACAACGCCCCGGCGTTCATGCGCGACATCGCCGAGGTGCTGCCGCTGACGCACCTCATCGACGGCCTCTCGGCCGCGATGGTCACCGGCGCCCCGTTCGCCGACCAGCTCTCCGACCTCGCGGTCGTCGTCATCTGGGCGGCGCTCGGCACCGTCCTCGCCGTGCGCGGCTTCAGCTGGGAAGCCCGCCGCGGCTGAGCTCGCCGGTCGTGCGGATCATGCGCCGCCTTACGGCGACGACACCGTAGCTCCGCGGCATGCGGCGATCCTCCCCGCGGGGTGGCATGGATCAGCCGGGCGACACGAACAGCGGCGGCGGCTCGCCGGTGACCGCGACGGGCACCTCGCACAGCGGCCCCGCCTCCCAGCTCGAGCGCAGCAGCCCGTAGACCGCGACGTCGAGGGCCTCGTCGCCATGGCGGTGAAAGGCGCGCAGGACGCCCTCGCGCTCGAAGCCGACCTTCTCGAGCGCGCGCTGCGAGCGGGCGTGGTCGACGTTCGTGTACGAGCCGATCCGGTCGAGGCCCAGCAGCGCGAAGCCGAGGTGGCACATGAGCGCCTTCGCCTCGCGGTTGGCGCCCGTCCCCCACCACGCGCGGCCAAGCCAGGTGCCGATCGTCGCGCGCCGGTCGCGGCGCGCGATCTCCGAGAAGCCGGTGATCCCGATCGCCGCGCCCGTCGCGAGGTGCTCGACGACGAGGTCGAGCTGCGCGCCGCGCTCGCGCTCGCCGGGCAGGCGCTGCAGGTACGCGAGCGCGTCGTCGGCCGACTCGTAGGGCCCCCACGAGAACCAGCGCGTGACCTCCGCGTCGGAGGCGTGGCGGACGAGGTCGGCGGCGTCGTCGAGGCGCGGGATGCGCACGCGCAGCGTCGGGCCGGTCAAAGCGAGGTCGCCGACACGCCGTGGCGGTGCCGGGACGCGCCGATCGCTCATGACCGGAACACTACGACGATGCTCGCCATCCTCTACGACATCCACGGCAACCTCGCCGCGCTCGATGCGGTCGTCGCCGACGCGCGCGAGCGCGGTGCCGACAAGTGGTTCATCGGCGGCGACGTCGCGCTCTTCGGCCCCGCTCCGCGCGAGACCGTCTTTCGCCTCTTCGAGCTCAAGCCGGCGGTCTGGATCCGCGGCAACGGCGAACGCTGGACCGCCCAGCCGGGCAAAGCGCCGCCGCACGTCCTCGGCGCCGTCCAGGCCGCGCGCGAGGAGCTCGGCGAGGGGCTCGTGACCTCGCTCATGGCGCTGCCCGAGAGCCATCTGCTGGACGACCGCACTCGCGCCTGGCACGCGTCGCCGGCCTCCGACGTGCAGTCGTTCGCGCCCGAGCCCGCCGACGACGAGGCCGAGCTCCTGAAGAACGTCGTCGAGCTGCGGCTCGTCTTCGGCCACACGCACATCCCGTTCTCGCGCAAGTCGGCCGGCCACGGGGGCATCGAGCTCGTCAACCCCGGCAGCGTCGGGATGCCGTTCGACGGCGACCACCGCGCCGCGTACGCGCTCATGCACGACGACGGCGCGATCGAGCAGTGCCGCGTCGGCTACGACCACGTCCGCGTGCCGGTCGCGCTGCGCGCGAAGTTCGGCGACGCGGCCTGGGTCGACGTGATCGAGAAGCGCTTCGAGACCGCCACCCTCGAGGGCGCGTAGCGGCTCGTGGCGGGCGGCGGGGCCGAGCCTCCCGAGGTCTCGCAGGCCCGTGAGCTCGCGGTCGCGCTCGCGCGCGAGCTCCTGCACGGCTGCGGTGCGCTGCGGGTGAGCATCGCCCTCGACGCCCAGCCGCCGGCGATCGTCGAGTGCACGCGCTTCGGCCCGATCGTCGTCCACGACGATGCTGGCACGAGCGAGCTGGCACACGACGCCGCGAGCGACGTCGCGCTGCCCGCGCTGCCGTTCATGCATCAGATGCCGCCATTCGAGGTCGACGCCGAGACGGGCGCGGTCGCGGGCGTCCTCGGGGGCCTGGAGATGCTCGGCCGCGCGGTCCGCGACATCGCGGCGCTGCTGCCGGGTGCGAGCGTCGTCGCCGCGGAGTTCGAGACGACCGACCCCGAGAGCCCCGCTCGGCCTCGCCGCGCGCCCGGGCGAGCCGGTGGTCGTGCTGCTCGGCGAGCAGGAGCTCGAGCTTGACTGCTGACGCTCAGAGCCGGCTCGGCGCTACGCCCGACGGTCCGGCTC
Source organism: uncultured Actinomycetes bacterium (assembly GCA_963810605.1). GTDB lineage: Bacteria > Actinomycetota > Thermoleophilia > Solirubrobacterales > Solirubrobacteraceae > CADCVQ01. The sequence continues at coordinate 51,895 of CAWEOF010000013.1, forward strand.
GCCGAAGTCGTTGCGGCCGTCCGCGCTTGTACGCACGGCGAAGGTCCGCGGGTGCCCCGGGCGGGCATGCTCGTCACCTATGACCGGACCGGCGATCGAGCGCCGGTCGCAGCCGGTCAGCTGAACGCGCTGTCCGTTAGTGCACGGTCGACGGCGGGAAGCCCTGTCGTAACGCGCAAGCAACCTATCATGGGACTACTTGACTTTCTCAAAGGCAAAGGCGGCCGCCGCCACGAGGAGTACGGCGACGACGCCTTCGCCATGTACGGCATCACCGGCGTGTCGCCGATCGACGGCCAGCCGATCGAGCCCGCCGAGGGCGATGCGGCTGGTCTTGGCGTGACGGACGCCGGTGCCGGCGCGGACGGCGGCGCGAGCAGCTGACCGCTAGCGCGACCGCGCGGCGGACTCGTACGTCAGGCGCAGGCCGTCTGCGATCGGGGTGCTCGCCCGCCAGCCGAGGAGCTCGCGGGCGAGCGTCGCGTCGAGGCACGAGCGGTCGATCTCGCCCGTGCGCGCGGGCGCGAACTCGGGCTCCGGCGCGTCCGGGCCGTGGCGGTCGCGCAGGACGTCGAGCAGCTCCAGCACGGACGTCTCGACCTCGGTGCCGATGTTCACGACGCCGCCGGCCGTCGTGTCGCCCGCGGCCAGCAGCGCCTTGACGAGGTCCGCCACGTAGATGTAGTCGCGCGTCTGCGTGCCGTCGCCGAAGATGAGCGGGCGCGCTCCGGCCAGCAGGCGGCCGCAGAAGATCGCGATGACGCCGGCCTCCCCGTGCGGGTCCTGGCGCGGGCCGTAGACGTTGCCGAAGCGCAGCGCGATCGTCGAGAGCCCGTAGAGGCGGTCATAGAGGCCGAGGTAGCGCTCGGCGCAGAACTTGCTCTGGCCGTAGGCGGCCATCGGCAGCGGCTCGACGGTCTCGGGCGTCGGGAGGATGGCGGTCTCGCCGTAGATCGCGCCGCCCGTCGAGGAGAAGACGACGCGTGCGCCACCACCGCCTTCGCGCGCCGCCTCGAGGACGTTGATCGTCCCTTCGACGTTCGTTCGCGCGTCGAACCCGGGATCGCTCAGCGAGATCCGGACGTCGACCTGCGCCGCGAGGTGGAAGATCGCCTCCGGTCGGGCGCTCTGCACGACCCCGGCGACGCAGCTCGCGTCGCGGACGTCGCCGCGCACGAGAGTCGCGCCGGCGTCGAGCGCTCCGGCGAGGTTCGACTCACGGCCGCTCGAAAAATCGTCGAGCACGGTGACCTCGTCGCCGCGCGCCACGAGCGCGTCGACGAGATTCGATCCGATGAATCCTGCTCCGCCGGTGACGAGGGCTCGCATGCGGCGCAGGCTACGGCACCGCCGCGCTCCGCACGCGGCAGCCAGCTACCCCATCGGCACCTCCGCGGGGTCCGCGCCGACGAGCGCCTTGGAGTCCGACGTCCGGATCATCGCGAACGCCGCGATGATCCCGACCACCGCGAACCCGGCGCCCGCGAGGAAGGCGACGTTGAAGCCCTCGGTGAGCGCGCCGGGGATCGCGGCCGGGGCGCCCCGGGCCGCCTCGACGAGATCCTCCGTGCGCGTGTTGGCGATCGTGGCGAGCACGGCGAGGCCGAGCGCACCCCCGATCTGCTGCGAGGTGTTGATGAGCCCGGACGCGAGCCCGGAGTCGTCGGGCGAGATCCCGCTCACCGCGGCGATCGTCATCGGGACGAACGCGAAGCCCAGGCCGAACGCGGTGATGATCATCGGCACGACGATGTGCTTGAGGTAGACGCCGTCCTCCGGCAGCTGCGTGAACCACAGCAGCCCGATCGTGATGAGCACGAGGCCGGCGATCAGCACCGGCTTGAAGCCGAGCTTCGTCACGAGCTGCGCCGCCATACCGGCGGACACGATGATCACGAGCGCCAGCGGCAGATACGCGAGGCCCGTCTTCAGAGCGTCGTAGCGCAGGACTTCCTGCATGTAGCGCGAGAGGAAGAAGAACATCGAGAAGAGTGCCGCGCCGACGAGCAGCCCGAGGACGTTCGCGCCGGTGAGCGTCCGCAGGCGGAAGATCCGAAACGGCACGAGCGGTGCGACCGAGCGGCGCTCGATGACGATGAACACGAGGATGAGCGCGAGCGACACGGCCAGCAGCCCGAGCGTCTGCGTCGAGCCCCAGCCGGCGTTCACGGTGTCGACGAGCGCGAAGACCAGCAGCGACAGGCCCGCGGTCACGACGACCGCTCCGAGCGCGTCGAAGTGGCGGGTGTCGGACTCGACCTTGCTCTCGACGAGCAGCCGCGGCGCGAGCAGTGCGGCGACGAGGACGATCGGCACGTTGACCCACAGGACCCACTCCCAGCCCAGATACTCCGTCAGCACGCCGCCGAGCAGCACGCCCGCGGCGCCGCCGGAGCCCGACACGGCACCCCACACCCCCAGCGCCTTGTTGCGCTCGGCGCCCTCGCGGAACATGTTCGTGACCATCGACAGCGCGGACGGCGCGAGCAGCGCGGCGCCCAGACCCTGCAGCGCGCGCCAGGCGATGAGCTGCTCCTCCGAGCCCGAGAAGCCGCCCATGAGCGATGCGACACCGAACACGCCGAGGCCCCACATGAACAGCCGCCTGCGGCCGAGCAGGTCGGCCATCCGGCCGCCGAGCAGCAGGAAGCCGCCGAACGTCAGCGCGTAGGCGTTGGGGATCCACGCGAGGTTCTCGACCGAGAACTTGAGGTCCGTGCCGATCGACGGGATCGCGACGTTGACGATCGCCGCGTCGAGCACGATCACGAACTGCGTCGTCGCCAGTAGCGCCAGCGCGATCCACTTGCGGCGCTGGTCGAGCTCGGAGTCGGTCATCGGTGGTGCTCCCGGGGTGGGGGATCAGAGATGAAGGGTGGTTCCGCGTTGCGCGCGCCAGCGTACCTGTGCGGCAACGTCCCGACGCGGAAGGAGGCGTTTGGAGGCTGGCGCACCGGCACACGCTGCGATCCGCGAACATGCAACCGTGCTCGACGTGCGAACGATGCTGGCGCGGGACGGGCTGCGAGCCCGGTGAGGTGGTCGCAGCGGCTGCTGAGCGCCGTCTTCATCACCACCGGGATCCTGCACTTCCTGCGCCCGGCGTACTTCGAGGAGATCGTCCCGGACTACCTGCCGGCCCAGCGTGAGATCGTGCTCGTCAGCGGCGCCGCGGAGCTCGCCGGCGGCGTGGGCGTGGCATTCGCCCGCACGCGCCCCGCGGCGGGGATGTGGCTCGTCGCGCTGCTGGTCCTCGTCTTCCCGGCGAACGTCAGCATGGCCGTGAACTCCGAGCGCTTCAGCTCGATCGCGCCATCGCTGCTGTGGGCCCGGCTGCCGCTGCAGGGCCTGCTGATCTGGTGGGCTTGGCGCGCGACACGCCCGGGCGCGGCGGCCTGATTCGGCCGATCCGTTTCCCCGCCCAACCTTGACGGAACTTTCATGCTCGACTTACCTCGGGTTGATCTGACGGGTCGAGAATGCTCCACAGGTTCCCCCAAGTCGGCTGGGTACCCCTCCCCCATTCAGCCGACCCGCCAGCGCCTCATGCGCTGTGCAGGGAACCGCGGATCGCGCTCCCGATAGTCGACGCGACCGTAGACCGCGTGGGTCGTGGGGCGGTGGACCGATGCCACCGCCCCGCACCCCGCGCGTCACCGCCTGCACCCCGCGTCACCGCACCTCCCCCGCGGCGGCGTCGGGGAAGGCGGGCCATCCGTGGACCTACTCGGACGACCCGCCCCACAGTGGGTCGATGCCGTGGGCATAGTCGTACTCGTCCAGGAGCCGAAGGTCGTTGATGCTCCCCGTATCTCGCAGGTGGACCTCCTTGCAGACCTCGCCACGTTCTCGATCGATGACTTGGATCCAAGAGTCGCCCGTATGGCGAAGGTCTCGATAGAAGTCCTCCGACGTGCCCACGACGAAGTAGCGGCTCGTCATGGCGAAGCCGCGGGCGTAGCCAGGCTTCGCCAATAGCAGGCAGTACCCCCTGTCGGATCTGATCTCGGCGGTAGCCGTGCTCACCCAGAACAGCTCGCCATGATGGCGGCCCAGCCCGTGGATGCACGCGCCTACATCGGCCTGCACGCGCTCCAGCTCGCGTGTCTCGCCGTGGTATCGATGGATGAAGCTTGCCCCGAAGTTGTGCGCGGCGACAAAGAGGTGCCCGTCCGCCCACAGCAAGGAGTTGAAGTGCTCGAGGTCGTCGCTCTCGGACGCGTCGCGCTCCACGTAGGGACGCTCGGTGTGGCTGCGCAGGTCGAAGTCCAGGGTCTCGACTGCCGGATCGAGGGAGACGCCGACCAAGGAGCTCGTCCACGGACTGACGCACCAGACGCGCCCACCCTCGTACGCGATCTGGTGCATGTTGACCTGCAGTCGCGTGTTCGAGACCCGGACGAAGCGAAGCTGCTTGTCGTACACCAGCAGCTGGCGGTTGTTGACGATGAACAGGTGTTCCGCGCTCCAGGTGATCCCGAAGGGCCGACACGCAGCACGCCCCGTGACGGTCGGATCGCTGAACTGCGGGCGCACCGGGATGGTCTCGGTCGCGCCGGAGTCCAGGTCGATCACGATGCCGACGCGCCTCATGTCAGAGACGGTCGCCAGGACGCGCATCTATCCGCTGAGCGCGGTGCCGGCCGCGCCGTCGTGCGAGTAGAGCTTCAGCCGCTTGAGGTGCCGCGCGCTGACGGATCCGGGGCCGTTACCGATCCGCGTGCGTCCGTGCAGCACGCGCCGGTTGTCGAACACCAGGAAGTCGCCCGCGACGAGGCCGAACGACGCGACGATCGCCTCGCGCCCGATGACGTCTTCGAACGCCGCGAGCGCATCGCGATGCTCGATGTCGAGCGGCGGGTCCGCCAGCTCGAGGCCGCAGCGCAGCACCGGCTCGCGGTAGCGGACGACCCGCTCTGAGCTGAGGACCGCGAACCGAGCGACCGAGAGCCCGCTCGCGGTGGACACGGCAAACGGGAAGATCGTGTCGGCCAAGACCTGCACGACGCGCTCGCCGTAGTCGCGGCGCAGCGTGTCGGCGACCTGCTCGCCGGACATGAGCAGCGACAGGCCGGATCCGTCCTCCGCGGGCGTCACGCAGGCGAGGCCGACGAACTCGTGCGGTCGCGGGGCGTTGGACGAGTCGGTGTGCAAGTCGAACGCATCGGCCCGCTGCGAGTGGATCGCCTCATCGACGCTCGCGCTCGCGACGCGGACGTCCCACACGAGCCGCTCCGGCGCGCCGTTGCCCTCGGCGGTGGCGTGCCCGGCGACCGCCGCGAGGACCACGAGCGCGGCGTCCGACAGCGGCGCGCCCGCGAACAGCACCGCGCCGTCCGCGGCGAGCGCCCGCCGAGCCGCGAGCAGCGCCTCGCCGAGGTCGGCAGCCGCCGCGACGGCATCGTCGAGCGTCCTGCGCTGAGCTGCGCCATCCCCCAGCCGGGCAGGATCCAGCGCCGCGGACGCGCTCACCAGCGACTCCACCGCCGTGTCGGGCAGTCGGACGCGGGGTAGCGGCGCCATTTCGGGCATCCTAGCTCCGGCCGATCAGCCGAACGGATGGGGTCGCGTGCCGCGCGTCGCCCGCGCCGGGAGCGATCTCGCCCCCGGCACGACCACCCGCATCACGACGGCGTTCGACGCCAGCGCCGGGACCGTCGAGTCCACGGCGACGACGTCGCCACCGGTGTGCTCCGCGACCGCGACGACGAGATCGGCTGCCGCGGGCTTGCGATGCTCGGGGGTCACGCAACGCCGCAGCCACAGCCCGAGGCTGTCCTGCTCGTGAAACGTCCACAACGCATGCTCGAGCGCGCTCGCGGGCAGCGCCGGAGGCTCACGTTCTGCCATCGCCGCCCAGCCCCGCCGGGCGACCGCAGTCCCCATGCTCCAGCGCACCATCAGCGCCTCGAAGACCGCTCGTGCGAACCCTGTCGCACTGTCGTCCCCGGCGACGCAGCGGGCGCCGAAGGACTGCGCGCCGCGCTCGGGCGCGTGCAGGCACGCGACGATGCTGCCCCACCCGTCCGGGCCCGGAACGACGATCGCCGTCACCTCCAGGCCGAGCGCCGTCAGCGCCGCCTCCACCGCTTGCGGGAGCGCCGGCGCCGGGCTCGCGACCCACGCCCGGCCGTCGCCCACCCAGCTTCTGGCCACAAGGTCGCGCTCGAGCACCTCGCGCAACGCGTGGCGCACGGCCTGTGCACGATCGACGTGGGCGGCGACCCCTGCCGACCCCGTCTTCAGCGCGCGCACGGTCCCGGGCCCCGGGACGTGGCGGAGGAACGCGGCGCCCGCCGGCACGAGGAGGTCGCGGTCGTCGATGAGCGATCGACCCTCGACCCACGACATCGGGAGCTCGCGGACGCCGTCCGGCGCGTCGCTCCACGCGGCGGGGTCGAGCGCCTCGATCCGCCGCGCCCGCAGCTGCGCGAAGGTCGCGACGACCATGCCGGCACGCTGCGCGGCACGCCCGGCGAGGATGTTGCTGGCGCGCTCGATCAGCTCGTGTCTCGCGCGGACGGCGACGTCGTCCTCGTCGGTGCCGGCCGCCGACCCGACGAGCACCGGCGCTCCTCCACTGGCATCGGTCGCGCCGAACGCCGCCGAGCGGGCCGCGGTCCTTCCGAAGACGATGTCGGGGCACTCGTCGAATGGGCGAAAGAGCTGGACGCGCCCCCAGTGCGCCGGCGAGCTCAGGTCGCGGCCGGCGCTGCGACCGCCGGGCTGCGAGCGTGCAGGTCGCGCGCCTCGGCGACGACGCTGCGGCCGTGGTCGGTCAGGCGGCCGGTATGCCCGGAGATCACGCGCAGCGCCTCGCTCGCCTGGCCGCGCAGCTTCTCGCGCCGGTCGACGAGCGCCTGCTGCGCCATGCCGACGTCCAGGAGCCGGTCGTAGAGCATGGCGCTGCGCACCAAGACGACGAGCTGCTGCAGCAAACCGGTCAGCGGCCGTGGGTCCTGGCGCAGCGGGGTTTGGAGGACGGGCTCGTCGCCCGGGCCGGCGTCCGCCAGAAACGGCGTAGACAGGGCCGCCGCGTTACAGCGGTTGTGGGCTGCCTCGTGGACCAGGGCCTCGGCCAGGCGTACGGAGCCATCCAGCCCGGACTCGACCCCGGGCCGGAGCCTGGCGCCGTTGACGTAGATCGCGCCGTGGGTGGCCACGTCCGTGAAGCCGTCGATGCCGAAGCCGCGCAGCAGCGCGATCTGCACGACGACGATCCGCAGCTCGGCGAGCATCTCGGGCCAGGTCCGCTCCAGGAGATCTGTGGCTGCCGCGAACACCGCACGATCCTCGTCGTCCCAGGCACCGACTTGCAGCGCGGCGAGCGCCTCGAGGCGGTCCGGCCGCTGCGGGACCTGCGACACGGCGCGCGCGAGGCTCGCGACGAGGTGCTCCTCGGGTGGCGCGAGGTCCACCGGCCAGACCGCGGAGCCGCTCGCGCCGCGGCGCGCCGCGCTCTCGTCTGCACGCCGGACGGCGTCACCCAGCCGCGACGCCAGCGCGCGGCGAGTCTCAAGCGGTGGGCGGCCGGCACGCAGCGCCGCCTGTGCGGCATATGCCGCGGCGAACAGGCCCGGGTACGTCAGCGCCCGCGACGGGATGTCGATCACCGGAATGCCGTCGTCCAGCAGTTGGGCCGTAGCCCGGTCGAGTACTGCCGAGAGGATGCTGGCCGCGCCTTCGCGCTCTCGGGAGGCCTCGCTTGCCTCGGGAGCGACGCGCATTCAAGACATCCTGTCGGAGCGAGCGACACACCGGGCCGCGCCGCGCTCACGGCGCGGCCCACGCATGTCAGTCGCCAGGAAGGTCGATCAGGAGGGCGAACTCGGCCAGCTCCGCGTCATCGACGGACTCGACCTCGACGACCTCCACGACCTCCTCGCTCGTCGTTGACTGCTCCATGCCACGTCCTTTCCACTGCACGGTGGGATAGGCTGCGAAGCCGCAACCCTAACAAAGGGTGCAACCCTCGCGATCAGCTACGCCACACCTGAGAAAACGCCCTCCGACCTGGATGCACTTGTAACGCTCGGGGGCCTCGCGGCGTTGCTCGTCGGGTTGCTCTGGGGTGTGACCGCAGTGCCGGGCCGGCCATTTACCTGGACGATGTACTCCGGGTCATCGAAGGCGCTGCTCCACATCCGTCACGGTGACGGATCGCACCCCGCCACGACCGACGAGCTGGGCCTCAGCCCCGACGCGCACTACCTCCTCGAGACGCACCTGCGAGCTCTGGCGGATTCGAGAGCGCCCACCCTGCCCGCGCTAGACGGCATGATCGTGGGGTCGCGCGGCAGTTGGACGGTGTCCTACGACGGCCCGGGCGCCACGCTGCACACCTCAGCGATCGCCTACGGCGAAGACCTCGAGCAGCTTGCCGCAATGCTGCGGCGGTACTCGTGCGAGGTGAGTTGATCGCAACCGCGGGATTGGCGGTTGCCGCCGGCTGGCGAGCGGCTGTCTTTCGCGCGGACGTCCGCCATATCGAGCGCACGCAGCCCGGGGCGCGGGCATACCGCCCGGGGCTCGGATGGACGAGCCCGGAGGAGTTGAGGCTCCGCCTGCGCGGGGTCCGGGTCGGCCTGGCCGCCGCCGCCGGCCTCGTCATCGCGCTGGGCGTTCCGGCGACCGCCGTGATCGTGCGGCCCGTCGCGGCGATCGCGATCGCGATCTGGCTCGTGCCCTATGCCCGCCAGCGTCACGGGAACTACACGTCGTTGTGCATCGCCACGCTCGCCGTCACGGTCGCGGTCGCGAGCGTCTCCGCCGCCGCCGCGGGTCTTCTCGCCTCGGTCGCCGCCGCCCAGCTGTACCTCGTCGCCGCCATTCGCAAGCTGCGCTCGCGCGAGTTCATGAGCGGACGCGTCGTGCTGGACACCGTCGCCTACGCGGTCTGCCAGGCAGCGGCGGGCAGCCGCGAGTTCCTGGCGATCGTCGAGCCGGCGAGGCTCGCACGGGCGCTCGACCGCGGCACGCTCCTGCGCCTGTCTCGTGCCGGTGCCGTGGCGACGGTGGTCGTCGAGCTCGCGGTCGGCGTCGGGGCGACAGGGCTCTTGCCCACCGCCGTCACCTTCGCGCTCGCGATCCCGATGCACGCGTGCTTCTTGCTGCTCGGGCCCAAACGGCTGCTGCCGTTCACCGCCGCATCGCTCGGGCTGCTGGCGCTCGCGACCGTGCACCCGTTGTTCGGCGCATGAACGCGTCCATACAATCGCCGCGCATGGACAGCGATCGGAAGCCCACGTACGCGGATGACAAGGCCGATGTCTACGACGACTGGTTCGGCGGCTACCTCGGGACCGCTCCGGCGGTCCAGCGGCTTGCCGAGCTCGCCGCCATCGCCGGGCCGGGACCGGCGCTGGAGCTCGGTATCGGTACGGGGCGCGTCGCGCTGCCGCTCGCCGAGCGCGGCATCGAGGTCCACGGCGTCGACTACTCGGAGGCGATGGTCGCGCGGCTGCGCGCCAAGCCGGGCGGCGAGGCCATTGCGGTCACCCTCGGCGACTTCAGCGCGCCGCCGCCGCGAGGCCCGTTCGCGCTCGTCTTCGTCGTGGCCGGAAGCTTCTTCGAGCTGCCTTCGCAGGAGGCGCAGGTGCAGTGCTTCGAGAACGTCTCCAAGCGCCTGCAGCCAGGAGGGCTGTTCGTGCTCGACGCCCTCGTACCCGACGTCAGCCGCGGCAGCGGCGATCGAGACATGCGCGTGATACCGACACCGCCCGACCGGCTGATGGTGCGCTTTCGCCAGATCGAGCCGGCCGAGCAGCGCTACACGTCGAGCTACCTCGTCGTCGAGGGAGGGCTCGCACGTCACCTGACGGTGGACTTCCGCTACGCGTGGCCGAGTGAGCTGGACCTCATGGCCCGCCTCGCGGGCCTGCGCCTGAGGGAGCGCACGGGATCCTGGAAGGGTGAGCCGTTCACAGCGGCGAGCACGACGCACGTCTCGATCTACGAGCACGCGGCCGCGACCTGAGGCGGCGGCTCTCCGGCTTGGCCGGCGCGGGTTTCGAGCTGCTGACGTGGGCCGGCATTGAGGCACCCCGGACGGACGTCGCAGTCCGCCGGCGCCCAAACGACGCCGCGCCCGCCAGATCGTGGTCTGGCGGGCGCGGTTGGAGTCGTCGCGGGACGGAGGCCCGGGAGTTGGTTGGCCTCCGCCCGCCGTCCTGCGAACCGACGCGGCCGGCGGGACGGCTTGGGGGAGAGCCGGCCCGGGCACGCGTTGTTGGGGGCAGTTGTCTACGCGAGGGCGTCCACGCGCGCCGGCTCGAGCGCGACCTCGAGCGCCTCGCCGATCGTCATGACGGGGTGAAACGTCATCGCTTCGCGCACGTCCTCGGGCACGTCGTCGAGGTCGGCGCGGTTTCGCTCGGGCAGGATCACGTCGGTGAGCCCCGCCGCATGCGCGGCCAGCACCTTCTGCTTCAGCCCGCCGATCGGCAGCACCCGGCCTTGCAGCGTCACCTCGCCGGTCATGCCGACGGTGTGGCGCACGGCGCGGCCGGTGAGCAGCGACGTCAGTGCCGTCGTCATCGTGACGCCGGCGCTCGGGCCGTCCTTCGGGATCGCGCCCGCGGGGACGTGGACGTGGAACTCGCGCTGGTCGAACGAGTCCTCGTCGATGCCGAGCTCGGCCGCGTGGGCGCGCACGTACGTCAGTGCGATCCGCGCGGACTCCTTCATGACGTCACCGAGCTGGCCCGTCAGCGTGAGGCCGCCCGTGGGCGAGTGGGACCGCATCATGTTCGCCTCGACGAACAGCACGTCGCCGCCGACGCCGGTCACCGCGAGGCCCGTGGCCACGCCCGGCACCGCCGTGCGCGCCGCCGCCTCCTGGAAGACCTTCTGGCGCCCGAGCGCGTCGCGCACGACGTCGAGGTCGACCGTCACCGGTGTCTCCACGGAGGCCGACGCAACCTTCGTCGCGACCTTCCGCAGCAGCGTCCCGAGCTCGCGCTCGAGCTGGCGTACCCCAGCCTCGCGGGTGTACTCGCTCACGACGAGCTTCAGCGTGTCGTCGCCGACCGCCACCTCGTCCTCGCGCAAGCCGTTGCGCTCGCGCTGTCGCGGCCACAGGTAGTCGCGGGCGATCGCCGTCTTCTCGGCCACGGTGTAGCCGTCGAAGCGGATGACCTCCATGCGGTCAAGCAGCGGTCCCGGGATCGTCTCGGCGACGTTCGCCGTGGCGATGAACAGCACCTGGCTGAGGTCGATCTCGATGTCGAGGTAGTGGTCGCGGAAGGCGTGGTTCTGCGCGGGGTCCAGGACCTCGAGCAGCGCCGCCGACGGATCGCCGCGCCAGTCCGCGCCGACCTTGTCGACCTCGTCGAGCATGATCACCGGGTTCATCGTCCCGGCGTCGCGCAGGGCACGGACGAGCCGTCCCGGCAGGGCGCCGATGTATGTGCGGCGGTGGCCGCGGATCTCCGCCTCGTCGCGGACGCCGCCCAGCGACATGCGCACGAACTCGCGCCCGGTCGCACGGGCGATCGACTCGCCGATCGAGGTCTTGCCGGTGCCGGGCGGGCCGATCAGCGTGAGGATGGCCCCGGCCTTGCGGTCCATCTCGACGCCGCGCTCCTGCCTGAGCTTGCGCACGGCGATGTACTCGGTGATGCGGTCCTTGACATCCTCGAGGCCCGCGTGGTCTGAGTCCAGGACCTCGCGTGCGAGCACCGGGTCCAGCTTCTCGTCGGAGGATGTGCTCCACGGCACCGAGATGAGCCAGTCGAGGTATGTGCGGATCATCGAGGACTCGCCGCTCTGCTCGCCGGCGCGCTCGAGGCGGTCGAGCTCGCGCTCGGCCTGCTCCTTGACGGCGTCCGGCATGCCGGACTCGGCGATCTTCGTGCGGTAGTCGTCGGTGACCGAGCCGTTGTCCTCGCCCAGCTCGCGGCGGATGGACTCCATCTGCTGGCGCAGGAAGTACTCGCGCTGCTGCTTCTGGGCACCGGACTCGACGTCGTCGCGGATGCGACGGCGCACCTGCAGCTCGGTGAGGCGCTCGCGCTGGTACTCCAGGGCGAGCTCCAACCGCTCGGTGACGTCGAGCGTCTCAAGGAGCTTGATCTTCTGCTCGGTGTTGAGGTCGGGGCTGTAGCCGGCCGTATCGGCCAGCGGGCCCGGATCGACGACGGAGCGCAGGAACGCGGAGACGCGATCGTCCGCACCGCGCTCTTCGAGGATCTCCTCGACGACCGCGCGGTACTCACGCTCGAGCTCACGAGTGCGCTTGTCGACCGGCTTTGCGTCCGGGTGCTCCTCGACCTCGGCGCGCAGGCCGGCGACGCTGGCCTCGGCCGAGCCGACGATCGCACCGCGATGCAGGCTTTCGAGTGAGGCCCCCCGGGCCCCGCCTGGCAGGCGGATCGACTCGCCCACACGGGCGATCGTCCCGACCTTGGCGTACTCCCCGTTGTGTCTGGGAACGAGCAGCACGCGCTCCTCGCCGCTCACGTCGAGCGGGAGGTTCAGGTCCATCGTTGGAAAGATGACGGTGTCGTCCAGGGGGACGAGCAAGAGCTTGGGCATGCGTGGGTTCCTTTCGTTGCACGCACAACCATAGCGACCTTCGCTTACGAAGTGTGAGTTGCTTACCCGAACCGGGCGCAAGCCCGCTCGGGCGGCCGCGCGCCGTCGTGCGCGAGGTCGGCTATGACCGTCCCCGCGACAGGCTGCGGCGCGTCGCGGCCTGAGGTCACTCTCGCGCGGTTGCGGGCGCGGTCAGCACTCGGGGTCCGATCACCAGTCTGCGCCAGACGACGCTGATGAGGGGTCCGACGTCGGCGAGCTTGGCGAGGACCGGTCAGCGTCCGAACCGGCGGGCGCGCGCCGCGTAGTCGTCGAGCATCGCCTCGATGTCGTGTGGCGTGATGTCGGGCCACATCTTGGTGGTGAAGCACAGCTCCGCGTACGCCGCGCGCCAGAGCATGAAGTTCGAGAGCCGTTGCTCGCCGCCGGTTCGGATGATCAGGTCGAGCGGGGGCACCTCCGGGGCATAGAGGTGCTCGGACACCGCCTGCGGCGTCATGTCGTCGGCTTCGATGCCCGCAGCGAGCATCGCGCGAAGCGCATCGACGATCTCCGTCTGGCCACCGTAGTTCAGGCAGATCGCCAGCGTCGCGCCGTCATGGCCGGCGGTGTGCTCTTCGAGGCGCCGCATGGCCGCGCGAAGCCGGTCCGGCAGTCCCTCGGGCCGGCCGAGAAAGCGGACGCGGATGTTCCCGGCGCGCAGCTCGTCGACCTCGTCTCGCGCGGAGTCGATGAAGAGGTCCATGAGATCTTCGACCTCGTCCGTGTCGCGATTCCAGTTCTCCGTCGAGAACACGAAGACCGAGATGTACCGCACTCCTCGAGCGAGGAAGATGTCGCGAACCTCCCGTAGCACCGCCGCGCCTCGGCGATGGCCGAACACGAGTGGAAGCTCGTTCGCTCGTGCCCACCTGCGATTGCCGTCGAGGACGATGCCGACGTGTCGCGGGACGCCTGCACCGCGCCGGGGCGGGGCGCGCGGTCGAGGCGACGCGCGATCCGGCTGCGCAGGCGGCCGGCGATCCGACGCGGCGCGCCCGTCGGGCGGCGAGCTCGGCTCCATCGGCGGCGCGACGATCGGCGGCATGCCGAACACGTCGCCGCCGCTGCGCTCGAGCTCGTCGAGCTTGAAGCGGTGAAACGCGGCCGTCGCCCAGGCGGCGTCACGCGCCGACGGGTCCACCAGCAGCTCCCAGCCCGAGCCCCCTTCGAAGTAGGCACGGGCCCGGGCAGCCTCGAATGTCACGAGCGCGCGGATGCGGTCCGGGGTTCTGCCACCGTCTGCCGCGCGTTCGAGCGCGCGACGATCGACGCCGAAGCGCTCGAGATCCTCCAGCGGCAGGTACAGGCGCCCGCAGGCGAGGTCTTCGCGGAGGTCTAAAAGGCAGTCGGTGAGTTGGCTCGCGGCAGCGATCAAGCGAGCCCTGCGGTCGGCTTCGGGCGACGTTCCTCCATAGATCGCGTTCGCCCACGACCAGATGCGCGCGGTGACCTCCTCGACGTAGCGCTCGAACTCCGCGTGCGTCGCGTAATGGCTGAATGAGACCTCGGGGCCGATCCCGTCGAGGTATCCGAGAACGGACTCGACTGCGATGCCCCACGTCGCGGTCGTGTGCGCGAACGCGCGGCACAGCGACGACTCGAGCTCATCTCCGTCCGCGCGTCCGTCCTGCGCCGACAACACGATCCGGCGCAAGTGCTCGAAGCGGACCGCGCGCTGCGCGGACGTGCACCGCGCATCGTCGACGAGGTCGTCCGTGTACATCGTGAACGCCACATGCGCGTCGGAATATGGCTGCCTGGCGTCGGGAAGGAACTCTCGAACCATGCCGAACCCGCGCGCTCTCACCACGGCGTACTCGCGGCACACGTCGTAGTCGCGAGCCAGCCGGCCGTCGTCGGTCGGGACTTCGGGTGCGTCGGGTCCGACCGACCTTGCCGCCGCCTGCGGCGTGGTGTGGAGGTTCGTCGGCCGCAACATGAAGACTGTCTCATGATCGTACGCTCGTTGGAGCGCCCAGGTAGGCTTCGTTGCGATCGGTTGGTCGGAGTCAGGTGCGTCGTGGCGCGCTCGTCGTGCGGCCCGCACCGTGTCGGAGGGCGTGCACGGCATGTCGCTCGGCTGACATCCGTCGCGAAGGGTCGTCATCGGCACGGCGTCGCCGCCGAGCCAACACCTCTGGCCGACCGGCGCAAATCGAACCGGACCGCAGCGAGGAATGGAAATGAACGATTCCCCAGGGCCTGCCACGGGCGCCGACAGCAGCTCCCACGGCGCCGGCCACGACGACCCGGCCCCATCGCAGGCGGCTCTGGGACCCGGGAGCCTGCTGGGGCGCCTCTGCCACGAGGCCCGCTGGGGCATGGCTGCGGTCCGCGCCGTTCTCCTCGAAGCGGCGCATCCAGAGATCGGCGCGGCGCTCATGACGACCTCGACGTTCGCGCATCAGCCGTGGCGCCGCGTCCGCAACACGGTGACCAGCGCACACCGGCTGACCGACCCGGACGAGCCCACCAGGCGCAAGGAGGCCGAGCGCCTCAATCGCCTGCACGCGCGCATCCGCGGCGCCGACGAGCGGGGCCGCGAGTTCAGCGGACTGGACCCGCAGGCGCGGACGTGGGTCATAGCCACCCTCTTTGAGTCGACGATCACGATGTGCCGGCTCAGCGGCGAGTCGCTGGACGGACCGAGCATGGAACGCCTGTACGCCGAGCACCGGGCCTTGCTGGCCCTCTTCGGCGACGAGCGCTGCCGGCTGCCTGCGACGCTGGAGACGTTCTGGCCCTATTACGATCGCGTGCTCACCGAGGAGCTGGAGAACACCGACGCGGTGCACGTCATCGTCGACCACCTGCTGGACCACCTCCCGCCACCGCCGGTGCTGCGCGACCAGCAAGCCCTGTGGACGACGAGCCGGACCTTCGCGGGAGCGCTCGCCGGCATGGTCGTCGTAGCCTCACTGCCCGAGCAGGTTCGCGCGCGGCTGGGACTGGCCGAACTGCCCGGCGCGCAGACGCTGATGCACGGGACCGTCCTGTCCGCCGCTCTCGCGGGCCGGCTGCTGCCAGAGTCGTGGACGAGGCTCGAGACCCTCGTGGACCTGCTGGACCCGTCGGGTCCGACCACGACCAAGCCGCCCGGCGCCGTTCGTCGCAAGGCGCTGCAGGCCCGCGCGCTGGTGCGCCTCGCCACTCGTGCGCGCCCGGGCGTCAACGGCGACAACGCGACCGAGCACTCCGCCGGGCAGTTCTTCGCCGACGTGCTCGACCAGACCGGCAACGGATTCCTCGATTGGCCCGACCTCGCCGCCATGGCCCGCGAGATCGCCACGCGACTCGACCTCGACGAGCACGACGAGAACCGCCTTTACGACGCCTTCGCCGACTGGTGGCGCGAGCTCCAATCCGAGCTGGACGACGACCGCGACGGACGCATCACCCGGCAGGAGTACTCCCAAGCCGTTGCCAAGATCCCCGGCAAGGCGCTGATCCGGCTGGCCGACGTGCTGTTCGACGTCACCGACGTTAACGACAACCAGAGCATCAGCGCAGAGGAGTACCACACCCTGTTTCGCACCGCCTTCGACCGCGAGCTGGCCGACGGCGACAGCCAGTACTCACGTAGCGCATTCACCAGGGAGTTCTTGGCGTTCATGGCGGGGCGTCAATCGTCGACCTCCTACCGGTGAGCCCGGCGGCGACCGAGTACGACTGCCTCGAGACGCTCCCCCGGGGCTGATGGAGGCGCATCGCGCCAGCACAGCGACCTGCGCGTCTAGTAGCCGAGGCGCGCGAGGCGCTCGCGCTCGGCGCGGCGCTTGGCTTCGCGCTGCTCCTTGCGGATGCGCTCGCGTTCGCGGCGCTCCTGGTCCTCGTCGTGCCCGGTGACGATGCGGATGCTCTTGCGCAGCGATCCGTCCTGGGCGTGCGAGGCGTACTCCTGACGGCTGGGACGGTCGTCGCGCCGCGGGCGACCGCCGCGGTCGCCGCCGGGCCGGCCGGGTCCGCCGGGACGGCGACCTCCGGACTCGCCGGGGCGTCCGCCGCGCTCCTGCTCGGGCGGGCGGGGTAGCTGGCCCTTGACATCGCGCACGGGCGTGGCGGCGAGCCGTACCCAGGCGTTGAAGATGGGATCGCCGGGCTTGAGGCCCTCGGCGGACTGCGCGCAGACCGCGGCCCACTTCAGCGGCTGGCCCTTCTCGTCCTGCTTGGGCTTCAGCGCCTCCTTGATGACCTCGGCGCCACCGACGCGCTCGATCGCCGCGGTCACGCGGGCGGGCGACGAGGGCGAGCGGTCCGGCGCGGCGGCGGCCTGCTGGGCGCCCTCGGCCTCGTCGGTCGCGACGGTGAGAGCAACGGCCTCGGCGGCCGCAGGAGCCTCTGCGACAGGAGCCTCTGCGACCGGCGCCTCTGCGACAGGCGCCGCTGCGACCGGCGCCTCGGTCGCCTCGGCCGTGGCCTCGGTGGGCGCTGCCTCGCCGTCGTCGGAGGAGGCGGTCGTCGTGCCGCGACGCAGATCGGTGAGGGCGGAGAAGAAGGCGCGGCGGTGGCGCTCTGCGGCCGAGGGGCGACGGCGGCGCTTGCGCGCGGGCGCGGCGGCCTTGACGGTCGGCAGCGGCTTGACGGGCTCGGCGATGCCCAGGATCTTCGGACCGACGGCGGGCTTCTCGGTGTCGGGCGCGATCGTCGGACGCGCGGCCTTGGCCGGAGCCTCAGAGGCCGGAGACTCAGAGGCCGAAGCCGCAGCGACGGGAGCCTTGGGCGCAGCCGCCTCAGTGACAGGAGCCTCGGCAGCGGGAGCCTCGGCGGCAGGAGCCTCCGCGACCGGAGTCTTCGCGGCAGGAGCCTCGGCAGCGGGAGCCTCGGCAGCGGGAGCCTCGGCAGCGGGAGCCTCGGCGGCAGGAGCCTCCGCGGCAGGAGCCTCCGCGACCGGAGCCTCAGCAGCGGGAGCCTCCGCGACCGGAGCGTCGGCGGCAGGAGCCTCGGCGGCCGCGAGCCTCCGCGGCCGGAGCCTCGGCGGCAGGAGCCTCAGCAACGGGAGCCTCGGCCGCGGCGTCAGCCGTCGGAGCCTCGGGCGCAGCCGCGGAGACGGGAGCCTCCGGCGCCGCCTCGGCGGCGGGAACTTCGGGCGCAGCGGGAGCAGTCGCGGCGGGGGCCTCGGCGACGGGAGCCTCGGGCGCGGCCTCGGCGGCAGGAGCCTCGGGGGCCGACGGAGCCTCGACCGCGGTCGCCGATTGGCCGTTTGACTCCGCGTGAGCGGAGTCGGTGCCTACCGGCGCAGCGCGCTCGCCGTCCGGGTACGAGGCAGTCTCCGCTGGCGCGGTGATGCTCTCCTGCGGAGTCTGAGTCGCCGTCTGGCCGTGGTGCTCGGCCGTCGTCTCGGCTGACGAATCGCCAGTCACTGCGTGCAGGTTATCGAGGGTGGACCGAAAGCCACGCCACGGTCGAAAAACAACATCGGCGGCGAGCGGCGAGCGGCGCTCATTCGGAGCCCTGCGGCGTGGGAAAATCGACCCCGGCCGCGAGGCGGAGAAGCTGCAGCAAGGCTGCATCGAGGTCGCGGCGAGCGCGACGAGCGGCGGCGAGAGGTCAAGTCGAAGGACTCCACAGAACCGGACGAACCGGGCCATGGATCGTAGCGCGCTCTCACGCGACAGGAACATCCGGCGTCGACGCGAGCACCAGCGCGATGACGAGCACATGGATTCGCGTGAACCGCTCGGGCAGCGTTTGCCCCGCTTCGAAGCCGTGAAAGAGCTCGATCAGCTCGAGGACCGAACGGCAGATCGGCCCCTGCGGCGCGTCGTCGCCGACGAGGCAGGCGAGGCGCGCGAGGTCGACGTACTCGGTCGTATCGGCGCCCTGGATGCCGACCGCGATCGCGCTGGCCAGGAAGTAGCTCACGCGCGCCAGCAGCGAGTCGGTGCGCAGACGATCGGGTCCCGGCGCGGGACCGATGTCGAGCGCCTGCTCACCGGTGACGAGCCGCTCGAGCTGACCTCCGGCGACCACGCCGATCTGCTCGGCGGACAGGCCCGCCTGCAGCGCGCAGCGGAACGTCAGCAGGCTCGCGTGCACCGGCGAGCCGAACGGGATGTCCGTCGCGTAGAGGATCCGCCCCGGCGCGACGTGCGCGAAGAGCGCCAGCAGGTCGGGCACGCTGAACCACGCCGTGTCGAAGAACACGTTCGGGAACTCGTCGACGCGCCGCCAGAGCCACGCCAGGTCGCAGACGCCCGCGTGCGCCAGGATGAACTGCGCACGCGGGAACTCGCCGGCGAGGTCGAGGATATGCGCGCCGAGCGCCGGGATCCCACGGCCGGCATGGACGAGGATCGGCAGGCGGCCCTCATGCGCCTCGGCGACGATCTCGCGCACGCCCGGCTCGTCGAGGTCGAACTCCTCGGCACGGGGGTGCAGCTTGATCCCGCGCGCCCCCGCGGCGACGCAGCGGCGAATCTCCGCCACCGGGTCGCGCCGCGGGTCGATCCGGCAGAACGCGACGAGCCGGTCCTCCGACGCGGCGGCGGTCGCGATGACGTGGTCGTTGGCAGGCGGGTAGCCGGCGGGCTCGTGCATCGGGAAGGCGACGGCGCGCGAATCGATCGTCCGCAGCGCCGCGAGCAGCTCCTCGGCCGTGCATGTGAAGGTGTCGGGGTCGTTGACGCCGATGTGCGTGTGCGCATCGAACGTCTTCAGCGGCCCCGTGAGCGTGAGCATCTGCTCGTACCACGGCGCCAGCAGGTCGTCGGCGTACACGGCCGTGGAGTCTAGGAAAGGCGGGTCATTTCGAGGACCGGCGGCTCCGCTTCTGCTTCTTGGCGGGCGAGATGACGTGCTCGCAGCCGCTGACCTTGTCGCGGCGGTCGACCTGTGCGACGTCGTTGCCCGGGCCGCAGTCCACGAGATCGGCCGAGCCGTCGTAGGCCACGAGCTCGTCGTCGCCCGGGCCGCCCTTGAGGCGATCGGCACCGAGCCCGCCGTAGAGGCGGTCGTTGCCCGCACCGCCGGACAGCGCGTCCGCGCCGCGGCCGCCTTCGAGGTAGTCGTCGCCCTCCTCGCCCCAGAGCATGTCGTCGCCGGCGCGGCCGAAGAGCAGGTCGCCGCCGGTGCCGCCCCAGAGCCTGTCGTCGCCGCCTTCGCCCTCGAGGCTGTCGTCGCCGCCGAGGCCGCTGAGCCGATCGGCGCCGTCGCCGCCGAGCACCGTGTCGCTGCCGGGCGAGCCCGCCACCACGTCGTCGCCGTCGCCGGCGTTGAAGATGCTCGCGCCGTCGGGGCTGCCGCCGAGGGTCGCCGTACGGGGATCGGCGACCTGGTTGGCGGGCACCGCGACGAGGACGTCGTCGCCGGTGCTGCCGCGGACGTTCGGGCGCAGGTCGTCGGTCGGGTCGGTCAGGTAGCGCGCGCCGTAGTGCGCGCACAAGGCCAGCGCGCCTTCGTCGGTCGGCCAGGCGGGCTTCTCGGGAAACGGCGACGGCGTGTCGAGCACGCGGTTGGGGTTCGCCGGATAGACGCTGAGGTCAAGCAGCGCGGCGGGCTTCTGCCGGCCGCCATGCAGCCAGCGCGCCACCGGCGAGCAGTCCGAGCGCGTCGAGCGCAGGATGACGCGGTACTCGCAGTTCGTGACGAGGCCGCGGTCGTCGGCGAGGTCGATGACGACCATGTCGTTGCCCTCGCCGCAGTCGATGACGTTGTCGCCCGGCGCGGCGAGGTACTCCGGGTCGAGGACGTCGGTCGAGTTGCGCTCGAAGTCGATCGCCCAGATCAGGTCGTCGCCGGCGCCGCCGCGCAGGGTGTCGGCGCCGCTGCCACCGGCGAGGACGTCGTTGCCGGGCCCGGCGTCGATCTTGTCGCCGCCCTTCCCGCCGAGCAGCAGGTCGTTGCCCTCGCCGCCGACCATCTCGTCCGCCCCGCCGCCGCCGAAGAGGACGTCGTCGCCGGGGGGGCCTGCGGGGTTGCCGTCGCCGACGAGGCGGTCGTCGCCGCCCTGGCCGGTGATGAGGTCCGAGCCGGGTCCGCCGAAGAGTCCGCCGCCGTCGACGCGCGTGCCGTCGTTGCCGTTGCCGCCGTCGAGGCGGTCGTTGCCGGCACCGCCGCGCGCGACCCGGTCGTCGCCGTAGCCCATGTTCAGGACGTCGTCGCCGTCGCCGCCGTCGGCGGTGTCGTCGCCTTGGCCGGCGTTGAGGATGTCGTTGCCGGGGCCCGCGTCGAGCTTGTCGTCGCCGCGCTCGGCGCTGAAGTCCGAGCCGTGGCCGAGCTCGTCGTCGCCGACGCCGCCGATGAGAACGTCGTTGCCGCTGCCGCCGCGCAGGCGATCGTTGCCCGAGCCGCCGTTGAGGCGGTCGTTGCCGGCGGCGCCGAAGAGGAGGTCTGAGCCCGCGAGCCCGCAGATGCGATCGGCGTGCCAGCCGCCCGTGAGACGGTCCGCCTTGGCGGTACCGCGCATCGAGCAGCTCGCGGCGCCCGCCAGCGGAGCCGTGAGCGCGCAGGCCGCCAGCGCGAGGACGACAGCCACGACGACGCTCCGTGCATGGCGGGACCGTGGCATGTGCTCCGTATCGGCCGAAACGCCGCTGGCCCTGAACGCTCTCGCGCCACCAGTGGGCGGCTTGCGACAACCCGTGTTGTGCGCGGGTGCCCCGGGCTACACTCCCGCCGATGAATCACGGCAGCCTGGGAGTCTGTAGCTGCGGCTACATCGCGATCGCCCGATGCCAGGGGTGTGGCGCGCTCCTGTGCGAGACCCATGCCAAGGAGATCCCACAGGTCCCCGAAGGCCTGTCGGAGAACGCGCAGATCAAGTTCGCCGGCGCGGTGCGCCTGATGGGCGGCGAGGCGTGCGTCAACTGCCGCGCCGATCGCGGGCGCCAGGCGATCTCCCGGGCGATCAGCGAGCCGCGCGCGCCGCTGCCGAGCCACTGGCTCGATCGCGCGATCGCGCTGTCGACCGATCAGACGCGCAGCGAGCAGGAGCGCAACTTCGACGGCCAGCTGCCGGGCAACCTGACGGCCAACGAGGTCGCCGCCGAGTTCCTGCGGCGCATGACCGGCAAGGAGCCGCGCGAGAGCGTCGCCGTCACCGAGTCGACGTGGCTGCACAGGCCCGACTACGCGTGGGGCTGGAAGGTCGAGCAGTGCCGCCGGACCGAGTACACGCACCACTGGCCGGGCGGCGCGAGCGAGCGCTACTCGCTCCCGCTCATGATCTCCGTCGCCGGCGAGCTGCTCGGGCCGGCCCTCGAGAACGGCGACGACCAGAGCGCGCAGTGGTTCATCGTCGACGAGTCCGACGTCGACCTCGACCGTCTCGTCGCCGGTATCGCCGGGCTGCTGATCCTCACCCCGTTCGAAGCCTGACCACGGTCACGGCGCGAACTCCGGCGCCGATTCGCGCGGGGCGAACTCCGCGGCCGCGGCCGCGGGCTTGGCCTGGCCGGCGCTGCTGTGCGACGCGTAGGTGGCTGTGGCGGTCGCGGCGTACGCCGATCGCGCCCGCAGCGCGCTCGACCTCGGCTGCGGTGTGCGGCTGAACTCCGGCGCAGGGCTCTGCTCGCGTCCGGCGAGCGACGTCGCGAACTCGCTGCGCTTGGCCTTCGACGCAGGCGACGTCATGTCGGCGTCGCGTTGCTTGGCGGCGATCGGGACGCGAGCCGCGGGCGTCGTCCATGCCGTCTCGTTGGCCGTGGTGGAGGTGAAGGACGCCCGGATCTTCGCTACCGGGCCGGGCACGTTGCGTTCGGTGAGCTGCTCGACCGAGACGTAGCCGCTCCCGGCGACCGCCGCCGCGGACGCGGCGACCGCGGCGACCTTCCCCGCCGCGGACGCCTCGAGGACGGCGTGCGCCTTCGTAAACGAGTTGATCGCGCGCTCGTGCAGGCTCGTCGCGACGCTCTCGTACACGCGCATGGCGATGTGGACGATCTGATCGCCGACGCCCGGCTCGCCGACGACGAGCGCGACGGGCAACAGCGCGGCGAGCGGCGTCGTGCTGTCCTGCAGCGCCCGCAGCGTCGCGCGGCAGCCCGGACAGTTGCGCAGATGCGGACGCAGCTCGAGAACCTGCTCGGGGCTGGCCTCGCCGTCCACCATGGCCGACAGCACCGGCAGCCAGCGCTTGCACTCCTCGCCCGACTCGATCCCCTCGTACTGCTCGAGAAAGTGGCGCCGGCCTTCGCTCACGCAGCGGTTGACCTTCGTGTACGACCACCCCGTGATCGCGCTGATGTCGCTGTAGCTGTGGCCCTGCGCGCGCAGCCACAGCGCGCGGATCTCATGCGGTCGCAACCGCTTGAGCGCCTCCGCCGAGCGGCTGACGAGATCGAAGCGCAGCAGCTGCTCATCCGCCGTGGGCAGCGTATGAGCCTCGTGGACGTCGAGGTCGACCTCGGCCGACGTGAGGATCTTGCTGCGCGCCCGCTGGATCGCCTGCGCCTCGCGCTTGACGACGACGTGCAGCCAGCCCGGCGCGCGCGCCGCATCCAGACGGTGGGCGTGGCCCATGAACAGCTCGATCGCGCGCTGGTAGGCGTCCTGCGCGTCGTCGACGCAGATCGAATGGCGACGAGCGGTCCGCAACAGCGACTCGGCATGCGCCGCGATCGTGCGCAGGATCAGCTCCTCGGCAGCCTTCTTGCGCTTCCCACCGCCCGGCGAATCGTCCATCGCGCCCATCCCCTGCTCCAGGAGCCCCGGTGACCCCTTTTTAGAGTTAGGAACGGTAAGCCGAAGTTCGCCCCCCGACCATCCCGCGGTTCTTGCAATTTGCGCTGTTTGTTCGCGGGCGCGAGCGAAGGAGACGATCAGCGCGTCAGGCTGCGCGGGCCAGCGAGCCGAGACGTGCGAGGTGCGGGTCGGCCGGACGGCGTTCGGCGCGGTGCAGGCGAAACGAGCGCGCGCCGCTGTGGGGGCGAAACGAGCGAACGGGCGATCTCGCGGCCGCAGGCCGGAATGCGATCTCCGGCACGACGCTGCGCACCTTCGAGCGCAGGACGATGGCCTCGGCGATCGCGGCCTCGTCGACGGGGTAGCTGCCGTCGTCGACGAGCTGCTTGATGAGGGCCGCACGCGCGTTCATCGTGGCGAGTTGATCGGCGCGCAGCCCGCGCATGATGAGCGCGGCACACGCCGGCTCGACGGCTGTCCTAATCGTGCGACACGCCGAGGACGGCGGCGATCGCCGCCGCTGCGTCGCCCGAGGCCTGCACCGTCGACCCCATCGTCGCGCGGCCGCGCTGCGGCGCCGCCCAGTTGAAGAGCGCGAGATCCAGCGCTTCGATCGGCAGCTCGGTCGCGTCCGCCAGCTCGCGCGCGCGGCGCTCGAGGAGCATCTTGTCGCCGATCCCGAACACGCGCTTCGCGGCGACGGTCGTCGCGTCGTCGGTGAGCTGGAGCGTCGAGGGGCGGACGTCGGCGACGCCCAAGCGCCCCAGCGACACGAGCAGCTCGTAGCGCCCCGGCCGGCCGAAGCCCTGGACCGCCAACCGCTCGAAGAGGCGATCGAAGCGGCGCTCGGGCGTCCACGACGCGTCGCCGGCGAAGGCCGCCGCCTGGCTCCCGGCGCGTGCCGCCCACGCGCGGTAGGCGAGCACGGTGCGCGTGCCGGCCGCCTGCGCATGCGACGTGCGCATGCCGAGCCCGACATCGAGATCGGGCAACTCGCCCGACGCCCACGGGACATGCGCCGCGCGGATCGCGGCGAACGGGTCGTCGCCCGCGGTCGGCGAGAGGTAGGCCGTGAGGAAGGCGAGCCACAGCGCCTCCTCCGCATCGGGCTCGGCGCCGATCTGCGCGTAGAGATCGGGCGGGTCGGCCGCGAGCTCGGCTAGACGGGCCGTCGCGAATGCGAGCTCGGCGGCGAGGCGCTGTGCGTCCGCGGAGGCCTTGACGCCCGGGACGAGGTCGTGGCGGTAGCCGTCGTCGGCGGCCTGGGTCATCTTGCGCACGCGCATCGCGCTGCGCGACCCCCGCGACGTCGCGGGCGCGGATGAGCGCGTGGCGCGCGAGGACGGCGACGTGCCGGCGGACCGCCGCGCGGCCGGCGGCGGATCCGGGCGCCGGCAGATCGGGCAGTTCTCGACGAAGCGGTTGTGACGACAGAAGCTCGGAGGCACGGCGTCAGTCTAGATGGCCGATTCGGAGGCTCGGCCCGGGCCTGCGGGGCGCGCGATCCACCCGCCGCAGCCTTCGTCCCCCGCACGGCGTTCCTACCGCGGTCGTGGCGAGATGACCCCTGCATCCGGCGCCAAGAAGACGCCATCGTCAGGCCGGCGGTGGCGACCGAGCCGCTCGATGCCGCCGAGCAGGACGCTCGTCGCGAAGCGCGTCGCGCCCTCGACGTCGGGCGGATCGCGCTTGACCATCGCGACGCCGACCTCGAGCGCCGCGCCGACCATCGCGGACGCCATGTACTCGACATCCAGCGGCGGCACGATGCCGGCGTCGATCGCTGCGCGCAGGTCGGCGGCGAGCTCGTCGATGCCCGCGCCGAAGATCGGCTCGTCGAACATCGCGCGGATCGTGCCGCTGTTGCGGCGCATGAGCGAGAACGCCTCGGGGTCGGATGCGAGGAAGCCGAAGTACTCGCGGTAGCCGGCCTCGACGAACTCCTCGAGCGACCGCGCCTGGCGGCGGGCGAGCTGCGCGCGCGAGCGGACCTCGACCGCGCTCTCCTCGACGACCGCGCGAAACAGCGACTCCTTGTCGGGGAAGTAGTTGTAGAACGTGCCGCTCGCGAGGTCCGTGCGGCGGATGACGTCGCGCACCGACGCGCCGCCGTAGCCGAGGTCGGCGAACACCGCGCGCGCGGCGGCGATGATCGCGGCCCGGTTGGCGGCCTTCGTCGCCTCGCGCCGCCCGGGTCCGGCCTCCGGCGCGATCGTCATGCGCGAACCGACCTGTCGCGCCCGGCCTCGCCGGCCGGCGGGTGCGCGGCCAGCGGGTAGCTCGCGCCGCGCGCCCGTGCGCGCGCGCCGCCGCGCCGGCGCTCGCGCTCGAGCTCGTAGCGGTAGCGGTCGAAGTCGACCTGGATCGTGTGGCGCGCCGATGCCACGTAGCGCTTGCGCATCGCCGCGTTCTCGCGTCGGATCTCGGCGTGCATCCGCCCGCGTGACGGCAGGCGGTAGGCGCCGGCCAGGTAGTCCGCGAGCAACCGGCCTTGTGCCTCGGCGAGGGGCATGGTCGCCCCGATCGGCTGCACGAGGCCGACGAACGCGAGGCTCGGATGCTGCGGCGAGAAGACGCGGCGAAAGAGCTCGATGCGGTTGTCGGGCGCCGCCACGACGGCCGGGTCGAGGAACGGGAAGCTGATCCTGTAGCCCGTGCAGTAGATGACGACGTCCGCGTGCACTCGCGTGCCATCGGTGAACTGGACGTCGTCGGAGCCGAGACGCTCGATGTTCGGGCGCGGGGTGATGGCGCCGTGGGCGATGCGATCGAGGATGCGCCCCGAGACCGTCGGGTGCGCGGCGGTCAGCGGATGATCGGGCTTGGGCAGGCCGTAGCGCTCGAGCGGGCCGGCGTTGAGTCGCAGCATGAGCTCGAGCAGCTTGCCCGCCACCGGCACGGGCACGCGGTGGCTCGTCGCGTACTGGTCGACGGGCCGGCCGAAGAGGTACTTCGGGACGATCCACGCCCCGCGCCGCGCCGCGAGCTGCGTCGAGCGGGCGACGTAGCTCGACTCCACGGCGATGTCCATCGCGCTGTTGCCCATCCCGAGGACGACGACGTCCTTGCCCTCCAAGAAGCCGTTGTCGCGGTAGTCGTGGGCGTGAAGCTGGACGCCTTCGAACGTCTCGCTGCCGGGGAAGGCCGGCTCTGGCCAGCGCGCGTCCCAGTGATGGCCGTTGGCGACGAGCAGCGCGTCGCAGCGGTGGCGCTCGCCCGCCGCGTCCGTGAGCTCCCAGCCGCCGTCGGGGCGCGGCTCGGCGTGCGCGATCGCGCACTCGAAGCGGATCTTGTCGCGAAAGCCGAAGTGCTCGACGTACGCCTCGAAGTACGCGGCGATGTCCGTGTGATGCGGGAAGTCCGGGCACGAGCGCTCCATCGGGAAGTCCGAGAACTGCATCCGGTCGCGCGACGTGTTGATGTGCAGGTCGCGGTAGGCGGCGGACATCCCGTTCTTGTTGCGAAAGACCCAGTTGCCGCCGATGCGATCCGACGCCTCGAAGCAGGTGAAGGGGATCCCGCGCTCGTGCAGCGCCTTGGCGGCCGCGATCCCGGACGAGCCGGCGCCGATGATCGCGGCAGTGGGCAGCTGGGGCATGAGGGCGGCGGGACTCCCGGAGCGGTCAACGTGACGGAGGCGTCACCTTATCGCGGGCGCGAGGGCTCGGCCAGGCGCGGTGTAGACGACGATCTCCGCGGCGACGGAGCTGTCGCCGCGCAGCTTGCGGCTTAGTAGCGGCGCTGCGCGCCCGGGTCGGTCAGCCCGCCGCCTCGCGAGCGCCGGATGAAGAACATGATCGCGACCGAGAACACGAGGCACAGCAGGAACCCCGCGACCTGACCGAACAACCAGAGCGAGAAGATCGCGGCGAGCGTCGAGCCGGCGACGCCGACGAGCGCCGTCTGAAACAGCGTCAGCGGATCGGGCCCGGGCAACGCGAGCCGCGCGAACGCACCCACGACGAGGCCCCAGAGAAAGAGCACGACCAAGTAGACGAACACGTCCATGGCCATGCCACCCTACCCTTGGCGGCTCTCGTCGGCACGCGCTGGGCCGGCCGCCGGATGCGAGTTCGCGAGGTAGCCGCCGGCGACGATCAGCGCGAAGGGCACGGCCGCCCATTCCACAACGACCTTCCACGCGGGATCGTCGTCGATCAGCCGAGGCCATAGCGGTCCCGAGATCGCCCACGCGGCGAGGCAGCAACTCAAAGCGAGGAACCCGCCCGCGAGTGCCGGCCCCACCCACTGCCGGCGCGCGAGGAGCGCGTAGAGCCTCGCGCGGACGCCGAACGACACGCGAGCGATGGGCAGGCCGAACACGATCGCGATCAGCGCAGCGCGCAACCAACCCCACGGCTCGTCCGCACCGGGCGACAGGAGTAGCTGTGTCGTGCTCATGCCGCGCCCGAGCGCGAGCCCGATCGCCAACACACCGCCCGCCGCGGCGAGCCCGACCGCCCAGAAGAGCTGTATCGAGCGCACACCCCAGTTCTTGGGCCCGGCCGTGTACACGCGCACCGCGGGGATCGCCGCGAGCGCGAGGATCGCGAGCAGCGCGACACCAGAGACGAGCACCGACGACCAGCCCACCGATTCGAGGTCCGTCCCTCCATCGGTCGGAGTCGTGACGATCCGGCTGGTGACATACAACGCGGCGGCCCAGAAGCCGACTGCCACGACCGCGCGATACCAGCCGACACGCGACGTCGCCCCCGCAACGGGGAACAAGACGGCGCGCAGCGCGTACAGCGGCTTGGCCAGCGGCACCTTCGCGAAGCGCAGGGCGGCGAGCGCCACGAAGAGGGCGTGCGTGGCGACGCGCAACCCGAGCGTGCTGCCGATCTCGTGCTTGCCGCGGGCGCCGAGTCTCGCGGGAAGCGTGGCCTCGCCAGCGGCGTGGCGCACGGCCTTGACCGCGTCATGCAGGTTGGCCAGCGGCAAGTCCAGCGGCTTCGAGCTTGCACCGAGAGCCGCGTCCACGCGCGACGTCTCGTCGAGCACCGGCAGCTCGGCCTCGAGGATCTCGAGCTGGACCGCGCGCGTGCAGAGCAGCCGGGTCAACGACCCGTCCCCGACCTGGAGATCCTCCTGGAGCATCAAGGCAAGAGCCTGCTGCCGTTCCTGGGGCGTCTCCCCGTCGAGATCGACGACCATCTCCCTGACGAGCCACGAGGTATCGGGCGTGACAGCGTCGGAGGGAAGCAGGAGCGCCGCAATCGACGTCCACGGCTCCAGCTTCAGATCGCCCGGGTAGCCAGCGAGCTCGCGCGCGCGCCGACAATCCACCAAGAGCTCCACGATGCGCGTGGATGCGTCAAGCCGGCCCCACATATAGTCGTTCGCGCGCCACGAGCGGCGGTAGAACGCGGCGAAGTGCCCGAGTTGGATGCCTGCGAGCTTGTCCGAGGGGCTGTCGGGGCAGGTGCCGTCACACGATGGTAGGAAGATCGGCACCTTCGTGAACGGCGTCAGCTGGGCGAAGCCGACCTCCTGCGCGGGGTCGATGTCCACATCGCTCTCGAACGCGCGGCGTATGACCTCCACGTAGCGCGCACGGCGGATGAACGTCTCGACCTCGCGGCCCTCCCCGAACAACGCGTTTGCGAGTGGGATGGAGGACTGGCCCCCAAGGGGCTCGGCTCCATCGCCACCCTCGATTGCGGCCAGCCCGTCGGCGATCACGCTTGCCGCGGCCCGAACCTGCTGTGAGGCTTCCGCGTCGAATCCCATCCAGGCGGTCGTCAGGCTGCCCACGATGCGTTCCGCCGGCTGGCCCTGCGAGATCGCCCGCAGCTTCGCGCGGACTTCGGTGCCGTCGGCGCCGAGCAAGCCCTCACGCAGAACTTTGAGCGCGGCGAGGTGCTCGGTCGTGAGCTCGCCGCGCAAGCGCAGGAGCGCCACCACCCTGGCGGGATCGCCCGCGCGCTGCGCCTCCACGATCAAGAAACGGAGCGCGTCGAGCAGGAGGTGGATCGCGCGCTGCGCCGCGCGCAGGCCCCAGCCCCATGGACGGCTCGGATCCTGCTCGAGCATCCGTGGTACCCACGGCAGCTCTGTGGCATCTGTTCCCGGCAAGTTCGCCCACGCCGCCCGAACCGTCGCGGGCTGCACGAGCAGCTCCTCGAGCGAGAGCAGACGTCGGCGCTCGCGATAGACGGGCAGGAGCGTGCTCGCGAGCGCCTCGAGCGCGGCCTCGTCCTCGCCGAGCAGCACGAGCTCCGTCTCCCGCACGAGTGCCGCACGGCGCGTGCGGCGCTCAACCGCGTCGAGCTCGTCGACAAACGGCGCCTTGCGCGGCAGCGACAGCACGGACTTGGCGAGACCGAACAAGGATGGCTCCGGGTCCGCCTGACGGCAGGTCTCCTCGACGTCCGCGGACGGTGCGGATCCCGACGAATTCGGGATAGCCGCCTTGGCGCCGTCCGGGACCGGGGGGTCGGCGTTCATATAGCAGACGTAGCGCTTGACCTGTCGCTCCGCCGGGCGCACCGGGATGAGGTCGAGGACGACCTCGATCGGCGCGTTGTCGAGCACGCCGCCGTCGATGACGTGCCGTCGCGTGGCGAATGTGGCGAGCTCCAGCGCAGTGCCGTCGACCTGCCACGGCTCAAACGCGAACGGGAACGACGCCGACGAGCGGGTGGCGGCCGCGAGGGTCGCCGCGGTGTAGTCGCCCTGCTCGCGGAACCGAAATCGCGCGCGGTACTCGCGCGCGACGAGCTCGACGCCCCAGGCGTCCGCGTACGTGCGCTCCGTGCCCTGGAGATCCGTCGTCGTGACGTCGAGCCACGGCACGAGGCCGTCCGTCGCGGTGCGGGTGACTGCCTGCTCGGCGGGAAGCGCCGTCTGCGCGCGATCGAGCGCGTCTGCCGATGACCCACCGGTGAGCGCCTCGAAGACGTTGCGTAGGTTGACGTGGAACTCGCAGCCGCGCATGAGCGAGCGCGGGTCGGGCTTGGAGGTGCGCTGCAGCAGGAGCGAGATGTCCCCAAGCTCGAGCCACTTGCGGCGGACGAAGTCCGGGTGCAGGCGCCGGTGATGCGTCGTGGCGCACCCGAGCATCGCACCGTTGACCCCGCCGGCGCTGGCACCGCTCATGAGGTCGATGACCAGCTCGCGCCGGAACGCCCTACAGAGCTCGTGGTACACATGCCGTGTGCCCAGCACCTGTGGCGGCGTTGGTGCGGGCAGCGGCGTCCCGAGGAGAAAGCGCTTCGCCCGCCCACGCGGCGACTGCGCCTGCGCGCCGTCGTCCAGATCCCAGCCGAGAGACTCCTCAGCGAGGTGGGCCCGTCGTGCCGCATCGAGCTCGACGGCACAGCCGTCCATCCAGATCGCGAGGCTGATGCCGCCGTTGAGCGCCATGGCGACGCGCACCTCCTCCGTGAGCGTGCTCCTGACCTCGTCGCTTACGTCCTCGGTCACGGTGGCGATTCGACCATGACTGGACGCGAATAGCAATGTCGCGGCGGACCCCGCCGGAGGCTCCGGCGACCGAGTCGGTATCGCGGGTGGCCGGGGTCAGGCG
>CAWEOF010000014.1:0-72964 GCA_963810605.1 uncultured Actinomycetes bacterium
GGGGGTGATCGTAGGTGAAGTCAAGCGGTCTGCTCGTGCGGGAGCGTGAGTGTGATTGGGCCGCAGGTGAGGTGGATGAGGGCGAGCGCGGCGTTGGCGGAGTGGAAGCCGTAGGCGCGGCGGGTGATGAGCTTGGCCTTGTTGTTGAGGGCTTCCGCGCGGGCGTTGCTGAGCTTCAGGCGCCGAGCGGCGAGGATGCCGTCGCGGTGTTTGCGGATCGTGCGTCCGAGCCTGACGAACGGTCTCTGGCGGCTGCGTGACAGGCGGGCCAGGAGGCGGTCGATCAGCTCGTCGACGGTGTCGACGGTCAGGCCGGGCGCGAAGATCGCGCGGACCATCTCTTTCATTGCCCAGGCGCGCGGGATCTTGCCGCCGGCGGCGTGCAGCGCGGTGAGGGTGTCGGCCTGTTGGTCGGTGAGGTCGGCGGGGTTCTTCAGCAGCGACCAGCGGCTGTCTTTGAACTGTTTGGCGGCGTCACGGTCGCCCGCTGCCCGTAGCTCGTTCCAGTGCTCGCGGCGGACCTCGTCCAGTGCTTTGGTCGCGAGCGCCACGACGTGGTAGTTGTCGATGCAGATGACTGCTTGTGGGGCGTGGCGGCGCACCGACTTGGCGTAGCCGCCGGTCATGTCCATCGAGACCGCTGTCAGCTGCCCGGCGCGCTCGCCGACCTGATCGTCGGCGTCGGCGTCGGCGTCGGCGGGCGCCTTGACGATCTCGGCGGCTTGCGCGTCGTCGGCGTCGCGGCAGGGAGTGTCGTGGTCAAGGTCGGCGAAGAACTCGTCGGCGGCGGCCTGCCCTTTGCCCTCAGTGCCCCACACCACGCAGCGACGGCGGTGATCTGCGATGAGCGTCAGGTAGCGGTGGCCCTTGCGCCACGCGACCTCGTCGATCGAGATCTCAAACAGGTCGCTCAGGCGGTCTGCGTCGATGAGCTCGGCACCGACGCGCTCGATGACCCTGCCGATCGTCTGCCAGTCGATCCGTGTCAGCCGAGTGGTCGCCGTCTTGTCGGTCTTGGTCGCCAGCCACGCGACGAGGTCCTCGAAGTCGCGGGTAAACCTGGCGCCGCCACGGGCGAACGGGACGCCCTCGACATGCACGCCGTGCTCAGGACAGCGCAGCCGCCGCAGCCGGGCGTGAACCTCCAAGCGCCAACGGCCGAGATCCAGATGGCGCCAGACCGAGTCGTGATGCTGCTTGTTCTCGCGATGACGCGTGGAGTACGAGCACTTCGGGCAATGCAGGCGACGACGACGCAACGCCACGCTCACGCGGACCCGATCGTGCTGGAAGCTGACCGAGCGCACCCAGACACCGTCCAGGCCAAGCAACCGCGAGAATGCCGAACAGACGCGCATGTCGTCCCCTCCTTCATCGGGCCGTTGACCTTCGAACAGCCAGCAGCCTGCCGGGCGGGACGGCAGCGCGTCGCCTGACACGGGGGTGGTAGCTCCGCGCGACCGCGCCCTCAAGAGCGCCGCTGCGCGGCTCGCTGGCGCTCGGCCCTGCCGGGCCGCTCTTGACCGCCCGGCCGCGCTGCGCTGATTGTGGCTCTCAAGGGTTGCGCTGCGCGCAAACTGCCCCTCGCGGGCCCGGGCACGACAACGACAGCGCGTCAGATCACCAAACCGCCTGCTCAGGCCCGAAAACCGAGCCGGGCGTCACCTACGATCACCCTCGGAGCCCCCGACTTCTTCGATGCCGAGACGAACCCCGAGATCACGTTCCAGTCGACCTCGATCACCGCCAAGGACGAGGACACCTACGAGATCGTCGGCGACCTCACGATGCACGGCGTCACGAAGCCGATCACGTTGACGGCCGAGGTCGGCCAGGACGCCGATCCGTGGGGCAACGACCGCATCGGCCTCGAGGCCACCGGCACGATCAACCGCAGCGACTGGGACATCAAGTTCAACATCGCGATGGGCAGCGGCAACGTCGTCGTCAGCGACAAGATCAAGCTCGAGCTCGACATCGAGGCGGTCAAGGCCGTCTGATCTGCGCACGGGCGCGCAGGGCGTCACAATCGTGCTCGTGCAATCCGCGAGCGGCCTGCGCGCCGAAGCCGAATCCGAAGCCGAAGCCGGCCGACTCACCGTCGATCGCCTCGCCAACCGCCACGACCCCGTGGAGGTCGTGCTCTTCGAGAACTTCGACGTCGGCTGCCCGGGCGACGCCATCCGCGAGCCGCACCGCCACGACTACCACGAGCTCATCTGGACCCGCAGCGGCGTCGGCCAGCACATGCTCGACCACCGCACGGTCCCGGTCGTCCCGGGCACGATCACCGTCATCGGCCGCGGACAGGTGCACGTCTTCGAGCGCGCCCGCAACCTCGTCGGCGCCGCCGTGCGCTTCGGCGAGGAGCTCCTGCACGAGGGCCCGATCGCGCGCGCCGACCCCGCCTGGCTGTTCGGCGGCTGCGGCGGCTGGAACGTCACCGTGCCCGCGAGTAGCCACGCCCCGCTCGAAGCGCTCATCGCGAGCCTGAACACCGAGAGCGCCGGTCCGCCCGACCCGCGCAGCGCCGACCTGCAGCGCCACCTGCTCTCGGTCCTGCTCTTGTGGATCGAGCGCTGGTATGACGGCGAGCACACCGAGCGCCGCGATGGCAACGAAGCGGGACTCGAGCTCTACCGGCGCTTCTCGCGCGCGCTCGAGCGCGACTTCGCCGCCCACCACGACGCCGCGCACTACGCCGACGCCCTCGCGCTGCCGCCGGCGGCGCTCTCGCACGCGCTGACGCAGGTCGCCGGGAAGTCGACGAAGGAGCTCGTCACCGAGCGCGTCATGATCGAAGCCACCCGCCTGCTGCGCTTCACCGACCGCACGATCGGCGAGGTCGCATACCAGACGGGCTTCTCCGACCCGCTGTACTTCTCGCGCGCCTTCAAGCGCCATGCCGGCGAGCCGCCGACGGTCTTCCGCGACCGCGCACGAGGCCTCGCCCGGGCCGACTGACGAGTACCGCGGCGGATGTCCATGCATCCGCGATCTACAGCTATGGACGGCGCGGCCCGCACAGAAGAGACTGCACGCATGTCCACGATCGAGACTCCCACGGCGCCGACGCTGCCCGCGACGCTACGGCTCGGCGCCACACACCTCACGGTCTCGCACCTCGACGGCTCGATCGCCTTCTACGAGCGCTCGCTCGGCCTGCGGGTGCACGATCGCGACGCCAACCGCGCCATGCTGGGCGCCGGAGCCGAAGATCTGCTGGTGCTCGTCGAGGAGCCCGGCGCCGGTCTCGGCGGGCGTCACGCCGGCCTCTACCACTTCGCGCTGCTGTTCGACTCGCGCGACGAGCTCGCCCGTGCGATCCGCAGGCTCGCCGAGAACCGCACGCGCATCGAGGGCGCGTCGGACCACGGCGTGTCGGAGGCGGTGTACCTCCGCGACCTCGACGACAACGGCATCGAGCTCTACGCCGACCGCCCGCGCGAGGACTGGCCGCCGGCGCGCCAGCCCGGCGAGCGCGTCGAGATGTACACGATCGCGCTCGACATCCAGGCGCTCATGCGCACGGTCGACGGCGACGAGCCCCGGACCCTCGCCGGACCCGGGCTGCGGACCGGGCACCTGCACCTGCACGTCGCCGACGTCGAGCGCGGGCTGGCCTTCTACCGCGACGTCCTCGGGTTCGAGGTCATGGTGAACCTCGGCAGCGCGGCGTTCGTCTCGGCGGGCGGCTACCACCACCACCTCGGCTTCAACGTCTGGCTCGGCTCAGACGTCAAGCCCAAGCCGGCGGACGTCGCCGGCCTGCGCCACTGGACCGTGCTGCTCGACAGCGCGCAGGAGGTCGGCGAAGTGCGCGCGCGCGTCACGTCCGCGGGCCTGCCCGTCGAGCCGCATGCCGGCGGCTTCCTCGTCCGCGACCCGTGGCGAACGGCCGTCGCGTTCGCGGTCGCGCCCTCGTCGCCGAGGTCGGCATAGCCGCGAGGCGCCAGCCCGCGTAGGGTAGGCGCCATGTCGCCGAGCAGTGCCGCCGCGCCACTCGTCCAGCTCACCGACGTACATAAGAGCTTCGGGGACAACCTCGTCCTCGACTCCATCGACCTCTCGATCGGCATCGGCGAGGCGATCGTGATCGCGGGGCCGTCGGGGTCGGGCAAGTCGACGATGCTGCGCTGCATCAACGGCCTCGAGTCCGTCGACTCGGGCTCGGTCGTCGTCGACGGCCAGCGGATCGATCCGCAGAGCAAGGAGATTCAGAAGATCCGCGCGAACATCGGGATGGTCTTCCAGCAGTTCAACCTCTTCCCGCACATGTCGGTGCTCGAGAACATCATGCTCGCGCCGGTCAAGGTGAAGGGCATCGAGCCAAAGGCGGCGGAGGTGCGCGCGCGCGAGTTGCTGCAGACGGTGGGGATCCCCGAGAAGGCCGACGCGGCGCCGGCCGACCTGTCGGGCGGCCAGCAGCAGCGCGTGGCGATCGCGCGCGCGCTGGCCATGGAGCCCAAGCTCATGCTCTTCGACGAGCCCACGTCCGCGCTGGACCCGGAGATGATCCGCGAGGTGTTGGACGTCATGCGCGACCTCGCGAAAGGCGGGATGACGATGGTCGTCGTCACGCACGAGATGGGATTCGCGCGCGAGGTGTGCGACCGGATCGTCTTCATCGACGAGGGCAAGATCGTCGAGGAGGGCCCGCCCGCCGAGTTCTTCGCAAACGCGAAGAGCCCGCGCGCGCGGGAGTTCGTGGACAAGATCATTCACCACTGACGAAGGGGGACGGATGCAGACGAAGACATGGCGCTGCCTGACGGCGCTCGTGCTCGCGTTCGGCGCGACGGCGATCGGCGCGTGCGGCGACGACGACGACGAGGTCGGCTCGGCCGGGACCGCGACGACCGCCGCGAAGACGTTCGCGGCGGGCACGACGATGAAGAAGCTCCAGGATGCGGGCGAGATCACCGTCGGCGTGAAGTTCGACGTGCCGCCGTTCGGCTTCAAGGACACGAGCGGCGAGGTGCAGGGCTTCGACATCGATTTCGCGAAGGCGATCGCCGACGAGCTCGGCGTCACGCCGAAGTACATCGAGGCGCTGTCGGACAACCGGATCGCGTTCCTCAAGGACGGGACCGCCAACCTCATCCTCTCGACGATGACGATCACCGCCGAGCGCGACGAGGAGATCGACTTCTCCGAGCCGTACTTCGTCGCCAAGGGCCGGATCCTCGTCAAGAAGAACAACACCGACATCAAGGGCGTCGACGACCTCGCGGGCAAGAACGTCTGCACGGCGCTCGGCTCGACCTACGAGGCGACACTCAAAAAGCAGGCGCCGAAGGCGAAGCTGCGCCTCGTCGACGCGTACTCGGAGTGCCTGGAGCTCATCCAGAACGGCGGCGTCCAAGCGGTCTCGACCGACGACGTGATCCTCACCGGCATGATCCGCCAGGACGACGAGCTCAAGCTCGTCGGCGACGACCTCACGACCGAGCCCTACGGCGCCGGCGTCAAGGAGGGTGACACCGCCTTCAAGGAGTTCGTCGACTCGGTGCTCGCGACATACAAGGAAGACGGCAGCTGGGCGACGGCCTACCAGAAGTGGGTCGGCCAGTACACGGGCGAGAAGCAGGACCCGCCGACGATGACGCTGCAGGAGGCGCTCGACCTCAGCAAGTGACCGATCTGCTCAACGTCCTGACGGAGCACTTCGACGAGTTCGGGGGTGGCCTGTGGGTCACCCTCCGACTCGTCGTCGGGTCGTTCGGGATCGCGCTCGTCGTCGGGACGATCGTGGCGGCGCTGCGGGTTGCACCGTCCGTGTGGCTGCAGCGCCTCGGCGGCATCTACGTCGAGACGTTTCGCAATATCCCGCTGCTCGTCCTGCTGACGATGGCCTATGCGGGGCTGCGGCGCGCCGGCGTGCCGATCGGGCAGTGGACCGCCGGGATCGCCTCGCTCGGGCTCTACACGGCGGCGTACGTCGCCGAGGCGCTGCGCTCGGGCGTCTTCTCGGTCAGCAAGGGCCAGATCGAGGCGTCGCTGTCGCTGGGCTTCTCCTATGCGGCGACGATGCGCCGGATCATCCTGCCGCAAGCGTTTCGGACCGTGATCCCGCCGCTGGGCTCGATCACGATCGCGATGATCAAGAACTCGGCGATCGTCGGCGTCTCGATCATCGCGCTGAGCGACCTCCTCAAGAACTCGCGGGTCATCCAGGCGCAGACGTTCAAGATCGAGGAGTCGTTCTTCTGGGCGGCGGTCGGCTACCTGCTGCTGACGGGCACCGCCACCGTCGCGTTCCGGATGCTCGAGCGACGCTACGTGATCAGGCGATAGGCAT
Organism: uncultured Actinomycetes bacterium; assembly: GCA_963810605.1. Lineage (GTDB taxonomy): Bacteria > Actinomycetota > Thermoleophilia > Solirubrobacterales > Solirubrobacteraceae > CADCVQ01. The sequence continues at coordinate 6,302 of CAWEOF010000014.1, forward strand.
GGGCTACCTCGTCGATCCGGACAACTGGGAGTGGCTGTACAGCGGGCGCAACGCGCGCTTCATCCTCGAGGGCTTCCTCGTGAACCTCCAGCTCGCGGTCATCGCGATGGTCTTCTCGCTGATCCTCGGGCTCGCGCTCGCGCTGCTGCGGCTGTCTCGCGTGCGCGCCGTGAGCACCGCCGCCGGCTTGTGGATCGACCTGTGGCGCAACCTGCCGCTCATGCTCGTGATCCTCTACATGGCCGTCGCGCTGCCGGTGCCGTGGAGGGAGCGCTACGAAGCCGCCGCGCCGGGCTTCCTTCCCGACGCGCTGCAGACGGGCCGCGTACTCGCCGCCCTGCTCGCGCTCGTGCTCTACAACTCCGCCGTCCTGGCAGAGATCATGCGCGCGGGGATCCAGTCGCTCGCTCGCGGGCAGGGCGAGGCTGCCGCCGCGCTCGGCATGAGCTACTCGCAGCGGATGCGGCTCGTGATCCTGCCGCAGGGCTTGCGACGGATGGTGCCGTCGACGATCTCGCAGCTCATCACGCTGAACAAGGACACGACGCTTGTCAGCATCATCGCCATCCAGGAGGTCATGCGCCACGCGCGCATCGTGAGCGGTCAGAACTTCTTCGGCGGCGTGCAGGCGCCGCTGCTGCAGGTGCTCATCTTCGTCGGCCTGTTGTTCATCGCCGTCAACCTGCTGCTGTCGCGGCTCTCGCGCCGTCTGGAGATCCGCGAGCGCCAGCGGACCGGAACGACCGTCAAGCCGGTCAAGGGCCTGGAGGACCAGGTGTCGACGGCAAGCGTCTGACGCGCCCCGAGCGCTTTCTCGCCGCATCCCGGACGAATGTCCACGGACGTCCCGCAGCGCTCGTCGACGACGCCATGGCGCACGTCGCCGGCGTCGAGGACGCGGCGGTCGCTCGACCTCGACATGCCGGGCGGCTTGAGCCCGGACACGACACGCGAGAACCCGCGCGGCACTGTGCGCCGCTATCCGCCGCAGCGTGCGCGTGGGGTCGGGTTGCGGAAGGTCGTGTTAGAGGACCTGCACCGCGCACCGAACGCTAGGCGTGCGTCGGTGGTGAGCAACGACGTTGCGGCGGTCATCTCGGTCAAGGCGACATACGTCGCGTCGTACGCGCTCAGGTTGTGGCGAAGCGCCCACATGCGTGGTCTGAGCCAGTCGGCGCGATATAAGCGGGCGCGGAGTCGAATGTCGGATTGTGAGCGCTATCCGCTCACTTCTCGACATTGGGGGCGGTAGCCCTCCCGTGCGATCGAGGAGCCGATGCACGGCGCGGGAGAGCGTCACCTTCACGGCGATCGGATACGAGAATCGGCCATATCCAGGACGGCGGCCTACGAGAGGACGCCGATGCGGGCGGAGGGACTCGAACCCCCAAGGCTTGCGCCACCGGCACCTAAAGCCGGCGTGTCTACCAATTCCACCACGCCCGCGAGCGGCTTTGAACGCCTCTCCCCCCGGCCGGTCGGGATTGTATGTTGGCCGGGCATGGCACAGGGCGCTTCCGTCATCGAGCATCCCAATCGCGACAACGCGGGGTCGCGGTCGACGAAGGCGATCGTCGTCGCGCTGATGCTCGCGAGCGCGCTGCTGCTCGTCATCGTGACCGCCGGCGGCTGGACGCGGATCCAGGGCGCGAAGCCCGTGCAGATCGCCTACATCCTGGTCTACGTGCTGATCGCGTTCTACATCGCGCGCTGGCGCAGCGGCCTGCTGCCGGTCGCCGCCGCGCTGGCCATCGTGCTCGCGATATTCGCCGCGATCAGCGCGCCGGGCTGGTTTGATCGCGAGGGCACCGGCTTCACCGACCCCGCCCTCGACGCGGCGCTCCTCGGCGTCCTGACGATCGTGCTCGTGCCCGTCCAGATCGCGCTCATCGTCTTCTCCGCGAAGGGCTTCGGACAGCGCTGGAGCGTCGAGATCGAGCGCGCCGCCTGACCACCCGCCTACAATCGGTCGGCCCGCGCCCGGGTGCTGGAACGGTATACAGGATCGGCTCAAAACCGATTGCCCGTGAGGGATTGTGGGTTCGAATCCCACCCCGGGTATTCCACGGCTGATGAGAAGCAGGCTCGAGCGGTCATTCGTACGCCGCCGGGCGCCGTCAAGCGGTGCGGCGGCGAGCTCGCACGTTTACGAGACCAGTGCCTCGAGCTCGTCGATGAGCCCTGCGGGCGCCACGATGATGCCGTCGGGCGCCGCGCCCTGCGCCTCCAGCGAGCGCACGACGAGGCCCGAGCACATGCAGAGCACCGAGCCGGCGGCGATGTCCCAGGCCTGCACGCCGCGCTCGTAGAACGCGTCGTAGCGACCAGCCGCTGTCCATGCGAGGTCCAGGGCGGCCGAGCCCATCCGCCGGACGTCGCGAACGACCGGCAACACGCGCGCGACGACCGCCGCCTGCGTCTTGCGCACCGACGACTCGTACGCGAAGCCCGTGCCGACCAGCGCGGACGCGAGATCGCCCCGCGAGGAGCCCGCGACCGGCGTGCCGTTCAGGGTCGTGGACCCGCCGCGCTCGCCGCAGAAGATCTCGTCGCGCAGCGGGTCGAACACCACGCCCGCGAGGCCGCCCTCGTCGTCGTAGACCGCGACGCTCACGCACCACTGCGGCACGCCGAAGAGGAAGTTCACCGTGCCGTCGAGCGGGTCGACGATCCAGCGCAGGCCCTCGCCCGCCTGCGTCTCGCCGCCCTCCTCGCCGAGGATCGCGTCGCCGGGCCGGCGCGCGGCCAGCAGCTCGCGGATCGCGCGCTCGGCAGCGTAGTCGGCCTCGGACACGACGTCGGTCGGCGAGCTCTTCGAGCCGACCGCCCGCTCCCCGCCCGCCACGAAGCGCTCGAGCAGCAGCTCGCCGGCGGCGCGGGCGCACTCCGCGGCGATGACGCGCAGGGCGGTCGGGCTGACGGCGCTCAAGAGACCGGCGGGCGGGCGTCCGCCCAGGGGCGCGCGGTCTCGAGCTGCCGCGCGAGCGACAGCAGCAGCGGCTCGGACTCGGGCTTGCCGGCGATCTGCACCGACAGCGGCAGGCCCGCCGAGTCGAAGCCCGCAGGGATGGCGGCAGCCGGGTTGCCGATGTGGTTCCAGAGCGGGTTGTAGGCGACGAACCCGGCCGCGCCGTTGAACGTCCGCGTCGCGCCGCAGCCCTCGTACTTGCCGACCTTCAGCGGCGCGGCGGTCAGCGTCGGGGTCAGCACGATGTCGACGTCGTCGAAGATCGCGTTGATGCGGCGCGCGTCGCCCTCCTGCGCGGCGACCGCGCGGCGCAGCAGCTTGCGCGCGGCACGACCGGCCCGAGCCATCTGGCGCGTGCGCCGCTCGAGCTTGGCGCGATCGGCCATCGAGTCGGCCTCCAGGCTCGCGCCCGCGAGGTAGCGCGTGATGACGTTGCGCCCGATGAGCCCGTAGCTCGGCGTCCGCTCCACGACCTCGTGGCCGAGCGACCGCAGCAGCTCGGCCGTGTCCTGCGCCGCCTTTCGCTGCTCCGGAGCGCAGCGCGCCGCCACGCCCGGCGGGATCTTCGTCGACAGCGCGACGCGCAACTTGCCCGGCTCGCGCTGCGCCGCCGCGACCCACGGCTCGCCCGTCGCGACCTCGTAGAGGAGCGCGGTATCGGCGACCGACCGCGCGAGGAAGCCGTAGACGCTCAAGCCCGTCCAGACGTCTTGCAGCGGCGCGACCGGCACGCGGCCGCGCTGGACCTTCAGGCCGAACAGGCCGCAGCAGCCGGCCGGGACGCGGATCGAGCCGGCACCGTCGGACGCGGTGGCCGCCGGCACGAGCCCGGCCGCGACGGCCGCGGCCGGCCCGCCGCTCGAGCCCCCCGGCGACCGATCGACGCTCCAGGGGTTGCGCGTCGAGCCGCCGTGGGCGGTCTCCGTGAACGGCCACAGCATGAGCTCGGGCGTCCGCGTGACGCCGATGACGATCGCCCCGGCCGCGCGCAGCACCCGCACGAGCTCGCAGTCCTCCGGCTCGGGGTCGCCGTGGGCGTTGGAGCCGCGCACGCGCGGGGTCCCCGCAACCGCCATGTCGTCCTTCACGGCGATCGGCACGCCGAGCAGCGGGCGATCGCCCCCGCCGCGCGCGCGCCCACCGGCCTGATCGGCCTCGAGCAGCGCCCGTTCGTCAAAGACGATCCGGAAGGCGTTCAGCTCGCGGTCCAGCCGGCCGATGCGCTCAAGCGCGTTCTCGACGAGCTCGCGCGGCGAGACCTCCCCGGCGCGCACGAGCTCGGCTTGGCGCGCGACGCCCGCGAAGGCGAGCTCGCGACCCTCGGTCGTTGCGGTCGGAGGCATCGGCGCCACAGGCTAATGGTTCGCGGCCGGCTCGCCCGCGCGGCAGGTGTCTGTCTATACGGATGTGGTGTTGACGCGCCATGCGCCAGGTGCGAGCCTCGCGTCCCATGAGCACATACCCCGTGGTGTATCAGCAGAACGCACCCGTCGAGCGCAACCGCCTCACGGTGTTCTTCCGCCTGTTCATGCTGATCCCGCACTGGATCTGGATCTGCTTCTACGCAATCGGCGCGATCGTCGTGGTCTTCTGCGCGTGGTTCGCGATCCTCTTCACGGGCCGCTATCCGGCAGGCATGTACGCGTTCGTCGCCGGATTTTTGCGCTACTCGACGCGCGTGAACACCTACGGCTACCTGATCTCTGACGTGTTTCCGCCGTTTGACGGTGGCGAGCACCCCGAGTACCCGGTCGTGGTGAATGTGGCACCGCCGCCGGAGCAGCTCAACCGGCTGACGACGTTCTTTCGCGGCATCCTGTTCATCCCGGTCTACATCATCGTGTACGTCTTCACCATCTGGATCCAGCTCGTCTCGATCGCGATCTGGTTCGTCGCCGTCTTCACCGGCAAGACGTCGCCGGGCCTCACGGAGGCCGTGAAGTTCCCGGTGGCGTACAACACCCGGGCGTCGGCGTACGGGCTGCTGCTCACCGACGGGTGGCCCCCGTTCGAGGACTGATCGCCCCGGCCGAAGCTCACGGCGCTTTGGACCTATCCTCCACGCCGTGAGCCTCGTCCTGCAAGAGGACCGCGGCGCGGTCCGCCACGTCGTCCTGAACCGGCCCGAGAAGCGCAACGCGCTGAACGCCGAGCTCATCCTCGCCCTCGGCGAGGCGCTGCGCGCGGCCGCGGCGGACGTCGCCGTGCGCTGCGTCGTCGTGCGCGGCGCCGGCACGATGTTCTCCAGCGGGATGGACGCCGGCGACCTCGAGGCGATCGGCCAGGACCCGGAGACGCTGCGCGGCTGGCGCGAGCAGATCCTCGCGATCTGGAACCTCTGTGACCGCATGGCGAAGCCGACCATCGCGCAGATCCACGGCGCCTGCCTCGGCGGCGCGGCGGAGCTCGCGCTGGCCTGCGACCTGCGCGTCGTCGCCGACGACGCGGTCATCGGCCTCGTCGAGACGCGCATCGGGCTGCTGCCCGACCTCGGCGGCTGCTCGCGGCTGCCGGCGATCGTCGGCCTCGGCCGCGCAAAGGAGCTCATCATGTGCTCGAAGTTCGTCGACGGCACCGAGGCCGAGCGGATCGGGCTCGCCAACCGCGTGGCGCCGCTGGAGGAGCTCGACGCCGCCACAGACCTGCTCGTCGGCGAGCTGCTGACGTGCGCTCCGCTGCCCGTCGGCCTGGCGAAGGGCATCATCGACGCGTCGGCGATGCCCGCACTCGCGGAGACGCTCGAGCAAGAGGTCACCGCACAGGAGCTGTGCGCATCCAGCGAGGACTTCCGCGAGGGCGTCCACGCGTTCGTCGAGCGCCGCCGCCCGGAGTTCCGGGGTCGCTGAGCTCCCGACCCCGGCGGCGTCGGGGTCTGCGGATATGCTCGACCACGCTTGCCCGAGCCGGTCTCCATCATTGGCGCGTCTGGCGCCCTCGGCTTCGGTCTCGCGGTGCGGCTGGCCCGCGCCGGTGGCCAGGTGGTCCTCGGCTCTCGCGATCCCCAGCGCGCTCGCGAGACCGTCGCCCGCGCTCGCGCGGCGGTCCCGGCTGGCGCATTCGAGGGTTCGGTGAACGCCGAAGCGGCCGCGGCGTCGGAGCTCGTCATCCTCGCGGTCCCGTTTCGCAACCACGCCGAGACGCTGCACAACCTCCGCGATGCGCTCCGCCCGGGGCAGATCGTCGTCGATGCCACGGTCCCGCTCGCGGCGGCCGTCGGGGGCAAGGCGACCCGGACGATCGGCGTCTGGCAGGGCTCGGCGGCGCAGCAGGCGCAGGAGATGGTTCCCGAAGGCGTCACGGTGCTCAGCGCGCTGCACACGATCGGCGCCGCCTCGCTGCGCGATCTCGACCGCGTCCTCGACGAGGACGTCCTCATCGCGGGCGACCGGCGCGCGGACAAGGCGCGCGTGGCAGCCCTGCTCGACGGCATCGACGGCCTGCGCTGCGTCGACTGCGGTCGCTTGGAGATGGCACGTCTCACCGAGCAGCTCACCGCGCTCATGATCTCGATCAACGTGCGCTACAAGACGCACGCCGGCGTCAAGGTCACGGGCCTGCCCGACGAGCTGTGGCCCGCGGCCCCGGTGGCCGGCTGATGCCCTCGGTCGTCATGCTCGCGGGCGGCACCGGCGGCGCGAAGCTCGCCCGCGGGATGCTCGACGTCGTCGGCGCGGACCTCACGGTCATCGCCAACACGGCCGACGACATCGACATCTACGGCGCCTACGTCAGCCCTGACCCCGACCTGTGCACGTTCTGGCTCGCCGACCTCATCGACGAGCGCGGCTGGGGGCTGCGCGACGACAGCTTCGCGGTCATGGACGCGCTGCGCGACCTCGGCGCGGACGTGTGGTTCTCACTCGGCGACCGCGACCTCGCGATCGCGATCCAGCGCCGCCACCGCCTCGACGAGGGCGCGCGCCTGACAGACGCGCTGGCCGAGCTCGGCGCCGCCCTGGGCCTGAAGGCGCGCGTGCTGCCGATGGCCGACGAGCCGGTTCGAACCAAGGTGCGCAGCGGCGAGCGCTGGTACGCCCTGCAGGAGTTCCTCATCCGCGCGGATGCCGACGCCCCGGTCTCGGGGACGCAGCTGCGCGGCATCGACGAGGCGCTCGCGACTCCCGAGGTTCTAGAGTCGATCGCCGATGCCGACGTCATCATCGTCGGACCGTCGAACCCGGTCATCTCTATCGGGCCGATCCTCGCAGTGCAAGATATGCGCGACGCCCTGCTCGACAGCCCCGCTCCCGTTGTCGCGGTCTCCCCGATCGTCGGCGGTCGCGTGCTCAAGGGGCCGACGGCGCAGTTCATGGCGGCCGACGGCTACCCGCCGACGGCCGCGGGCATCGCGTCCTGCTACGCCGGGCTCATCGACGGCCTCGTCGCCGACGAGCTCGCCGACGGCGTGCCGGTGCTGCAGACCGACACGCTCATGAGCGACCCCGAGAGCCGTCGCCGCGTCGCAGCCGAGACCCTGCACTTCGCCGAGGGACTGGCCTGATGCCGCGCAGCCCCGCATCCGAGCCGCCGCCCAAGGGACCCGCGACGCTCGCGATCCTGCCCGTCAAGCGCTTCGGGATCGCGAAGGTCCGCCTCGGCGACGAGCTGTCCGGCGGCACGCGGCGGGCGCTCGCCGAGGCGATGGTCACGGACGTGCTCATGGCCCTGCGGCGCACCTCGCGCGTCGCGGAGGTCGTGCTCGTGACCTCCGAGCCGGCGGCGGAGGCGATCGGCCGCGGGTACGGCGCGAACGTGCTCGTCGACGACCGCGAGGACGGTCAGAGCGTCGCCGCGCTCATCGGCGTCGCATATGCGCTCGAGCAGGGGCTCCCGCGCGTGCTGCTCGTCCCCGGCGACGTGCCGGCGCTTGACCCCGGCGAGCTCGACGCGCTGCTCGACCGTCCGGCGACGGAGCCCTCCGTCGTCATCGTCCCCGACCGCCACGGCACGGGAACCAACGCGCTGCTGCTGACGCCCCCCGACGTCATCGGGCCGGCCTTCGGACCCGGCAGCCGCGCGCTGCACGAGAAGGCCGCGGCCGACGCGGGCGTGCCGTTCACCGTCGAGGAGGTGGCGACGCTGTCGCTCGACGTCGACACCGCCGAGGACCTCGCGGAGCTCCGCGTTGCGCTCGCCAATCGTCGCGGCGGCGCGGCACACACCCGCGGGATGCTCAGCCGGCTCGCCGCCACGCGCAAGCTCGTGCCGCCGCCACCCTCCGAGCCGCCGCCAGAGTGATCGTTGCCGCGGCGCTGCCCGGCATCCCCGAGGTCCGGCCCGGCGACGATCTCGCCCGGCTGCTGGCCGACGCCGCCGGCACGTTCGCCGATGGAGACGTGCTGGTCGTCGCGCACAAGGTCGTGTCGAAGGCGGAGGGGCGAGTCGTCGTCCTGACCGACGTGGTGCCCGGCGAGCGCGCGCTGGCGCTCGCGGCCGAGCACGGCAAGGATGCGCGCTTGGTCGAGGTCATCCTCGGCGAGAGCGCGGAGATCGTGCGCTCGCGCCCGGGCGTGCTGATCTGCCGAACGCACCACGGCTACGTCTGCGCGAACGCGGGCGTCGACGCGTCCAACGCGCCGGGCGGGCTCGTGCTCCTCCCCCGCGATCCCGACGGTTCGGCGCGCTCGCTGCGGAGCCGGCTGCGCGAGCTGACGGGCGCCGCGCCGGCGATCGTCGTGTCGGACTCCTTCGGTCGCGCGTGGCGGGTCGGCCAGTGCGACGTCGCGATCGGGATCGCGGGCCTGCATCCCGTCGAGGACTGGCGCGGGCGCACCGACGCGGTCGGACGCCCGCTCGACGCGACGATCATCGCCGTCGCCGACGAGGCCGCCGCGGTCGCCGATCTCGCCCGCCGCAAGGACGGCCACGAGCCGGCCGTCCTCATCCGCGGCCTGGAGCGCCACGTCGGCGAGGGCGACGGGCCGGGCGCAGCGGCGCTCATTCGCGCGCGCGACGAGGACCTCTTCTCCTGAGCGCGGTCAGGCGTCGCCAACCGCTTCGACGGCGCGTCGCCTGACGTTCACGAGTCGCGCCGGCGGCTCGGTGCGTGCCGAGCCGCCGGCGGTCGCTCGGCGCTGATCGACGTCGCCGCCGCTTCTGACCAGCGCTGACGCGCGGGCTCACTCGGTGCGGTCAAAGCGCCGGATCGCGACGGCCAGGACCATGAGCCCGAGCGCCAGCACCATGCCGACCTCGACGAGCACCGGCAGGTGCCAGCCCCACCAGGTGACGCCCTCATCCAGCGTGCGTCGCGCCGATTCGGAGATGTCGACGTGGTCGAAGACCAGCCACCGCATCGGGTCGATGGCGTAGGTCAGCGGGTCGATCCGGTTCAGCACGCCCAGCCAGGTCGGCAGCCCGGAGACGGGGAAGAACGCACCGGACACGAAGAACATCGGCATCACGAACATCTGCATCACGCCGGTGAACGTCTGGGCTTGCTTGATGCTGACCGCCACCAGCACGCCGAACGCCGTGACCGTGAAGGCCAGCAGCGCCATCATGCCGACCAGGCCGACGATCAGCACCGGGTCGTAGGGGACGGCGACCAGCCCGGCGAGCGCCAGCACGAGGACGCCCTGGGACGTCCCGATGATCGTGCCGCTGAGGCACTTGCCGAGGACGATCGACGACCTGCTGACCGGCGCGACCAGCATCTCCGACAGAAACCCGAGCTCCCGGTCCCACACCAGCGAGGCGGCGGTGAAGATCGACGTGAACAGCACCGTCATGCCGAGCACGCCGGGGAAGACGAACGTCTTGAGCTCGACGCCGCCTGTGGATGCGGTGGACAGCGACTCCAGGCCCGAGCCCAGCACGAACAGGAACAGCAGCGGCTGGATCAGCGCCATGCCGATCTGCATGCGGTTGCTGGCGAAACGGATCAGGTCGCGGCGGCTGATGGTCTTCACGGCCCGCCACTCCGAGCGCCAGGAGCGCTCCGCCACCCGGACGGCGACGACGTCGGCAATCGTCGTGCTCCCGGCCGGCGCGTCCGAGGACCCGTGCGCGGTTGTGGGAGAAACCCGGTGGGCGGTCATCGCTTCGCTCCCGACATCGCGCGCATCAGGGCCCGGGTCTGATCCGCCGCGCCGCCCGTCTCCGCGTCGCGGATCGTCGAGCCCGTGTAGCGCATGAAGACGTCGTCGAGCGTCGGACGCGAGACGGCGACCGACGTGATCGGCACGTCGAGCTCGGCGAACAGCCGCGGGACGAACTCCTCGCCGGACTCGACGTGGAACGTCACGGCACCCTCGGCCACCGTGCCCTCGATGCCGAAGTGCTCGCGCAGCGCGTCGAGGGCCGCACCGTCGTCGGCGGTACCGAGCACGACCCGGTCGGCGCCGACGGCGGCCTTCAGCGCCTCCGGGGTGTCGAGGACGACGATCTCGCCGCGGTCCATGATCGCGATGCGATCGCAGAACTCGGCTTCGTCCATGTAGTGGGTCGTCATGAAGATCGTCGTCCCTTCTGTCGCTTGCAGCGCGCGGATGTAGCGCCAGATCGAGCTGCGCGTCTGCGGGTCCAGGCCGATCGTCGGCTCGTCCAAAAACAGCACGCGCGGCGAGTGCAGCAGCCCTCGGGCGATCTCCAGGCGCCGGCGCATGCCGCCGGAGAACGTCATGACCGGCTGGTCGCGCCGGTCGGCCAGGTCGACCATCTCGAGCATCTGGTCCATCCGGGTCGGGATGACGCCGGGGTCGACGCCGTAGAGCTCGGCGTGCAGCCGCAGGTTCTGGTCTGCGGTGAGGTAGCCGTCCAGGGTGGGGTCCTGGAAGACCAAGCCGATGTGGCGGCGCACGGCATCGCGCTGGGTTGCGACGTCGAAGCCGCCCACGCGCGCCGCCCCGGAGGAGGGGTTGACCAGCGTGCAGAGCATCTTGATCGTCGTGCTCTTGCCGGCGCCGTTGGGGCCGAGGAAGCCGAAGACCTCACCGCGGGGGACGCTGAACGACACGCCGCGTACGGCCTCGACGTCGCCGTAGGACTTGACGAGGTCGGTGACCTCGATGGCGGGTGGATGAGTGTTCATGGCGCGGCACAATAACACTACAGTCGCTGTAATTCTATAGTCGCTGTTATGCTAGACTGATGCCAGGCGCACAACCCGACGGCCTACGCGCGCGCAAGAAGCGCGCCACTCGCGACGCGATCGCCGCGTCGGCACGGGGGCTCTTCGCCGAGCGCGGGTTCGATGCCGTCACCGTCGCCGAGGTCGCCGCGGCCGCCGACGTGTCCGAGAAGACGGTGTTCAACTACTTCGCCACGAAGGAGGACCTACTCTTCGCCGGCGGTGAGACACGGCTGGCCGAGCTGCACGCGGCGATCGCCCAGCGCCCGCCCGGCACCTCGGTGCTCGACGTCTTCCGCGCGAACTCCGAGGCGATGCTCGACACCGTCGCCGCGGGCGAGGGGGACGACCGCCTCGTCGTCCCCCGCATCGTGCGCGACAGCCCCACGCTGCAGAAGCGGCTCGCGGCGGGGTGGGAGCACGAGGCCACCACCCTCGTCGCCGTCGTCGCCGAGGCCACCGGAGCCGACCATGACGACCTCGTCCCCGCGGTCGTCGCCCGCACGCTGGCCTGGACGCTCATCACGATCTTCCGCGCCGCGTTCGACGGGCTGCTTGCAGGCGAGGACCCCGAGCAACTGGCCGCCCGCCTGCGGCCCCAGGCCGCGCGCGCCTACGACCAGCTCGCGGCCGGCCTCGGCGACTACGGCACGTCGGACCGGGCCGCCCCACCAGCCTGACGGCCAGCGCGTGCGTCAGCGGGCGAGGAGATCAGCCCACGCTGTCGACGCGGTAGCTGCGCGTCCCGCCCGGCGTCTCCACGGACACCGTGTCGCCGGCGCGGGCGCCGACAAGCGCGCGCGCGACGGGCGACTCCGAGGACAGCCGACCTGTCTTGAGGTCGGCCTCCGTCGGGCCGACCAGCGTGAACGCGTGCGCCTTGCCTGACGCCTCGTCGACGACCGACACCGTCGAGCCGAAGCCGACGACGTCGGGATCGCTCGTCCCCTCGACGACGCGCGCGGCCCGCAGCCGCTCGGTCAACCGCTTGATCTTCGTCTCCAGATGCGCCTGGTCGTCCTTGGCGATGTGGTACTCGGCGTTCTCCTTAAGATCACCCAGCTCGCGCGCCGCTTTAATGCGAACGGCCATCTCCGCGCGGCCCTCGCTCTCGAGGTGGGCGATCTCGGCGCGGAGGGCCGCGAGGCCCTCCGGAGTGATCTGCTCGGGTTCCAGCATCCGGGCAGCGTAGCGTTCACGCTCCGGCAACCTGGTACCACCAGGGCCGCGCTACGCCGCGGCGGGCAGCTCGTAGCGCCGGCGCAGCTCGTAGAGCGTCGTGCGCTCGGCCGCCGGGCGCCCGGCGCGGTGCGCCGCCGCGATGAGGTCGCCGGGATCAAGGCGCACGCCGTGGACGCTGCCCGCTAACCGGCTGATGTTCTCTTCCATGAGCGTGCCGCCCAGGTCGTTGACACCCCAGCGCAGCGCCTCCGTGGCGGCGTCAAGGCCCATCTTCACCCAGCTCGCCTGGAGGTTGACGACGCTGCGCCCGAGCGCCAGCCGGAACGCCGCGGTGTGCTTGAGGTTCTCCTCGACGGAGATCTCCTGCACCCCGTGCGTGCGCCCGAGCAGCGTGTGAAAGGGGATGAAGCTCAGCGGGACGAACTCGGTGAAGCCGCCCGTGCGCGCCTGCACCGCCCGCACGACGCGCATGTGCTCGGCGAGCTCCCACGGCTCCTCGATGTGCCCGAACATCACCGTGACCGTCGACCGCAATCCCGCGCGGTGCGACGCCTCGATGATCTCGACCCAGCGCGCCACGGGCAGCTTGTTCGGGCTGATGCGCTGGCGCACGCCGTCGTGCAGGACCTCCGCGGCGGTGCCCGGCGTCGAATCCAGGCCCGCTCCACGCAACCGCTCGAAGACGGCCCCCGGCGTAAGCCCGCTCACATCGCACATGTGTGAGACCTCCATCGCGGAGTACGCGTGCAGGTGCAGCTGCGGCGCGATCTGCTTCGCGAGGCGCAGCCAGCCCTCGTAGTCCTCGATCCCCCAGTCGGGATGGATCCCCGACTGCATGCACAGCTCGCTCGCGCCGAACGCGACGGCGTCGCGCACCCGCGCGACGAACTCGTCGCGCTGAAGCTCGTACGCGTCGGGCGAGCGCTTGCCCTGCCCGAAGCCGCAGAACGCACAGCCGACGACGCAGACGTTCGAGACGTTGATGTTGCGGTTGACGACGAACGTGACGGTCTCTCCCGCGAGCTCGGCGCGCAGATCGTCGGCGGCTTGGCGCATGTCCTCGATCGCCTCCGGCCGCGTCTCTGCGAACAGCGCGGTCAGCTCGTCTGGCTCAAGCGCCGCACCGTTGCGAGCGCGCACGATCGCCGCCGACACGAGATCGGGCCGCAGCGGCCGCGGCGGTTCGGTGCGCCCGCTGCCGCGGCGCGGGATGAAGCTCCAGTAGCGCGCCTTGACGACGTCGAGCACGCCCTGCGCCATCCACTCGGGGTCGATGTAGCGCGGGTAGACGCACAGCCGCTCGGTCAGCGCGAAGCCCTCGCCGGCCAACCGCTTGCGAACCTCGTGCGGCGACGGGAACGGGTGCTCGGGCGAGATGTGGTCCCCGTTGGCGCTCAGGCCCCCGAGATCGGTCGCGCCGGCGCGCACGAGCTCGGGCCACCATCCGGCGAGGTTCGGCGGCACCTGCACGCCGACGCCGGGCAGCAGGCGCCGGCATTCCGCGACGAGGCGCCGCATGTCGTCGATCGAGACGATCGTCGCCCAGCTCGGGAGCTCGCGATGCGGCGCGTCGCCGATGCCGGTCGCCCAGCGCTTGCGCGCGGCCGCGTCGGCGATCTCGGCCGGCTCCTGCCCGTAGTAGCTGTCGTGCGGGACGAAGTTCTGCAGGATGACCTCCTGCAGGTGGTCGTGCTCGGCGTGCAGCGCGGCGAGCGCCTCAAGCGCCGCGACGCGCTCCTCCTCGCGTTCGCCGATGCCCACGAGGATCCCGCTCGTGAACGGGATCCGCAGCTCGCCGGCCGCCGCGATCGTCTCGAGCCGGCGCGCCGGGTGCTTCGTCGGCGAGCCCTGGTGGGCGACGAGATCGGGGTTCACCGACTCGAGCATGAGCCCCTGCGACGCGGTGACCTCGCGCAGCCGGACGAGGTCGTCCTTCGAGAGGACGCCGAGGTTCGTATGGGGCAGCAGTCCGCGCTCGAGCGCTCGCTCGCACGCCCACGCGACGTAGCCGACGAAGTCGTCGTGGCCGTACTCGGCGAGCCGCGCGCGCACGCCGGCGTCGACCTCCGGGCGCTCGCCCGTCAGGACGAGCAGCTCCTTGACGTTGCGCCTCGCCGCGCCGTCGATCAGCGCGAGGACCTCGTCGGGCGCGTGCAGGTGCGTGCGGTGCGTCGCGAACGCGCAGTACTTGCAGTAGCAGCGGCACGTGCGCGACAGCGAGAGCGTGAGATTGCGGCTGAAGGTGACCCGCCGGCGCACCACTGGAAGTCTAAGCGCCGGGCACCGCGCGCCCTTCAGGGCTCGATTGACGGTGGGCGGCACCGCGGGTAGGTTCCGCCCGGATGAGGCACGGCACGCCGGAGACGCTCCTCGCAGCGCCGATGGCGATTCTCGTGCTCGCGATCGTCGGATGTGGATCCTCCGACGACGACACGACCACCCCGAAGCGGGCGCTCGCCGCGGCCGCGACCGCCACGGCTCCCTCCGTCACGAGGACGACGGCGACGACCGCCGCCACGAGCACGCCGGCCTCCCGGACCTCGACGACCTCCAGCGCGCCTGATTCGCTCGTAGGATCCAACGGCAAGATGTACCGCTGCATCGGGTCGAGCCTGCTGAGCGACCTGCGCACGACGAGCCGGCGGATCGACCGCGGGCGGCGCAGCCTCAAGCGCATCCGCGCGGAGCTGAGCCGGCTCAAGCGCCGGTATCCGAACAAGGTCGCGCCGCCGCGCGTCGCCCAGCGCTACAACTACCTCGTGCGCAAGCACAACGCTCTGCTGCGCCTCGGCAACCGCCGCGTCCGCGCCTACAACGCCCGGCTGGAGCACGACTGCGTCAAGGGCTGACCGCGCTCCGCCGGCACGCGGGTCGCAGCCGTATGCTCGTTGCACATGAGCGGCGCGTACATCCGGGCGCTTGGGCTGCTCACGGCTCTGGCCCTGGCGGGCTGCGGCTCGGGCAGCGACGAACGCGCACCCAACAGGGCCGCGACGCTGCTGCTGGACTTCCAGCCCAACGCCGTCCACACGGGGATCTACACCGCGGTCGACCGCGGCTACGACGACGCGCTCGGCGTCAACCTGCGCATCCGCGTCCCGTCGGACTCCACGGACGCGGTCAAGCTGCTCGTCTCGGGCCGCACCGACCTCGCGGTCCTCGACATCCACGACCTCGCCATCGCCCGCGAGCGCGGGCGCGACCTCGTCGGCGTCATGGCGATCGTGCAGGAGCCGCTCGCGGCGATCCTCGCCCAGCCGGAGATCAAGACACCGCGCGACCTCGAAGGCCGGCGCGTCGGCGTCACCGGCCTGCCGAGCGACGACGCGATCCTGCGGTCGATCGTCGCGGGCGCGGGCGGCGACGCGAGCAAGGTCCGCGCGACGACGATCGGGTTCACCGCCGTCCCGAGTCTGCTGACCGGCCGCGTCTCCGCCGCCACGGCCTTCTGGAACGCCGAGGGCGTCGCCTTGCGCGCGCGCCGCCCGGCGATCCGCGAGTTTCGCGTCAACGACTACGGCGCCCCCGCCTACCCCGAGCTCGTGCTCACGACGACGCGCGCGACGCTGCGAGACGAGCCCGACGTCGTCCGCGGAGCGGTTGCCGCCATCGCGCGCGGCTACAGCGAGGTGCTCAGCGATCCCGAGAGCGCGGTCAGCGCGCTCCTCGACGCCACGAGCGGCCTCGACCGCGCCGGCGTCAAGCTCGAGCTCGACGCGGTCTCCCCCGCCTTCACCGCCGGCGCGCGGACGTTCGGCGAGCTCGACCCGCAGCGGCTCGCGGCCTGGGCGCGCTGGGAGCGGCGCTTCGGGATCGTCAAGCGGTTGCCCGACGTCGCGCGTGCCTTCGACGGCCGCTACGTCCCGCGCTCGTCCAAGCGCGATTGAGCAGAACCGCAGGCGCGCTCACCATAAGAACTGCCGGGTCGCGATCCAGCGGGTCTCCTCGGCGACGTCCGCGACCCGGGCGCGAACGCTGCGGCGTCGCGGGTGCGGCGTGGCGGGCGCGCGTCGGCGGCGGTTCGCTACGCCACCGACTCGCAGTTGACCTAAGCTAAGGACAGGTAGTCGGCGCTGGCGCCGCCGTCGAGCAGGTCGTTGCCGGCGAAGCCGCGCAGCGTGTCCTTGCCGCCCCCGCCGTAGAGGCGGTCGGCCTTCGCGGTCCCCGAGATGCGGTTGGGCTTGCGGTCCCCGCGCTTCGTGACGGCGGCGGCGCCGGAAGACCGGGCGAGAGCGAGGAAGAGCGTCAGCGCGAGGACGCCGAAACGGGAGGCCATCTGTCCATTCGCGGCACTTGGCGCTCACGACCAAACGGGCTGGGCGCCGACGCGCCGGATTGTCGTCGCCCAGGGGCTGGGCGACGATGCGCTGGATTGTCGTCGCCCAGGGCTGGGCGACGATGCGCCGGACTGTCGTCGCCCAGGGCTGGGCGACGATGCGCCGGCGTCGTCGCTTAGGGGTGGCCGCCCTCCACCGCCGCGATGAGCTTCGCTCCCGCGTCGCCGCCGGTGGCCTTGCCCGCATGCGGCTTGCCGCCGAGCAGGGCCGTGCCGTCGAAAAGCCGGTCGGTCACCGACGGGTCGGTCATGAAGATCGTCTCGCAGCCGTTCTGCGAGGCGATGGCGGCTTCGATCTGGTTCTCGACGAACGCGACGTCGTTGCCGGGTCCGCAGTCGTAGAGGTCCAAACGCGGCCCGCCGAAGAGGAAGTCGTCCCCGTCACCACCCTGGATGCGGTCGTTCGCGGCGCCGCCGATGACGATGTCGCTGCCGTTGCCACCGTCGGAGAAGCCGTCTCCCTGCTGGTCGGCGGCCTCGCGGTCGGGGCGCTGGAAGCCACCGCGGACGATGTCGTTGCCGTCGCCGCCGCGGATCTCGCGGTCCGTGCCGCCGCCGGTGAAGATGTAGTCGTCGCCCGGGCCGCCGTCGATCTTCTCCTCGGCCGATGACAGGCGCTCGACGATGAAGTCGTCTCCGGGGCCGCCGAGCAGCACGTCGTTGTCGCGGCCGCCGTCGATGATGTCGTCGCCCGCGCCACCTTCGACGCGGTCCTCGTTGCGCCCTCCGTCAAGTGTGTCGTTGCCGGGCCCGCCAAGCACGCGGTCGTCGGCGGCATCGCCGGAGACGGTGTCGTCCCCCGGGCCGCCGTCGAGGCGGTCGTCCTGCGAGCCGCCCGCGATGCGGTCGTCGCCCGTGTCGCCAAAGGCCCTGTCGCGTCCGGCACCGGCCTTCAGCGTGTCGTTGCCGGCATTGCCGCGCAGGACGTCGTCCCCGCCGCCGCCGTCGATGCGATCGGCGCCATCGCCGCCCCCCAGGGTGTCGTTCGAAGTGCCGCCGAAGAGCCGGTCGTTGCCGCCGTAGCCGAACAGGCGGTCGGCGCCGATGCCGCCGTAAAGGCGGTCGGACCCCGCACCGCCGTTGAGCCGGTCGTTGCCGATTCCACCGCTCAGCACGTCACGCCCGCCGGCACCGCGAAGGATGTCGTTGCCGGCAAGGCCGAGGATGCGGTCAGCCCCCGAGGTGCCGTTGATGGTGTTGTTCTTCGCGTCGCCGCGGATCGTCGCGGCGGCGGCGCTCGCGACGATGGTGAGCGCCGCTGCGATGGCGAGCGGAGCGGGGACCAGCCGGTGTCGGATCACGGGCAGACGCTACCCGAGTGGCGACGCGCCTACGCCGACGAGGCGCAGCCGTCTGCCACCGTGCGCTCCCGCTACTGCGCTCGGATGCGCTTGAACTCGTCGCGGTAGGAGTGCGGGCGACCCCACATCTGCGTGACCTCGACGCGTCCCGAGCGCATCTCGCGCAGTGCGAGCTCGCCCTCGATGCCGGCGTCGTCGAGCAGCTTCAGCGCGCCGTGGCAGGCCGGCGCCGCGGCCGCGTGGCCGAAGCGGTGGGCGACGAGCAGCTTCCAGTGCCAGTCGTGCCTGGAGTACGGCTGGGCGTTGCAGGTGACGAGATAGGTCGCCGCGTCGACATAGCGCGTCTCGTCGGCGATCCGCAGGTCGAACTCGAGGTCCGTCCAGTCATCGGGCAGCGACTCGACGATCTGCGTGAACGTGTCGGCGAGGGCCATGGCGCGCAAGGCTAGCGCGCGAGGCCCGGGCGCGGGAGGCTCACGCCAGCGCCGCGCTCGCCTCGTCGGCGATCCGCTGCAGCGCCGCGACGATCGCCGCGACGGCGTCCGCCCGCGACTCGTTGATGCGCGACAGCGGCCCGAGACCGCAAGGCCGGCGCGCGGCCGGCCGCCCGAGTCGAAGACGGCGACGGCGATGGAGCCGTACCGACGCGCTCGCCTTTTCGCTCGGCTTGGACTGCGGATGCGGCGGCTGCGGATGCGGCGGCTGCGGATGAGTCCGCGAGGCGCGTTTGCGGGGCAACGGCCCGCGCTGGCGGCCGAGCTCGTGCGGATGGCGTTCGCCGGCACGCGCGAGGTCGGCTGGCGTCGGGGCGGTTCGTCCGGCCGGTCGCCTGCGGGCGTGCGACCAGCCGCGCCCGAGAACGACGACGAGCGCCGGCGTCGTGCCGGCGCTCCTCGCGCGCTGCACCGGCCCGCCGCCGTGGCGGCGGGCTGGTTGCCCCTACGGGCGGGTCTCGATGTTGATAGCCGAGAAGTTCGCGTTGGCCTTGGCGCTGGCGACCGGCGTGTACCACGAGCGCGTGCCGCCAGAGCTGCCATGGCAGCCGCTATCGGAGCGGCTGTGGATGCCGTAGGCGTAGCGGTTGCCCGACGAGGCGAGCCAGTACCAGCCGCCGCCCGAGTCGCCGCCGCAGGCGTCGAGGCCGTCGACGCGGGCCATGCCGCGGACGCCGGCGTCGCTGTTCGTGCCGAGGATGCCGCACGAGTTGCCGTTGGTCGTCGGCTGCGTGAAGTTCGCCGAAAGGCAGACGGTCTCGCCGGCGACCATGTAGCCGACGGTCGGGGCAACGCCCTTGAGGTCACAGCAGCCGCTGATGCCGGGGTTGACGTAGATCTGGCCGCCGGTGTCACCGGTGAACCAGGAGTTCGTGACGCGGATCGCCGAGGTGTCGACCACGCCCGAGTCGACGGCCGCGCCCATCGGACCGATGTTCTGGTTCCACGTGCCCCAGTTGACGCCGACGCCGGTCGAGCAGTGGCCGGCGGTCAGCGCGAAGCGCGTGCCGCTCGAGTTGCGGCCTGTGAAGCCGACCGAGCACCACGGGGTGTTGGATGACGTGGTGCCGCGCCACATGACGATCCCGGCGCGGATCGTCCAGTCGCACGTGTTGCGCGCGGTGCAGTCCGCGTCGAGCTCGGGCGCCTTCTCGGAAGCCGTTACGAGCTTCGCGCCACGCGCGGAGGCGCTGGACGCGAGGGCGGCCCGGCGGTCGGACGGGACGGCGACGACGACCTCGTTTGACTGCACGTCGACGCCGACGTTGCCGGCGGCGGCCTTGCCCAGCTCGTCGCGGCCAGCGCGGATCTTCGCGGCGTCGGCCTCGAGCTCGGCGGCCGAGCGCTTGACCTTGTGCGCCGTGACGGCGACGGCGTACTGCTTGCCGATGGCGGCGGCGCGGTTGGCGGCGGCGTCGGTCGTCGCTGCCAGGTGAACGATCCCCGTCTCCGGGTCAAACCAGGCTCCGCCGAACGACGCGGCGTCGGCTGCGGCGGCGTCGTAGACGGCGCGGCGGGCGTCGGAGCCGGCGGCCGCGGTGCGGGCCTGCTCCTTGGACAGCTTCGGGTACGCGGCCTGGTAGGCGGCGATGCCGGCCTCCACGGCGTTGGCGCCTGTGTCGGCGGCGCTGGCGGTGGCGGTCCCCACGCCCGCTGCGGCGATGCCGGCGACGGCAACGGCCTTCAGTGACAATCTGATCATGGTGCGAATCCCCCTGCGAGTCCTGCGGTTGACGATGACTTCCCGGTCCGAAATGGCGGACCGTTTCGCATGCGCCTAATTGAGCCGTAGGGGAACGCCCTGATACGTGAGGTCGGGCACACTGCGGCGGTGACGTCCCTCACAGTCATGCGAACGCGCCGGAACCCGGGCCGGTGGGAAGCGGTCCTATCCCCGGGTTGGGCTCGTCGTGGCGGACATCCGCCGCAACGGGCGCCCGCACGCCTACGATCGAATCAGTACACCTCGGGAACGAACGTCTGGTCGGTGATCGGCGGGCGCACGTAGTGGCCGTCGTCTTGGCGCCTGGGCAGCTTGAGCGGCGGCGGGATGACGTCCTCGTACGGGATCATCGACAGCAGGTGCGAGATGCAGTTCAGCCGCGCGCGGCGCTTGTCGTCCGCGTCGACGACGTACCACGGTGCCTGCTTGATGTCGGTGGCCGCGAACATGTCGTCCTTGGCGCGCGAGTACTCGACCCACATCTCGCGTGACTTGAGGTCCATCGTGCTGAGCTTCCAGCGGCGCATCGGGTCGTTGACGCGGGCCTGGAAGCGCTTCTCCTGCTCGGCGTCGGACACCGAGAACCAGTACTTGATGAGGATGATCCCCGAGCGCACGAGCATCCGCTCGAACTCCGGGCAGGAGCGCATGAACTCCTGGTACTCCTCCTGGGTGCAGAACCCCATCACCCGCTCGACGCCGGCGCGGTTGTACCAGGAGCGATCGAACATCACGAGCTCGCCGGCCGCCGGCAGGTGGGCGGCGTAGCGCTGGAAGTACCACTGCGTGCGCTCGCGCTCGGTGGGCGTGGCGAGCGCGGCGATCCGCCACACGCGCGGGCTCGTGCGCTCCGCGATCCGCTTGATGACGCCGCCCTTGCCGGCCGCGTCACGGCCCTCGAAGACGACGACGACCTTCAGGCCCTCCGCCTTCATGTACTCCTGCATGAGCACGAGCTCGCGCTGCAGGCGTGTGAGCTCCTTGTCGAACGTCGCGCGGTTGAGCTTCTTGCGCTTCTCCGGGTCGGACTTCGACGCCTTCTTTCGTTTCGCCATGACGCCGAGTCTCGTGCGCGCGAGCCGCTGTGACAAGGCCGGACTGGCTGAAATCGACGCTGCTCGCTTGGCCCGGACCGTCAGCTCACGAGCGTCAGGGCGCGCCGCCGACGAGCAGCGTCGCCGCCTGGCCTGCGGCGGCTTTCGCTTCGCCGAGCCCCGCGCGCACCCGCGCCGGACGGCGATGAGCGTGTCGTTTCCGAACGCGGCGGGGGCTATCCTCGGGCCATGGTCACGATCACCGACGAGCTCGTCGCCGAGCACCGCGTCCTGACGGAGCAGTGCGGCCTCATCGACCGCTCAGAGCGCGGCAAGCTCGCGCTGACGGGTAGCGAGGCGCGAGCGTTTCTCGCCGGTCAGGTGACGAACGACATCGTTGGCCTCGCGGAGGGTCGGGGCTGCTATGCCGCGTTCCTCACGCACAAGGGCAAGATGCTCGGCGACCTGCGCGTGCTCGCCACCGAGGACGAGCTGCTGCTCGACACCGAGCGCGCCACCCTGCAGGCGCTCTTCGACATGGTGCGGCGCTTCAAGATCGGATTCGACGTCGAGCTGCACAAGCGCACGGTGCAGCGTGGGCTCATCTCGCTGATCGGCCCCGGCTCGCGCGCCGTCGCCGGCGCGCACGACCTCCCGGAGACCGAGTACGCGCACGCCGCCGGCGAGATCGCGGGCCGCGCGGTGCGCCTCGTCGCGACCGACACGGGCGTCGACGTCCTGTGCGAGGCCGACGACACCGACGCCGTCCGCGCGGCACTAGCGACGGCGGGCGCGACGGCCGTCTCGGAGGACGCCGCGGAGATCGTGCGCGTCGAGCACGGGCGCCCGCGCTATGGCTTCGATCTCGACGACGCGACGATCCCGCAGGAGGCCGGCCTCAACGAGCGGGCCGTGAGCTTCACGAAGGGGTGCTACGTCGGGCAGGAGACCGTCGCGCGCCTGTTCTACCGCGGCAAGCCCAACCGCCACCTGCGCGGCCTGCGCCTGTCAGAGCCCGCCGAGGTCGGCGCGCAGCTGCAGCTCGGCGACCGCACCGTCGGGCGGCTGTCGAGCTCGGTCGTCTCGCCTGCGATGGGCCCGATCGCGCTTGCGCTCGTGCGGCGCGAGGCCGCCGTCGGCGAGACCGTCGACGTCGAGGGCGGCGCCACCGCCGAAGTCGTCGCGCTGCCGTTCGCCTGACGCAGCGGCGGTAGCGAGCGCCTCCACGGCCGTCCCGCTGCGCGCGCCCTCACCCGCCGGCACCGGCCCGCCGCCTCGCGACCCGCCGACCGCGCCCCGCGGCGAGCCGTCGCCCCCGGTCGCCCGCACGCCGGCGCTCGCCACGAACGCTTCGAACGCACGGCGATCCGGCACGGGGTGCAGCGCCAGCGCGTCCGCGTCGTGGCTCGCCAGCCACGTCTGCACGATGCGCGTCTCCGCGACGGCCTCCGCGGGAAGTTGCGCGACGACGTCGCGACGCCCGCCGAGCGCCACCAGCGTCCGCGCGCGCAGGTCGCCGCCGGCGCGCTCCAGCGGCGCCCAGTCGACGAGCCGGCCGCCCACGATCCAGAAGGCGTCGGGGTCGTCGGCGCGCGGATGGCGCGCGAGCACCAGGCGCGGCTGCGCGTGCGTGGCCGCCAGCGCCCCGCCGCCGCCCTCGCCACCGCCGCCGAGCGCCCGCACGAGCACGGCGATGCGCTCGCGCCGGCGGTGCAGCCACGCGGCGCGCTCGTAGCGCTCCTGCGCGGCCGCCGCGCGCATCTGCGCGTCGATGTGCGCGAGCAGCGCCGCGCCCCCGTCGCCGCCGCCCGTGAACAGGCCGAGCGCCTCGTCGAGGCGCCGGCGGTAGAGGTTCGGATCGAGGTCGTTGAGGCACGGCGACAGGCAGCGGCCCATCTGGCCGTAGGCCGACGGCCACGGGCGCAGCCGCAGCGCACGCCCGCAGTGGCGCAGCCCGAAGAGCGAGTCGAGCTGCTCCTTGAGCTCGACGGCTCCGGCGCGGCTGCGCAGCGGGCCGATCGTGACCGACCGGCCCGCGGCCGGCTCGCGCGCGACCTCGAGCACGGGATAGGCGATGTCCAGCCGGCAGCGCAGGTAGACGTACGGGTCGTCGTGCTTGTGGATGGTGTTGCCCGGCGGGCGCAGCGCACGGATGAGGCGATGCTCGAGCACGAGCGCGCCGAGCTCCGAGCCCGTCCGGCGATGGTCGACGATCGCCGCCTGGTCGGTCCAGCCCTCGGCGGGCGCCGACGTCGCGAAATGCGAGCGCGCGCGGGTGCGCAGCGCGACGGACTTGCCGATGTAGAGGATCTGGCCCGCGGCGTTGCGGAAGAGGTAGACGCCGGGGGCGTCGGGCAGCGCGGAGGTGTCCGGCTTGTGGCGCTTGATCGTGCCGCCGGCGAGCGTGCTCCCCGCCCGCGGCCGCGGGCTGCGACGCGGCGGCGACAGCGCCGCGAGCGCGTCGGCGACGGTCACCGCGTGCGCGCACAGCCGCGCGAACAGCGCACAGAAGACGCGCGCGCAGGTCTCGGCGTCGGCGAGCGCGCGATGTGTCGTCTCGACCTCGATCCCGAGCGCGTCGGCGAGCGCCGCCAGCCGCCGCTGGCGCACGAGCGGCGCGAAGCGGCGCGCGAGCGCCACGGTGCAGATCGTCGGGGGATCGGGCCACGGCAGCTGCGCGCGCGCGAAGGCCTGCTTCAGCACCCGGCGGTCAAACGCGGCGTTGTGAGCGACGAGAACACGTCCGCCGATCTGATCGGCGAGATCGGGTAGCACGGCGTCCGCCGGCGGCGCCGCGTCGACCATCTGCTGGGAGATCTGCGTGAAGCGCTGGATCGCCCGCGACAGCGGCGCGGCCCCGTTGACGAGCGTCTCCCAGCGGTCGTGCAGCTCGCCTCCGCCGACGAGGACTGCGCCGACCTCGGTCAGCTCGCAGGCCTCCCCCGCGCGGCCGTTGGTCTCGGTGTCGACGACGAGGAACTCGGCTGTGACGAGCGGTGCTGCGAGCAGGTCCACGAACGTATGTTCTCGCTTCCGCCGGACGGTTGCACGAGACGTTGCAGCGGCGACGACCGCGGGCGGGGTTAGCCTTGCGCACACTGTGTCAGAGCCCGAGACGAGGAGCGAGATGACGACCTTCGCCGCCCTGCCCGACGCACAGGAGCTCGAGGCGCTCACCTGCGCCGCCTGGACGACGTACAGCGACGAGCTGCGCGAGCTCGACGGCCAGGCCTATGCCGACGCGGAGACCGCCGCGTGGGATCGCCTGCAGGCCGTCCTGCGCGAGCTCGAGGATGTGCGCACGGGCCTGCCCGCGGCGCACTGAACTGGACCTCCGCGCAGGTGCGCAGGCGCGACCTCGCGCTAGGTTGCGAGTTACGCCTTCGTATGCCCGTGTCACGAGGATGCTGAGAGCACCCGGCGCGAAGCGGCGGACCACTGTCGCGATCGCGCTCGTGACCGCCGTGGCCGGGTGCGGCGACGACTTCGCGAACGATCCCCGCGCGGCCGCTGAGAGCGCGGTGTCGGCGGTCGTCACGGTCAAGGGCGTCACCGTGTCGCCGCCGCGGCTGCGCGCCGGCGCGATCGAGCTCATCGCGAGCAACCAGACGACGAAGTCGCAGCGCGTGCAGCTGCGCAGCGTGCGGCTCGCGAACGGCGCCGCGCCGCTCGCGCAGAGCACGGGGCCGATCAACCCTGGTGGGTCGGCGTCGCTGAAGGCCGACCTCGACGAGGGCACGTACGTCGTGTCGGCGAGCGGTACGGACCTCGAGCCGGCGAGCATCATCGTCGCACCCGCGCGCGACAGCGACTCGGATCGCCTCTTGCAGCCGTAGCACCCACACCGCTTCCTTGCGACAATGCGCCGCAATGCGCCGGCACCGGATCGTTCCCGCCGCGCTCGTGGCCGTGGCGCTCACCGCTGCGGGGGTCCTCGTCGTGGTCGTCGGGTCGCAGGCCAAGCCCTCGGCATCGCAGCAGCTCTTTCGCACGACGCTGCTGGCCGACGCCAAGACGACCTTGGGCGTCAAGGCGCTGCTGCGCGACCGTGGCGGCTTCGTCGCGCCCGAGATCGAGTTCGCCGACCTCACGGGCGACGCCCGCTCGGACGCGGTCGTCCTCGTCGACTCCGGCGGCACGGCGGGCGCTGTCGCGCTCTACGTCTTCAGCACGCACGGCAAGGCCGCCGACAGCCCGCTGCGCGCGGTCTACCGCTCGCAGAAGCTCTACCGCGCGAGCGCGGAGATCTCCGCCGCGACGATCATCCTGCGCACGCCGCGCTTCGCCGACGGCGACGACCTCTGCTGCCCGGCGAAGATCGTCCAGCGCGTCTACGCCTGGAGCGAGCAGGCGCAGACGCTCAAGCGGCGCAGCTCCGTGGAGCTGCCCGGCCCGGCCGGCACGACGACGACGCCGGCCGGCTGACCGCCCGCGGATTCCACTGCGCGATCGCGCGCTGCATGAGCACGTCGCACGGCGCGCGACGTGCGCGCGGTGGCGGTCGCGCTGCGCCGCGCGCAAGCTCGAGCGCGCGTGACTGAGGTGGCCGGCCGCCCGCCTGCCTGACGGGCGGCGGCGGCCTTGGACCCTTACGCGGCGGCCGCCTGCGGGGCGCTGTGGCGCGCGATGAACGCCGCGGTGCGCTCGGGCGTGGCGATCGTGCGCCACATCGCCGTGGGATCGGCATAGAGGTTGACGAACGCGTCGGCCACGGCCTGGTGGCCCGTCGCGGCTCCGAGCAGCCCCTCGATGTGCGGCGGCGGCGGCGCGAGGAACGCGTTGTTGAAGTTCACGACCGGCTCGGCGGCGGTCCACAGGTCGCGCGCCAGGCCGCGGCAGAACCACTCGTCGAACGCGACGTCGCGCAGGATGGCGTCCGCCATGACGTCCGCGCTGCGCGAGCCGAGGTTCGCGCCCTGGCCGCCGACCGGATCGTTCGCGACATAGGCGTCGCCGACGGCGACGACGAAGCGACCTGGCGCGACCTCGCAGTACGGCTTGCGAACGGTCGGGGTGATCGCGCCCTGCAGGACGTCGGTGGGGTCCGTGACGCGAAACGCCTCGCGGTCGACGCGCTCGTACAGCCCGGGTGCGTGGCGCGAGAGCAGGTCGAGCGCGAGGTGCTCGAACGCGCCGGGATCCGCGTCGTAGCGCGTCGTCACGATGGACTCGAGCGGGCCGCCGGGGATCGCCTCGAAGCAGAGCACCGTCATCATGCCGTGGCGCGAGAGGAACGGCATGCAGAAGATCTCGCCGGCCTCCGGGACGATCTGGATGGCCATCCCGAACGGATCGGCCGGGCCGATGCCGTCGGCGATGAAGGCGCACAGCCGGCGCTGCGGCGCGTCGTAGGGCGAGCGGGCGGCGTCGCGCGGGAAGAACTCGGCGACGCTCTCGCGGCCGGCGGCGACGACCGTCAGGTCGTGGTCGGCCGTGCCGGCGACGATGTCCTCGACGCTGCGGCGGCCGTGGACGACGCTGCCGCCGCGCGCGGCGTAGTCCTCGAGCAGCTGCGAGAGGTAGAGGCGGAAGTCGACGTTGCCGGCAGCCTCGTCGAGGTGCCCGACGAACGCGACCGGCGTGCCGCTGACCTGGATGTGCGCGCGGTGGTAGTTGCTCGGGTCCTCGGCCCAGTGGGCGACGCCGAGGGCGCGCTCGCGGGCGACGGTCGGACCGAAGCGCGAGACCGTGTTCATGAGGCGCGCCTGGCGGATCTGGTCGGGGGTGTGCTCCGCGTAGACGGTCGTGTCGACGCCCGCCTGCTGGAGCGTGAGCGCGAGCTGAAGTCCGGAGATTCCCGTCCCGACGATCCCGATGCTGGTCATGGTGCGTGTCCTCTGCTTGCGGTCGTTGACTTGCTGACGAGCACTTTCGCGTCACCGCGAGCACCCCGCCATGGAGGCCACCTCGTGTCTGCGGGTGCGGGAAACCACACCAGGCGACGAGTCCGGCGGCGGCCAGGAGCCGTCGCGCCGCCTGCCGAACGCGGAGGCGCGTAGGATCTCGGCGTGGCCGTCGACCTGTCGCAGCTGACGAGCATCGAAACCGAGCCCGGCGAGCTGCCGGCGACGATGACCGCCTGGGTCATCCGCAAGGAGCGCGAGGGCGAGCCTGTCGATGCCTTCCAGCTCGAGGAGATCGAGGTTCCGGAGCCCGCGGCGTTCGAGGTCGTCGTGCGGGTCATGGCGGCGGGGGTGAACTTCAACAACGTCTGGGCCTCGCTCGGCAAGCCCGTGTCGGTCTTCCGCTACCACCCCGAGGACGACCACCACATCGGCGGCTCGGACGCCTCCGGGATCGTCTGGAAGGTCGGGCCCGGCGTCACGCGCTGGAAGGCCGGCGACGAGGTCGTCGTCCACTGCAACCAGGCCTCCTACGAGGACGTCGAGGTCCACGGCCTCGACCCGCTCGCCGCACCCAGCCAGAAGATCTGGGGCTACGAGACGAGCTGGGGCTCCTTCGCGCAGTTCTGCAAGGTCCAGGCGCAGCAGCTTCTGCCCAAGCCCGCGCACCTCGCCTGGGAGGAGGCCGCCTCCTACGGCCTCACGTACTTCACCGCGTACCGGATGCTCATGGACCAGTGCGACCTGCAGTCCGGCCACAAGGTCCTCATCTGGGGCGCAGCGGGCGGGCTCGGCGTCTTCGCGACCCAGCTCTGCGCGCTGGCGGGCGCCGATTGCGTGGGCGTCGTGTCGAGCGACGAGAAGGGCGCGCTGGTCGAGAAGCTCGGCGCGAAGGGCTTCATCAACCGCAGCGAGTTCGCCGGGATGATGCGCCGCGGCGGCGAGACGCCGGAGGAGGAGAAAGCACGTTTCGGCGTGTCGCGCAACTTCGCCAAGCGCGTCAAGGAGATCCTCGGCGACGCGCCGGACATCGTCTTCGAGCACGTCGGCAAGGCGACGTTCCCGACGAGCGTCTTCACGGTCAAGCCGTTCGGCAAGGTCGTCATCTGCGGCGCCACGTCGGGCTTCGATCTCGATTTCGACGTACGCTATCTGTGGATGCGCCAGAAGCAGATCATCGGCTCGCACTTCGCCAACGCCTGGGAGTGCCACAAGGCCAACCAGCTCGTCGCCGAGTCGAAGATCCGTCCCGTCCTGTGGAAGACCATGGGCTTCGAGGACGTCGCGAACGCGCACCAGCTCATGCACGAGAACAAGCACGCCGGGAAGATCGCGATCCTCGTGGGCGCGACCGACGTCGGTCAGGGCAGGACGGCCGAGGGTCCCGGCGCGATCATGGCGGAGGTAGGTGCCTAGTGGTTCGTATCGCGGCAGATCGCCGGAAATGCCGGGATGCCGGTGCCGACTGGCAAGGACGCAGGACCGCGGGTGGCCCGCCGGGCCATCCAGGGACGAGGACGCCGCCAGGCGGTGATCGGCGCCCGGGACTTCTCGTGAGCTGTCGCGAGATGGGCCACTAGATGGCATATGGCGTGGTGCATCTCCCGGTGTACGCGACGGGATTTCGCGGCGACGACATCGAAGCGGCGCTGCAGCAGCTCGCACCGATCTCGGTGAACTACGGGGCGACGCGCTACGACGTCTTCCGCGGGCGCGACGACCGCTACAAGTTCCTCATGGCGATCGAGTTCGAGCACAAGGCGCAGTGGGACGCGTTCTGGTTCGGCGAGGAGTTCACGGACTGGCGCGCGTCGTGCTCCAGCTGGTACACCGTGCCGCTGCTGTACACGTGGAACGACAACATCTCGCGCGGCGCGCTGCGTCACGACGAAGAGCTCGCCGACGAGCTCGCCTGACGGCTCGATCGGACATGCACCCCGCAGAGCATCGCGGCCTGCGGGAGCTGCACGCGGCGGCGCGCCAGCAGCGCGTGCACTGGCGTGAGCTCGGGCAGCGCCTGGACGCGGTGGGCCGCCCGTGCGCGCTGCTCGGCGACGGGTCCGACGACGCGGCCGAGCTCCTGGTCGACCTGACGGCGGCCTGCGCGGCGCGCGGCCTGCGTGCGAAGCCCGCGGCGCAAGGCCTCGGCCAGCGCATCGCCGGCGCCCGCCTCGCGCTCGTCGACCCGACGCTCGAGGTCAACCAGGCGCTGCGGATGGCCGTCCTCGACGCGACGTACGTCGTGACCCTGCTCGCCTACTGCGCGCGGCTCGCGGCGCAGCGCGGCGATGACGAGCTCGTCGCCCTGCTGGAGGAGCGGGCGACGCGGATGGGCGCCCACGAGGACGCGCTGCGAGCGTTCGCGATCGCGTCCGGCGACGATCCCGCCGCGGCGATCGCCATCGCGACGCCGGGGATCGCGGGACGCGCGGGCCACGCCTTCGCGGACGCTGTGGGCAGCGCCGGCGAGTGGGTCGACGGACGCCTGCGACGCTGAGCAACGCTTCATGGACGACGCGATCACAGCCGCCTTGCCGATCACGATCCCCGGCTTTTTGTCGGCACAGGAGTGCCGGGAGCTGGTCGGGGAGATCGACGCGGCGCATCAGGCCGCGGCGGAGATCTGGGGCGAGGGCGGCTTCGGGGTGCATCCCGACAGCCGCCGGGGGGCGATCGCGCAGCTGCGCGCCGAGACGGAGGTCCTCGTCCAGGACCGCCTGTGGGCGGCCATGCCGGCGCTCGAGGAGCGCTTCGGCTGCGAGGTCACCCACATCAGCGGCGTGACGGCCCTGATCTACGACGAGGGCGACCACTTCGCCGCGCACTCCGACGGCGGTGGCGACGACGAGGCCCCGCCCGAGGTCCGCCGCCGCCGCGTGTCGCTCGTGCTCGCGCTCAACGACGGCACGAGCGAGTTCTCCGGGGGCGAGCTCGAGTTCTTCGCCGGCGAGGTGCCCGAGCTCGCCGCCCGCAGCGCCCCGATCGCGTCGCTGCACAGCCGGCCCGGCCTGCTCATCGCCTTCGCCTCGTCGATGATCCACCGCGTCGCGCCGGTGACCGCGGGCCGCCGCTACTCGCTCGCGCTCTGGGCCCTCGCCGCAGAGTGAGACCCGGCGCGGGCGTCGGCCGCCCCCGCGGGTGAAGACACGGCGCTCGGCGAGCTGCTCGGCGAGGAGCGCGCCGGCCCGGCCGCGGAGGTCGATCGAGGGAACCCGCGGGCAGCGCCTTATGCGGCGTCGGGCTGGCGTCCCGTGCGCTCGATGTCGTCGCGCAGCGCGCGCAGGGCCTGGCGGATGATGCGCGAGACCTGCATCTGCGACACGCCGACGACGTTCGAGATCTCGGTCTGCGTGAGGTCCTCGGTGAAGCGCAGGCGCAGCACCTCGCGATCGCGGTCGGACAGCACCTCGAACGCGTCGTCGAGCAGCACGCGCATCTCGGCGCGCGCGATGTCCGGATCGCGCGAGCCGATCGAATCGGCGAGCGTGACGTCCTCGCCCGTCGGCTCGTCGAGTGAGCGGGTGCGCCGCGCCTCCTGCGATTGGATCGTGATCAGCACCTCCTCGAACGGCTGCTCGACCTTGTCGGCGAGCTCCTGCACGGTCGGCGAGCGGCCGAGCGTCGTCGTCAGCTCGTCGCGCGCCTTGGCGAGCTCGATCTGCAGCTCCTGCATGCCGCGCGGCACCCGCATCGCCCACGTCTTGTCGCGGAAGTGGCGCTTGATCTCGCCGAGCACGGTCGGCGTCGCGTAGGACGAGAAGCGCACGTCGCGCGACAGGTCGAACCCCTTGATCGCCTTCATGATGCCGACGCACGCGACCTGCACGAGGTCGTCGAGCGGCTCGCCGCGGCCGCTGTAGCGCCCGGCGAGGGCGCGCGCGAGCGGCACCATCTCCTCGGCGAGGATGTCCCTGGCGCGGGTGTCGCCGTCCTCGTGATAGCGGCGCAGCAACTCGCGCTCGCGATCCGCGCGGTCCCCGACGCTGGCGATCGGATTCTCCATTACTCCAGATCGAGCCTAACCGCTCACCCGATGACGGGCGTCGCCGGGGCGAGCCGATCGTGTGGCGACGCTATCCCTGCTCAAGCGGCGCCATGGTCAACCCGGCGCCCTGCAACTGCTCCCAGTACAGCTCTGCGGCCTCCTGATGGCCCGACCACACCATCGCCAAGCCGCTGCGATGGATCTGATCGGCGATCTGGTAGCCGCGATCGACGCTGACGCCCGGGATGAAGCGTGCGAGCGCATGGGCGACCCCGTCGAAGGTGTTGTGGTCGTCGTTGCGCACGATGACCCGCCAATGGCCGCCCAGCCCGCCCCCTGGAGGTCCGGTGCGCGGCTTCTCGATCGTCTGACTACTCATCCAGCGCGCAGGATACGGCGCCTCAGCCGGTTTGACCAGCCTCGGACTTGCGATTCCAGTAGCGATCGAGGCCCAGCCACTGATCCTCGACCGGCATCGCCTGGCCGAACGCGGCCGCGCTCTCAGGACCCAGCGCGGCGTGGTACGCCGCGCGCAACGCATCCGCGTAGCCCTCGCGATCGGTCGTTCGCGCGAGGTCTCCCCACTCGGTCAGGCTTGCGCGCAGACGGTCGAGGTGCGCCGCGACGTCGCCGTAGTCGCCGAAGTGCGTGACCGCCAGCGTCGCGGGCTCCCACGCCTCGATCGCGTCCAGCGACACCCGCCACGCGTCGAGGTCGACGTCGGGCGGCGGCGTCGGGGCAAGCAGCAGGTCGCCGTCGGGCATCCGCACCCCGCATGTGTCGCCGGGGAACACCCAGGCGCTGTCGCGATGGCGGTAGGAGACGTGGTGCGAGGCGTGGCCGGGCGTGTAGGCGACGTCCCAGCCGTCGATCGACTCCCCGCCGCGCAGCACGCGCAGCGAGCGCTCGGGAACCGGCACGACCTCTCCCCACAGTCGGTCGAAGTCCTCGCCGTACAGGCGCTTCGCCGACGCGACGAGCCGCGTCGGGTCGACGAGGTGGCGCGCGCCGCGCTCGTGGACCCAGACCTCGACGTCCGGCCACTCGCGCACGAGCGCACCGGCGGCGCCGGCATGGTCGAAATGGATGTGCGTGAGCAGCAGCGCGCGCGGCTGCTCGTCGCCAAGCGCGTCGAGCAGCGTGTCGACGCTTGACTCCGGGCCGGGGTCGACGAGGACGTCGTCGACCTGCCAGCAGCAGATGACGTGCTCGCGGCCGAGATGGCGGACATCGATGGGTCGCATTTCCAGGACGCTAGCGACCACCTCCTCGCGAAGGGCGCCGAGGCGTACGATCACGCCATGACCGAGAGTTCGTCTCACCGCTTGGCGGAGCGCGATCGCCCCTGGATGATGCGCACGTACGCGGGCCACTCGACGGCGGCGAAGTCCAACGAGCTCTATCGCGGCAACCTCGCGCGCGGCCAGACGGGGCTCTCGATCGCCTTCGACCTCCCGACGCAGACGGGCTATGACTCCGATCACGAGCTCGCGCGCGGCGAGGTCGGCAAGGTCGGCGTGCCGATCGCCCACAAGGCCGCGATGCAGACGCTCATGGACGGGATCCCCCTCGACGAGATGAACACGTCGATGACGATCAACGCGACCGCGGCCTGGCTTCTGTCGCTCTACATCGTCACCGCCGAGGAAAACGGGGTCGATCCGCGCGTCCTCCAGGGGACGACCCAGAACGACATCATCAAGGAGTTCCTCGCCCGCGGGACCTACGCGTTCCCGCCCGGCCCGTCGATGCGCCTGACGGCGGACCTCATCGCCTACACGGTGACCGAGGTCCCGAAGTGGAACCCGATCAACATCTGCTCCTACCACCTGCAGGAGGCCGGCGCGACCCCTGTCCAGGAGATCGCGTTCGCGATGTCCAACGCGATCGCCGTGCTCGATGCGGTCGCCGAGCGGGTCCCGGCGGAGCTCATGGGCAAGGTCTTCAGCCGCATCTCCTTCTTCGTCAACGCGGGCGTGCGCTTCGTCGAGGAGCACGCGAAGCTGCGCGCGATGGCCGTCCTGTGGGAGCAGATCGGCCGCGAGCGCTTCGGCGTCGAGGATCCCAAGCGGTTGCGCTTCCGCTACGGCGTGCAGGTCAACTCGCTCGGCCTGACCGAGTCGCAGCCGGAGAACAACGTCCAGCGGATCGTGCTCGAAGCGCTCGCGGTGACGCTCGGGCGCGATGCCCGGGCGCGCGCCGTCCAGCTACCGGCCTGGAACGAGGCGCTGGGCCTCCCCCGCCCCTGGGACCAGCAGTGGTCGCTGCGCATCCAGCAGATCCTCGCCTACGAGACCGACCTGCTCGAGTACCCCGACATCTTCGAGGGCTCGCACGTCATGGACGGCCTCGTCGCCGAGATGCTCGACGGGGCCCGCGCTGAGATGGCGATCGTGCAGGAGCACGGCGGAGCGGTCGCCGCTGTGGCGTACATGAAGGCCGCGCTCGTCGACTCGCACCGCAACCGCATCCGGCGGATCGAAGCCGGCGACCTGGTCGTCGTCGGGCAGAACCGCTACGCCGACTCCGAGCCCTCCCCGCTCGCCCAAGGCGCCGACGGCGGCATCCTCACGGTCGACGAGGGCGTCGAGGCCGGGCAGGTCGCTTCGCTTCAGACGTGGCGTGCGGCGCGCGACGGCGCGGTGGTGCGAGCCGCCCTCGACGAGCTGCGCCGCGTCGCGGGCGACGACAGCGAGAACATCATGCCGGCGACGATCGCCGCCGCCCGGGCGGGCGTGACGACGGGCGAGTGGGCGCAGGCGCTGCGCGACGTCTACGGCGACTACCGCGCGCCGACCGGCGTCGGCGAGGCGAGCGCGGCGCCCGGCGCCTCGGAAGCCGACCTCGAGGACCTGCGCGACGAGGTCGCCCGCGTGTCCGAGGCGCTGGGCCGGCGGGTCAAGATGCTCGTCGGCAAGCCCGGCCTCGACGGCCACTCAAACGGCGCCGAGCAGATCGCCGTGCGCGCCCGCGACTGCGGCCTCGACGTCGTCTACGAGGGCATCCGCCTCACGCCGTCGCAGATCGTGACGAGCGCGCAGCAGGAGGGCGTCCACGTCATCGGCCTGTCGATCCTGTCGGGCTCGCACCGCGAGCTGATCCCCGACATCGTGCAAGCCCTCGTCGACGCCGGCGTCGATGCGCCCGTCGTCGTCGGCGGCATCATCCCGGAGGCCGACGTCGCGCCGCTGAAGTCCGCCGGCGTCGCGGCGGTCTACACGCCGAAGGACTTCGACCTCACGCGGATCATGCGCGACGTCGTCGCGCTCGTGGCGGCGCGCAACGGCGTGGCCGCGGCCAGCGCGTAGCTCAGCCGCGCGACGCGACCTCGAGCGCGACCGCCGGCCAGCCGGCGCCGTCGACCGGCCGGCGCTCGGCGACGCCCGCCCGTTCGTAGGTCGCGATCGCATGCGCGAGCGTGCCGGGTGCTAGCGTCCGGGCCGTGTCGAGCGCGAGCGGCTCAGACCTCGCCGAGCGCCTGCGCGGACGTGACCTGACGGCGGCCGCCGACGTCCTCAACCTCGTCGAGAACCGCGCGCCCGAGCGGGGCGAGGAGATCGCGGCGCTGCTCGCGGGCGTCTCACCCGCGACGCTCGGCAAAGAGGCGCCGGCGCACGTCGTCGGGATCACCGGACCGCCGGGCGCCGGCAAGTCCACGCTGCTCGCACAGCTCGTCCGCGCGTGGCGCGCGCGCGAGCGCACCGTCGCCGTGCTGGCGGTCGATCCGTCCTCGCGGCGCTCCGGCGGATCGCTGCTCGGCGACCGCGCGCGGATCGCCGTCGACGCCGGCGATCGCGGGGCGTTCGTTCGGTCGACGGCCGCGGGTGGGCGGCTCGGAGGTCTCGCCCCCGCGACCCGCGCGGCAGCCCATGCCCTCGCCGCCGCGTTCGACGTCGTGGTGGTCGAGACGGTCGGCGTCGGGCAGTCGGAGACCGACGTAGCCGACGCGGTGGATAGCGTGGCGGTCGTGGTGCAGCCCGCGGCCGGCGACGTCCTGCAGTTCTTGAAGTCGGGGATCATGGAGATCCCCGACGTACTTGTCGTGACGAAGGCCGATCTGGGCGCCGTCGCGCTGCGGTCGCGACGCGACCTGCATGCGGCGCTGCGATCGCTCGGCGCGAGCGAGACGCCCGTCGTCGCTGTCTCCTCGCTGGCGCCGGCGACAGGCTTCGACGAGCTCGTCGAAGCGCTCGACGCGCACCGCGAGCGCCTCGACGTCCCGGCACGGCGCCTCGCCGCCCGGCGAGCCGGCGCGCTGGCCGACTTCACGGCCGAGCACGGCGAGCGTGGCCTGCGCGCGCTCGGCGGCCGGCGCGCCGCGGCGAAGCTGCTCGCCGAGTCCGACGCGGCGCTCGACGTCCCCTCCCTCACCCGCGCGCTCGAGGAGGTGGCGGCACCGTGAACCACCGCGTCGCGCTCCCGTCGCTCGCAGGACGGCCGGCGCGATGAGCCGCGCGGCGCTCGTCGATCTCGTGCTCATGCTCGGGGTGTTCGCGCTGTGCAGCGCGGTCGCCGGGGTCGCCGGCGCGCCCAACCTCGGGACGGCGCTCAGCGTCGGCCAGATCGGCTTCGGGCTCGCCGCGGTCTACGTCGTGCTGCGGCGCTGACGGGCGCTACGGGGTCGCGGCACCCGGCCGCGGCGGCAGGATGCGCCACGAGCCGTCCTCGCGGACCAGCGTGTAGACGTCCTCCGCGGGAACCTGGCCGGCGGCGGTGCCGCGCACGCGCGCCGCGGCGCGATCGCCGTTGACCTCGACGGACACCACCTCGAGCGTCGGGTTGCGGACGTCCTCGAGGCCCGTGCGCAGCGCGACCTCGCACGGCAGGCCGCTGCTGGCCGTCTGGCGGACGTACGACGATGCGAGCAGCTCGTCGCACAGCTTCTGGTAGTCCTTCTTGGCGGATGCCGTCTCGAACTGCGCGAGCGTCTCGCGGACAAGCTGCTCGTCGTCGCGCCCGCCGCGCAGCTGCAGCGCCACGACGATGACGACGACGGCCAGCACGCCCCAGACGACGAGCCGAGGCTTTCCCTTCAGGCGCGCGACCTTGCGCGCCGGGGCGGTGAGGACGCGGCCGACGCGGCCGAGTCCGCCGGCGACGCGGCTCGGCTTCTTTGAGCCCTTCTCCTTCTTCGGCTTCTTCGGCTTCTTGGCGATCGGCGCGAAGACCGGATCGTCGGGCGACGCGGGCTGCTGTGAGGCCGCCCCCAGCTGCTGCGGGGTTGGCTGCTTGGAGCGCTTCAGGGAGGGCCGCTTCATGGGCGCGCAGACTAGTAGACACCGTCGACGCGCCGACCCGTCATGCATCCGTAAGCCGCGCCTGCGAGAACACCAGTGACGTGGTTGTGACCCCTCCAGCTCGCCGATGACCGTCCTGCTCGCATTCGCCGTCCTCGCCGGTGCGGCGACGGCGATCACGCCGTGCGTGCTGCCGGTGCTGCCGGCGCTGCTGTCGGCGAGCGGGTCGGGCGGACGGCGCCGCCCGCTCGGCGTCGTCTGCGGACTCGCGCTGACCCACACGATCACGATCGTCGGGATCGCCTCGGTCGTCGACGGCGTCGGCTTCGCCGACGGCACCCTGCGCACGCTCGCGATCTTCGTGCTGCTCGTCTTCGGGCTCACGCTGCTCGTGCCGGCCGCGAGCCACTGGATCGAGGACCGGATGGCGGTCCTGTCGCGCTTCGGGCCGCGGCGCGCGGGCAACGGCTTCTGGTCGGGCCTGCCGGTCGGGGGCGCGCTGGGGTTCGTCTACGCGCCGTGCGCCGGACCGATCCTCGCCGCGGTCATCTCCGTCAGCGCGTCGCGCGGCACGACGGGCGAGCTCGTCGCGGTCGCCGTCGCGTACGCCGCTGGGTCGGCTGCCGTCCTGCTCATCATCGCGCTCGGCGGCCGCCACGTCCTCGGGCGCGTGCGCAGCGGGCCGCGCGGTCCGGTCGTCCAGCGCGCGTTCGGCGCGGTCATGGTCCTCACGGCGGTCCTGATGTTCGCCCACCTCGACATCCGCTTTCAGAGCGCTCTCGCGAGCGAGTTCCCGAGCTTCCTGACGAACCCGACCGGCTCGATCGAGCGCTCGAGCGCCGTCGAGGATCGCCTCGCCGACCTGCGCGGCTCGTCGAAGTTCACGGCGCCGACCGAGCCTCAGACCGAGAAGCGGCCGGTGCGAGTCGCGTCCGACGCAGCACTGCCGGGGGTGCAGACCCCCGACCTGAGCGTTCTCGGCGACGCGCCGGAGTTCCGCGAGACGCAGCGCTGGTTCAACTCGCCGCCGCTGACGATGAAGAGCCTGCGCGGGCGCGTCGTGCTCATCGACTTCTGGACGTACACCTGCATCAACTGCCTGCGCACGCTGCCCTACATCCGCGCGTGGGACGAGCGCTACCGCGCCGACGGGCTGACGATCGTCGGCGTCCACACGCCAGAGTTCGCGTTCGAGCGCAAGGCCTCCAACGTGCAGCGCGCGATCGCGGACGAGGGGCTGCGCTACCCGGTCGTGCAGGACAACGAGTTCGGGACCTGGAACGCGTTCACGAACCAGGGCTGGCCGTCGAAGTTCCTCATCGACGCCGACGGGAAGGTGCGCTACACCCACCTGGGCGAAGGCGAGTACGAGGAGACCGAGGCCGCCATCCGAACGCTGCTCGCCGAGGCCGGCGAGCGCAAGCTCGGCGCCGCGGCCAAGCCCAAGGGCGAGATCGAGTCCGTCGGCGCGCACGCCACGGCGGAGACGTACCTCGGCAGCGCCCGCGCGCAGGGCTTCTCACCCGTCGGCCCGACCGACGGCACGCGCGACTACACCGCGGCGCGCGGCGACGAGCTGCCGCAGAGCGTCTTCAGCCTCGGCGGGCGCTGGCGCGTCGACGCGGAGTCCGCGCGCGCGGTCCGCGGCGCGACGATCACCGCGCGCGTCGTCGGGACCGCCGTCTACCTCGTGCTCTCGTCCGACGGCGACCGGCCGCGCAACGTGCGCGTACGACTCGACGGCGAGCCGATCGCGGCAGCCGACGCGGGCGCCGACGTCCGCGACGGGGTGGTCACCGTGCGCCGCCAGCGGCTGTACTCGCTCGTGAAGCTCTCGGCGCTCGAGGAGCACGTCCTGACGCTGCGGCTGGACCCCGGCGTCAGCGGCTTCGCCTTCACGTTCGGCTGAGCCGACCCGGTCTCGGCGCATCCGCCGGCGCCGCACGGTCGCGGCGTGCTCGCCGCGTGGCGAGGAGGCCTGACGACCCGCGGTCGTCGCCCGCCGCGCACACGGTGGGCCAAGTCGCAGCCGCGCGCGTCGAGCTAACCCAGCTCCGGCAGAACCTCGCGGTCGAAGTGCTCGCCCCAATCCGGGCGGCTGCCGTCGAGGTCGCGCACGCCGTACTCGCGCCCGAGGTGCCAGCTGCCGAGCGCCTGGCCGCTCTTCGCCATGACCTCAGGGTCGGCGGCGAGCGCGGCGATCCCACGCGCGACGAAGCGCGGCGTCTCGGACGCGCCGAAGTGCCGGTCGGTCGCGATCGCGTCGCGCCACGTCTCCTCGGTGACGCCGAGGTGGTCGAGCATCGCCTCCGACCGCAGGAAGCCGGGGCTGACGGCGATCGCGGCGATGGAGTGCGGGCGCAGCTCCTCGGCCTGCGCGCGGGCGAGCCGGATGACGCCCGACTTCGCGAGGTCGTAGTACAGCGATTCGCGGTAGCGCTCGTCGACGCCGTCGGTGATCTCGACGACGAGCCCGCGGCCGCGAGCGATCATGAGCGGCACGGCATGCCAGCTCGTGATCAGGTGCGTGTGCACGCCGGTGCGCTGGATCTCGAGGCCGTTGTCGAGGTCGTGCTCCCAGAACGGTCGCCACTCGGTGAGCGGGTCGCCGCCCCAGATGTCGTTGACGAGCACGTCGAGCCGGCCGTCCTGCTCGGCGCCGATCCGCGCGACGAGCGCGGCGACCTCATCGCTGCGCGTGTGGTCGACGCGCACGGCGATCCCCGTGCCGCCGGCCGCGTCCACGAGCTCGGCCGTCTCCTCGATCGTCTCGACTCGCGCCATCGGCGAGGGATTGCCGCGCGTGCTGCGACCCGTCGCGTAGACCGTGCAGCCCGCGGCGCCAAGCTCGATCGCGATCGCTCGCCCCGCGCCCCGCGTCGCGCCTGCGACGAGGGCCACCCGCCCGGCGAGCGGTCGGCTCGTCGCGCCGTCGCCTGCGCTCGCCTGCCGAGCGCCCTCCGCGTCGCCCGGCGACGCCCCGTCCCCCGTGCTCGCTGTCTCGCCGTCGCGCATGGTCGGGCGATAGTAAACGATCATGTGTTTACTATCCAGGCGATGCCGCGCCCCAGGACGATCCCGGACACCGACATCCTCTCTGCCGCAGCCCGCGTCATCGGTCGCCACGGGCCCGCGCGACTCACGCTCGCGGCCGTCGGGACCGAATGCGGCCTCTCCCCCGCGACGATCCTCCAGCGCTTCGGTTCCAAGCGCGGTCTGCTGCTCGCGCTCGCCGCGCACAGCCGCGACGACGTCGCCGCGGTCGTTCGCGCCGCCCGCGAGGGCGAGCCGTCGCCGCGAGCGGCGATCGCGGAGGCGCTGTGCGCGCTGTCGCGCTCCGTTCGCACCCCTGGCGAGCTCGCCAACCATCTCGCGTTCCTGCAGCTCGATCTCGTCGATCCCGAGCTGCATCGCCTCGCGCGCGACCACGCCCGCGCGATCCAGCGCGAGCTCGCGGCGCTCGTCGCGGAGAGCGCGGCCGCCGGCGAGCTCGCGCCCCCCGATTTCGCGGCGGCGGCCCGCGCGCTGCACGTCACCTACAACGGCTCGCTCGTGAGCTGGGCGATCGAGCCGGACGGGCCGCTCGAGGCACGGCTGCGTGCCGACGTGGAGTCGACGCTCGCGGGATGGCGCGCGAGGGCATCCTAAGATGGCGAGATGGAATCCTCAGAAGCCCGCTCGTGGCTGCGCTGCTATCGCTGCTGGTCGACCGACCTGGAAGTCCAGGTCCATTACGAGGGCATCCACAAGATCGACCCCGAGACCGGCGAGCGCGCCGAGCCGGTCGACGAGCTGCAGGAGGCCGTCGTGCAATGCCTGGAATGCATGCACGACCAGCCGCACCTCGGCTTTCACAACGGGCGCGTCGAGCCGATCGAAGACCGCTGGGAGCGGATGATCGCCGGGACGCCGTGGGTCGCCTCGTGCACGGTGACCGTCGATGCCGAGGACGTCGAGACGTGCTCGGGTCCCGAGGCCGGCGACGCGCTCTCCTACGCCGCGTTCGGCGACCACGGCACGCGCGAGTTCTTCACGCATGTGCGCTTCCACAAGCACGACGGCGAGTCGATCGTCGTGCATCTGCTCGTCGAGCTCTACGCCCGC
This sequence comes from uncultured Actinomycetes bacterium, assembly GCA_963810605.1. Lineage (GTDB taxonomy): Bacteria > Actinomycetota > Thermoleophilia > Solirubrobacterales > Solirubrobacteraceae > CADCVQ01. The sequence continues at coordinate 46,580 of CAWEOF010000014.1, forward strand.
TCTCCGGAGGAGGCGACGCAGGTGCTCGAGGAGGCCGCCCGCGGCGCGCTCGCGATCACGTCGCTCGCCGAGGAGTCGCGGCCGCCGGCCGCCACGGGCGACGACCGCCACTGAGCGGAGCTCAGGCCGGTCGCAGGTCCGCGCTCGCGAGCGAGACGGAGAAGGGCACGCACCAGAACACGACGGTGTCGTAGCGCGACAGGCTCGTGGTGGGCGGAACGGCGTACTGCTGGCTGCCCTTGCTGCCCTTCAAGGTGCCGAGGTCCTTGAACGTCGCGCCGGTGGCGTCGGTCGCGAGGTAGACGCGGACCTTGGGTCCCGGATCGATCCGAAAGCCGTCCGACAGCGTGAGCTTGCGTGCGCCGCTCGCCAGCTTCACGATCCGCGCGCGCCCCGACGCGGTGTGCGAGCGCGGCTCGACGGCGCCCGCCAGCAGGACGACGTTGCCCCGCGGCGCGGGCTTCGCGGCGGCGCGCGCCGGCTCGCCGGTCTGGGGCGCGAGCGGATCGGCGCCGCCGGGGCCTGCGACCTGGCTCGCGGGGACGCCCGTCGCGACGCGCTCGTCGACCTCGGTCTCGCGGATCGACGTCCACCAGAAGCCGGCGAGCGCGGCGGCCGAGCACGCGAGGAACGTGCCGCGCAGCCACGGGCGCAACGGCGGTCGCGCCTTGCCGAGGCGGCCGAAGAGCACGCTGCAGACGAGGAACCACGCGATGGCGAAGCCGATCGTCGTCCAGTAGTCCGGTGCGACGACGCCGCCCCAGAACCACACGCCCGCCACGAGCGTGAGGACGACGAGCGGCGGTGCCAGCAGCTTCTGCCTCGCGATGCTCATGACGGCGTGAGGTTCGCTCGCGCGAGGGTCGAGGTGAACGGCACGCACCAGAAGATCACGCTGCGGTAGCGGCGCAGGTCGACGCTGCGGGCGATCGTGTACTGCTGGTTGCCGCGGCTGCCCTTCAGCGCGCCGAGGTCCTTGTAGTCGCGCCTGACGTCGCCGTCGCGCTTGACCGAGCGCGGCACGAGGTAGACGCGGACCTTCGGCCCCGGCGCGATGCGGAAGTTGCGCAGCGTCAGGACGCGCTTGCCGGACGTGAGCACGACGGCGGCCTCGCCGCGTGCGGAATGCGCGCCGGAGCGCACGGTGCCGTGCAGCAGCTCGACGTTCGTCGCGGCCGGCGCGGCGGCGGCCGCGCCGAGCACGAGCGCCAGGGTGGTGAGCAGGAGTCTCATGGCGCCATTGTCGGTGGCGCTCCTTACGCGCTGCGAACGTCTCGCGCTACGGATAGATCCCGCGCAGCCGAGCGGCCTCGGAGACGCGCTCGATCGCGACCGAGAGCGCGGCCATGCGCCAATCGCAGCCGTGACGCTCGGCGGCGTCGACGACGCGCCCGAACGCAGCGCGCAGCTGGCGGCGCAAGCGCTCCTGGACGTCGATCTCGTCCCACGAGTAGCGCTGCTGGTCCTGCACCCATTCGAAGTAGGAGACCGTCACGCCGCCGGCGTTCGCGAGGACGTCGGGCACGACGAGGATCCCCCGGTCGCGCAGGATGATCTCGGCCTCGGGCGTCGTCGGCCCGTTGGCGGCCTCGATGACGAGCTGGCACTGCAGGCGGCCGGCGTTCTCGTCGGTGATCTGGCGCTCGAGCGCGGCCGGGACGAGCACCTCGCACGGCACCTCGAGGACGTCCGACGGCCCGACGTGCTCGGCGTTCGGATACGTCGCGAGCGTCCCGTGCTCGGCGAGCCAGTCGCTGATCGCCATGACGTCGAGGCCGTCCGGGGAGACCAGCCCGCCCAGGCGGTCTGCCAGCGCGACGACCTTCGCGCCGATCGCATGCAGCTCGCGCGCGGCGACGCCGCCGACGTTGCCGAAGCCCTGGATCGCGACGCGCGAGTCGCGCAGCGGGAGGCCGATGCGGTCGCACACTGCCTCGAGGACGTAGACGACGCCGAGGCCGGTCGCCTCGCGGCGGCCCACCGTGCCGCCGACGACGACGGGCTTGCCGGTCACGATGCCCGGCACGGCGTGACCCACCTGCTGGGAGTAGGTGTCCATGAACCACGCCATCTCGCGCTCGCCGGTGCCCATATCGGGGGCCGGGATGTCCTTCTCCGGGCCGATGATGGGGATGAGCTCCGCGGCGTAGCGGCGCGTGAGGCGCTCGAGCTCGCCGACGCTGAGCTCGCTCGGGGTGCACCGCACCCCGCCCTTGGCGCCGCCGTAGGGCAGGCCGAGCAGCGCGCACTTCCACGTCATCCACATCGCGAGCGCCGCGCACTCGCCGAGCGACACGTCGGGCCCGTAGCGGAACCCGCCCTTCGTCGGACCCATCGTCAGCGTGTGCTGGACGCGGTAGCCGGTCAGCGAACGCACCTCGCCCGAGTCCATCCGGACCGGGAAGTTCACGACGAGCGAGCGCCGCGGGTCGCCGAGCCGCGCGACGAACTCGGGGTCGAGGTCGAGCATCTCGGAGGCGCGCGCGAACTGGTCGGAGGCGATCCGGAAGAGCTCGGCGCCCCACTCGCGGCCGGCCGCGACGTCCTCGGCGTCGTGGATGTGCAGGGCCATGGTGCGCGGACGGTACCGCGCCGCCGTGCCTCGGGCGACGCCGACACCGCCAACCGAGCTCCGCGCGACTGACGCGGCCGCGTCTGCCAGGATGCCCGGCGTGCGCAGGATGCTCGCCGGCGTCGTGGCCCTCGCCGCCGTCTTGGCCGCGCTGGTCGTCGTGCTCGGGGGCGGCGACGACGGCCCCCCGCGCAGCGCGCCGAGCACGAGCCCACTACGTCTCGGCGAGCGAACGATCGCCTACGTCTGCGAGCAGCGCATCTGCGTCCGCGGCAGCGAGCGTGACGAGCCGCGGGCGTTGACGGAGCCATCCAGCCGCGGCGACGCGTCGCCGGTGTGGTCGCCGGACGGCTCGCGCATCGCGTTCCTGCACGGCGTCCCGCCGCCGGACGGGGGCGCGGAGAGCCGCATCGACCTCTACGTGATGGGAGCGGACGGCTCGGGCCGCACGCGGGTGGCGACGGGGCTTGCGGTGTCGCCATCGCTGTTCTACGGCACGCCGTTCGCCTGGTCGCCCGACGGCCTGAGGCTCGCCGTCTCGCTCGCGGAGCGCCAGGGCGTCGCCGCGGGATCGGCCCGTGAGCGGTTCCCCCGCGCACTCACCGGCCCCCCGAGCGACCTGCATCTCGTGGATCTCAGCTCGCAACGCACCACGCGCCTGACGCGCGGCGCGGACTTCGACGGCCTCCCGGCGTGGTCGGGCTCGCGGGTCGCCTACGCGCGCCTGCGACGCAACGACCCGCGTTTGCGCTCGGATGTCCGCGTCGTCGACACCGCATCGGGCGACGACCGCGCGCTCCTGCGCCTATCGCGCACGGTCAACCTCCTGGCGATGTCGCCGGACGGCCGCGAGGTCGTCGTGGCGACCGGGCGCAAGGACCTCCCCGGTCTGACGACGGTCGACCTCGCCAGCGGTCGCGCCGAGGTGATCGTGCGCCGGTGCTGCGCGAGCGGGGTCGACTGGGCGCCGGATGCCGGCCGGCTCGCCGTGGCGGGCATCGACGGTCCGCTGCTCTACCTCGCCCGCCCGGCGACCAAGCAACTGCGCCCGACCGCGGCGGGTCTGCCCTGCCTGAACCCCGACTGGTCGCCCGGCGGCAGCTCGATCGTCTGCCACCGCCCCTATACCGAGGACGACCCGCAGCGATTTGGCTCCGATCTCGTCCTCGTGGATCCCGCGACCGGCAAGCGAGCAACGCTGACCAGCACGGGCAGCGCGTCGGATGCCCGCTGGCGCCCGTCCAGCCGCGAGATCTAGGCGATGATCTCCAGCGGCGAGATCGAATGGCGAAAAGGTGTCGTCACGCGACACCTTTTCGCCAAGACCGACCCGGGATGGCTACGCCGCCCCCAGCCGTCCTTCGAGCGCGTCGAACTGGGCTGCGATCTCGTCGGGGAGGTCGTCGCCGAACTTCGCGAGGAACTCCTTCATCTGCGGGAGCTGCTCGCGCAGCGCGTCGAGGTCGACCTCGAGCACAGCCGCAAGGTCCTCGTCGGACATGTCGAGGCCGGTCGTGTCGATCGCGCCGTCGGTCGGGACGAGGCCAAGGGGCCCGTCCACCGCGTCTGCCGTGCCGGCGCAGCGCTCGAAGACCCACTTGAGCACCCGTGAGTTCTCGCCGAAGCCGGGCCACAGGAACTTGCCGTCGGCGCCCTTGCGAAACCAGTTGACGTAGAAGATCTTGGGCAGCTCGGCACCCTCGGTCTTGCCCACGTCGAGCCAATGCGCGAAGTAGTCCGCCATGTTGTAGCCGCAGAACGGCAGCATCGCGAACGGGTCGAAGCGCAGCTGACCGAGACCGCCCGCGGCCGCGGCCGTCATCTCGGAGCTCATCGTCGCGCCGAGGAAGACGCCGTGCTCCCAGTCGCGCGCCTCGGTCACGAGCGGCACGACCGTCGCGCGGCGACCGCCGAAGAGCATCGCGTCGACGGCCACGCCCTTGGGGTCCTCCCACTCGGGCGCGATCGCCGGGTCCTGCGAGGCGGGCGTCGTGAAGCGGCCGTTGGGGTGCGCGGCGGGCGTCTCGGAGTCGGGCGTCCAGTCCTTGCCCTTCCAGTCGATGGCGTGCGCGGGCGGATCGTCGGTCATGCCCTCCCACCACACGTCGCCGTCGTCGGTGAGCGCGCAGTTGGCGAACAGCGTGTTCTCGGCGACCGTCGACATCGCGTTGGGGTTCGTCGTCGCCCCCGTGCCGGGTGCCACCCCGAAGAAGCCCGCCTCCGGGTTGATCGCGTAGAGCTTGCCGTCGTCGCCGAACTTCATCCAGGCGATGTCGTCGCCGATCGTCTCGACGGTCCAGCCCTCGAGCGTCGGGATGAGCATCGCGAGGTTCGTCTTGCCGCACGCGCTCGGGAACGCGCCGGTGACGACCTTGACCTCGCCCTCGGGGTTCGTGAGCTTGAGGATGAGCATGTGCTCGGCCATCCAGCCCTCGTCGCGGGCCATGACCGACGCGATCCGCAGCGCGAAGCACTTCTTGCCGAGCAGCGCGTTGCCGCCGTAGCCCGAGCCGAACGACCAGATCTCGCGGGTCTCGGGAAAGTGGACGATGTACTTGTTCTCGGCGTTGCACGGCCACGCGACGTCCGCGACGCCCTCGCCGAGCGGCATGCCGACCGAGTGCACGCACGGGACGAACTCCCCGTCGGAGCCGAGCATGTCGAGCGCGCCCTTGCCCATGCGGGTCATGATCCGCATGTTCGCCACGACGCACGCGCTATCGGTCAGCTCGACGCCGATGTGGGCGATCGGCGAGCCGAGCGGGCCCATGCTGAACGGCACGACGTACATCGTCCGGCCCACCATGCAGCCGTCGAAGAGGCCGGCCAGCTTCTCGCGCATCTCGGCGGGATCGGTCCAGTTGTTCGTCGGGCCGGCGTCGTGCTGGTCCTGCGAGCAGATGAACGTCCTGTCCTCGACGCGCGCGACGTCGCCAGGGTCCGAGCGCACGAGGTAGGAGTTCGGGCGCTTGGCGTCGGCGAGCCGGTGGAACGTGCCCGCGTCGACGAGCTGCTGGGCGAGGGTGTCGTACTCCTCCGCCGAGCCGTCACACCAATGGACGTCCTTCGGCTTGGTCAGGGCCGCGATCTCATCGACCCAGGCAAGCAGTTTCTCGTTCGTCGTCGGCACGGTCGTCTGGCTCACGTGTTGCTCCTCGGTTCTCAGCTCGGACGCTGCGAATTGTCGCGCACGCCTTCAGCGCGCGCGTACTCGTGCTGCGGCGAGCACACGGCCTTGGCACGCCCCTCGAAGCCACCGCGCGCGACGCTCCGATTCGCGGCGCACCTCCGCCACCACAACTCGGCCGATCGACTTTACAAGAGCGCCGTCCGCGCCGTGCGGCGCCCGGTCGCAGTCGGACTCATCGTCACCATCCGATCGCGGCCGGCCCGGCCGCTCGCACCATCAGTTCACCATCTCGTGCGCGCCCACAAGTAAGCTGGCGCCATCGCGGCCGCAACTTCCGGTGTTTGGGAGGGTCACGACGAACAAGGGGCGCGCTTGCATCGCAGGGACGACTTGCGACGACGCCTCACTCAGCCCGGCTCCAACGAGCCGGACGGACGCTCCGCCGGCCTACCGGCGGGCGCGTAACCGCTACGACACGAGAGGGATGCCCTTCATGCACCTATTCCGCGGGAGCTCCACACCCCAATCCGGGCGCCGGCGCCGGCTCACCCCCGCCAGCGCGCCGCGAACCCGATCCGTGCTCCTCGCCACTGGCGTGCTTGCCGTCGTCATCGCCCCGCTCGGTATCGCCGCGACCGGCGACACGCTGCGCGAGGGCGTCCGCAACGGCACATCGACCTCGGAGACCGAGATCATCAGCAACATCGGATCGTCGACCGGCATCAAGGGCGGCTATTCGACGCGCCAGTCCAATCTGTCCTCAAGCGGCGGCGGCGCCATCTACGGCTGCCGCTCGCAGGCCGGTGGATCGCCGGCGAAGCCCAACCCGCAGAACCCATGCCTGCGCGCGAACAACCTCTCCAGGGGCCTGGCGTTCGAGTTCCAGTCCACGCTCGGCGACATCGGCGGGTCGATCGTCGTCGCTGGCGGCGGCGACTCCAAGGTCCCGTTCGTCACGAACGCCACGGGCGTCGCGACCGGCCTGAACGCCGACGAGGTCGACGGCCAGAGCGCCAGCGAGATCCTCGCTGCCGCCGCAGCCGACGCCAAGACGAAGGCCGACGCAGCTGCGGCCGCCAGCAAGACGCGCTGGCTGCTCGTGGGGGCCGACGGCACGATCGTCAAGCAGACCGGCGGGTTCTCGCTGGTCAACTGCTACGCGGCGAACGCCAACTGCTACATCGACGGCGGCGGCGACATGCGCAACAAGGGCATCACCGCCACGATCGTCACGGCGAACAACCCCGACGCGGGCACCGACGTCGAGCTCACGGGCGACATCTCCGCGGCGCCGTGCTTCTTTGACTTCGTCAACTGCGGGCCGGCCGGAACGGACACCGGCAACGGCGGCAACGCCGGCGTCTTCGTGGTCACGCCGCGCAACAGCGACGGAACCGCGCCGATCGCGGGTGACCGCTACCCGTTCTACGCGGTCATCTCGAACAGCGACGCGCAGTAGGCCCTCCCGCCACGCGCGACGCAGCACACCGGGGGGCGCCGGCCGGCGTCCCCCGGGTGTTGGACCATGCCGACCGCCCGGCCTCGTCGGCGGCCGGTTGACACGGAGCTACGCCGTCGCGACGCCGTGCTCGCGGCGCGGAACGAGCACGAGGCGCTTGAACTCCGCAACGAGGACGCCGTCCTGATTGAGGACGCGCGTGTGGACGCGGACCGTCCCACGGTCGACCTTCGTCTTGGACTCGCGCTTCTCGAGGACCTCGGTCTCGCAGTACAGCGTGTCGCCGTGGAACACCGGCGCCGGGTGCTTGAGCTCCTCCGTCATGAGGTTGGCGATCGCCTTGCCGCTGATGTCCGAGACGCTCATGCCGAGCGCCAGCGAGTAGACCATCGGCCCGACGACGACGTTGCGCCCCTGCTGTGACGCGGCCGCGTACACGTCGTTGACGTGCAGCGGGTGGTGGTTCATCGTCAGAAGGCAGAAGAGGTGGTCCTCTGTCTCGGTGATGGTCTTCGCCGGCCAGTGCTTGTAGACCGCCCCCACCTCGAACTCCTCGAGGAAGCGGCCGTAGGGGTGCGCGCCGGACGCCTCGCGCTCAGCCTGGTCAGTCGTGAAGTCGTCGCTCATCCGCTGGGTCTCCTTGAATGGCAGGAAGCCGGGCGCATCATGACTGACGCGCTGCGATGAGACCCTCGCCCCTCCATCCGAGTGCTCCGCGACGAGGACGCCGCGACACGACCGGACGCTGAGGCCGGCCTTGCATTTGCACCACTGTCCGCGGTATCAGCCGGCGTCGAGCTCGCGCAGGCGCCCGCGCAACGTCTCGCGCTTGGCCTCGAGCTCGCGCTCGAGCTCGTCGAGGCGATCGCGGCGGCGGCGCAGCAGCGCGAGCTGGCGCGCGACGTGGCCGTCGGCCTCCACGACGATCTCGCGGCGCCGCGCAACCGACGGCGAGCCCTCGTGCCACTCGGCGCGCAGCGCGCCCCGCGCCTCCTCGGCCTCGATGACGTGGCGCAACTCGTCCAGCGACAGGCCAAGCAGGTCCTTCAGGCGCAGCAGCTGGCGCACCCGCTCGACGTCGGACTCGCCGTACAGGCGGTGCTGGCCGGCATCGCGCGAGGGCGCGTCGGGCAGCAGCCCGAGCTCCTCGTAGTAGCGGATGGTGCGCGGCGTCGTGCCCGCGCGCTTGGCGACCTCGCCGATGCGCAGGCCGCGTGCGGGTACGGAGATGCTCACGCCGGCGCTCGCCCGGCGGCCGAGGCGGCGCGGGGCTCGGCGACATGAGAGGGACGCATGAGGCACACCATGGCGCCCACGACGGACGTCAGCGCGAGCACCCACAGCGCGGTGTGCATGTTGTGGATGAACGGCGCGAGCCGCTCGTCTGACAACCCGGAAGCCAGCCCCGAGAAGATCTGCAGCAGCGTGTCGCGCGGTACCGCGTTTGTGATGACCGCGAGCACGAACGCGATCGACAGCACCGCGCCGGTGTTCTGCAGCATCATCCGCGCGCCCGCGGCGATCCCGCGCCGGTGTGCGGGCACGACGCCCATCATCGCGGCCGTGTTGGGCGAGTTGAACATCCCGGAGCCGATTCCGACGATCGTCAGCCAGACGAGCCCCTCCCAGTACGGCGTGTGCACGCCGAGCGTCGTCATGCCGGCCAGGCCCACGGCGCTGACGAGCATCCCGCTTGCCGACAGCGTGCGCGACCCGTGGCGGTCGGCCCACAGCCCCGCCAGCGGCGACGCCACGAGCATTCCCAAAGCGAGCGGCGCCAGCTTGATCCCCGCCGTGATCGGGTCGTCGCCCTGCGCGCCCTGGTAGTAGAGGACGAAGACGAACATCAGCGCGAAGCGCGACAAGCCGTTGATGAACGCCGCACCGGCCGCCGCACCGAACAGCCGGTTGCGGAAGATCGCGAGATCGAGCATCGGGGCGCGGCTGCGGGCCTCGATCAACACGAACGCCGGCAGCAGCACGCCCGCCGCGGCGAGCGACCCGATCACCAGCGGGTCGTTCCACGCGGTGATCCCGCCGCGCGAGATCCCAAGCACGAGACCCGTCAGCCCGGCGACGAACGTCAGCGTGCCGGGGACGTCGAGCCCGCGGACGCTGTCGGGAAGAGCGAGCTCGCGCAGGATGAGCGCCCCCCATGCGGCGCCAAGCAGCCCCAGCGGGACGTTGAACCAGAAGACCCACGGCCACGAGCTCGCGACCAGCGCGCCGCCGAGGACCGGACCCAGCACGAGCCCGACCGCCGCGACCATCGTGTTCGTCCCCATCGCGATCCCCAGCTGTGAGCGGGGGAACGCGTCGGTGACGAGCGCCGCGGCGTTCGCGAACAGAAACGCGCCGCCGACGCCCTGCAGCACGCGCCAGAGGATGAGCTCGGTGACGTCGCCCGCGAAGCCGGCCCCCAGCGATGCCGCGGCGAACACCACGAACCCGCCGACGTATGCCCGCTTGCGCCCGAAGAGATCCGACAGCCGGCCCGCGGTGAGCACGAGCACCGTCGAGGCGATCATGTACGCGAGGATCACCCAGACGAGCGACAGCACGCCCGCGTGCAGGGAGCGCTCGAGATCCGGCAAGGCGATGATCAGCGTGCCGGAGTTGATCGTCGCGAGCAGCATCCCGAGGCTCGTACACGACAGCGCCCACCACTTGTAGTGGCGGTGGTCGCTGCCGACGCCGAGGCGCCGCCGGCGGTGCGGGGACATTTTTGCCATCTTACGTACACGTCAAGTTACCAGCAGGCCGCGCGTTCCCGTCGAGGCAAGCGCGATAGGTTCCGGTGCGCCGACGCGTCCGCCCCCGACCACCTTGGAGGCCGTCTCCCTTGCGTGACCCCCGTGCCTTTCTGAAGCCGCTCGCGATGGGCGCTCCCGACCCGCTGCGCGAGATCCCCGTGACCCCGTCGCGGATGATCCACTTCCTCGACTTCTCGAACGCGAAGATGGTCGCCAAGGCGCCCGACATCGCCAAGAAGGTCGACATCCTGCTCGGCAACCTCGAGGACGCCGTGCCCGTCGAGCGCAAGCAGGCCGCGCGCGAGGGGCTCATCACCGTCGGCCGCGACATCGATCTCGGCGACACCGCCCTGTGGGTGCGCATCAACTCGCTCGAGTCGCCGTGGGTACTCGACGACGTCACGCAGATCGTCACCGAGATCGGCCACAAGCTGTCGGTGATCATGGTCCCGAAGGTCGAGGGTCCGTGGGACATCCACTACATGGACCGCCTGCTCGCCCAGCTCGAGGCGAAGGCGGGTATCGAGCGCCCGATCATGCTCCACGCGCTGCTCGAGACCGCACTCGGCGTGAACAACATCGAGGACATCGCCACGGCGAGCCCGCGCATGCAGGGCATGAGCCTCGGCCCGGCCGACCTGGCGGCGTCGCGCAGGATGAAGACGACGCGCGTCGGCGGCGGGCACCCCGGCTACCGCGTCCTCTCCGATCCCGACCCCGACACCACCGACGCCCCCCGCGAGTCCGCGCAGCAGGACCTCTGGCACTACTCGTTCGGGCGGATGGTCGACGCCTGCACGTCCGCCGGGTTGCTCCCGTTCTACGGCCCGTTCGGCGACATCAAGGACGTCGAGGGCTGCGAGACGCAGTTCCGCGCCGCGTTCATCATGGGCTGCGTGGGCGCCTGGTCGCTGCACCCCGTCCAGATCGACATCGCCAAGCGCGTCTTCAGCCCCGATCCCGCCGAGGTCATCTTCGCCAAGAAGGTGATCGAGGCGATCCCGGACGGCCGCGGCGTCCACATGATCGACGGCAAGATGCAGGACGACGCGACGTGGAAGCAGTGCCGCGTCATGGTCGACCTCGCGGAGATGCTCGCCCGCAAGGAGGCGTCGCAGTGCGTGACCCCCGTGCCTTTCTGAAGCCGCTCGCGATGGGCGCTCCCGACCCGCTGCGCGAGATCCCCGTGACCCCGTCGCGGATGATCCACTTCCTCGACTTCTCGAACGCGAAGATGGTCGCCAAGGCGCCCGACATCGCCAAGAAGGTCGACATCCTGCTCGGCAACCTCGAGGACGCCGTGCCCGTCGAGCGCAAGCAGGCCGCGCGCGAGGGGCTCATCACCGTCGGCCGCGACATCGATCTCGGCGACACCGCCCTGTGGGTGCGCATCAACTCGCTCGAGTCGCCGTGGGTACTCGACGACGTCACGCAGATCGTCACCGAGATCGGCCACAAGCTGTCGGTGATCATGGTCCCGAAGGTCGAGGGTCCGTGGGACATCCACTACATGGACCGCCTGCTCGCCCAGCTCGAGGCGAAGGCCGGTATCGAGCGCCCGATCATGCTCCACGCGCTGCTCGAGACCGCACTCGGCGTGAACAACATCGAGGACATCGCCACGGCGAGCCCGCGCATGCAGGGCATGAGCCTCGGCCCGGCCGACCTGGCGGCGTCGCGCAGGATGAAGACGACGCGCGTCGGCGGCGGGCACCCCGGCTACCGCGTCCTCTCCGATCCCGACCCCGACACCACCGACGCCCCCCGCGAGTCCGCGCAGCAGGACCTCTGGCACTACTCGTTCGGGCGGATGGTCGACGCCTGCACGTCCGCCGGGTTGCTCCCGTTCTACGGCCCGTTCGGCGACATCAAGGACGTCGAGGGCTGCGAGACGCAGTTCCGCGCCGCGTTCATCATGGGCTGCGTGGGCGCCTGGTCGCTGCACCCCGTCCAGATCGACATCGCCAAGCGCGTCTTCAGCCCCGATCCCGCCGAGGTCATCTTCGCCAAGAAGGTGATCGAGGCGATCCCGGACGGCCGCGGCGTCCACATGATCGACGGCAAGATGCAGGACGACGCGACGTGGAAGCAGTGCCGCGTCATGGTCGACCTCGCGGAGATGCTCGCCCGCAAGGACCCCGAGCTCGCCGCCGCGTACGAGCTGGAGACGGCGCCCGCCTGAGCCTGCGGCCGCGCGGCGGCGGACTTGGCGCGGTGAAGATCAGCGAGGACAATCATCGTGCTGCCTCGACGGAGCGCTTGGACTCGTACATGTTCGAGCCCAGGCGCCCGTCCGAGCGTGAGCGAGGCCAGATGGGGGCGCTCGTCCAGGCTTGCGAGCTCGTCCAGTTGATCCCGAAGCGTCGCGCCGGTGACGATGAACGGCTGTAGCGAACTCGGCACCGCTATGCGTGCCGCGAACTCCCAGCTCCCGTAGGACCGTCGCCACTGGAGCATCGAAAACGTCCATCGTCGTGTTTCCCGTAGACGAAGCAGCGCGGCAGCGAGGCTCACCTGAGCCGCGGCGGCATGCTCGCAGAGTCCCTGAATCGCCACAGGATGACGTCGGAGCCCTACCAGCCACGCTGCCGGCAACAACAACCGACCGGCGAAGTCGTTGCAGAATCTCTCCGAATCAGTCAGTCCCGCATCGCGCCGAACCGCCGCGAGGAACTCGTAGCGAGGATGAGCCAGCAGGAGATGACCGATCTCGTGAGCCAGCGCGAACCGCTGGCGGGTGAAGGATTGATCGACGTTCAGCGTGATCACGATCCCCTCGCGGGACACCTCGGTGCGCGCGTGATGCAATCCGAGCGGACGAGTTCGGATCTCCGAGCATCCGAGGTATCGAGCGATTGTCGGCAACTCCACGGGAATACACGCCGGTGCCCGCGCATCGAGCAGAAGCTCGATGACGATCCGATCCAGCTGAGCCTTGGCGTGCTGCCTCCGGGCATGAGCGTCGAGCCCGCTGGCTTCGACCCTCACAGCCGCAGCCCTCGCGCCCACGCGATCCACCAATCTGGCCCGCTCAACGCTGACATTGGAACCACGCCGCCTGGCCCAGCGTGTGCTTCGGCGGCGGTCGACCAAAGCATCCGGATGCGCCTTGCGGACCAACCCTTCTCCTCCCCGGCTACGAGCAGCGCCTCGAAGTTGAGCGTTGCGGCACCCGAAGCGCCGCCACGCGCGCGCGGATCGTCGAGGAACTGCTCAAGCGCGGCGCGCCGTGTCGCTGAGCGTGTCGTAAAGCGAATCGCTTGCAAGGTGCCGCGCGACGTGTTCCTCGCCGACCATGCCTGCTATCGCTGCGACGCCCTGCTGCGTCTCGTTGTCCAATGCAGCCCACGCACGTCGGCGCGTCCCATGCGGCCTTCGAGCGCGTAGGCCAGATCGGCGCGACGGCGGTGCGCTTCCTCGAATGCGTCCGCGAATCGACAAGCCAACGACGCACTTTCGCTGCAGCATCCTCCTCGTCGCCGTAGCTCCACCGAGTCAAACGCACCTCTTCGTCGTGCGCAAGGAGATAGCGAGACTCGGATGGCAGTCCACATGATGCAGAAGCAGGACCGGACCACCTTGGGCCGCGATCAGCCGCAGCTCACAACCAGCGCCAAAGCCGGCCGCGCGCAACCAGAATCCGTGATGATCAAGCCGACAGTGTGTCCAGGGAGAAGAGCGCGATTCCGATTCCAGATGTCACGCGCCTCTGCCTGGTGCGGCGATGATAAGTCGGACATGCCACCTGCATCTCTCCGCGACGCCCACCACCGCGCCGAAATCGTCGACGGGGCGCTCGACCCGGTGGCGCATCCGAGCAATCGAGCCAGGATCTTCGAGTCCGCCGACCGGGCCCGCCACAAACAGGACATGGACGGGATCGAACAGTCGGCAGGCGAGGCGGCGGTGGTCCCCGCGCTTCGCATGTCGCGTCGGAGCCACCATGCGCCACTGAAGCTCACTCCTCCGCGCCGGCCTGAGACCCGTCCATCCCGGTTCGCCGCGTCGAACACGAGGACCGATTCCTGTGACGGCGCAGTCCATACCCCGCGGTTGCCCTCCACGAGCGTCCGACCATCCGCTCCGCGTACCGTCCGGGGTCCATTGACACGAGCGACGTCCGCGCCAACGCCTCGGCGAGCGCGGCCGCCTTGTCAGCGAGGTTCGGGAACAGGTCGTGGCCGTACCACAGCGCGTCGGGCGTAGCCGCGACCACACGCGCTGCATCCAGGAAGTCCAGCGCGACGATGTCGGCGACCGGCCTGCCGCCGTGCGGGCGGGCAGCCAGGGCGTACTCCTCGAGGAGCGGCCGATACCCAGTCAGATCTTCATCCGTCCGCCGTGCCATTAGTATTGAGGAACCTTATGGGTAGGGCGGACGGAATCCTCGTAAGGTAGTTTGCTACCTTGCCCTACTTCGCTCGACCAACTTCGAAGGGGTGCTCATATGCCTTCCATCAAGACATTGTTCAACTTGCCTGCCGATGAGCTGCAGGCATTACGCGACGAGGCTGATCCGCCGCAATGTGACGGTCACCGAGGTTCTTCGCGAGGCGCTCGCTCATCATCATCTGGTCAACGATCAGGTCCGCCGAAGGCAACAAGGTTCTGATCAGGTCATCCGAGGGCGAGAACGGCGAATCTGGTGCTGCCGAACCGCCGCTGATGGATCCACCGTCGCAGCCGCCGGCGGGCTTCGAGTCCGAGTCCGATGCTCTGGTCCAGGTTTCTGGGATGAGCCCGAGGCGTCGTTCCGGCGGCTCTGGATACCACACCGGGAATCCATCGCGGCTCGTCATAAGACGCTTCGCGGGAGGTTGCGAGGCGGACTTGTCGGGCTCGTCGTTGCTGAAGGTACTGATCGGACTGGTGGCGGTCGCTGCGGGCGTGAACGCGGAGAGCGTGAGCGCGCTCCAAAAGCACACGCTGCCGCCCAGCGTCGCGTTGGCGGGGCCGCCAGTCGGCTTCTACTTCGCCGGACGCGACCGCTAGCGATAGCGACGCGGAGCTGCCACGCGAGCCGGAGCCGTTCATCGTGCAGCGGCGGCATCTGCTCACCGGAATGAGCCACGCGGCACGACGCAGGCCTCCGCCCGCGCTGGTCGACAGGTGTTGCACGGCCGATTGCAGCGACATGAAGCGCGCACGGTCCGCCGGCGGCGGCACCTTCGTCGTCAGCGAGTTGAGAGCGACGAGGCGCGTGGAGTTGGCCAGCATGAAGCCCACGAAGATGGCGAGCACCGGCAAGAGCGGAGCCGCAGGCAGGAAAGCGAAACCCACGACCAGGACCGTCACCAGCGTACCGGCGGCGACCACGCGGAACGAGCCGAAGCGATCCACACACCACCCGGCGAGCCGCATCGAGAAGAACGAGACGGTGCCGCCTGCCATGTACAGCAAGCCGAGCCGGTCGCGCGGGTAGCCGAGGTTGAACTGCACGAACGAGGACAGGTTGCTGATGATCGAGAACGTGCCGGCCATGGCCACGGCAGTGCCGATCAGCGAGAGCAACACGGCCCGGTCGCGCAAGAAGACCATGAGCGGGCGCCCGAGCACGCGCGGTTACCGGCTGCGCGCAGATGGCCGCGCATCGGCGGCATCACCGCTGCCACCGCCAGGGCTACGACCGCGCCGAGCACCGCTATCACGAAGAAGGGCACCGGCCATCCGCCGAGCCGCGCGAAGCTCGAGCCCGGCTGGCACTCCGACCACCGACGCGATCGAGAACGCGCCCATCACCCGCCCCATGGCACGGCCGCGGCGCTCGGGTGGCACCGCGTCCGTGAGGATGGACATGGCCACGCTGGTGGCAGGGCCGCCAAACATGCCAGCGAGCACGCGAGCCGCGAGCATGCTGCCGAGGCCTGTGGCGACGCCGCCTGCGGCGGTGCCGCACACGAGCCCGAGCATGGTGAAGAGCAACGCCCGGCGCCGATCGAAGCGGTCGAGAAACGTGGACCCCACCAGCCCTGCGATGGCTGCGGCGGCGGTATAGCTACCCGCGACCAGGCCGAGCTGATGCGTGGGGATGCCGAGCGCTCGGCAAAGTCGGGGCCGAGCGGCAGCACCATCACGAAATCGACCACGTTGATGAACTGGACGGCACCCAGCAAGAACAGGAGCCGCCCCTCGGACAATGGAGCCGAGGGCTCGCGCGGGGCGTCGGGGCGGGTCGAGGCAGGCTGGGGCGAATGAGTGGTCATCGGGCAGCGCGGTGTCTACACCACTATCGTCACCAGAACGGCCCGGTCCCGGGTTTCACGACGGCGAATCTGCCGCCGTCCAGCGGATTGGCCGCATGCCCCACCGGATGCGGCCTTCTCGTTAACCGAGCGCAGGAACGGTGAACGGCTCAGGGTAGCGCGTCGAGCAGCTCGCGTGCTTCCTTGCGCCGGTAGCTTCCGAGCGGCCGGCGGCAAAAGGCTCGAGCGCCTCGCGCGCGGCGGCCGAGTTGCCGAGCTTGATTTGATCGAGCGCGCCATTGTATCGCGCCTCCGGCACGAAGCGCCCGCTCGGGTACTTCCGCAGGTAGTCGGCGTAGGCGGCGATGGCGTCGCGCGGGCGATTCGCGAAATGCATGTCGTGGGCTGCCCGGAAGCTGCAGCCGCCATCGTGCTCGGGCTCGCGCGGCACGGGGGGCTTCTGGGGCTCGCTCAGCACTCGGCGGCTCGCTGCGCGGCAGCGCAGCCTCCACGGCCTTGCGCCTGGGGCGCGGGCGACGCGTTCGCGGTGGCGCGGGCAGCGGCGGGCTCGGTTCCTCCACCCGCGGCGCCTCGGGCACGACCTCGCGCGCCGTATCGGCGGTCGAGGGGCAGCGGGCTCCTCCGGAGCTACCTCGTCGAGCGCGGCATCGGGCGCGCGAGCACCCTGTCCGCTTCGGAACCCCGACAGCGCGCGGCGAGCCCCCCGCCTCGGGCGGCGTGGGCGCCGCCACGAAGACGGCGGCCACCGCTTTCCAGATCACGGGCCACTTGCCGGTGCTCTGCGCCCACGCGCTGCCGACCAGCAGCAGCGATGCGAGCGGCGAGAATACCGCCCAGCGCAAGACATGACGGCGCCGCTGGCGATGCACGCCGTTCATGATGCGGGCGCGCGTGAAGCCGGAGCCCTCGCGCTCACCCGTATGCGCCTCGCGCAGCGCCTTGGCGGCGCGCGCCAGCACGTCGGAGTCGCTCATCGGATGCCCTCCTTCTCGAGGGCTGCGCGCAGCTTTTTACGCGCATGAAACAGGCGAGTTCTCATGGTGGCCTCGGGCGCACCGGCGAGCATTGCGGCCTCGCCCGAGGTGCGCTCCTCCACGTCGCACAGGACAAACGCGACCGCTGATCGAGCGGCAGCGCGTCGAGCGCGCGGTTGAGCACGACCAGGAAGGCCTGCCCCTCCGCAGACGACTCGGGCGAACGGGACTCGGGCAACGGCTCGCGCCCGACCTTCGTGAGCATGGCGCGACGCCGGCTGGCGCTGCGCACGTGGTGGCGCGCATGGTTGATGACCACACCCGTCAGGAACGAGCGCAACGTGCTCTCGCCCGCGAAGCGCTTGATCACCCTTGGCAACGCGACAAACACCTCGTGGACCAGATCCTCCGCAATACCCGCATCACCGACCAGCCGGCACGCGAAGGCGCGCACGGCCTCGTGATGCTGGTCGTACACCTCGCCGAGGGCGTGCGTATCTCCGCCGCGCAAGCGCGATAGAAGCGTCTCTTCCGGGGTATCTGCCGCCAGGCTCAAAGCGCGCATGGTGCTGTAAAGGGCGAGTATCATGCGGCCCGCAGGCCGAGCGGAGCCTGGCGGTTCAGGAGCCGCTCGCGGTCGGCCGGCGCTTCCTGAAGGGCTGCGCGGACGTATTGCTGCACGGCCAGTTCGAGGTCGTGCTTGGCGGGGTCGAAGCTGGTTCCCGCGGCGGCGATGTCGAGGTCGAGGCACATCGCCTCCCAGCGCTCGCCCCGCCCCTCGATGACGCACAGGAAAGTGCGATCCATTGTGGTCTCCCGATCCTGACCCACCGCGTGACGTCGTCCCGATCCTGTCACGGGCCGGTCCGCGCCATCGAACGCCTCCGGGTGGCGCCGGCGTCGCCGAGCCGGTATGAGGGTTATAACCTTGCATTCCGACCCCGGAAGCCGACGTGGCCGCGTCTCATCCCCGTTCCCGTCCCCTGTCCCTGATCGTCGGCCGGTCCGGCCTCGCCGAGAGGCTGGCCGCGGCCGCGATCCTGTCCGGCCTGCTCTGGCTCGCCATCGCCTGGGCGATCGCGTGACGGCGCTCGCGTTCCATGGCGTGGCGCTCGGCCACCCGGGCGCGGGCGGCCGGCCGGCCGTGCACCACCTCGACGGGACGGTCGCCGCGGGCGAATCGCTCGCCGCTCGTCGGCCCGAACGGCGCCGGCAAGTCGACGCTGCTCAAGGGCATCGTCGGGCGCGCTGCCGCTCGCCGGCGCGGATCGACCGCCGGGCTGGCGGTCGCCGACATCGCCTATCTGCCGCAGCGGCGCCGAGATCGACCGCGAGCTTCCCGATCGACGTCGTTCGACCTCGTCGCGACGGGGCTGTGGCGCCGGATCGGGCCTGTTCGGCGGCGTCGCGGCCGAGCGCGGCGCGGATCGCGCGCGGCGCTCGGCCGCGGTCGGCCTCGCCGGCTTCGAGACGCGGCCGATCGGCACGCTGTCGGGCGGCCAGATGCAGCGCGCGCTGTTCGCCCGCCGCTCGCTGCAGGATGCCGCCGTGATCCTGCTCGACGAGCCGTTCACGGCGATCGACGCGCGCACGACCGCCGACCTCCTCGACCTCGTCGCGCGGCTGGCACGCGCGAGGGCCGCACGGTGGTCGCGGTGCTGCACGACTCGAGCTGGTGCGCGCAGCACTTTCCCGACGCACGCTGCTGCTCGGCGCGCGAGCCGGTCGCCTGGGGCGCGACCGCCGAGGTGCTGCGCCCGAGAACCTGCTCGAGCGCGCCGCGCGAGGCCTGGCACGAGGCCGAGCCTGCGCACGACCATGCGCACGCGCATCGCCGCGGCGCATCGCGGCATCGACGCCGCTGACGACGCTCCTCGTCGCGCCCTTCGTCGAGTTCGGCTTCATGCGCCGCGCGCTCGTCGGCGCGTCGCGCTGTCGCTCGGCGCGGCGCCGATCGGCGTGTTCCTGATGCTGCGCCGGATGAGCCTGACGGGCGACGCGATGGCGCACGCCATCCTGCCGGGCGCCGCGCTCGGCTTCCTGGTCGCCGGGCTGTCGCTGCCGGCCATGACGCTCGGCGGGCTCGTCGGCCGGGCTCGCGGTGGCGCTCGCTGCCGGGCTCGTCGCGCGCATAACCGTGCTGCGCGAGGATGCGAGCCTCGCGGCCTTCTACCTGCATGTCGCTGGCGCTCGGCGTGATGCTCGTCTCGCTGCAGCGGCTCGAACGTCGATCTGCTGCACGTGCTGTTCGGCACGGTGCTGGCGCTCGACGACGACGCGCTGATCCTGCTCGGCGGCGATCGCCACGCGTGACGCTCGTCGCGCTCGCGCTGATCTACCGGCCGCTGGTGCTCGAATGCGTCGACCGCTGCTTCCTGCGCTCGGTCGGCCGCGCCGGCGCGCCGACCCACCTCATCTTCCTTGCGCTCGTGGTGCTCAACCTCGTCGGCGGCTTCCAGGCGCTCGGCACGCTGCTGGCGGTCGGCATGATGATGCTGCCGGCGGCCGCGGCGCGGTTCTGGTCGCGCGGCTCGGCCGGCTGATCGCTGGCCGTCCGTGATCGCCGGGTCGCTGTCGAGCTCGCGGCCTGCTCGCTCTCCTACCATTCGGCGTGCCGGCCGGACCTGCGATCATCCTCGCGGCGGGCGTCCTCTACGTCGTCTCGCTCCTGATCGGCCCGCGAACGGCGTGCTCGTCGCGGCCCGCGCCTGCCGCGCGCCGGCACCTGGCAGCCTGAAAGCGATCCTTCATGCACGCACATCGCATCGATCTGATCATGGCGGCGAGCGTCCTCGCGGCCGGTCTGCGCCGCGCCCTCCGCGCCAGTGCCGGTAAGCCGCAGAAGCCCCTGCCTGGTCGCGAGCTTCTCGATCCTCGGCGACCTCGTCCATCAGGTCGGCGGCGACCGGGTCGCGGTCGAGACCCTGGTCGGCCCCGACGGCGACGCCCACGTGTTCCCCCTCCCCCGCCGACGCCAGAAAGGTCGGCGGAGGCCAAGATCGTCGAGAACGGGCTCGGGCTCGAAGGCTGGATGCGCGGCTCGTGAAATCCTCGGGCACCAAGGCGCCGTCGTGGTCAGGCCTCGCCCGGGGTGAAGCCGCTCGAGAGGCGAGATGAGCGGCACGGCCAGGCGGCCACGCCCACGGCGCCGACCCCCACGCCTGGCAGGACGCGGCGAACGCTCAAGCTCTACGTCGCAACATCCGCGACGGCCTGATCGCGGCCGATCCGGACGGGCGCGACCGCTACGAGGCGAACGCCAAGGCTTACTGGCGAACTCGACGCGCTCGACGCCGAGATCCGCGCCGGCCATGGCGAAGATGCCGGCAGAGCGCCGGCAGGATCATCACCTCGCACGACGCCTTCGGCTATTTCGCGGCCGCCTACGGGCTCGAGTGGTCGCGCCGCAGGGCGTCTCGACCGAGAGCGAGCCTCGGCCAAGGACGTGGCCGGATCATCCGGCAGATCAAGGCGAGAAGTCCCGGCCGTGTTCGTCGAGAACATCTCCGACCCGCGCCTCGTGCGCGCGATCGCCAAGCGAGACCGGCGCCAAGATCGGCGGCGCGCTCTATTCCGACGCGCTGTCCGCGCCAACGGCCCGGCCGCGACCTATCTCGACATGATGCGCTCGAACCTCCGCGAACTGACGGCGGCGCTGGCCGGCTGACGGCCTCGCCCGCCGAGCCGCCTGGCGAGAGATCCGGGCGCGGCGCGACGCGCGCCTCACGAATGCAACGTTGCAACATACCAAGTGTGGGGCGAACCATGAAGACGATGTGCGGGCTCTTCCTGCCGGCGGCCCTCGCCGCGAACCGGCGCGGCCGGCCCCGTCCGGGCGCAGGACACGGCCCTGCCGGAGGTGATCGTGACGTCGCCGTCCCCGATCGCCCGCCCGGACCGGCCGGGCGCAGGTGCCGCGGGCGGCGGGGGGCTCGCCCCGCCCGTCATCGTGGACGACACGTTCGCGCCCGTGACCGTGGTGACGCGCGCCGAGATCGAGCGCGACGGCGCGCGCACGCTCGGCGACCTCCTGTTCGACGAAGCCCGGCATCACGGCATCGACCTTCGCGCCCGGCGCGCGCGAGCCGGCCCATCATCCGCGGCCTCGACAACGTACCGGGTGCGCATCCAGGAGAACGGCATCGGCGATGCAGGACGTCTCCGCGCTCGGCGAGGACCACGCGGTCCCGATCGACCCGCTGGCGGCGGACCGGATCGAGGTGATCCGCGGGCCGGCGACGCTCCGCTACGGCTCGCAGCGCGATCGGCGGCGTCGTGTCGGCCACCAACAACCGGATCCCGTCCTTCATTCCGCCGGGCGGGCTTCTCGGGCCGGACGCACGGCCGGCGTGTCCTCGCGCCGATGGCGGCCGCGAGACGTCGAGCGCCGTGGACGCCGGCGCCGGCACGCGTCGCGGCCCATGCCGACTGGTTCGACCGCTCGTCCGACGATTACCGCACGCCGGACGGCATCCAGCGGAACTCCGCCGCGCGCTCCGACGGAGCCGCGGCCGGCCTGTCCTCCATCCTGCCGAACGGTTTCGTCGGGATCGGCGTCTCAGCACGTCCACGCCAACTACCGGATCCCGGGCATCGATGCCGCCGACAGCCGCACCCGGATCGACCTGAACCAGGACAAGGTCTTCGCGAAGGGCGAGCTGCGGCCGTCGCTCGATGCCGTCGAGGCCGTCCGGTTCTGCGTTCGGCGCGACCAACTACAAGCACGAGGAGATCGGCCTCGGCCAGAACCGCGCCCTTCGGGCCGCAGGCGACCTTCCGCAACCGCGAGCAGGAGGTCCGCCTCGAGGTCCAGCACGTCCCGGTCTTCACGGCCGCTCGGCACGCTGACGCGGCGCCGCCGGCGTCCAGCTCGAGCCATCGGGCGATCGGCACCTCCGGCGAGGCGGGCGGCCTCCTCCTGCCGACCGAACCACGGCGAACGCGGCCGCCTTCCTGTTCGAGGAGCTTGCAGGTCGGCGGAGGCGCTTCCGCCTCCAGGCGGCGGGCCGGGCCGAGTACGCCGCGCGTGCGGGGCACCGCGACGACCTTCCCGACACGGCGGGGCAACCGGACGGGAGCGACGCCGACGAGCCGCGCCCGCACGCGCGAGTTCGGGCCGAAGAGCGCGAGCCTCGGCGCCCTGCTACACGCTGCCCTTCGGGATGCGTGGCGAGCCTGACGGGCCAATATGCCGAGCGCGCGCCGGATCCGCTCGAGCTCTATTCAGCGCAGGGCGCGCACGACGCGACCGGCACCTTCGAGATCGGCAATCCCGACCTGAAGAAGGAGACGCGCGCCGACGCGTCGAGCTCGGCCTCGCCGCAAGGCCGAAGGCCGCTTCCGGTTCGACGCTGATCGGCCTACTACACGCGGCTACACGGGCTTCATCTACAAGCGCCTGACCGGGCTGCGCGTGCGGCGACGATTTCGCGATGCTGCGGCAGCGGGCGACGAGCTTCAGCCAGGTCGTCTATTCGCCAGCAGAACGCGACCTTCTACGGCGCCGAGATCGCGGCGCAGCTCGACATGTTCGCCAATCGGGCCGGGCTCCGTCGGCGTCGACGGGCAATACGACTTCGTCGGGCGCCCGCTTCGACGACGGCACCAACGTGCCCCGCATCCCGCCGCACCGGCTCGGCGGCGGCCTCTATCTGCCGCGACGGCGCCTGGTTCGCCCGCGTCGAGCCTGCTGCACGCCTTCGACGCACGAGGCGCATCGGCACGCTGAACGAGACGCCCGACGCCAGGGCTACAACCTCCTGAAGGCCGAGCTCGAGCTACACGCACGCGCTGCGACCGGGCGACGGCCGGGCTCGTCAGGAGGCGACGATCGGCATCGTCGGCAACAACCTCCTGAACGACGACGTCCGCAACTCACGCCTCGTTCCGGAAGGACGAGGTGCTGCTGCCCGGGCCGCGACGTGCGGGCCTACGCGACGGTGCGGTTCTGATCGGCCGGGCCTTCGCGCGCTCGGCCTGCAGGCGGGTCGCATCGGTCATGCGGCTTGCCGCCGGGCCGCCGATGTGGAACCGGAGCGCCCGACCGAAGGGCCGGTTGCCCGGCTCCGCCTGAGGATCGCCGTGTCTCACGCCGTCTCGCCGCTCGCGCCCAAACCGATCCCGACACTGCCGCCGATCGCGGGCGTGCGGCTCGCGACCGCCGAGGCCGGCATCCGCTACAAGGGCCGCACCGACGTGCTGCTCGTCGCGATCGACGCGGGCACGCAGGTCGCGGGCGTGTTCACGCGGTCGCGCTGCCCCTCCGCGCCGGTCGATTGGTGCCGCGACAGCCTCGCCGGCGGCACGGCCCGGGCGCTCGTCGTCAATTCCGGCAACGCCAACGCGTTCACGGGCCTGAAGGGCCGCGACGGCCGTCGACGCTCACGGCCGAGATCGCGGCCAAGGCGGCCGGGCTGCCGGCCGGACGAGGTCTTCCTCGCCTCGACCGGCGTGATCGGCGAGCCGCTCGACGCGACGAAGTTCGCGCGGCGTGCTGGCCGATTGCGCGGCGCGCGCGCGCGACCGGACGGCTGGCTCGACGCCGCGCGCGCCATCATGACGACCGACACCTTTCCGAAGCTCGCGACCCGCACGCGTCGAGCTCGGCGGCAACGACGGTCACGATCAACGGCATCGCCAAGGGCGCCGGCATGATCGCGCCCGACATGGCGACGATGCTGTCCTTCGTGCTTCACCGACGCCGCCGATCGCGGCGCCCGTGCTGCAGGCGCTGCTCGCCGACGGGCGCCGCGCAGAGCTTCAACTGCGTGACGGTCGACGGCGACACCTCGACCTCCGACACGCTGCTGCTGTTCGCGACCGGCAAGGCCGGCGGCGCGCCGCGATCGACGCGCGCCGACGACCCGGCGCTCGCCGGTTTCCGGGCGGCGCTCGATGACTCCTGCGTCGAGCTCGCGCAGCTGGTGGCGCGCGACGGCGAGGGCGCGCGCAAGTTCGTGACCGTCGAGGTCGACGGGCGCGGAGAGCGACGCGTCGGCGCACCGGATCGCGCATGTCGATCGCCAACTCGCCGCTGGTGAAGACCGCGATCGCGGGCGAGGACGCCAATTGGGGCCGCGTCGTCATGGCGGTCGGCAAGGCCGGCGAGCCGGCCGACCGCGACCGGCTGGCGATCTGGTTCGGCGACGTGCGCGTGGCGCATCAGGGCGCGCGCGACCCGGCCTACGACGAGGCGGCGGCCTCGGCCGTTATGAAGCGCGACGAGGTCACGGTCGGGGTCGATCTCGGGCTCGGGCAGGGCGGGGCGCGGGTCTGGACCTGCGACCTCACCAAGGCCTATGTCGAGATCAACGGGGATTATCGCTCGTGATGGCGCCGCGCGGGCGCGCGCCCTCTGCCGGTGCTCGCCGTCTGCCGCTCGCGCGCGGCCGTCGCCCAGCCGGCGCCGGCGGGCCGGCGGCCGCCGGCCGCATCAGTCGTCCTCGGGCCGCGCCTCGTCGAGGTCGTGCCCGATTTCGCGGCGGTCCGGATCGGCGTCTCTCCAAGGCCGCCGACGCCGCGGCGGCGCTCGACGAGAACTCGGCGGCCGCCGCCAAGACGTCGCGCTCGCCCGCGGCCTTCGGCGTCGAGGCGCGCGACATCGGGACCGCCACGTCTCGCTCGCACCAGGCGTTCGAACGTGCGCGCGCCGACGGGTCGGAGCAGCAGCCGGACGGCTTCGCGGCGGAACGGGGTCACGGTCCGTTCGCCGACTGGCAAGCTCGGCGAGTTCCTGCGCCGGCGGTCGATGGCGGGGCGAACCGGATCGACGGCATCTCGTTCGGGCTCAACGATCCCGCCGAAGGCCGACCGCGAGGCCAATGTCGCGGCGACCCGCGACGCGCTCGATCGGGCCAAGGCGATCGCCGAGGCCGCTGGCGTCACGCTGGGCGCGATCGAGCGGATCGCCGCGCCGCGCCGTCCGAGCGATCCGGCGACGCCGCTGCGGGACGGCGCTGCGCGCCCTGCCGCCTCCGCCGGCCCGGGCGGTCCCGATCGAGGCCGGGCTCGTCACCGTCAGCGCCGACGTCGAG
Organism: uncultured Actinomycetes bacterium; assembly: GCA_963810605.1. Taxonomy (GTDB): domain Bacteria; phylum Actinomycetota; class Thermoleophilia; order Solirubrobacterales; family Solirubrobacteraceae; genus CADCVQ01. Next base: position 71,704 of record CAWEOF010000014.1, read on the forward strand.
ATCACCTGGCACCTTCGCCAACCCTGATCGGCGCCGGCCTGCGGCAGGCGGACCCACTCCCTTCGTCGTGTTGACTTCGAGCGGAGCCATATGGCTGATGGGCCGCGGCGACCCCGGACAACGGGGCGCTGGGGATATCCAGGTAAGGCGAGGATGGCGGACGAATATCCTGACGACCCAGGGCCTGGGCAAGACTTCAAGGGTTTCATGGCCGTCAGCGACGTCGACCTCAGGTCCGGCGCGGCAACATCCACGCGCTGATCGGCCCGAACGGCGCGGGCAAGACGACGTGCTTCAACCTGCTCACGAAGTTCCTGCAGCCCACGCGCGGCGCGATCCTCTACAACGGCCGCGACATCACCGCTCGCGGCCGGCCGACGTCGCGCGGCTCGGGCTCGTGCGCTCGTTCCAGATCTCGGCGGTGTTCCCGCACCTGACCGTGCTCGAGAACGTCCGCATCGCGCTGCAGCGCAGCGCGGCGATCGTTCGATTTCTGGCGCTCCGAGAGCGTGCTGCGCGCGCTCGACGCGCGGGCGCGCGGAGCTGATCGAGGCGGTCGGCCTCGCCGAGTTCGCGGACACGCCGGCCGGTCGAGCTGTCCTACGGCCGCAAGCGCGCGCTCGAGATCGCGACGACGCTGGCGCTCGATCCCGAGATGCTGCTGCTCGACGAGCCGATGGCCGGCATGGGCCACGAGGACGTCGAGCGCATCGCCGCGCTGATCCGGACGGTCTCGCGAACCGCACGATGCTGATGGTCGAGCACAACCTGTCGGTCGTCGCCGACCTGTCCGACCGCATCACCGTGCTGGCGCGCGGCGAGGTGCTCGCGGAGGGCGACTACGCGACGGTGTCGAACGATCCCCGCGTGGTCGAAGCCTATATCGGTGCCGGACATGGCTGACCGTCACGACCGCCTCCGCCTCCCGCCACGTTCCCGCGCCGCTCCTCCAGGTCCGCGACTCGAAGCCTGGTACGGCGAAATCCACGTCCTGCACGGCGTCGACTTCGACGTGCCCCGGGCGAAGTGGTGACGCTGCTCGGCCGCAACGGCGCCGGCAACACCACCACGCTGAAGTCGATCATCGGCATCATGGGCCGGCCACGGGCTCGGTCCGGTTCGAGAGGCACGAGGATCGCGACTGCCCTCCCACATCGCCCGGCTCGGCATCTGTTCTGTGCCCGGAGGAGCCGGCATCTTCTCGAGCCTCAACGTGGAAGAGAACCTGATGCTGCCGCCGGAGTGTTCAAGAAGGGCGGGC
>CAWEOF010000015.1:0-40127 GCA_963810605.1 uncultured Actinomycetes bacterium
GCGCTCCATCGTGCGCGCCTGGCTCGAGCAGGCCGAGCACCGCGCGACGCTGCTCGCCACCAGATGGCGCGAGGTCGGGGTGGCCCTGCGAACGCCGCCGCTTGCGTTCGGGCAGGCGAAGACCGTGATCTGGGTCGCGCACTTCGGGTGGCGTGGAAGCCCCGCCCAGGCCGCGCCCGCGCGCGGCTCAGGCGGCCCTCCCGGCACGACCACGAGCAGCGGCTCCACAACCGCCGCCAAGGCCACCGCGCTTCGGCTCACCGCGCTGCCGGTGCGCGTGCGCAGCGGACGGCTGGTCCGTATCCGCTTCCGGCTGACCGTCGGGTCCGTCCGCGCCCGCCGTGGCGTGCGCGGGATGACGGTCTTCTTCGCGGGGCGGCGCGCCCGCACCGACGCGAAGGGCCGCGCGACGTTCGTCCTGCGCCTCCGGCGGCCGGGCCGCTACCGAGCGGTCGTGTCGACCGGTTCGCGCCGCGCGACGGCCACGGTGCTCGCGAGGACCGCGACGCGGCGATAGCGCGCGGGCGGGCCTGCCGCGCGGCGCCGACAGATCGCGGCGACGATCGCCGGTGCGAGCGGGCGCCCGGGCGGCGGCGCTTGCGTGACGTCAGACGAAGCGCCTGACGCGCGAGCGCCGTGTCGCAGACCGCGCGCCAGCCGCAACGAGATCGGGTGGCCGGCCGGCAACCTTGCCGGTCCGTCCGACGGCATCCCTACCGTGCCTTCTGTCCCCCCTTCCCGAGCGCCAGGGAGCCGCACATGCCCCTCTGCTTCATCGAACCCCAGGACGCGATCCGCGTCATCGCCGAGTCGGTCGGCCGCGAGGCCCGCCGGCAGCTGCTCGGCGAGCTCGTGCGCGCGTGGGTGGACGAGATCCCCGAGCACGAGCTGGCCTCCCACTACGCCAAGGCCGTCGCGGACCTCGACGAGCACGACCTCTCGATGCTCGCCGCCTGGCACGCGTCGCTGGAGGTCGGTCAGCCGATCGCCAACCGCGAGTTCCTGGTCAACGTCTTCCCGTCGCTGGGCGAGAACCGCCGCGAGGCGCTGAAGATCGCCGCCGGCTTCCGCGGCGAGGAGGCGTTCGACGCCGGCGTGGCCGAGGAGCAGGCGCTGGAGACCGTGCTGCCGCACCTCTCGCGCGAGCGCTGCCGGGAGCTCGCGACCGAGTGCGTCGAGCTCTACCTGTGGGACCGGCTGGGCTGCGACAACTAGGACCCGGCGCGCCTGCAAGCGCGGCGCGGATCTCCGCGATCGCCTGCCCGGTGTCGCGAAAGACGACGGACGCCATGCCGGCGGCGGCCGCGGCCACGCAGTTCTCCTCGATGTCGTCGATGAACAGGCACTGCCCGGCCGGCACGCCGAGCCGCGCGAGCGTCAGCTCGTAGATCTCGGCGTCGGGTTTGCGCATCCCGACGAACGCAGCTGTCGACGACGAGCTCGAAGATCTCGTCGATCGGGGCCATCGCGCGCCACAGCGGCTCCCACTCGCGCACGTTGTTCGTCAGCAGCGCCATCCGGAAGCCCTCATCGCGCAGCGCCGCCATGAGCTCGATCATCGCCCTGTTCGGCGACAGCCCCGCGAAGTAGCGCTCGGTGAAGTCGTCCATCGCGATCTCGCGGCCGAGCTGTGTCGCGATCTCCGCAGCGGGTCGGCCATGAAGCGCGGCTCGCCGACCCGGCCGCACTCGAGCTCGTGCAGGGGGTTGACACCATCGCGCGTCCCGATCGCGGCGAGTGCGGTGCCGAGGCTTGCGAGCGGGATGCCGGAGTGATCGGAGAAGGCCTGAAACAAGCCCGCGAGCGGCGACATGAGGACCCCGCCGAAGTCGCAGACAACGGCGCGGTCAACGGCGCTTGCGACCGGGCGCAGGGCAGCGGCGCAGCACGTCGTAGCGCCCGACGCCCGAGCGTCCCTCCATCCGCCACGCAAAGAAGGCGCTGTCCAGGCGCTGCTCGCCGAGCTCCAGCGAGGTGCCGCACAGCACCTCGCCGGCCATCCGGCGCGCGCGGCCGGACTCCTCGTCCATCCACAGCTCAAGACCGGCGCGGCGCTGGTGGCGCTCGCCGTCATACGTCGTCGACAGGCGCGGCTCATCGATCTCCAGCGGCTCGCCGGACTCGAACACGAAGCCGCTGACGGCCTCGTCGAGATGGCCCTTGGACTTCGACGGGCGCACCGCGGTCAGCGTCACCGCATGGTCGTCGTCGAGCCACGCCGACACGGTCCGCGAGAGCTCGATGCGACCCCAGTCGGGCTTGCCCCACAGCTGCCCGCGCTGGCCGAGGCAGCGCACCTGATGGGTGCGCCCGCCATGGCTCGCGCTGCCGGTCACCTGGCAGAGCTGGTCGTAGCCCTGCATGCCGCCGGCGCGTCCGACGGGCGTGTCGGCGTCGAGGACCGCCGGCGCCGAGCACGCCTCGAAGCGCAGGTCGAACCCGCCGCTCTCGCCTGCGTAGGTCACGGTCCACTGCTCCAGCGGGCGCACGACCGAGACGCGCACGCCGGCCGCGCTGACGGACTCCCATGACGTCGCACCCTCACCCGTCGCGGCACCGCCGCCGGCGGTCGCGGCGACCGGCTTGTCGCCGGCGTACAGCACGGCCAGGCCGTTGGCCGCATCGGAGCCGTGGCTGATGCGCGCGAGGCCGTAGAGCTTCGATGCCGGGTCGCCGAAGGCGAACGTCATCGAATCCCGGAAGGAGGCGTCGGGCGCGGCCGGCAGGTGCAGGCGGTCCTCGCCGGGCTCGAGCGTCACGGAAGCTCGGTGCGTCGCGGGTGAAGCTCGGTCGCGCTACCGTCGACGACGTCGTCGCCGCGCGGGCGGGGATCGCGAGGCGGCATGCCACCGAAGCCGAACATGCGGGCCTGCGCACCGCTCGCGGCGTTCGCCGCGACCCGGCCGGCGAAGCGCCGCACCAGCAGCCTGCGGATGGCCGCGCGCGACGGCGGGAACAGCAGCGCCACACCGAGGATGTCCGACAGGAAGCCGGGGGTCAGCAGGAAGGCCCCGCCGAAGATCACGAGCGCACCGTCCATGACCTCGCGGCCGGGTGCGCGGCCCTCGGCGAGCGCGCTGTTGAAGCGCACCCACGCGGCCCGTCCCTGCGAGCGCATGAGCGCGGCGCCGATGATGGAATCGGCGATCAGCAGCGCGATCGTCGGCAGCGCTCCGATCGCCTGCCCGATCTGGATCAGCACGTACAGCTCGGCGATCGGGACGACGAGGAAGATGAAGAAGAGCAGCGTTCGCGCTCGCATGCTCACAAGGCTACGCGAGCGCGTACCTGGGTCAGCAGGCAGGCGATCGGTCAGGCCGGCGACGGCGCGGGCAGGATCTGCACGCCCGACAGCCGGTGCAGCCCGACGTACTCGATCAGCGCGCTGATGTCGGGCTGCGCGCCCTGCAGCAGCAGTTGGCGGCCGGCCTTGCGCAGGCGGCGCGCGAGCATCGCGAAGTCGAGCATCAGCGAGGGGTCCGCGAAGGCGAGTCCGGACAGGTCCACGAGGACGTCGGCGGGGGCGCTGATCGCCTGCGACAGCGCCTGGCGGCGGCGTGACTGCGTCGAGCGGTCCTCGTCGCCGCAACATCGAAGGACCGGCGGGTTTTCGACGTACGAGACGATGGGCGACAACCTACCTCAAGGCTGCCAAGACGCCAGCTCCGAGTGCCGCGCGTGAGCGGGCGAGCGCCGTCGGGCAACCGACTACGATTGAGCGATGGCAACACTCGAAGAGATCGAAGAGGCACTCACCAACGTCATCGACCCCGAGCTCGGGCTCGATTTCGTCGAGTTGGGGCTCATCTACGGCATTGAGCAGGACGCGGGCAACGTCCACGTCACGTTCACGCTGACGACGCCGGCCTGCCCCATCGGACCGCAGATCACCGAGCAGATCGAGGAGTTCGTGGCCCCGCTGGAGGGCGTCAACTCGGTCAAGAGCTCGATGGTCTTCGACCCGGCGTGGTCACCGGAGAAGATGAGCGAAGACGCGAAGTTCGCTCTGGGCTTCTGAGCCCGACTCGAGGCGCGGCCCGCGGAGCGACGTTGCACCCACGCGCGCTGCTGACAGGAGCGCTGCTCGTAGCGCTCGCGCTGCTGCTCGCGCCCGCAAGCGCAAGCGCGAGCCCGGCCGCGAGCTACACGGGCCGCCTGCTCGTCACGCTCGACCCGAACCCCGGCGGCGCGCGCGCCGCGTCGTTGCTGCGCCTGGACGGCGTGCGCCGCGACGGCGCGCAGATCCCGCAGCTCGACGTCGTCTCGGTGCGCCCGACCGGGGGCCTCGCGCTCGCGGCCGTCGCGGCGCTGCTGCGCAAACGCGACGGTGTGCGTCGCGTCGAGCGGGAGCGAAGCCACGAGCTGCGCTTCGCTCCCAACGACCCCGCGCTGACGACGCCCGAGACCGCGCCGGGCACGGCGCCCGGCACCTCGCAGGAGTGGTGGGTCGCGCGCTCGAACCTGCCGGCCGCCTGGGACCTCGACCGCGGCGACGGCGCGACGGTCGCCGTCATCGACACCGGCGCCGACAGCGGCCATCCCGAGCTCTCCGGCAAGATCGAGCAGGCGATCGACAACGATCAGACCCCCGGCAGCGGGCCCGCGACGGGTGACGAGGACGGGCATGGCACGCACGTCTCCTCGCTGGCCTGCGCGGCCGGCGACAACGGCGTCGGGATCGTCGGATCGGGCCTGAACTGCCGCCTGCTGATCTTCAAGAGCGACCTTGGCGACGGCTCGATCGCGCAGTCGATCGTCCAGGCGGCGAACGCCGGCGCGGATGCGATCAACATGAGCTTCGGCAACAACGGGGCGACGCCCGCGAATCGCGTGCTCGTCGATGCCCTCAAGTACGCCGCGTCGAAGGATGTCGTGCTCGTCGCCGCGGCCGCCGACCAGCCGGTCGAGGAGCAGGGCGATCCGGCCAACGTCCTGCAGCCGACCGGCACCGGCCCGGACATCACGGCCGGCCTCGGCCTGACGGTCACGGCCGCGAACTTCGCCGACCAGCGCGCGTCGTTCGCCGGCCGCGGTTCGCAGATCTCACTCGCCGCCTACGGCACCTACGACGCGGTGCTCGGGCCGCCCGGCCTGCTCGGCGCGTTTCCAGGCAACTCCACCGCGCTCGAGACGGGCGGCGGCGGCATCCTCGATCCGCAGGGCGCCTGCAACTGTCGCACCCAGGTCGGGGGCGACAACCGCTACGCCTACCTGCAGGGCACCTCGATGGCGGCGCCGATCGTCGCGGGCATCGCCGCGCTCGCGCGCAACCTCAACCCCGACGCCCACGCGGCCGACGTCATGCGCGCGCTCAAGGCAACCGCCACGCGCGCCGCCGGCACGACCGGCTGGTCGCCCGAGCTCGGCTGGGGGATCGTCAACGCCGGCGCGACGCTGGCCGCCGTGGCGGCGATCGACCGCCGCGCCCCAGCGTCGACGCTGCACGGACCCAGGCGCGTGCGGCGCGCGCGCACGATCACGCTCACCTGGACGGGCTCCGATCGCGCGCTGCCGAGGCTCGCGGCGTCCGGCGTCGCCTACTACGACGTCTACCGCGCGGCGAACGCCAGCAAGACCTACCGGCGCATCAAGCGCACGACGAAGAAGTCCCTGCGGATGAAGTTCCGCGCCGGCTCGCGCTACCGCTTCTACACGATCGCGGTCGACAAGGCCGGCAACCGCGAGGCCGTGCCGCGAAGGCCGACCTCGTCTCGCGCGTCGCCCGCGCGGGCTGACCGCGGGGCACGTGGCGGTGGCGGCCGTGTGCTCCGCCGTCGCCAGCGTGACGAGCTCGGCGAGCGAGCTCTCGACCGCCGCCGCGAGCTCGTCGAGGTCGTCCATCGCGTCGTAGTCGCCGAGCAGGCCGAAGTCCATGTTGCCGTCGTAGGACATGATCGCGATCGACAGCGCGTGGTTCTTCGGCAAGAACGCGATCGGGAAGACGGCCCGCATCCGCCGGCCCTGGACGTAGAGCGGGAACTGCGGGCCGGGCACGTTCGTCACGAGCATGTTGAACAGGCGCGTCGAGAAGTTGATCCGCGAGGCCTGGGCGAGGACGGTCGGCGGGGCGAAGTTCTGCACGTTGGAGAGGACCTCGGCGCCGATCGCCTGCTTGGACTCCTTGAGGTCGTCCATCGCAGCGCGGACGACGGCGAGCCGCGCGACGGGATCCTCGACCCACACCGGCAGCGGCCCGCGCATCGCCGCGATCCGGTTGCCGGCCGCGCCGCGCTCGTCCTGCGTGCGGATCGAGACCGGCACGAGCGCGCGCAGCTCGAGGCCCTCGGTGCGCACGCCGCGCGACTGCAGCCACTGGCGCAGCGCGCCCGCGACGACGGTCAGCACGACGTCGTTGACGGTCCCGCCGAAGACGTTCTTGACGGTCTTGAAGTCGGCGAGCTTCGCGACGACGCCGGCGAAGCGCCGGTGCGGGCCGATCGGGACGTTCAGCGGCGTCTCGGGAGCCGGGTTCAGCCCGGCCCAGACGATCTCGCCGATGCCTTCGGCCGCGACGCGCGCCTCGTGCAGCGCGCGCTCGGGCTTGCGCAGCGCGGCGAACGCCTTCGCGGTCACCGACGCCGACGCCTTCGCCATCCCGGCGACGCCGGCGCCGAGCAGCTCGACGGGGTTGGGGTCTGCTCGGGGACCCACGGATCGAGGTCCTCGTCGATCGGCGTCGGCTCGGGGCCGAGGTCGAACAGGACCGTCGCGAGGTCGACGCCGGCGATGCCGTCGATCATCGCGTGATGGGCCTTCGTCAGGAGGCCGAAGCTGCCGTCGTCGAGGCCCTCGATGAGCCACATCTCCCACAGCGGCTTGGAGCGGTCGAGCTGCTGGGAGAACACGCGCGCGCAGAGCTGCATGAGCTGCTCGTGGCTGCCGGGCGCCGGCAGCGCCGTGTTGTGGACGTGGTACTCGAGGTTGAAGTCCGTGTCGTCGGTCCACAGCGGGCGGCCGGTGTTGGCCGGCGGGTACGTCAGCCGCTGGCGGTAGCGCGGCACGAGGTGCAGGCGCCGGCGGATCGAGTCCAGGAACTCGTCGTAGACGGGCACGGGCCCCTCGGCGATGACGAGCGCGCCGACGTGCATGTGCGACTCCGGCCCCTCCTGGTGCAGGAAGGAGGCGTCGATCGCCGTCAGCCGGTCGAGGTGTCGGGGCCATCGGGCGAGAGCCTAATGCACGAGATCGGGAATGCCCTGCCGTCGTGCGAGCCGCGATGGCCCGTACGCTCTTGTCGATGACCGACGCCGAGCGGCCGACCGACAAGACGATCCGCGGGCTCGCGCTGCTCGTCGTGGCGCAGGTGCTCGTCATCGGGACGGTGCTGCTGTGGGCGCTGCTCGGCTTCCCGCTGCCCGACATGATCACCGGCGCGGGCGCGGCCAACCCGCCCGCCACGACGCGCGGCGCCGGCGCGCCGGTCGCGCCGCGAAGGCCGCGGTCGCCACTGACGCGGTACCGCGGGCGACGGTCAACCGCTTCGACGGCCCGAAGGCGTTCTCGCTGCTGCGCGAGCAGGTCAACCGCTACGGCTGGCGCTACGCCGGCTCGCCGGCGCTGCGGCGGCTGGCCGTACGCCTGCGCGACCTGCTGCCCAACGGGCATTTCGAATCGATACCCGGGCACCCGAAGCTGCGCAACGTCGTCGGCACGATCCCCGGCCACGGCAAGGCGATCCTGCTCGGCGCGCACTACGACGTCGAGTCGCATCCGCCGGGGTTCGTCGGGGCCAACGACGGCGCGGCCGGCACGGCGGCGGCGGTCTGGCTGGCCCGGGCGCTCGCCCGCGCGCCGTCGCACAGCGACCGTCCCGTGCGGATCGTGCTCTTCGACGGCGAGGAGGAGCCGCCGGACTGCCTCGAGGACGCGCGCTTCATCCAGTGTGCGCTGCGCGGCTCGAAGGCCTATGCCAAGCGACACTCCGCCGAGATCCGGAACTTCGTCCTGCTGGACTACATCGCCCAGAAGCAGAACCTGAAGTTCCAGCGCGAGGGCAACTCCAACCGGGCGCTGTGGCAGCAGCTGCGGACCGCCGCCGCGGACGTCGGCGTCGGTGCGCTGTTCCCGGACTCCGACGCCCCGGTCTCGATCATCGACGACCACTACCCGTTCCTGCAGCGCGGCGTCCCGTCGATCGACCTCATCGACTTCGACTACCCACCGCGCGACGGGCTCGGTGACACGCTCGACAAGGTCTCCGAGCGCAGCCTCGACGCCGTCGGCGAGGCCGTCTATCTGTACGTGTCGCGCCAGCGCCGCGCGGGCTGAGCGCACGCGGCGAGCCGGCCGGGGCAGGCTCCTAGACTCCGAGTCATGGCATTCACCGTCGAGAAGCTGCTGCTCGCCGCGCCGCGCGGCTACTGCGCCGGCGTCGACCGCGCCGTGCAGACCGTCGAGCGCGCGCTGGAGCTCTACGGCGCGCCGGTCTACGTGCGCAAGGAGATCGTCCACAACAAGCACGTCGTCGAGACGCTGCGCGAGCGCGGCGCGATCTTCGTCGACGAGATCGACGAGACGGTCCCCGAGGGCGCGACGACGGTCTTCTCGGCGCACGGCGTCTCGCCCGCGGTCCACGCGCAGGCCGCCGAGCGCGGCCTGTCGACGATCGACGCGACGTGCCCGCTCGTGACGAAGGTCCACGTCGAGGTCAAGAAGTTCGCCGCCGACGGCTACACGATCGTGCTCATCGGCCACGACGGCCACGAGGAGGTCGAGGGCACGATGGGCGAGGCGCCGGAGCGCGTCGTGCTCGTCCAGACCGAGGCCGACGTCGACACGCTCGAGGTGGCGGATCCGAGCCGCGTCGCGTTCGTCTCGCAGACGACGCTGTCGGTCGACGAGACGCGCGCGATCATCGGCCGGCTGCGCGAGAAGTTCCCGCAGATCACCGGTCCCCGCACCGACGACATCTGCTACGCCACGACCAACCGCCAGTCGGCCGTCAAGCAGATGGCCGCCGAGGTCGACCTGCTGCTGGTGATCGGCTCGAAGAACTCGTCCAACTCGCTGCGCCTCGTCGACGTCGCGCGCGACCTCGGCACCGAGTCGCACCTGATCGACAACGAGACCCAGGTCGACGAAGCATGGCTCGAGGGCAAGCGCGTCGTCGGCATCTCGTCGGGCGCGAGCGCGCCGGAGGTGCTCGTCGAGCGGCTCGTCGCGTTCTTCACCGACCGCGGGGTCGCCGACGTGTCGGAGTTCGAGGTCATGCGCGAGGACGTGCGCTTCATGCTGCCCAAGCGCATCCGCGTCGACCTCGCCGCGCGGGCATGAGCACCGCGGGCACTCAGGCCAGCGCGTAACGCGCCAACCATCCGGGTACGTCTCGCTTCAGTCAACGAGGAGGAAGCACATGACTGACGAGGACGAGGACACGACTGCGGTTGCTGACGACGAGGCCGTCGACGTTGCCGAGGTGGCAGCCGACGACGACGCCGCCGAGGTCGACATGGCGCCGGTCGACACGGCCGAGCCCGGGGATCCCGGCGTGGTCAGCGCAGAGGAGCTCATGGACGATCCCGGCCCGCCCATCACGGGCATGCAGGCCGACGCCCAGGAGCACGTCGACGAGGCGCTGGGCGAGGACTCCTAGCGGTCGACGGTCCGCCCTCCGCGAGCCGACGAGGGCTCGCCGGCGTCTGCCGACGCCGGCGAAGCCTCAGCTCGCGGGTGGGCCGCCGCGGAACGACGGCGGCGGCGTGTACGGCCGCGGCGGGGGAGGCGGGTTCTCCTCCAGCCAGCGCTGTGCGGACGTCGTCGCCTCCTGTGCGATCGCGGCCCACTCGGTGCCGCGCGCCGGACGCGCCATCACCCCGACGTCCGACAGGGTCAGCACCACGGACTCCAGCGGGCTGCTGCAGTACGACCACGGCTCCGGGAACGGATCGCCGACGGCGGCGTTCGCGACCCACTCGATGAGCTTGCGGTCGCCCGGCGACGCCTCGCGCGACGTGCGCTGCGGGTTGCCGTGCGACCAGACGCCGTTGCCTTCCGCCATCGGGTCAGGATCGCACACCTGCACTAGCCTGGCCCGCCCATGCGCACGCTCGTCATCTCCGATCTGCATCTCGGAGTTCGCACTGGTGCAGACGTTCTGACGCGCCCGCAAGCGCTCGACGTGCTGTGCTCGCGCCTTGACGGCGTCGACCGGCTCGTGCTGCTCGGCGACACGCTCGAGCTGCGCCACGGCCCGGCCCGCGATGCGCTGGCCGCCGCCGAGCCGGTCATGCGCGCGATCGGCGACGCGCTCGGCCCGGACGCCACGGTCTCGTCCTCGCCGGCAACCACGACCACGCGCTCGTCGCCGGCTGGCTGGACTGGCGCGGTCGCCGCGAGGTGCCGCAGCCGCTCTCGCTCGACGAGCGCGTGGCTGCGCAGCGCGCTCGTGGATCGCCAAGCGGCTCGCGGGCTGGCTGTCGCCGGCGTCCGTCGAGATCGCCTATCCGGGCGTGTGGCTGCGTGACGACGTGTACGCGATGCACGGCCACTATCTCGACGTGCACTGCACGATCCCGACGCTGGAGGTGCTCGGCGCCCGCGTGATGCGCAGGTGGTCGGCGCGGTGCCCGAGCAGGCGACGGCGGAGGACTACGAGGCGGTGCTCGCGCCGGTCTACGCCTGGGTCCATGCGAGCGCCCAGCGGTCCGCGCCGGCCGCCGCGGGCGGCGGCGGCTCGGCGCTCAGCGCGTGGCACGCGCTCGAGGGCGGCGGCGGGCGCCCGCGGCACCGCGCAAGGTCGCGATCCGGGGGGGCTTTCGCGCCGCGGTCGCGGGCGCCAACAGGGCCGGCCTCGGCCCGGTGCGGGCGGAATCGGCGGCCCGACGATGCGCAGGCGGGCCTGGCGGGCTCGCCGAGGTCGCGCGACGGCTCGGCCTGGAGCCCGCGCACCTGATCTTCGGCCACACGCACCGCACGGGGATGCTCGAGCGCGACGAGGCAGGGGAGTGGCACACGGCGGCACGCGGCTGCACAACAGCGGCTGCTGGGTCTTCGAGACGCACTTCATGGGCCGCTTGACGTGGGCGGACAACCCGTACTGGCCGGGTGGCGCGATCGCGATCGACGACGAGGGCCCGCCGCGCCTGGAGCGGCTGCTCGGCGAAGCTGGCGGACGTGCTGCGCGGTGCGCGGCCGCGGGCCCCGCGGATGAGCGGTCAGCCCGCGACGCCCGGCGTGAACTGCACGGCGTGGCAGACGACGCCGTCGCCGACCTCGAGCTCGAGCTCGCCCTCTGTGTGGCGCTCGTGCTCGATGAGCGCGAAGCAGCCGGAGTGCGCGACCGCGATCTCGACGCCGTTGGCGCGGACCGCGGGCGCCGGGGCGTCGGGCGGGGCCGTGCGCTCGAGCACCGCCCACACGCCGCCGGCCTCGTAGGCGCCGGACCAGGCGCCGGGCTGCTCGGCCGACTGGGCGGCGAGCAGCGCGCCAGGGACGTCCTCGGGACGCAGCGGCTCGAACGGCTCGAACGACGCGTCGAGCAGCTCGCAGATCTCGGCCTCGGTCTCCTCGTAGGCGCCCTCGCCGTAGTGCATCGAGTACAGCCGCAGCCGCTGGTCGAAGAGGTAGCGCGCCGGCCACGCGTCGTTGCCGTAGTCGCGCCACAGCGCGAAGTCGCTGTCGATGACGACGGGGTGCTGGATGTGGAGGCGCTTGACCGCGGCGCGAACCTCGGCAGGGTCGCGCGACGGCGGGTAGCCGCCGGCGTGGGCGGAGATGACGCGCAGCCCGGCGCGCGAGTAGCGCTCGTGCCAGGCTCGCACATACGGCAGCGTGCGCAGCGAGTTGCCGCGGCAGAAGTCCCAGAACTCGACGAGCACCGGCCGGCCGAGCTGCTTGTCCATGCGCAGGCTCGCGACGTTCACCCATTCCAGGGCGGCGGGGATCATCGGGGCGCTCAGCGTGTCGACGGGGGCTCGCACGGGCGGCAACGTAGCAGCGCTCGGCGGCGTGGCCGGCGCGGTGCGGCAGTCCGCTTCCTACACTGCGCGCCATGAACCGCCGCCGCCTGCTCGCCGCGCTGTTGCCGTCGCGGTGGGCGCGCTGGCGTATGGTTCCGCAGGCCGCGCTCGCGCACGGGCTCGTCGGCCGCGAGGACCTGCCGATCCCCAAGTGGCTGTTCGGCTGGGGCGCGACGGTCGTGCTCGTGGTGTCGTTCGTCGGCCTGGCGGTGCTGTGGCCGAAGCCGCGGCTGGAGCAGTCGACCGAGACGCGCGGTCTCGGTGCCGCGCATCCTGGATCCGATCTGCGGCGCGCTCGGCGTCGCGATCTTCGGGATCGTGGTGTATGCGGGCTTCGCCGGCACCCAGACGGCCGCGACGAACATCGCGCCGACGTTCGTCTTCGTCTTCTTCTGGGTCGGCATACCGGTCCTGAGCCTGCTCTTCGGCGACGTCTTCAAGGCGTTCAACCCGTGGCGTGCGATCGCGCGGGCGGTCGCCGCGGTGGCGTCGAGAGTCCCGGCCGCTGCCGGCGCCGATGCCCTACCCGGCCGCGCTCGGGCGCTGGCCCGCGGCCATCGGCATCCTCGCGTTCGCGTGGTTTGAGCTCGTCTACCCGGGCCGCGGGGACCCGAGCGCGCACGCCGTCGTCGCGCTTGGCTACGCCGCGGTCCAGCTCGTCGGGATGAGCCTCTACGGGATCGGCCCGTGGAATCGCCACGGCGACGCGTTCGGCGTGTACTTCGGCTTGTTCGCCCGGATGTCGCCGCTGCGCTGGGAGCGCGGCGCGCTGCATCGGCGTCCGCCGCTGAGCGGCCTGCCGACCCTCGACGCCGTGCCCGGAACGGTCGCGCTCTTGTGCGTGATGATCGGGACGACGTCGTTCGACGGCTTCTCGGCGGGGCCGGTGTGGGGCGAGATCGCGCCGCGCATGACCGACTCGCTGCGCAACATCGGCTTCAGCCAGGCGACCGCGCTCGAGATCGCCTTCACGTTCGGCCTCATCATCGTCGTGACGCTCGTGGCCGGGCTCTACCGCCTCGGCGTCAGCGGGATGCGCAGCGCCTCGAGCACCGAGCTGACGACCGACCAGCTCGCCGCGCGCTTCGCCCACACGCTCGTGCCGATCGCGCTTGCCTATGTCGTCGCGCACTACTTCTCGCTGCTCGTCGTCCAGGGGCAGGCGCTGGTGTACCTCATCTCCGATCCGCTGGGCAGCGGCGCGGACGTCTTCGGCACGGCGCAGACGACGATCGACTACACGTGGATCTCGGCGACGGCGATCTGGTATGTCCAGGTCGCGGCGCTCGTGCTGGGGCACGTCGCCGGTCTCGTGCTGGCGCACGACCGCGCGCTCGTGACGTTCAAGGAGAGCCGCGCCGCCACCCGTTCGCAATACTGGATGCTCGCCGTGATGATCGCCTTCACCTCCCTTGGCCTGTGGCTGCTGTCGGCCGCCAACGCATGATCGTGCCGCTCGCCCATGCGGGGCACTGGCTCGTCAACGTGCTGTACCTCGTGCCGCTGCTCGTCGTCATCGCGATGCTCGCGATCTCGTCGCTGCGAGACCGCCGAGCCGAGGTCGCCGAGTCCGCCGCGGCCGGGCCCGCGCCCGACCCGCCGCCCGACGAGTCCTAGCGGGCGAGGAGGGGGGGGGAGGTCCGGGGGCGACCTCGCGCTCGAGCCGCGCGAGGTCGTGCGCGAGCGCGCGCGGCGTCAGGACGCTCGTCGAGAAGCCGACGCGCTGGCGGCCGGTCGCGTCGAGCAGCACAGTGGACGCCGAGTGCTCGAGCTTGTCTGACTGCGGCTGCACGCCGTAGGCGGTCCAGAGCCGCTTGAGCTGCTTCGCATCGCCAAGGACCCAGCGCATCCGGCCGGTCATCTGGCGCTGCAGCGTGAAGCGCTTGGCGGCGCGGGCGGTGTCGTTGGCCGGGTCGACGCTGACCGCGATCACGGGCACGTCGTGGCCGAGCTCGTCGAGCCCGCCGCGGATCTGGTCGACGGTGAGCGGGCAGGTGTCCTCGCAGGTCGTGTAGAGGAACGTCACGACGACCGGCGTGCCACGCACATCGTCGAGCCTCACCACCTTGCCGTCCTCGTCGCGCAGGCCAAAGTCCGCGGGCGGGATGTCCGGCGGTCGCACGGCCCCGTCGAACGCGCCGCCCCGCGCAACCTCGTCCCCCGCGGCGAACAGCAGCACAGCGGCAACGGCCGTCAGCGCGAAGAGGCCGGCGAGGAACAGCGCGAGGCGCAGTCGGGGCTGCATCGCTGCCGCAGGGTAGCCAGCGGCGCGGTCTCGTCACACGACCACCGTTTTCGTCGCGGCCTTGGTGGCGCGCGGCGACGCGAGTGCAGGACCGTGCGCGCTCCTCGATCAGGCCTCGATGAGCCCGCGGCGGATCGCGTAGCGCACGAGCTCGACGCGGTCGCGCATGCCGAGCTTGCGCAGGAGGTTCGCGCGATGCGACTCGACGGTCTTCTCGGCGAGGTGCAGGATCTCGCCGATCTCGCGGTTCGTGTGCGCCTCGGCGATGAGCTTGAGCACCTCGCGCTCGCGCAGCGTCAGCGGCTCGACGGGTCCCGAGCTGTCGTCCTCCATCCACTCGCGCACGAGCGAGCGCTCCGCCGCGTTCGTCATGAACGGCTCGCCGCGAGCGACGGCGCGCACGGCGTCGACGAGCACGGTGTCGGCCTCGCGCTTGAGCACGTAGCCCGCGGCGCCGGCCTGCAGGGCTTCGTAGAGGTAGCGCTCGTCGTCGTGCATCGACAGCACGAGGACGGCGATCTCGGGCGCGTGCGTGCGGATCTCGACCGTCGCCTGCAGGCCGGTCATCTTCGGCATCGAGACGTCGAGGACGCAGATGTCCGGGCGCATGCGCAGCGCGAGTCCGACCGCCTCGACGCCGTCGGATGCCTCGGCGACGACCTCCATGTCTGGCTGGCGATCGAGCAGGAGCCGCAAGCCGCCGCGGACGATGCCGTGGTCGTCGGCGATGAGCAGCTTCATGCCGCGACCCGCGCGCCCCGCGCGGGCAGGGTCAGCTCGATCGTCGTGCCCTCGCCGGGCGCCGAGCGCACGTCGATGCGCCCGCGGGCGAGCATCGCCCGCTCACGCATCCCGGCCACGCCGGAGCGCCCGTTGTTGAGCCTGCTCGGCGGGAAGCCGTTGCCGTCGTCGGTGACGGTCACCTTGACCTCCGCCCCGTTGCAGCCGGAGACCGTGACCTTCACGCGGCTGGCTTGCGCGTGGCGCGCGATGTTCGACAGCGCCTCCTGCACGACGCGGTAGGCGACGAGCTGCTCGAGCTCGCCCAGCGTGGGCCGCGACCCGTCGGCGGCGAAGTTGGCGGCGACGCCCCAGCGCTCGCCCCATATCCGCACCTGCGTGCGCAGCGCGGGCACGAGCCCGTGGTCGTCGAGCGCCGCGGGGCGCAGCTCGCGCGCGAGGCCGAGCAGCTCGTGCATCGCCTGCGTCGCGAGCCGCTGGGTCTCGGCGAGCTCCTCGGCGAACTCGGGCGGGGCACCCTTGGCGGTCGCCGCGAGCCGCAGCGACACGGCCGCGAGCGCCTGGTTGACCTCGTCGTGCAGGTCGCGGGCGACGCGCGCGCGCTCGGACTCCTGCGCGTGCAGGACCGCCGAAGCGGCCGCCACGCGCTCGGTCTCCAGCCGCGCGAGCATGATGTTGAAGGTCTCGCGCAGCCGGGCGACGTCGGCGGACTCGCCGTCGGAGGGCTGCGCGCGCGTGCCTGGCACCGCGAGATCCACGCGCTCCATCGTGCGCGTCAGCGACTCGAGCGGGGCGAAACGGCGGCGCAGCACGAAGTTGTTCGCGAGGATCGTCAGCAGGACGGCGGCGCCGAGGACGAAGAGCGCTCGCCAGCTCGTGGGGTCGGAGCCGTGCAGGCTCGAGCCGACCGCGATCGCGGCGATGACCGTCGCGACGATCACGATCGTGTTCACGGTCAGCACCTGCGTGAGGAGAGCGGTTCTTCGCATGGGGTCTTCACCCCATGTCGGCGGGCGGGCCGCCGTCCGATACTCCTTGTGCAGCACCCTCCGCAAAGGTTTCCCTCCAGCAGTCAGCAGCCCCTCCGGTAGGTCCAAGCAGTCCCTCCATTCCGTTCACCAGACGAGGCGTCCCGAAGCAGCGCGGGGCGCCTCGTCGTCGTTCAATGAAGCGAACCCCGGGCCGGGCTAAAGTCGGCTCGGCAGCGGCGCGGCGCCAGCCGTCAAGCAGCGCGCAGCACCCCGCTACACTTTCTGAAGTACCGAATGTCCGACCACCTTTGAGGAGATTGCCAGTGAGCCCCTCCGGCGCGGAGTTCATCCGCCAGATCAAGAGCCAGATTGCCGAGGTCGACCCCGCCGACGTCCACGCGGCGCTCGAAGGCGGCAGCGGCAACGGGGGCGTGACCATCGTCGACGTCCGCGAGTCAGACGAGATCGCCCAGGGCCACCTGCCGGGCGCGAAGCTGGTGCCGCGCGGGTACCTCGAGTCGCGCATCGACGGCGCCGTGCCCGACCGCTCGTCGCACGTCGTCCTGTACTGCGCGTCCGGCAACCGCTCGGCGCTCGCCGCCAAGACGCTCGCCGACCTCGGCTACGAGAACGTCGAGTCGATGACGGGCGGCATCACGCTGTGGAAGGACCGCGGCTACAAGGTCGACGTCCCGCGCAAGATCACCGCCGAGCAGCGCGAGCGCTACAGCCGCCACATGCTCGTACCGGAGATCGGGGCCGAGGGCCAGTACAAGCTGCTCGACGCCAAGGTCCTGCTGCTCGGCGCCGGCGGGCTGGGCTCGCCGACGGCGCTGTACCTCGCGGCCGCGGGCGTGGGCACGATCGGCATCGTCGACGATGACGTCGTCGACCTCTCGAACCTCCAGCGCCAGGTCATCCACACGACGGACCGCATCGGCGTCCCGAAGGTCGACTCGGCCGAGATCACGATGAAGGCGCTGAACCCCGACGTGAACGTCGTGAAGTACGAGACGCGGATCGACGCCTCGAACATCATGGAGATCATCGAGGGCTACGACGTCATCGTCGACGGCGTCGACAACTTCCCGACGCGCTACCTGCTCAACGACGCGACCGTGCGGCTGAAGATCCCGGTCGTCAGCGCGTCGATCCTCGGCTTCGACGGGCAGCTCTCGGTCTTCGCCCCGTATGAGGGACCGTGCTACCGCTGCCTGTACCCGGTGCCGCCGCCCGCCGAGCTCGCGCCTTCGTGCGGAGCCAACGGCGTGCTCGGCGTGCTGCCCGGCACGATGGGGCTCCTGCAGGCGACCGAGGTCGTCAAGCTCATCGTGGGCGCGGGCGAGCCGCTCATCGGCCGGCTGCTGCTCTACGAGGCGCTCGGCGCGACGTTCACCGAGCTCAAGGTGCGCCGCGACCCCGAATGCGCCATCTGCTCGCGCGATCCGTCGGAGATCGCTGACGACGAGATGGGCGTCTTCCCCGACTACGAGGCGTTCTGCGCCGCCGCAGGCTAGGCTGCCCGACCTCATGGCCAAAGTTCGCATTCCCCCAGTGCTGCGCCCCTCGACGGGCGGCGCGAAGGAAGTGGAGGCCGCCGGCGACAACGTCGGCGACGTCCTGCGCTCGCTCGTCGAGCAGCACCCCGACACGCAGTCGCAGCTCTTCGCCGCGGGCGGCGAGCTCAACCGCTACGTCAACGTCTACCTCAACGACGAGGACGTACGCGTGCTCGACGGCCTCGAGACGGCGGTCGGCGGGGGCGACGAGGTCATGATCCTCCCGGCAATGGCAGGCGGCTGACCCCACCCGCACGCCGAGTGGCGGGCTAGGCTCGCGCACGCGGCACGCCGGATCGCCCGCAGCACGCGGCTACAGCGAGGCGAAGTCCGCCCGCAGGCGCGCGATGACGACGTCCGCGGCGACGGCCGCTCCGGCCTCGTTGAGGTGGATGCCGTCGGGCTCGCGGACGATCGTGGCGCGGCCCTTGACGGGCATCGACGCGCGGTACCTGCCGCCGGGCGTGAACAGCGCCGACATGTCGAGGATGCGCACCTGCGCGCGGAACGGCTGCGCGGCCGCGATGATCGCCGCGTTGACCGCGCGCGCGATCTTCTGGCGCGCCGCGTCGCGCGGCATCGGCAGCAGCAGCCAGTAGACGCGCGCGGCCGAGTCCTGGCGGTAGGTCTGCATCATCCTGCGCGCCCGCGTCGCGTACTGGGCCGCCCAGGCCGGGCCGCAGCAGTCCACCGACTTGCCTGCGGACGTCTCGAACGGGAAGCCCTCGTTGGCGCCGAGGAAGAAGACGATCGCGTCGGGCTTTGTTTGCTTGACCTGCGCCGTCGAGAGCGCGCCCCAGTCCAGCAGGCCGCTCTTGGAGATGCCGGTGCCCAGGTTCACCTCGCGCACGGTGCGCACGCCGTCGGACGCCAGGCGCCGTGCGAGCTGCACGTCCAGCGGCTGCGACAGCGAGTCGCCGGTGACGAGCAGCGTCCCGAGCTCGTCGAGCTGCACCGGCTTCTCACCGAGTGCCGCTGGATCGAACGCGTCGGCGGTCACCGGGGCGACGGCGCCGGTCGCGGCGGCCGCCTGCGCGCCGTTGGTTGGCGCGTCGTCGAAGCCGCCGGGACCGCTGAGCGCGTCGTCGGGCGAGAGCGACGCGGTCAGGCGCTTGACGTCGTCCTGGAGGCCGAAGCGATCGGCGATCCAGCCGGCCGGATGGCCGACGGCGAGCACGACCGTGCGCTCGATGCCCGGCTCCATCTTCTCGCCCGCACCGCGGATCGACTGACCCTGCACCACGAGCAGCACGAGCACCGCGACGATGACGCAGACGAGGGCGTCGCGCGCACGCATGGTGCGGCCGGTCGGCCGGTCGAGGATATAGGTGTCTTTGCGGGGCATGATGGGGTCCTCGTCAGAACTGGAAGTAGATGAACGGTGGCACGCCCTGGCTTGAGATCGTCGCAGTCACAAGCACGATCACGATGGCCATGCTCGCGCCGAGCGCGATGGGATGCAGGTTCTCGTAGCGCACGCGCAGGGCGTCCATCGGCTTGGCGGGCAGCAGTTGCAGGCCGATCACGAGCACGACGACGAACACGACCGGGAACGACCACAGCGTCGCCGGGCCCCAGTCGGCCAGGCGCGAGATGAACGCCCCGGCCAGGCTCAGGTCGGGCGCGCGGAACGGGATCCAGGCGAGCACGACGATGTGGAAGGTGATCGCCCACTTCGCCCACGCGGGCAGCGACCACTTCATCCGCTCGCGGAAGACGTTCTCGAGGACGAGCGCCGAGCCGTGGATGAAGCCCCACAGCACGAACCCCCACGCGGCCCCGTGCCACAGGCCGCCGAGGACCATCGTGAGCATGAGGTTGCGAGCGGTCTTGAGCTTGCCGCCGCGGTTGCCGCCGAGCGGGATGTAGAGGAAGTCGCGCAAGAAGCGCGAGAGCGTCATGTGCCAGCGCCGCCAGAACTCGCGGAACGTCCGCGCGCGGTAGGGGCGGTCGAAGTTCTGCGGGAAGACGAAGCCCATGAGCAGGGCGAGCCCGATCGCGATGTCCGTGTAGCCGGAGAAGTCGCAGAAGATCTGCACGGCGTACGCGTAGGAGGCGAGCAGGACGTCGGGCGCGGAGAACGCCTGCGGCACGCCGAACACCGGGTCGACGACCTCCCGCGCGAGGTAGTCCGCGATCGCGACCTTCTTGACGAGTCCGATGACGATGAGCGACACGCCGGCGCCGACGGCGACCTTGCTCGGGTCGCGCGGCTTGGCGAGCTGGGGGATGAACTCGCGGGCGCGCACGATCGGGCCGGCGACGAGGTGCGGGAAGAAGCTCAGGTACAGGCCGAAGTCGATCGTGCTCGCCGGCTCGATGAGGCGGCGGTGGACGTCGACGGTGTAGGAGATCGCCTGGAAGACGATGAAGGAGATGCCGACCGGCAGGGCGATCGCCGCGAGCGGCAGCGGCAGTCCGAGCCCGGCCGTCTCGAGCACCGCGTTGATCTCCTCCGCGAAGAAGCCGTAGTACTTGAAGACGCCGAGCGTGCCGAGGTCGACGACCACCGCGGCGGCGACGATCTGGCGCCGGCGCCGGTTGTCCTCGGTCTTGTGCACGAGCCTCGCCGCGCCCTGGTTGGCGAGCGTGAGGCCGCCGAGCATCAGGCAGAACAGCGGGTTCGCGGCGCTGTAGAAGACGTAGGACGCCGCGAGGACGAACGGCTTCCACGCCCACTGGCGCTTCATCAACGCCCAGGAGAGGGCGAGGACGATCGGAAAGAAGATCGCGAACTCGATGGTCGGAAAGACCATTAGGACCTACCAGCCTTGGGCACGCGCGAGGACGCTAGCGCAGGGGGCGGCGCATGAGCCGCGTGTCAACGGTGGACGGCACGGTGTCACCATCGGCTCCGTGGGCGCGGACCTTGAACGGGGCCGGCGGCCGTACGGGTGGTTTGGCGCACGGGCGGCGGGATCGCATGGGCGGCTCGGCCACCGGGATAGCCTTGTGCGGATGACCGCGCAGCCGCCAGCCTCGCCACCGCAGAGCCTCTACGACGCCGTGGGTGGTGAGCCGACGTTCCACCGGATCGTCGCTCGCTTCTACGCGCTCGTCGAGGTCGACGAGATCCTGCGCCCGCTGTACCCCGAAGCGGACCTCGGCCCCGCCGAGGAGCGCCTGCGGCTCTACCTCATCGAACATTGGGGCGGTCCCGCGGCGTACACGCAACTGCGCGGTCCGGGGCGTCTGGCGGCGCGGCACGCGCCGTTTCGGATCGCGGGCGTCCATCGCGACGCCTGGCTGCGAGCGATGCGCACCGCCATCGACGAGGCCGGCGTCGCGGCGGCGCACCGCGATCGCATCTGGGGCCACCTCGAGACGGTGGCGTCGAACCTGACCACCCACGACACGCCGACAACCCTCCGATTGCGCTGACCGATCCAATTGCTGCAGCTCGGCGCGAGGCTCACCGCCACGACTTGGCCCGCCAAAGACACGACGCAGCTCGCAGACGCGGGCATCCACATGCACCGGCCTGAGCAGGCCGCTGCGCCTGTAGGATTGCGACATGCCGCGCGTCAAAGTGAGTGTGCCGGATGAGCTGCTGAAGGTGGCCGGCGAGAGGGCTGAGCAGCTCGGCAAGAACCTCGACGAGCTCTATGTCGAGGCGATCGAGCGCTACGTCGACGGGACCAAGAACTCGTCTGCGGGCGCGGTGCGCAGTCGGTTCATCATCCCGCGCTCGGCTCCCCAGATCGCCATCGATATCCCGGAGGAGCTGTTCAAGCGGGCCGACGGGGCCGCCAAGCGCCTGGACAAGCGGCGCCAGGTCATGTACGCCGACGCGCTGGCCAACTACCTGACGGCGACCGGGGCGCCCGGCGAGAGCGCGCTGGACCGGGGGCACGACCTGCCCAGCGGGGCGTGGCGCCCGATGGGACCGACCTAGCTCACGATGCTCGTTGCGCGTGGATGGGCGCGAGGGGCGGCAGGACGATGAGGTTGCAGCCGCAGGAGCTGACGGCGGCCGGCGTGTCGCGGTCGTGCTGGCGACGGCAAGCGAGTCGTCAGCCGTCAGCCATGGCCTCGCAGGGGAAATCACCGGCACGCTGCGCTCAGCGCCGGGCGATCGCCCGCGCTCCCCGGCCGCTGCGCCAACGCCCGTGATCCGGATTCGCCGCATCTCTCGTATGCAGGACCGAATGTCGAACCGCGCGACCGGGCACCAGGACAAGATGGCGCGCGCAAGATGTCAAGCCTGCGAGCGAGCAGGGCTACACTCCGTGACCTGATGGCGACGCTGCCGCTCCAGAACCGGCCGTGCGGGGGTCGCTACGGCGACATCGTGCAGGCGATCGGGAACACCCCGCTCGTCGAGCTCAAGCGCCTCAGCCCCAAGCCGGGCGTGCGCATCTGGGCGAAGATGGAGTCTCACAACCCGACCGGCTCCGTCAAGGACCGCGTCGCGCGCGCGCTCATCGAGAGCGCCGAGGAGCAGGGTCTCATCCGCCCCGGCCACACGATCCTCGAGCCGACGTCGGGCAACACCGGCATCAGCCTCGCGATGATCTGCCGCCGCAAGGGCTACCCGCTGAAGGTCGTCATGCCGGACAACGTGACGCGCGAGCGCACGCAGCTTCTGAGGATGTACGGCGCCGAGATCATCTACAGCCCCGGCAACCAGGGTTCGAACGGCGCCGTCGCGATGGCCAGCGAGATCGCGCAGGACACCGACACGTACTACATGCCCTACCAGTACGGCAACGAGGCCAACCCGCTCGCGCACTACAACGGCACGGCGAAGGAGATCCTCGAGGAGCTCGACGAGATCACGGCGTTCGTCGCCGGTCTCGGCACGGGCGGCACGCTGATGGGCAACGGCCGGCGCTTCAAGGAGGAGTTCGGCGACGCCTGCAAGATCGTCGCCGCCGAGCCGCTGCAGGGCGAGCCGGTGCAGGGGCTGCGCTCCCTGGACGACGGCTTCATCCCGCCGATCATCGACCTCAGCGTCCTCGACCGCAAGATCATGGTCTCCAACCGCGACGCGATCTTGTGGACGCGCAAGCTCCTCGACGAGGAGGGCATCTTCGCGGGCGTCTCCTCGGGCGCGATCGCCCGCGTCGCCGTGCGCATCGCGAACGAGCTCGACGAAGGCAACGTCGTCTTCATCATCTGCGACGACGGCTGGAAGTACCTGTCCTCGGGCATCTACACGCTGCCAATCGACGAGATCGAGGACATGGACTCCACCATGTGGTGGTGATCCACTTGGCGCGCCAGCGCGCAGTCTGCTCTGATCTTCGGTATCCCACCTGGAGGCTGGAATGGACGTCGACAGCTTCCTGCGCGATCCCCTTTCGCGTAGGCGCTTCTTTGCAAGGTCGGGCGTTGTGGTCGCCGGCTCGTCGGCGACGTTTCTGTCCGCGTGTGGCGACGACACGAAGTCGTCGATCCCGGCGGGACCCGACGAGTCCGACGAGGCCGATGTCGAGATCCTCAACTCCGCGCTGGACCTCGAGCTCATGGCCGTCGCCGCCTACACGGCCGGCGCGGCGCTGCTCAAGGGCGAGGTGCTGGAGGTCGGCAAGCTCTTCCTCGAGCATGAGCGCGAGCATGCCGACGGTCTCACCAGCGCGATCAAAGGCGCGGGCGGACAGCCGAACAAGGCGCTGGCGTCCTACGACTTCCCGGAGCTGAAGTCCCAGTCCGACGTGCTGAAGTTCGCGGTCGACC
This sequence comes from uncultured Actinomycetes bacterium, assembly GCA_963810605.1. Lineage (GTDB taxonomy): Bacteria > Actinomycetota > Thermoleophilia > Solirubrobacterales > Solirubrobacteraceae > CADCVQ01. Next base: position 23,153 of record CAWEOF010000015.1, read on the forward strand.
TCGAGAACACGGCGATCGCGGCCTACATCGACGCGCTGCCCAAGCTCGGCACGGGCGACCTGCGCGCGACCGCCGCCGCGATCATCTCCAACGAGGCCGAGCACGTCGCGGTCCTGCTCGGGGCGCTCGGCATGGAGCAGGTCCCGGATGCGTTCGTCGTCGGGCAGGCGGCGTGATGAGCATCCGCATCGCCGACGGCGACGCCGACACGCCCCTCGTCGCCGCGTTCGAGCGCGACCGGCGCGACCTCATCCGTCGCGGGATCGGGATCGGCGGCGTGGTCGTGGCCGCGTCGAGCATCCCGCTGTTGTGGTCGGTGCGCAACGCGTTCGCCGCCGGCGGCCCCGACGCCGAGATCCTGCTGTCCGCCGTCAAGCTCGAGCGCATCGCCGTGCTCGTCTACACCGTGGCGATCGACAGCAAGCTCCTGACGCCCGCCTTCACGCGCGTCGCCGAGACCTTCCGCGACCACGAGCGCGAGCACGCCGACGCGCTGACGACGGCGCTGACCGACCTCGGCGGGACCCCGGCGCCGGAGCCGGAGGTCGCGGACATCGACTCCGTCGTCAAGGGCATCGGCGACCTCAAATCTCAAGCCGACGTCGCGAACTTCGCGATCGAGCTCGAGCTGGCGGCCGTCGCGGCGTACTACGACGCGCAGCGCAAGCTCATCGACGCGAAGCTTCTGCAGACCGGCGCGTCGATCATGGCCAACGAGGCCCAGCACCTCGTCGTGCTGCGCCAGGCCGTCAAGCAGGCGCCCGTCCCGAACGCGTTCGAGACCGGCAAGAAGTGATGGCTGTACGGTGCGCCGCGCTCGCGCTCGCGCTCGACTCGGCGGGCGCGCTCGCCGTCGGCCGCCGCGACTCTCCTTTTCGAAGCCCGGTACGTATACCTACTACTGCGTCTACGATCGCTTCATGGAAGCGACCGTCATCGTCCGATAACGAAGGAGCTCCCGAACACCATGCCATTCAACGTCGGACCCATGGAACTCATCGTCGTGCTGATCATCGCGCTGGTGGTGCTCGGTCCCAAGAAGCTCCCCGAGGTCGGCAAGTCGCTCGGCCAGGGCATGCGTTCCTTCAAGGAGTCGATCTCCGGCATGGCCGGCAACGACGAGGAAGAGACCAAGCAGATCAAGGCCAAGGCCTAGGCCCTGCGGCTGAGTAGCCTCTGACGGGTGAGAATCGCCCGCTCCATGCTCGACGAGATCGTCGAGCACGCCGTCCGCGACGCACCCAACGAGTGCTGTGGCCTCGTCGTCGGCGCGGACGGCACCGCGACGCAGGTTCGCCAGATGAAGAACCTCGCCGCGAGCCCGTTTCGCTTCGACATCGACGGCCGCGAGCTCATCGCGTTCGCGTTCGCGGATGACGGCGAGGACGGCCTCACGGCGATCTACCACTCGCATACGCGCTCGGCCCCGTACCCGTCGCAGACCGACGTGAACTACGCCGCCGGCTGGCCCGGCGTCGAGTGGCTCATCGTCGGGATCCCGAAGAAGGGCGCCGACGGCGAGCCGGAGGTGCGCTCCTACCTCATCGAGAGCGGCGTGATCCGCGAGGTCGCCGTCGAGGTCACGTGACGCAGCACGCGCTCCTCTGCCCGCGTTGCGCCACCGCGCATCCGGACGACGAGCGATTCTGTCGTTCGTGCGGCATGCCGCTCGTGTTCGCCGATGCGGGCGTGCCGCCGGACGAGAACGCGGTCCGCGCCCGCAAGATCAAGCCGCAGTACGCCGAGGGCGACCTCGTGCGGGTCATCGGCGCCTCGAATCAGACCGAGGCCGAGTTCATCCAGGGGATGCTGCTCGAGGAGGGTGTCCCGTCGACGCTGCGCCGCACCCGCGGCTTCGACGTGCCCGACATGCTCGCCGCCGGCCCGCGCGACGTCATGGTCCCGGCGTCCGGTCACGCCGTCGCGCGCGACGTGCTGCTGCAGGCCGAGCTCGTCGGCGACGAGGTCGCCGAGACGCCGCCGCTTCAGGTGCTCGCGTTTCTGCTGACCGCGGTCGTGGTCGTCGCCGTGATCGCCTGGATCGGGACGTCGCTGGGCTAGGAGCTAGCGCGAGTTGATCGCGAGCGCGTGCAGGCGCCGGGTCATCGGTTCGGGCAGCCCCTCGAAGCGCAGCGAGTAGACGTGCGGGCGCTCTTGGCTGATGACGCGGGCGCGGCCCGTGATGCGCATGTCGAAGTTCGGGATGTCGAAGCCGACGGTCTCGTCGTCGCACAGGGGGCGCGGGCTACGGACGCGCATGCCGCGAGGACCGACGTTCACGGTCTCCGCCGGGATCGGCGATCCGATATGGCGGCGCAGCGTGCAAGACAACACGATCTCCGCGCGTGGTGCTCGGATCTCGGAAGTAGCGACCGCCATGGTGACTTCATCCTCCCCCTCGGCTCGACGTCCCTGCATGAGGTCGGTCACATTGTGGAGCCTACGTCCCCATCGACCAAGAGGGAAGACTCGATGCCCGCAGGCACAAAAGACGATCCATGGGTCCTGAAGACGCCTCCCGGGACGTCGGAGTACGCGATGTATCGCGACGAGACGCGCGATCCCCCCGCGCTCGTCTGCCAGGTCGGCAAGACGCAGCTCAGCTACCACCTGAGCTGCATCGAGGACCTGCACGCGATGCTCGTCGAGCACGGCGACTGGATCGCGCTCGGCTCAGCCGACGAGCAGAAGCCCGCCAAGGAGGACACCGTCGAGGCCTGGGGGCGCTCGGAGACCAACCCGGTCGGCGGCTGGTACGGGCTGAAGAAGGGCCTGCGCGGGCGCTTCGGCATGTACGTGCCGCCGCTGCTCGAGGAGCTCGGCCTCGCCGAACTCGAGCACAACGCGCGCAACAACCGCATGCGCGCGATCTGAGCGAGGGGGTGGTGCCGGTAAGCATCGATAGGCGCGACCTTCCGGCACCACCCCCCGCCGGCCGGCCCGCCGGCCGGCGGGCTACTGGCCCGCGAGGCGCGAGAGGTGGGCTCGCCAGGTGCCCTCGGTGTGGACGAGCGCGCGGCCGCCGAAGGCCTCGAGCAGCGCCTGGCGCGGGCCGCCGGGGGGCAGCGGCGAGCTCGCGAGCCTGACGACGCCGGCCACGCCCTGCTCGCGCGCGACGAGGTCGACGAGGCTGCCGCCGAGCAGCGCGGCGTCGCGCAGGCCGGGCGGGAACTCGGGGCGAACATCGTCGCGCAGGCGGCGCGCGATCGCGGGTCGCGCGAGCGGCGTCTGGCCGGAGAACCACTGCGCCGCGCCGGCGACGAGCCACGCCCAGCGCGCCGCGCGGCGCGTGCTGCGCGGACTCCAGGGCGGAGGTAGCAGCGGGTTGCACTCGGCGATGACGAGCTGGACGTAGAGCGCGGCCGGGGTCAGCAGGAGCATCTCGCGCGAGCCGTCGACGTTCGCCGCGCGCTCGCGCATGACGCGCGGGGCGAGCACATGCACCGCGCCGCGTCCTGCCCAGCCGGCGAGGTAGCGCCGAGCGGCCGGCGTCGTGATTCGCCGCACGATGGGCAGCAGCGGCTGGGCGAGGTCCAGCTCGAGCGCGCTCGTGTGCAGCACGACGCTGGTCTCGCCCGGCACCTGCGCGAACATCGTGCCGAGGCGCTCGCGCGTCTGCTCGAGCAGCTCGAGCACGCCGCGGACGTCGCGCCGATCGCCATCGTCGTAGCGCGCGGTGAAGTGCTCGGAGCTCGTCTCGACCCAGGAAGCCATCGCGATGGCTCTTCGCCGCCGGGCGGTAAGGACCCCCTTCGGCTCGCAGGATCGCGGGGCCGCGCCGCGAGCAGCCGCGTCAGCGCGGGCGGTGGCCCCGGATCTCCACGGCCTGCTGGTAGGTTGGCCGGTTCTGCCAGCCGATCATCGGCTGCGTGACCCCGCCCGTCGAGCGGAAGACGATCTTGTCGAAGCAGGCCTGGTCGCCGGGCTGGCCGGCGGAAGCGCAGGCCTTGTCGGCGTAGAGCTTGGACGCGGGCACATCGAGCGCTCGCGCCAGCGCGTCGCGCAGCAGCGACCGGCAGCGCGCCCGCGACCCCGAGCCGCAGTAGCGCTTGGAGTACGGCGCCTTGACGCGGCGCCCGAGCACGCGGCGCAGATCCTTCGCGGCGTAGCCGTACCAGCCCTCCTGGTAGGCGGAGCCGAGGTGCGAGCCGTGGTTGTTGGGCGAATTGTCGAGCTGGTGCGCGTCGACGAGCTGGTCGTACAGCTTCGAGCCGAGCGACGGCTCGAACTGCGCGCGCATCCACAGCGGCCAGAACGCGTCGAGGACGCGGATGGCGCCGGCGTGCTCGTAGCGCCCGTCGCCGTCGCGGTCGCGCCGGTGCGAGCCCGACGCCACCCAGTCGCGCAGCCGCGCGACGGCGTCGGCGAGCTTGTCGTCGCGCGGCGAGCCGATGACGTCGAGTGCGAGCGCCAGCACCTGCTCGGCGCGCAGGTCGGTCGTGGCGGCCTCGCCCATCGCCTCGACGAGGCCGGGGAGCGTGATCTTCCGCGTCCCGGCGATCCGCGCCTCGATCTCGGAGTCGAGCATCTGCGAGCGGTAGACCGACGAGAAGAGGTTCGAGTCGGCACCGGCATAGCCGCGCGCCTGCTTGTTGTTCCACGACGTGATGTACGGCTGGCCGTTGATCGTCCGCGGGTGCTTCGAGAACGACGTGTACGCGGCCGTCGCGCGGTCGGGGTCATAGCCGCGCCACTCGTGCGTCGCCGCCGTCGGCAGCTGGCCCGTCACCCCGGCGGCGCGCTGCGGGTTGTCGCCGGAGTTGAAGTACGCGATGTCGCGGTCGTCGGCGTAGAGCCAGTTGAACGTGTAGCCGATCTTGTGCGCCGCGCGCTGGAAGCCGGCGGCGTCGCGCACGATTGCCGGATCGTTGAGGTCCGAGAAGCCGCGCGCGGAGTCGATCTCGTGCATGTACGTCGAGCGCAGGCGCGTATAGAGGACGGGCTTGCCCTTGATCGTCGCGCGCGCGGTCACGAGGCCGAGCTTCGTGCGCAGCGCGCGCAGCGTCACGCTGCCGGCGGGGGTGGAGTCCGCGAGCGTGGGCGTCCAGCTGTTCGCGTGCTCGAGCACCTCGATCGGCAGGCACGCGCCGCGAAAGCGGTAGTGCGCGGAGTCGAGCGTCGGCGCGCTGCCGTCCGGCTCGCACAGCTCCAGCGCGAACGTGTCGATGATGTCCTGGCCCGCGGACGTCGCGCTCCACGCGTAGTCCGGCCCGCGCCCGAGCTGAACGTAGAGGTTGACGCCGGCGAACGACGCTCCGCGTGCGTCGATCGTCGGCGCGTGGACGTCCTGCTCCATGAGGATCTGCGGCGAGAAGTACGCGACCTGCGGCCCGAACACCGCGACCGGGTGCCCGCTCGCCGACTCGGCGCCCGACACGACGAGCGCGTTGGACGACGCGCGCTGCTGCGAGCCGGCCGGCGGCAGCAGGCCGCTGAGCAGGCCATCGAGCGGCGTGCCGCCCGACTGCGGGCCGCCGCTGCCGGCCCCCGTGGTGGCGGCGACGACCGACGTGCGGCGCAGCGAGCCCGCGTCGGCGATCGCGATGGCGTCGCGGGCGGGGGAGCGGGGCGGGGTCTGGTAGGGGAAGCGCTTGCCACGGAGGGTCGTCGGCGCGTCGGCGTCCTCGTAGGCCGCCCACTCGCGCCACAGGGCGACGCCGCGCCGCGACCCGTAGCGCGCGACGAAGGAGCGCCGCAGCTCCATCTGGGTCAGCTCGTCCCCGCCGCCCTTTCCGAAGATCCCGCCGACGAGCGACGCCGTCGCGATGATGTCGGTGACCTTCCAGTCCTCCAGCGGCTTGCCGACCGCGGCGTACTCGCCGGGCAGCTTCGTGACGTCGAGCCGCGCCTCGGAGATGTACCGGTTGACGCCGGCGGCATACTCGGCCGCGTCGGCCTGCAGCTTGCGGCCCTCGTCGCCGTAGAGGTCGTCGAGCTGGTCGACTTGGCGCTGCAGGTCGGCTTCGGTGTACGGCGCCTGGCGCCAGACGTCGGCATCCATCTCGCGGTTGCCGGCAGCGCCACCCGCGAACGCGCTCACCTCCGCGCGGCCGGCGTGCCGCAGCACGTCCATGAAGAAGAGCCGGTCCTCCGCCGCGACGTAGCCGAGCGCGAACATCGCGGCGCTGCGCGTCGTGGCGTAGACGTGCGGGACGCCGAACGATGCGTCGCGCGCGACCGTCAGGCCCTCGCGCTGGCCGGGGCTGTAGACGCGCGCTTGATCGCCCGGTCGCACGCCGAAGCTCGAGTCCTTGAAGAGCCCGCCGATCGTCTTCGCCGTCACGCCGGGCGTCGCGCTCAGCAGCCGCGCGTACATCCCGAGCTGGTCGTCGTTATGGGGAGGCCGCGCGCCGGTCGCGAGGAAGCTCGCGAGCTCGAGCAGGGTCACGCGGCCGTTCGCGCCGGGCGGCAGGACGTCCTGGAAGCCGAGGTAGTCGCCCTCGCGGTAGGGCCGCACGTCGGCGACGGCCGGGGCGGCGAGCGAGCAGCACGCGACGGCTGCGGCCAAGCACACGACGATGCAGCGACACCGCATCAGGACCTCCGTGTCGAACTGAGGCAAACCTACTGCTCGCCGGAGAGCCGCGTTCGTAGGCGAGCTCGGTCGAGATGTTGCGCGCGAGCAGGATGTCGTTGGCCTCGGCGAGCGACGCGGCGCCCTCGACGAGCGCGGCGCAGCGGGCGGGTCCGCGCAACGCGACGAGCGGGTCGAGGAAGAAGACGAGCCCGCCCACGGGCGTGAGCTCGACGCTGCGCCGGCCGGCGCGGATCGTCGTGACGCCGGTCTCGCCGCGGGCGCAGCGCAGCGCCATCGCGCTGGCCTCCGTCGGGACGTGCGCGATCGCCGCCTCCATGCTCGCGACGACGTCCGGGCCGGGACCCCACGTCCCAAGCAGACCGCCGTCGCGGGCGACCTCGGCGACGCGGGCGAGCACCTCCGCCGGGGTCAGCTCGCCGTCGCAGCCCGCGCCGAAGACGCCGAGCAGCGTCGCCACGCCGGCATCGCGCAGGCGCGGCGCAGCGGCGAGGCAGACCGCGTCGGCGAGTGGGCTTGCGAGCCCCGCCTCGTCGCCGTGGGCGAGGACGTCGCCGCCGACGTCGAGCAGCACGATCAGGTCGCAGGCAAGCTCCCGAGCCGCACCGGCGAGGCCCTCGGCGATCGCCGACGGGCCGCCGTTGGGGTCGAGCAGCAGCACGGGCTCGCCGAGATGGCGGGCGGCGCCGGACTCCGCGAAGCGAAAGCCGCCCGGGCCGGTCGTGTCGGGCCCGGCGAGGGCCGTCGCATCGTTGATGCGGCGGGCGTCGGCTGAGAGCTCGTCGATGCGCCGCGGGCCCGGCCCCGGGTCGATCGGCCGGCGCTCCCAGGTCAAACCGCCGACGACGGACGGCGTGTCGAGCTGCGCAGCGAGCGCCTTGACCGCCAGCGCGCCGACGACGTCACCCCCGCCGCCGATGCCGACGACGAGGACGCGCTCGGCGGCGCCGAGCGCGTCGATCACGACGGACCCCGTCTAGACGAGGGCGGGTACGCCGCCCTCGGCGATCGCGCCGATGGCCTCTGCGGCACGCTCGAACTCGTCGTCCGAGAGAACCGGGGTGCCCTCGAAGGGCAGGTCGCGCTGCAGCTCAAGCCACGAGCGACAGCCGCCGTACTCGTCCTTGACGCGCACCGTGACGGGCCGCGGGATGCGGTACGTGCGCAGCAGGAGGACATGCAGCGGATGATGGCGCTTCCACTCGAGGCGCTTGGCGGCGTAGTCCGTGCTCCACACGTAGAACGGCGACAGTGCGTCCAGACAGCGCGGGTCGGTGATCGTGAAGTGCCCGGCAAGCTCGGCCCAGGCGCGAATCCGCACGCGATCGGGCTGCGGGATCGCGCCCATCGCGTCGCAGTTGAGCGTGTCGACCGGCGGTTCCCCCTCCGCCCATACGCCCTCTTCAAGCGCCCGCGACAGCTCGGGCATATGGGACTCGCGCACGAGGTCGTGACGCTGATGGTCAAAGGTTGGATAGAGAAAGAAGCGGTCATGCTCGACGCGGAAGCGCTTGTCGGCTTCGCGAATTCCACCCTTTCGCAGGGTGATGAGCTGCTCGCCTTCGGCGAGCGCACGGACGGTGACCGCCCACTCCTTGAACGCAATAGGCATAAGTGACCCAGACGACGACGGGACGGGACAAGACAAAGTGAACCCGTCGCACCCGGACCAACCTGTCGTCCGGACGACGGGAACGGCGACATTGTGCCACAGGTCTTGCAAAATCGCCAAACTTCCCTGCTAATTGGCAGCTTTTGATTGTGCTTCAAGCGCCCGTTGGGCGCGATCGGCGAGAGCCGCGGGCCCGGCCGAGGCACGCGCGGGGCCGTTCCGCGGGTCAGGGTTCCAGGCGCGTGTCCGCGAACGCCTCGAGCGCCTCGACGAGCGCCGCGAAGTCGTCGTCGGCGTGGCCGCGCGCGAGGGCGGCGACGAGGACGTCGCGTGCGCGCGCCGCCGCCGCGAACGGCACGGCGGCCGCCTGGCCCGCTTCGAGACAGAGACGCACGTCCTTGAGCATGTGCTCGAGCTTGAAGAGCGTCGTGTAGTCGTGCTCGCGCATCGCGCCGGACTTCAGCTCGAGCATCGCCGAGCCGCCCGAGCCCTTGCCCATGACCTGGACGAGCGCGTCGAGGTCGACGCCGGTGCGCTGCGCGACGATGAGCGCCTCGCCGACGGTCGCCGCGTTCGCCGCCGCGACGGAGTTGTTGATGATCTTCAGCATCTCGCCCTGGCCGAGCTCGCCGACGTGCACGACGAGCTCGCCCATGACGCGCAGGAGCGGCTCCGCGCGGGCGTAGTCGCCGGCGGCGCCACCGGCCATGATCGTCAGCGTGCCCGCCTGCGCCTTCGGCGAGGATCCCGTCACGGGCGCGTCGATCATCCGCAGGCCGCGCGCTGCGAGCTCCGCGCCGATCGCGCGCGTCTGCGCCGGAGCGATCGTCGACATGTCGACGCACAGGACGCCCGGCGCGGCACCCGCGGCGACCCCGTCGGGGCCGAGCAGCGCCGTTCGCACCTGCTCGCCGTCGACGACCATCGTGATGACGACGTCGCTCGCTGCGCCGACCTCGGCCGGCGTCTCGGCGACCGTGCCGCCGTGCTCGGCGACCCACGCCTCCGCGGTCGCCCGCGTGCGGTTGTAGACCGCGAGCTCGTACCCTGCGCGCGCAAGATTCGCGGCCTGGCGCGAGCCCATGATCCCGAGTCCGACGAACCCGACCCGATCGGCGGAGGTCACCGCGACGATGCTAGTCGCGCCGCGGCGCGTCCGGCGGTCCGATGCCGCGCGCCGGCTACCGCTCGTCGATGTGCAGCGTGGCGCGCGACGGGCCGTCGTAGCCGACGGGGTGCATGATGAACATCTCCGTGGCGATGTCCGAGACCGTGTCGATGCCGCTGATGAACCCCCGCACCTTGCGCCCCGTGAGCCGCTCGATCGGCTCGCAGAAGCGCGCGAGCTCGGCGTACTGGAAGAGCTGGCGCATGCTGCGCAGTCGAGCGTGCTCGCCGAGCCTGCAGAGGCTGTGCTCCGCCGGCGTCAGCGTCTTCTCGAGCGTGACGACGAGGACGTCTGGGCCAGCCCACTGCGTGCGGGTCTTCGTGGGCCCGCGACCGAACTGGTCCTTGTAGATGCGCACCATCTCGTTGGAGATCGCGCTCAACATGCCGTGCTCGTTGGTCGAGCCCGACACATCCGGCGTCGGATGGCTGGCGTCCATGTGGAAACTCCGGGCGGTGTTTTGAAGGACAGACCCGAAGCCACGCCGAGCCCGGCAAGCGAGCGCGACGGTACGTCGAGAGCAAGCATGGTTCGCCTTCAGCGACGCGAGCGTCACCGACGCGACGCTAACAACCTACCTCAGCTACGCCGAGACACCGGCATTTGCTTGATGCACGAGGGCGCCGAACGCGCCCGGCGACGTTTTTTCGGCAGGCGGGCCGGGTAGAGTGGCAACGCGCCAATGCCCGGTCTGATCGAATGCGAAGGCTGCGGACGGAGCTTCGTGACCGACGACCCGGCTGGCATGCTCGCCGCTATCAAGGGTCCCTGCCCCATGTGCGGCGGCGCGTTTCGCCGGGGCACGGAGACTCCTGCCGACCCGCCGGCGAGCGTGCCGGTCGTGCGGCGTTCAGCGGGCTAAGCCCGTGCCCGGGCTGGACCGTGCCCCCCGCCGCCGGGGGTCGCGATCGTCAAGCGGTCGCCGGGGGCAAGCTCCCCGCTCGCCTTGGCCGGTAGCTCCGTGCCGTTGAGGAGGTTGCGGCCCCGAGCCCCCGCCGCACCTCCGGCGGCGCCCGGCGGCGCGTGGTGCCGGCGCTCGGTGATGAGCGAGTAGGTCATCGGGGCGAGCGCCTCGAGCTCGCGCACGACGCCGTCGCCGCCGCGATGCGTGCCGGCGCCCCCCGAGCCTCGCCGGATCTCGTAGCGCGCGACGCGCAGGGGGAACTCGAGCTCCAGCGCCTCGACGGGCGTGTTGAGCGTGTTGGACATCGCGACGTGCACGCCGCTGGGACCGTCGGCGTCGGCGCATGCGCCCTGGCCACCGCCCAGCGTCTCGTAGTAGGTGAACCCGGGAGTGCCGGGGGCGGCCACCTCCGGCCCCGCCTCGCCGCCACTGGACTGCCCGCCGGCGGCGGGCTCCCCGGCAGGTTCGGTCCCCAGGGTGAGGTTGTTCATCGTGCCCTGGCCGAGCGCGCGTCCGAAGGCGGCGAGCACGAGGTCGGCGACGCGGCTGGACGTCTCCACGTTCCCGCCCGCCACCGCGGCCGGCGATCTGGCGTTCAGCAGCGAGCCCTCCGGCGCGAGCACGGTGATCGGGCGGTAGGCGCCCGCGCTTGGCGGGACGTCCGGATCGGTCAGCACGCGCACGGCGAAGTATGCGGCCGAGCGCGTGACGGCGAGCGGGCAGTTGAGGTTGCCCTCGTGCTGCGCGGCGCTGCCGGAGAAGTCGAGTGTCAAGCCGTCGCCGTCGACGGTCGCCGTGAGGCGCAGCTCGAGATCGCCTTCGCGGGCCTCGAGCACGTCGCGCGCGTCGCGCGGGCCGTCGTCGAGCGCGGCGATGCAGGCGCGGGTGCGTCGCTCCGCGTAGTCGAGCACACCGTTCATGGCCTCACGGAGCGGCGCTGGGCCCAGGCGCTCGGCGAGCTCGACGAGGCGCCGCGCGCCCGTTCGGTTCGCCGCGAGCTGTGCGCGCAGGTCGGCGCGGCGCTGCTCGGGCTGGCGCATCTGCGCGACGAGCTCCTCGATGGCGGCCTCGTCGAGCGGCCGCGGCGCGATGACGACCCCCTCCTCGTCGAGCGTCGTCGAGTCGGCCGGCATCGAGCCGGGGGTGCGGCCGCCGACGTCCGCGTGGTGCGCGCGGCTGGCCGCGAACCCGAGCAGCTCGCCGTCGTGGAGGACGGGCGTGACGACGGTGATGTCCGGGAGGTGGGTGCCGCCGCGGTAGGGGTCGTTGAGGATCCAGGGGCGGCCGTGCGCGTGGTCCTCGTCGAGGACGGCGGCGACGGCGGCGGGCATCGCGCCGAGGTGGACGGGGATGTGCTCAGCCTGCATGACCATCTCGCCTGCCGGGTGAAAGAGCGCGGTGGAGCAGTCGCGGCGCTCCTTGATGTTCGCCGAGTGGGCGCTGCGAACGAGCGTCGCGCCCATCTCCTCGCACGCGGCGCGCAGCGCGCCGGTGACGACCTGCAGGTCGATCGGGTCGAGGCGCGCCGCGCCCTCGCCGCCCGCCGGCGGGGCGGGCTCCGGCGGCGTCGCGGCTTCGTCGCGCTCGAGCACGATCGTGCCGGCGTCGTCGACGCTGCCGCGCCATCCCGGCGGGACGGCGAGCGTGGCCTCCGGCAGCTCGCAGATCGCCGGGCCGGCGATCCGCTCGCCGGGCGCCGGCTCGCCGCGCAGGATCTCCGCGTCGTGCTCCTCGCCACCGAAGACGACGGCGCGGCGCGAGCGCTCGCTGCCCGCGGAGGCGCCCGCCGCGAGATCGAGCTCAGGGCCGGCGACGCTCGCGGTCGCGCGGATCGTGACGACCTCGACCGGCGCGGCGCCGTCGCGGTAGCCGTAGCGCTCCTCGTGCAGGTTCTCGAACGCGCAGCGCAGCGGCGCGACCCCCGGTTCCGCGAGATCGCGCACGGTGAGCTCGTGCGCCTGGCCGCGGTAGCGCACGTCGTAGGCGACGTCGAGCCGGACCTCGGCGCCCGCGCTCGCGGCGGAGGCCGCGCCGGCGCCGGCGGGTGCGCCGCCGCGGCCGTGGGCGCCGCCGGCGGGCGAGGCTTGCGCCCCGCCGAGCGTCGCGCGCGCGGCGCCGGCGAGCTCCTCGCGGGCCGTGGCCAGCGCGTCGTCGGTCAGCGCGTCGCCTGCGAGCAGCACCGTGCGCTGCTCGGTCGCGCGGCGATCGGCCGCGGCGAGGCCGAGCGCGCTCAGGACGCCCGACGCGCGCGGGCAGAGGATCGTCGTCATGCCGAGCTCGGCGGCGATCGCCGCGGCGTGCAGCGGCCCGGCGCCGCCGAAGGCCAGCAGCGCGAAGCGGCGGGGATCGATGCCCTGCTGCACGGTCATCACGCGCAGCGCGCGCACCATCTCGGCGTTCGCCACGCGCACGATGCCCTCCGCGCACGCGGTCGGATCGAGGTCGAGCTCCGCCGCGAGGCCCTGCACGGCGCGCCGCGCAGCCGCCTCGTCCAGCTCGACCCCGCCGGCCAGCGCGCCCGCGGCGTCCAGGCGGCCGAGCAGGAGGTTCGCGTCCGTCACGGTCGGCTCAGCGCCGCCGCGCCCGTAGCACGCCGGGCCGGGGTCGGCGCCCGCGCTGCGCGGCCCGACGCGCAGCGCCCCGCCAGGATCGCGCCACGCGACGGACCCGCCGCCGGCGCCGACCGTATGGATGTCGACCATCGGCAGCGCGAGCGGGCGCCCGCCGACCTCGCGCCCCGCCGTCTCGCGCACGGCGCCGCCCTCGACGACGCAGACGTCGCACGACGTGCCGCCCATGTCGAAGCACACGAGGTCGGGCCGGCCGCTGTCACGCGCGACGAGCGCCGCCGCCGCCGCGCCGCCCGCCGGCCCCGACAGAACCGTGTACGCGGCATGGCGCGCGGCGAGATCGGCCGCCGCCAAGCCCCCGCTGGACTGCATGATCCGCGGCTCGGGCAGCCCCGCGTGCGACGCGCGCTCGAGCAGCCGCCGCAGGTAGCTCGCCAGCAGCGGCGAGAGCGCCGCGTCGACCTCTGTGGTCGCCGCGCGCTCGTACTCGCGAAACGTCCCGACGACCTCGTGCGACAGCGAGACGTGGACGTCCGGCAGCCGGGTCGCGAGCGCGCGCGCGATCGCGCGCTCGTGGCCCGGGTGCGCGTACGCGTGCAGCAGGACGACCGCGACGGCCTCGGGCTCGTGCGCGGCCACGGCCTCGGCCAGCGCCGCCGGGTCCTCGAGCGCGCGCAGGACGCCGCCGGGGGTGGTTCGCTCGCTCGCGCCGACGCGCATGTCCGGCGCGACGAGCGGTGCCGGCCGCGCGGCGCACAGCCGGTAGAGGTCCGCCCGCGCCTGGCGTCCGAGCTCGACGAGGTCGGTGAAGCCCTCGGTCGCCACGAGCACCGTGCGCGCGCCGCGACCCTCGAGCAGCGCGTTGGTCGCGACGGTCATGCCGTGCGCGAAGAGCTCGACGTCGGCGGCGGACGCGCCCGCCCGCTCAAGCGCCGCGCCGACCGCGTGCATGACCCCTTCGGACTGGTCGTCGGGCGTCGTCGGGGACTTCGCGGTCACGAGCCGGCCGCCGGTCGCGAGCACCGCGTCGGTGAACGTCCCGCCGACGTCGACCCCGAGGAGCACGCCCGCAAATCTAACCGGGGACGGCTCCGGGTGGCGATGTTCGACGAATCTGTTCTGGCGCGTGGACAGCGGCGCTCCGATGGCCGAGACTGTGCTTCACATGAGCATCCTCCGCTTCGCGGCCCTCGCGATCGTGTTCGCGGCCGCGCTCCCGTCACAGGCTTCGGCGGCGCTGACCGCGTCCGACGTGCGAATCGGCGCGCAGCCGGCGTTCGTCCGCGTCGTCATCGACGTCACCGGCGGGCGCGCGGAGTTCAACGAGGTCGAGGCGACCGACCACGTCGTCGCGGACGGCAGCGGGCGCGTCGACATCAGCCACCCCGGCATCGTCGTCGCGCCGCGCGATCGCACGGCGCATGGCGTGCGCGCCCGCCTCAGCCTCGCCACCGCGAGCCGCGCGCGGCTGCGGCTCACCTCCGAGCGACGCATGTTCAAGTACATGCGGGTCTTCGTCCTGCACGGTCCCGAGCGCGTCGTCGTCGACCTCTACCGCAGCCGTGCGCCGAGCCCGGCCGCGGAGATCCGCACGGGCGTCGGCCGCTGTCTCACGCTCACCGGCATCCAGCGCACCGGGCGCACGTTCCGCGTGCGCGGCACCGCGCGCAACCTGTTCGAAGCGAACTTCGTCATCCGCGTGCGCGACAGGCTCGGCCGCGTCCTCGGCCGGCGCATCGTGACCGCGAACGGGCCGTGGAGCCAGACGGTCTCCTACCCCGTCGGGACGGTACGCCAGGCCGGGACGCTCGAGGCTGTGGCGGAGTCCGCGAAGGACGGCGCGCTCGTCTGCATCGTGCAGCGACGCGTCACGCTCGTGCCTTGATGACCGCGGCGGCTACGCCGCCATCGCCTGTCCGTACTCCTCGGTCTCGGCCAGATGCTGATGCGACGGGCAGTAGCCGTTGTGCGGCAGCGGCATCCGCTGGCAGGGCGTCCCGCGGCGCGTGGTCGCGCGGCATTCCAGCGGGTTGCCGTGGATGTCGTAGCCGTGCTGGGGCTGCTTGGCCAGCCACTCCTGCGCGGCGTCCACGTACGAGTTGCAGACCTTCCAGACCCGCGGCTGGACGCCGATCGGGAAGTGCATGCGGATGTCGTTGAACAGCGTCCGCGCCGGCCGCGCGAAGTAGTGGCGATCGGTCGCGAGGCGCTCGATCGTCTGTTCGCAGGCGTGCAGCACCTCAGCGTGAGCAGGCTCGCGCGTCCCCATGATGTGCGGCGACAGTTCGCGGTAGATCGCGCGGCTGAACTGGTACATCTGCAGGAGCTCCTTTCCCGTTGCCAACCCCGGTCGTTGGGGCCCGCGACAGTGTCGCGTAGCCGTGTAAAGGTTAGGACAAGCGCGATGTTGAGTTCGTATTAAGCCGCGCCGGGACGATCCGGGATTGGGTCCGGGAAATGGGGGTGTCCAAACACTCGGTCGATGGTCGGGTTTCTGGGGTCGTACGGGAGATCGCAGCGGATTTCGGCGTGGATCTTGCCCGCCAAGACGAAGGCTCGAGCGTCGACATGCGCTGCGCGTGACGGGCCTCGTACGCGCGCGCGGCTCGGCCTGCGCGGCGCGGTCTGCGCCAGGACACGGCGGTGCACCGCCATGCGCTCGCCGTCCGTCGCCGCGGGAATGACCGGCGGAGCACTCCGGCGTGCCTTCGCCGTGAGCTCGTCGATCACCTCGTGATGCAGCCGCTTGCCCCGTCGGCCATCGAGAGGAACGCGAGGATCCGCGGCGACTTGGCGACCTCCGACGCGACGAAGCGGTGCAGCTGGTCGAAGGTGCGCAGCGACAGCGGCGGGATCGCCCGCGGCGAGCGCCGACGCTGAGCTGGGTTCATGGAGTCGTGCGGTGGGCGGCGCGCTCATGCTCGACGGCTGTGGGCGCCGGCTGGGGATCGATGGCCGGCCCGCTTGAGGATCGCCGGCTCGACCCGGGCGCCGGATCCTCGGCAACCGCGGGCGTATCATGGCTGGGCGGGAGTCCCGGGTTGCCCCGCGCCGCACGCCGCGCTCGTCCGAAGCCCAGGCCTGCGGCCCGGGCGGTGCGCGGGCGTGTTGCGATCGGACGATCCCGCGGGGGCGCTCGGGCACTCTCCCACGGTGTCGCGGTAGTACGCGCTCGCGGAGGACAGCTCTTCGGGCGTACCGGCGGCGGCGACCGTGCCGTCCTCGATGACGACGATCCGGTCGGCGCTTCGGATGGTCGAGGGCCGGTGGGCGACGACGAGCAGCGCGCACTCCTCGGAAACGCTCGCTATGGACCGGCGCAGCGCGAGCTCGCTGGCGCTGTCGAGATGGGCGGTCGGCTCGTCGAGCAGCAGAAGCGCGGGGCGGGCGAGCAGCGAGCGGGCGATCGCGATGCGCTGGCGCTCGCCGCCGGAGACCATGTCGCCATGCTCACCGACCTCCGAGTCGAGCCCGTCCGGTAGGCGGGCGACGAGCCCGCCGAGGTTGGCCAGCTGCACCGCTCGCGCGATCTGCGCATCCGAGGCGTGCGGCGCGCTGTAGGCGATGTTGTCGCGCAGCGTCCCATAGAGCACGGGGCAGTCCTGCTCGACGAGGCCGATCCCGGCGCGGCACTGCTCGCGGGTGAGCGTGGCTACGTCGGTGCCGTTGAGCGCGATGGTTCCGCGATCGGGCTCGTAGAAGCGTTCGACGAGAGCGACGAGCGTCGATTTGCCCGCGCCGGAAGGGCCGATGAGCGCGACGTGCGAGCGTGGCTGAACACGTAGCGACAAGCCGCGCAGCACGGGCCGGCTTGGGTCGTAACCGAACCACACGTCGTGCAACTCAAGCGCCGGCGCCTCGCGCTCACGCCCGCTCGCGCTTGGCGACGGCGCACGAGGCGATCCGGCGGCCGCCGCTGTCACCGGCTCGCGCGGCAGTGCGAGCAGCTCGTTGATGCGCTGCAGGGCGCCTGTGCCCTGCTGGATCGCGCTCATGGCCTGAAATGCGTTGCCGATCGGCACGGTGAGGTACGTCATATAGAGCATGAACGCAACGAGATCGCCGAGCGAGCTGCTGCCGTCGGCAACGCGCAGGCCCCCCACGATGAGAATCACGAGAAACGAGCCGTTGACGACCATCTGGCCAGCCGGTCCGATGAGGGCATCGAGCTTGGCGATCCGGACGC
>CAWEOF010000016.1:0-108360 GCA_963810605.1 uncultured Actinomycetes bacterium
CAGGAACACGTAGCTCGCTGCATGCCCACGTCAGGAAGGACACGACGTTGCTGTGCCTTGAGGGTCGGGGCAGTTTGACGACGAGCAGCGGCCGCATGATGGTCCTCGGCCCGCAGACGATTGTGGACATTTGCCGCGGCGCGGCCTACCGAATCGAATCGCTCACCGGAGTCAGGCTTGTCATGATCGACAACCCGCGAGACAAGTTCGATCTGGTCAGATTCTCGGACGACTGGGGGCGTGCCGCGGGCGAGGCTATGAACGCGCCGGCTACGCCACTGGGTTGTCGGTGCCGGAGCTCACGGCCGCACCATCCGGACCCCCGAGGGCGCGGCTGCGCCCTGGCGACCTTGAGGGGCGCTACCGCGTCAGTCTTGAGACTGGAGCGACAGTGCGCGCCGCCGCACGAGCTTCCTTGTTCTGTGTGTCACTCGATATCCGAACGATCTTGTGTCGTGACCTCAAGATCCTCCGGACCGATGAGACTGATCGAGCCGATCCTGAGCAGTGGTACCTGACGATTCGTGAAGGAACGAGCCGTTGACGGGAGACGATTTCGGCGTGGGTGCTTAGTCCACCGCGTTGGCGACCGCCGCGATGAGGCCGCACACAGCCGTGACCGCGCTGATGACCGCGATGGCGGCCGGCGTTGTAAGTCGGCGCGCCCGCACCGACGGCCTCGCGACTCTCCCACGATCTCCAGAACCACCGCTCGGTTTCTACGCTGTCATGTCCCCTTCGAGCGCCACGCGCTCCGGGAACTTCACGTGGTTCTCGATCCATTCGTAGAAGACGACGAGGATCTGCGCGCCGGGTAGCGTCGCGGGAGCAAGGATCCCACCGAAGCGCGTGTTCGCGTTGGGGTCGGCTCTGAGGCGCAGCGCGATGGCCTGGCAGGTCTGCCGGTCCTTCCTCAGCTGCTCCTCGGTGATGTCCAGCCTCCGCCGGACGTTCTCGTCTGTGAGATCGAGGACCGGTAGGTCGCAGACATGCGCGATCCCGAGACGAGCCATCGTTTGTGATACGAGGCTGGTCGTGACGTCGCCGTCGAACTGGCGAAGCCACTCGATCAGTGCGATCCGCTTGCTCTCCGCCATATAGAGCGGCGACGGCCCTCCGGCGCGGTGGTACATCCCGTCGTTGCACGCTTTCGCGTAGAGCTTGCCGGGGTCGATGTTCCCATGGGCCGTGCAGGCAAAGGACTCGTCCAGGATCCAGCGCACTGGCAGCGAGTCGAGCTGATCGACCGTCATGCGAGGGGCTGGCCAGGATGCTGACGCACGCCAAGATCATACGGGACACGTGCTACGGCCAGACATAGGGACATTTTGCGGGCGCAGATCGTCCTTGACAGCGCGCTGCGGATGCGCAACTGTAGTATTGAGAGGACATTCTTGCGGTCGTTACTAAGGCCAGATTAGCGGCCGTTCCCATCGCGCCGAGGAGCAAAAAGCCATGGCACTGCCATACGTCATCCATCAACAGGCGACGCCGCCGGCGCAGCGAGTCCTCCACGCGACGGCTCGAGATGCTGCGCGTGTGCTCGCGCACCAGCCCCCCGGTGCCGTCATGCGAGAGGCACCGGGCAGCGCGCGGGACGCCTATCTCGACGATCTGATTACGAAGCCGTGGGGGAACGAGATGCGTGTGTACGACGACCTGTCGACAGACGTGTGGCTGCTCAAGCTTGAACCAAGCTGCCAGAATCGCTGCACGCCCACCCCGGTAAGCACACCTCGCTGATTTGTCTCGGCGGACAAGGCGCGCTGATCACCGGCGCGGACGAACGAATCACATTGACGCCGGGCAGCGTCGTGCACATCCACGCAGGGGCCCTACACCGAAGCGTCGCGCAGACGTGCCTGACGCTTGTGGAGGTTGAGACGCCGCGCAATAAGTTCGACCTGGTGCGCATCGACGACAGCTACGGCCGCACAGGGACGCGTTACGAAGACCCGTTGGAGAGCAGGCCTCAACCGCGCCCGCTCGTCGAGCAGTTCGGTGGTCCGCCGCGAGCCCGCTTGCGCCAGCACACGATGACCGGCGAGTTTCGCTTCAACCTGGAGTCCGGCGCGCATGCGCGTCGACGCCCGGACGAGCTCGTCGCGGCGATCGTCCTGCCGGTCGACCGTGCGGCGGCCGACGCTGTGCGCGTGCTCGGTCGGCGCGAGCTGACATCGAGTGCGAACGACGAACTGTACCTCACCATCCGCAGCAATCACCGATCGGAGAGCACTGGGATGTCCCGCTCTCACGCTGTCAACCTCACCCGCCCCGGCCTCCACGATCACGACGTGGTCCATGGCAACTACCGGATCGAGGACGTGCAATCCTCGAAGGAGCGACGCAGATGACCGTAACGCTGTTGACCACCCGACAGTCGGACTTTCTTGGCAGACCGCGGGCGGTGATCCTCACCGGCCCGGGCTTTCAGGACCACGACAACCGGGCCTGCGGGTACGGCCTGCTGGGACGCAAGATCGCCGTCGAGTTCGCGACCCGCGGACGGCACGCCCGTGATCTGTGAGGAGGGCACGCGCGTCCCGCTCGACAAGACGTCGAGGCCGTGCATCTCCTCCGACGACCTCGACATTGAGCGCTTCGACATCGTGATCGCGACCGGCGGCCACGAGGCCCCCGACCGCGTCAGACAGGATGCGCGCGCGACCTCGTTCGTCCGCGCGATGGCGGGCGCCGGCAAGCTCGTCGCGGGCCTTTGCCACGGCCCTTGGGTTCTCGTCAACGCCGGCGTCCTCGCCGGCCGCCACGCCGCCGCGTACCCAGGGCTCCGCGTCGACGTCGAGAACGCCGGGGCAATTGTTGAGGACGCCGATGTTGTTGTCGACGACAACATCGTCACGTGCCGCTACTACGGCGCCGTCGGGGGCTTTCTGGAAACCGTCATCGCGCTCGCCGAGGAGCGCTGCGGCCAGCCGACATCATGAGTGCCGGGTTGCCGAACACCAAGCAGCTCGTCCTCGATTTCGATGGCGTGCTGTGCGATTCCACCACCGAGTGCCTCCACATCGCCTGGGGCGCCTGGGCAGGGGTGCCGGTGGAGGCCTTCGCGGCACGCGAGGGCAAGCACGCCGTTCCGCCCGACGTCGTGCGGCGCTACCACGGCACACGCCGGTACATCCGCCACCTCGCGCAATTCGTCGTCCCGTTGCTGGACGGACCCGCCCCGACCGACAGAGCCGAGTTCGCACAGCGGTTCGCGAGCCTGCCGGACGGCATGGCTGACGACTTCGCACACGCTGCTGGCGAATACCGCGCGGCCGTCCGTACCCGTCGGAGGGACACGTGGCTCGCGCTTCACGGCGTGTGGCCACAGGTATGCGCGCTTGTCGAAGGTGCCTACATTGCGACCGCGCGCGATCGCGCCTCGGTCCTCGACATCCTCGGTGCCCATCAGGTGCGGCCGGACCCGGCGCGGATCTTCGACGAGCTCGTCGATAAGCCAGCGGCGCTGGCCGAGATCGCCGAGCGCGAGTCGACCCCCCGTCGGAGGAATGGCTGCTCGACGACAGCGTCGATAACTGCATCGCCGTCCGCGAGGCGGGGTTCGGGGCGGGCTGGGCGGCGTGGGGCTGCGGCGATGCGGGCGACGACGGGGGCGCGAACGTCTACGGCATCCCAGTGATTGCACTGGAGAACCTCAACGAGCGGCCGCGGGTGCCGATCAGGCCACGACGCTGGCGCGCTCCTCCCAGAACGGCGCGCTCATCTGCAGGGTGGTGATCGAGCCGGTCGGCGATCTCGCCCCGCGGCTCGTCGCGGAGGCGATGAACAGCGTGTTGAAGCGGCGGTTGACCGGCTCGTAGAGCTCGAAGAGCCGCTCCTCGCGCAGCGCGTCCTGGACGATGTAGCGCGGGATCACGGTCACGCCGGAGCCGGTGATCGCGACCTCCCGCAGCGCGCGGAAGTCGGGCATGATCAGCGGCACCTGCTTGAGCTTGTCCTCGGCGAAGATCGCGTTGCGGTGCTTGGAGACGAGCGGGTGGTCGCGGATGACCGTGAGCGTCGCGTCGAACGCGAGGAACGGCGCGCCGGCGAGCACCTCGACGGTCTTGAGCTCGATCTCCTCGAGCGTGTCGCCCGGCTCGATCTCGGCCTGGATGCGCTCGTCGCCACTCCAGGCGCCGACGAGCACGTACTCCTCCGTCGAAGAGCGGCTCATACGTGACCGCGGTCGTCTCGCTGTGGATCTCGCGCGTCGCGATGAACATGTCCAGCGTGTGGTCCTCGAGCTGCTCGAGCAGCTGCTCGGCCGTACCGGGGCGGATCCGGATGTAGACGTTTGCGTCGTACAGCGGCTTGAGCGCCGGCAGGACGCGCATCGACAAGAGGTCGGGCGGCCCGCCGAGACCGATGTGCGCTTCCATCGGCGTCTCGGCGAAGGTCAGCCGATCGAGCTGCTCGAGCGACGGCTGGATCGTGCGCTTGAGCGCCTGGCCGGCGAGCGTCAGCTCCACGCCGTTGGGCCCGCGCGTGAACAGCGTCCGCCCGTAGCCCTCCTCGAGGCGCTGGATGTGCTCGGTGACCGTGGGCTGGCTGACGCCGAGCTCGGCCGCGGCCTTGCTGATCGAGTGGAGCCGCGAAACGTAGAGGAAGCTGCGCAGGTGCGCGAGCTTCGGCGCACGAGGCATGCCTTAGGGGCCCGGATAGCTGCCCTGCAGGTAGCTCACTGCCGCGTTGTGGACGGCGTCGAGTTCCTCCTTGCGGATTTGGTCGATCGGGCGCTCGGAGTTGAGGTACGCATTGCGCCTGCGAAGCCATTGCTTGATGCCGTCAGCGTTGAGCATGGTTTCGAGCAGCTCGGTGATCTCGCGCAGATCATCAATGCGCTCCGCATGACGCTCTTGAGGGCGAACCTGCCCGCCAGCCCACCGCCGCACCGTCCCAGGCGCCGCACTCGTGGCGGTTGCCACATCACGCTCCGTCAGGCCGAGACTCCGAAGGTTTTGGACGACCCGACCCGGATCAAGCGGTGCCGCGACGGCCATGTGCTTCGCTCGAGTAGCCATTTAGATTTCGGGAGTCCTTATCGATTTTCTTGCTAGCTGTGTAAGGGTTTTTCCTCGCGCATGAGTATAGCACCGCTATAGTACGGATGTAAGGTCATTCTTTCGGCTATACCGCAGGCCATCGGTGCCCTGGAGTCAACGGTGGCGATCAGCTTGATGAGCTGCGGCGCAGGCGAACCGACGCGCCGGCCGTTGCGTCGGGCACGCGCCGCAGCCGCCATGTCGAGGACGCTGCGATCACCGGCGCGCATGCTGCGCTCGAGTTCGTCGCGGGTGTAGCGCGGATCACGTCAACCGGCCATGGACGTCGGCGACTGGGCGGCGACGGGATCTTCGGCCGCTGGCCGTGGGGACCTCAACTGTTCCGGGTCAGCGCCGCCCTCGCCGGCCAGGCAGACTTGGCGCCGATGGCGTCGCTCGTCATACCTGTTGTCGCGCTTGTCGCTATCGGCACCGTGATCGCCATGGCCTACCGCAACGGATGGCAATGGACCGGGTTGCCGGCTTCGCAGCGTCCCGGTAGTAGTGATGTGCCGCGGCCGGCCAAGACCCTCTGGGACTGGCTTCAACTACTCGTCATTCCAGTTGCCGTGGCATCGCTTGCGTTCGTCCTCAGCAGCTCGCAGAGTCGTCGAGATCAGCGACACGAGGATCGGCAGGCGGCGCGCCAGCGCTCTGCGGCGACCGATGCCGAACGCGAGGGCGCGCTGCGGACGTATCTGGCGCAGATGTCGGATTTGATGCTCGATCGTCAGCTTCGCCGTTCCTCGTCTGGATCGGATGTCCGCGAGGTCGCACGGACGGCCACGCTAACTGCGGTCAGACGGCTTGACGGGCAGCGCCGAGGCTTGGTGGTGCGATTTCTCGCGGAGGCTGGGCTCATTCGTCGCGGGAGGTACACCGGTCCGCGGATCGCCCTCGCCTCCGCCGATCTGGGCCAGGCTGCCCTCGAGCAAGCCGGCCTCTTCGGGGCGGACCTTGCCAGGGCGAATCTCACGGGAGCGAACCTCGTCGGGGCGGACCTCGTCCGTGCGTATCTCGTCGACACGACCCTGGTCCAGGCGAGGCTCTCGCGAGCAAATCTGGAGTTGGCAAGCCTCCGTCTTGGCGACCTCGCCGGCGCTGATCTCCGCGGCTCGCGCCGGTACCGGGCGAATTAAGCTTCGCCAACCTCAGCGGCGCGGACCTTCGCGGAGCGAACCTTCACCGGGCGAGACTGTTCGACACAAACTTGAAGGGCGCCGATCTCCGCGGCGCGCGCAACGTTGATTTGACGGGCTCGCGCGGCAAGCCGGCACATGCGCCGTAGCTTGGGCGCTGTGCGCTCGGAAGGAATGCTCGATAGCCCGTGTTGCGTCAACCCGGGTCGCGAAATGGGGCCGTCGGCGCTAGCGTCAGCGCGCTTGCGCGTTGGCGAGGTGCGCGAGCACGTCGCCGTGGCACGCGCGCGGCGCGCACCAGCAGCCGAGCGTATTGCCGGCGAGCTCGGGCAGCGTGGCGACCCGTCGCGCTGGGGCCAAGCGAAGCCGTCGCTCTCAGGGGTCATGCTGTCGGGCTGCAGCCCGATCGGCGACCCAGCGATGATGGCCTGCCCACGCGCGGGTCTGTACGGCTGCGCCCGACCCGCGTCTACATCGCCAGGCCCGTGAGGTGACGCCCGATCGTCGTTGGGACGCGTGACGCGTCCCGAGAATCCGAGCGTCGCACGCCGCGAATGCCAGCGGCCGTCGGGCTTCTTGGCCGAGCTGGTGTCCGAGAAAGGCAATTCTGGGACACCGAATCCGTCCGCGGCGGCTGACAGTATTCCGACGCGTGCCGAGGTTCTCGAAGTTCAGCGTGCAGGGCTGGCGGCGGTGCTCGACGTGCGGCGGGTCCGAAGACCCGTTCGCGCCGGACTGCTGCGAGTGCCACGAGTGCGAACGCTGCGGCCGGCGCGCCCCGCTCATCCTGCAGCACGGCGCGATCGTTCGCCCCGCCGGGTGGTCGCTGGACCTCGCCGTGCTGTGTTGGCAGTGCGCCGAGCACGTGAACGCAGGCGCCTTCCTCGAGCAGGTCGACGAGGCCACGTGACGGCCATGCGCGACGTCGCCATCGGCGCCGCATCGCCGAGCGTGCGCAGCGACCCCGACGAGCTCGTCGTCGACGGTGAGCTCGCGATCGCCGCGGCGGGCGTGGCGGCCGACCAGCCCGCGCCACTGACACGCTCGACTTATGCCGGCGTCTACAAGGCCTTCTGCGCGTTCGTCGGGCCCGGCGCCGACCGCGCCGAGCTCACACGCAAAAATGTCCGCGCATATCGCTCGGCGCTCGAGGCGGCCGGCCGGTCGCCGGCGACAATCGCCAAGCACCTCTCTGCGCTGCGGACGCTCGCCGCGGCGCTCGGCGTCGACGACGTCCGCCAGGTGCGCGGCGCGAAGGTCGCGCGCGGGGAGCCGCGCGCGCTCAGCGCCGAGGAGTACGCGCGACTGCTGCGGATGCCTGACCGACGCACGAGCGCCGGCCGGCGCGATCTCGTCCTGCTGCACCTGCTGGGAACCGCCGGGCTGCGGCGCGCGGAAGCGTGCGCGGTCCTCGTCGCCGACGTCGACGAGCATCCGCGCGCAAGCGACGCGCGGCTGCGACGCGCGATCGCGCGGTCGACGTCGTGGTGGGTGACGGTGCGCTACGGCAAGCGCGGGCGTCGACGCCGCGTCCCGCTCGAGCAGGGCGCCTTGGACGCGATCGTCGCGTGGGTGCGCTCGCGCCCGGCCTGCGCCTGCGACGAGCTGCTGGTCTCGCTGCCACGCAACGCGCAACCGCCGCGGCCGCTGACTGTCCGCGACGTCACGCGCATCGTGACGCGCTACGGGGCGCTGGCGGGCCTGCCCCAGGATCGCCGCTCGCCGCACGTGCTGCGCCACACGTTCTGCACGCACCTCGCGAACACCGACGCGCCGATCGACGTCATCCGCGAGCTGGCAGGCCACGCCGACATCCGCACGACGACGATCTACACTGCGGTTCACGACGATCGCCTCGAGGACGCGATCGAGGACGCCGCTCGCCACCGCGGGGGCCTTGGCAAGCTGGCCTTTCGCGCCGATTGACGTTGGCCGACGAGACCGCATCGGAGAAGAAGCCTTTCGCCGACGGCGAAGCGCTCGAGGTACGGCTAAGCGGAGCGCACAAGCTGCTGGATGACGAGCGCGACCGCGAGCAATCGCTGAACACGCGCGCGCTCGCCGTCGCCGCGGCCGCGGCTGTCCTGATGGGGCTCCTCCAGCGTCCGATCGTGACCGCCTTCGAGCTTGACGTCTGCTCTGCCGGTCACGTCGCGCTCGCGGTGAGCGGCGCAGTGTCCGTCGCGTCTGCGGTCGGAGTGATCCTCGTCACGGTGCTCGGCGTGCTGCGACCGACGCCGCGCGAGGGCATGGCAACGGCAGCGATGCAGCACTGGCTTGAGGACGAGGGGATGGCAGAGGGAGAGCAGACCGCACGCTACGAACTCCTCGAAGCAACCGTGAACGCAACGGCGTCGCGGCGCGCGGTCAACAAGCGGAAGGCGAAGGCGCTCGGCCGCGGATACGCGCTGCTGGTTGTCGAGGTTGTCGCAGTGTCCCCCGTACTCGTTACTCTGGCTCTCAGATGAGTGACGACGAGCCAGCACCCGCGCCGCCCCCGCCGCCGCCCGCTACGACGGACCTGGTGCCGCCGCCTCCTCCGTCACCTCCGACGGACCTGGTGCCGCGGCGTCGCGCTGACATGGAGTCGTTCGATGGCAGCCAGGCTCCGCCGCGTCGCAAGACATGACCGACGACCGCCAGAGCGACGCCAGCGCTCCCATCAAGCCGGCTGCCGCACCAACCGTCAACCTGGCTGCTGCACCAGCGCCGCAGCCCGCCAAGGTGCCGCGCCGCCGCGCACAGATGGAACGCTTGGTGGAAGCCGAAGAGCGCTGCAGCAACACCGACGCTGAGTAAGGGGTCGCCTATCGCGGTGCCGTCAGACGGCGCCGCGGCTGAAACGTTCATTGCGGACACGGCCCGTGAGACACGCGCGCGGCGTCCGGCGGCCGCGTCGCGCGCGGATGTGCGCAATCGGTCGTTTGTGAGACGCGGTAGCCAGGGCCAAGCTTGACGCTCAGACACGCGAGCACGGGCCACGATTGTGCAGGGGCTCGGCGTGTCAACGGCCATCGGTTTCTCCCCAGCTACGGCCATCGGTTCTCCCCACTGGCGGACACGTTGTCTCCCCGCTGGTGGCCGTCGGTTCTCCCCAGCGCGCTGTCGTCGCGAAGCCGAGCCCGACGGACACCGCCGCCGCCTGCTCGGGAAAGCCCGCGCTTCCTCGCCTCGACATGTAACGGTACCCGTGTACTCGCCACCGTAACGGCCACCCGCGTTCGCGTACACTCGTTCAAGTGCGAGTTGGCTACGGACGTGGTCTCAACCCACGCGCGGCCACCGCGGCAGCCCCACCGCTATCGAAAGATCCCGGGTTGGGGTGACCGGCCTGTCAGCCCTTGACCGTGACCGTGGCGTTCTTCGCCGTCGTGAGGCCGGCGAGGTTGGTCGCGGTCACCCTGACCGTGAAGGCGATGCCCCGGCGCCGCTGCGCCTTGGTGCGCAGCCGGTTGGCGAGCTTGACGCGGTACTTGGCGGAGATCCTGACGGTCAGCCGCCGCGCGCCGCGCGCGAGCGGGAGGCGCTTGGAGCCGACCGATCCGCGGCCGATCCTGACCCGCAGGCTCGGGGTCTTGAGCGACGCGTCGCCCTTGAGGACACATGCCGCCAGGCATCGTGCCGTGAGCGAGATGGAGCGCGTGCGGCGGAAGGCCGCCGACGAGATCCTCCTTGTCGTCAGCTTCAGGACGGGCTTGGCGGGCGGCCCGACGCCGGCGAGGTCGATCACCTCGCAGCCGCTCTGCACGTCGCCGACCGGCGGCGTGCCGACCGGGCGGTCGAGCGTCGCGCTGTCGGTGCCCGCACCGCACGCGACGTGGTCGACCTGCCCGTCCGCGGCGTCGATCACATCGTTGCCGTCCGCGCCGGAGAGCACATCGCGGGCCGGGCTGCCGCTGATCGCGTCGTTGCCGCCGTTGCCGAGCAGGAACACCGCTGTGAGACCCGCGCGCAGGAAGTCGTTGCCGGAGCCGCCGGCGACGGACTCGATGTCGTCGCTGACGTTGTCGCCTTCGGTGTCGGCGCCGTCGTCGGGCTGGTCGTCGAGCGTGACCGTCACGTCGTCGGCGCGCCCCTCGTACGTCATCGTGTCGGCCGGCGCGCTGCCCGGATTGGACGCCGGGAAGCCCTCGGGGCCGGGGGCGGGGCCGCCGCCGCGGTAGGTGTCTGCGCCCGGCTCGGCGGCGAAGTTGTCGACGGCGTCGCCGCCGTTGAACGTGTCGTCGCCGGGGCCGCCGGTGGCCGTGTCGGTGCCCGTGCCAAACGGCGTCGAGGCGAACCGGCCGGTGCCGGCGTTCAGCTCGTCGTCGCCGGGCCCGCCGTCGAGGCGAAACTGGCCGAAGAAGTTGTTGCTTGTCAGCGTGTCGTCGCCGCCCTGGCCGTTGAGTCGCACGGACGCGGGCGGGTCGAGCGCGTAGACGCCGGTCAGCGAGTCGTCGCCATCGCCGGCGTTGACGACGATGGTGCGCACGACGCTCCCCTTGCAGGAGACGCCCTCGAGCGTCGCGGCGCAGTCGGCCCCGGCGCCGTCGGGGTCGTTGAGGTCAGACGACGAGGTGACGACCTGGTCGCCTGCCGACGACGCGACGTCGAACGTCTCCGCCGTTGCATCGCCCGTCACGGTGAGCACGCCGGCGCTCGCAGCGAAGGACGCGGTCGCCGCGACGGCCGGGGCGCTGCCGAGCAACAGGAGGCTCGCGCCGGCGGCAAGGCAGGCGCTCGCTGCGCGCGCACACCGGCGCGCGCGGGCACGGCGCACCGTTGGGCGGGGGCGAGCGATGCGCGGCACGATCCGCGGATCGTAGACGCCGCCGGACACCGCATGGACATCTGTCCGCTTCGTCAGCGCGAACGCGCCAGCCAGCGCATGCGCTGGACGTCCGCGAGCCGCTGCAGCCTCCGCGCCCCGGCCCGGTAGCGGACCGCGACGAGCGCGCAGTCGGCGGGGTCGTGGCGCGCGCCGCCGGCGATCGGCGTCGGCAGGCCGGGGGTCTCGCTGGGCGGCTCGAGGTAGATCCACGTGAGGTCGCGGCTCGCTCCGAGCACGTCGACGGCTGCGGCGAGCGCGAACTGCGCCGCCGTCGTCCAGTACGCGAGCACCCACGAATGCCAGATCACCGGATGTGCCTCCCCGGCGACGAGCGCCGGCAGCGCGGCGAGCGCGTCCCCACGGTCGACCGTCGGCGGGTCGCGGCGAGCCAGCGCGATCGCCGCGCGCAGCCGGGCGACGCGGTCGGGCTCGTCGGGCCAGACGCATGCCAGCAGCCAGCGCCTTGCCTCGGGGCTCTCAAGGTCGACGGGCTCGAGGTCGACTCCGATGCGCTCGGCGATGACCGGCGAGCCCAGCCGTGGCAACGGGGCGCCGCTCACCGTGCTCTCGCAGACGACGGTGCCGGCGGCGGGGACACCGCCGGTCTTCGTGCCGGCGCCGCCGGTCGCGGCGAGGTAGCGGTAGCCGAAGCGGTCGGCGAGCAGGTTCAGGCCGGCGCTTGCGCCGAGCTCGACGAGCCGCACGGGGCTGGTCGTGCGGCGCCGCCTCCGCGAGCGCTGGCATGAGCGCCGCGGCGCGGTTGACCTCGTTGGTCTGGGTGCTGCGTGTCGCCAGCCGCTCTGCGAGCTCGTCGCGGTACTCGCGGCAGAACCTCAGCGCCAGCGCACCCGGGCGGCCCGCGGGCGCGCGGCCGGCGGCGACCGTCGGGAAGTGGGCCGCGAGCGCGTGGTCGGCGCCGGCGAGCAGGAGATCGTGGATCGCCGCCTGCAGCAGGTTCGGGCGGCGCTGGTGGGCGGGTGCCGAGCGCATGAGCTCGAGCACACCGTCGTCGCGGGCGACGGCGTCGCAGATCTCCCCGTACAGCGCAGAGCGCGTGCGGTAAGCGCGGGCGTGCTGCGCGAAGCTGTCACGCAGCTGCTGTGCGAAGCGGTCACGCCCGCGCGACGCTCACGCGAGCTCGGGCGGCAGGGCCTTCGGGCCGTCCGGGTACACGAAGGCCAGCGTCTCGGGCGTCATCTCGAGCGTGTTCGCGGGTTCGGGAGGCGCGCCGACGACGAGCCACAGCGCATCGGCATCGGTGTCGTTGAAGACCTGCCGCACGACCTCGGGCTCGACGTAGGCGCTCGAGAGCGGCGCGAGCGTGTGCGGCTCGTCGCCGATCCTGATCCGCCCCGTGCCCTCGAGCACGACGTACAGCTCGGCCTCGCCGGCATGGCGGTGCCTCGTCGATGCCTGTCCCGGCGCGAGGCGCCAGAGCCGCGCGCCCAGCGACCGTGCCTCGAGCTGCTTGGCGAGGTCGGTGTTCGACACGCCCATCTGGTTCGACGGCCGCCAGAACGCGTCGGCGGCGTGGAGGATCCGGAAGCCCATGCCGGCGATCCTAGACGTAACTCCTTGAAAGGACAAGTACCGGTTACTCACCATCCGTGTGAGATCCTGCCACCACCATGCCGGACGTCAGGCGCACCCTGCTCAATCCGCTCGACGCCGTGCGCCGTCGCATGACCAAAGGGCTCGACGTCAGCCCGATCGACCCGCGGGTTCGACGTGGCGGACAGCTGCACGCGACGGTCACGATCGAGGCGCCCGAGCGCTTGGGCGTGCTGGAGGTCGGGCTCGTCTGCACCGAGTACTACCGGCGGCTGGCAAGCAGGCCGATGTCGGGCGGAGCGCCTGTCCTGACCCTCGGCAGCAACCGCGATCTGGCAGCAGCGGTCGCGTTCGAAGCGTGGCAGCCGCTCGACGCCGTCGCCGGCGCGCACGAGGTCGTCCTCGACGTTCCGCCGGCCGTGCCCTTCACCTACGCGGGCGAGGTGCTGACCTACGTGTGGGAGGTCGCGGCGCGCGGCGACCGCAGCGGCCGGCTCGACGCGCAGGCCCGCGCCGAGATCGTCGTCCTGCCGTGAGCGTGCAGCTCGATCTGCGGCTCGATCGCAGGCGCTACGTGCCCGGCGATGTCGTGCGCGGCACGATCCTCGTGCGCGAGGGCGGGCCGTCGCGCTCCGTGTCCGTGCTGCTCGAGTACTACGAGCGCACGCGCGACGCCAGCGCCATCGCCCAGCAGCTCACCACCGGTCCGATCCACACCGGCGACCTCGAGACCGGGCAGTCGCTGACGTTCGAGTTGACCCTCCCGCCGAACGCGTTCCCCAACTGCGAGTCGTCCAACGGCGCGCTGTCCTGGGAGCTTGACGTCTGGTCGGACGCGCGTGGCCGCGACACGCACGAGCGCCGCCTGCTCGTCGTCGACGCGGCCCCCTGAGGGCTTGCGGCTGAACGCGCTCGTCGCCCGGAACTCGACCGGATGTCGAATGGCCTAGGACCGGGGGGCCAATGACAGACCCCCGGCGCGCCCATACCTTGGACGGCGATGTCGGGCCACCGTCAATTCGTGCTGCGCACGGTCGAGGAGCGAGGCGTGAAGTTCGTGCGCCTCTGGTTCATCGACGTGCTCGGCCTGCTCAAGAGCCTCTCGATCCCCGTGTCGGAGCTCGAATCGGCGCTGGAGGAAGGCGTCGGGCTCGACGGCTCCTCGCTCGAGGGCGCATCGAGGCTACGCGAGCACGACGTCATCGCCCACCCCGACCCGCGGACGTTCCAGGTGCTCCCATGGCGGCCGGACTCGCTCGTCGCGCGGATGTTCTGCGACGTGCGCCAGCCCGACGGCGAGCCGTTCGGCGGCGATTCGCGCGCCGCGCTCGGCCGCGTCCTCGGCCAGGCCGGCGCGCTCGGCTACACGATGCAGGTCGGCTGCGAGGTCGAGTTCTTCGTCTTCGCCCCGCTCGGCCAGAACGGCGCCAAGCCGACGACCCTCGACGACGGCGCCTACTTCGACCTCACGCCGCTCGACGTCGGCAGCGACTTCAGGCGGCGCACGATCGACTACCTCGAGCAGATGGGGATCCCGGTCAAGGCATCCCACCACGAGGTCGCGCCATCCCAGCACGAGATTCAGCTCGCGCACGACGACGCGCTCTCGATGGCGGACGCCGTGACGACGTTCCGCATCGCCGTCAAGGAGGCCGCGCACGAGCTCGGCGCCTACGCGACCTTCATGCCCAAGCCGCTCGAGGATCACCCCGGCTCGGGCATGCACCTGCACATCTCGCTCTTCGAGGGCGACCGCAACGCGTTCTACGACGCCGCCGTCGACACGCCGCTGTCGCCGACCGGCCGCTCGTTTCTCGCCGGCGTGCTCGCCCACGCGTGCGAGCTCTCGGCGGTGACGAACCAGTGGATCAACTCCTACCGCCGGCTCGCGACGGGCTTCGAGGCGCCCGCGACCGTGAGCTGGACGCGCCGCGGCGCCGCCGCGCTCGTGCGGGTGCCGTCGCGCCGACCCGGCCGGGCCGCCGGCGCGCGCTTCGAACTGCGCTCGCCGGACCCGGCGTGCAACCCGTACCTCGTGCTGTCGCTGATCCTCGCCGCCGGGCTGCGCGGGATCGAGCGCGGCTACGAGCTGCAGGAAGAGTCGATCGACGACGCCGCCGAGGGCAAGCGGCTGCCGCTGGACCTGCGCGAGGCGACGGACCTCTTCGAAGCTTCGGAGCTCGTGCGCGAGACGCTCGGCGACCGGCTCGTCGACGCGTACGTCGCGAACAAGCGCCGCGAGACCGCGGACGAACGGCGCACGGTCACCGAGTTCGACCGGACCCGCTACCTGCGCCTGTTATGAGCGATGCCTGGATCTACGGCGAGCAGGGCGGCGAGTCGACCTCGCGCCTGCTGGCCGAGCTTGGCTTCAGTCCCCACCGGGTGGCGGCGAACGGCACGCTGCGCCCGCCGGACGGCGACAGCCGCGCGCCGGCGCTCGCGGTCGTCCTCGCGACCGGCCTGGAGCAGCCGTCGTGCGCCGAGCTCTGCGCGCGGCTCGCCGCCGACGACGACCTCGGCGAGGTTCCCGTGCTCGTCGCGCTCGCTTCCGGCGCGCTGGCAGACGGCCTCGGCGTCGCGGAGGGCCACGAGCTGCTCGTCGAGCCGTTCTCCGCCCACGAGCTGCAGGCGCGGATCGCTCGCGCGCGCCGGGCGGTCAACGGCATCGACCACGACGACATCGTTCGCGTGGGGTCGCTCGAGATGAACCTCGCGACCTACCAGGTCGCGATCGGCGGGCGTCCCGTCGACTTCACGTACATGGAGTACGAGCTGCTGAAGTTCCTCGTCACGCACCCGCGCCGCGTCTTCTCGCGCGAGGCGCTGCTCAACCGCGTCTGGGGCTATGACTACTACGGCGGCGCGCGGACGGTCGACGTCCACGTGCGGCGGGTGCGCGCGAAGCTCGGCTCCGAGAACGCCTCGCGGATCAAGACCGTGCGCAGCGTCGGGTACCGCTGGGAGGGCGCGTGATCTCAGGCGCCGGCTTCGAGGACGCCGACGCGCTGTCGGGCCCCGGCGTCATCTCGCCGACGCTGCCGCAGCGGCGCGGGCGTTCGGGCTACGCGGGCTTCCGGGCGGTCATCAAGGCGGTCGGGACCGGCCCGCGCGGCAGCCGCGCGCTCACCTTCGACGAGGCGCACATGGCGACCGCCGCCCTGCTGGCCGGCGAGGTCAGCCCCGTGCAGGCCGGCGCGTTTCTCGTCGCGATGCGGATCAAGGGGGAGACGCCGGGCGAGCTCGCCGGCATGGCGCAGGCGCTGCGCGACGCCGCGGCTGCGGTCGCGCCCGACCCCCCGGCGGCCGGCCGCGGCCCGATCGTCGCGTGCGCCGGAGCCTACGACGGGATGGTCGACGCGCCGCATCTCTCGCTCGCCGCCGCGGTCCTCGCGGCCGCCGCGGGCGCGCGCGTCGTCGTGCACTGCGGCTCGACGATCGGACCGAAGCGCGGCACGACGCCGGCCGACGTCCTCGCGGCGCTCGGCGGCCCCGCGCGCCCCGAGCCCGCCGAGTCGGTCGCGATGCTCGACCGCGCGGACGTCGCGCTCGTCCACGCGGGCGCCGCGGTCCCCGGCTGGGACGCGCTCGCCGCCGTGCGCGACGAGATCGGCCTGCGCGGGCCGCTGCACTCGGCCGAGAAGCTCGTCGACCACCTCGGCGCGACGCACTTCGTCGTCGGTCACACGCACAGCTCCTATCGCGAGCGGCTGCAGGGCGCGCTGGCGCTGCTCGGAGCGGTGCGCTGCATCACCGTCCGGGGCATGGAGGGCGCGGACATCCTGCGCACCGGCCGCCCGTCGGCGTCGGACACGCTCGGCCCGCTGGAGCTGCCCGAGAGCCCGGGCAGCCTGCTGCGCGGCGACTCCGACCCGCAGCTCGCGGCGCAGCTCACCCGCGCGATCGCTTCCGGCGACGAGCACGGCGTTGCTGCCCAGACAGCCGCGCTGAGCGCCGGCGTGCGGCTGTACATCGCCGGCTGCTGCGCGAGCGTCAGCGCCGGCACCGCGCTGGCGAACGCGGCGGTGGCCGACGGTCGCGCGACCGCGACCCTCGACGCGCTGCTCGCCGCCTGACCTCGCACGCCTCGCGGCTCGGCCTCGCACGCCTTCTCGCACGGGGGTCACGTAAACGGCGACCGCGGCGACCGCGGCGGTCTAGCTGGCGGTGCAGCGGAAACACGGCCGCCATCTGGCGGTTCTTACGTGACCCCCCGAGCGATCGAGCGCGGCGTCATCCCGGGCCGGTCGGCGGGCGCGAGCCGGCGGCGCGTCGCGGGCCACTGGTACCGTCGAGCGATGTTCTGCAACGGGGTTCGCGAGGCGCTCGCGGCGCGCGGCGTCCGGGCTGCCGGCTGATCGTGGCCGTCTCGATCCACGAGGCTCGCGGCGCCGTGCTCAAGCACGTCAGCGTGCTCGGCCCGGAGGAGGTCGGTCTCGACGACGCACTCGGCCGCGCGCTCGCCGACGATGCCTTCGCGCCCAACCACGTCCCGCCGTTCGACGCGTCCGCGATGGACGGCTACGCGATCGTCGCGGCCGACACGGCCGGCGGCTCGGCTCGCCTGGGGCTCATCGGCGAGGCGAAGGCCGGCACGGGAGCCGGCGTCACGGTGACCTCGGGGACGGCGGTTCGGATCTCCACGGGTGCGCCGGTTCCCGAGGGCGCCGACGCGATCGCGCAGCAGGAGCTGACCTCGGTGGACGGCTCGACGATCGTCGTCGACAGCGCGATCCGCGAGGGCATGCACCTGCGCCCGGCGGGCGAGGACATCCAGGCCGGCGAGCTCGTCATCCAGTCCGGCTCGCTCCTCGGCCCGGCCGAGCTCGGGGTGCTCGCCTCCCTGAACATCCCGCGCCCGCACGTCGTGCGCCGTCCGCGCGTCGCGCTCGTCGGCACCGGCGACGAGCTCACCGATCCGGGCAAGCCGCTGCCCGCCGGCGGCATCCGCGACTCCAACGGCCCGGCCCTCGGCGGCGCCGTGCACCGGGCCGGCGGCGATCTCACGACCCGCATGCGCGTCGGCGACGACCTCGAGGCGACGATCGCCGTCCTGCGCGCCGCGCTGCGCGACGTCGACATCCTCATCACGACCGGCGGCGTGTCCGTGGGTCCACACGACCACATCCGCCCGGCCCTCGCGCGGCTGGGCTTCCGCGAGGTCTTCGCCGGGGTCAAGCTCAAGCCCGGCCGCCCGACGACGTTCGCGGTCAACGACGAGGGCACGCTCGTCTTCGCGCTGCCGGGCAACCCCGTCTCGGCGCTGATGGCGTTCCGGCTGTTCGTCGTGCCGGCGCTCGACGCGATGCTCGGCCGCCGCCGCGAGCTGCACCCGACCATGGCGACCGCCGACGAGGAGCTGCCCGGCGCTCGCGGCCGCACCACGATCGTGCGCTGCCGCACGTCGCTGCAGGACGACGGCTGGCACGTCAAGCCGATGCGCTCGCAGGACTCCCACATCCTCACGTCGATGCTCGGCATCGACGCGCTCGCGCTCGTCCCCGGCGACCGCGACGCGATCGCCGCCGGCGAGCCGGTCGAGATCGAGTTCGTCGCCTGACGGAGTCCGCGCGCGCGGACGCGATCGGCCCGCCGAACGCCGCGCCGCGAACCTTCGGGCGACGGGAGACGTCCCGGTGCCGGGACCCGGGGTGCGGGCGGCGGCCCGCTAGGTTCTCGTGCATGTCATGCGTGGCGGCGGTGTGAGATGGCGAGCCGTCGCCTCGATCCAGCCGTCTTCAACCTCCCCGTCGGGCGGATCCGTGCCGGCTACTACAGCGACGCCTACTTCAACTCCACGAAGGAGCTGCTCGAGGCCGAGGGCCGCCATCCGCGCGTGCTCATGCAGGTCTTCCAGAAGCACGACTCGCTGCTCGGCGGCATCGACGAGGCCATCGCCGTCCTGAAGGTCGGCGTCGGGTGCGCCGGGTCCGACGGCGTGTGGGTGCCCGGGTTCGAGCGCCTCGAGGTCGCCGCGCTCTACGAGGGCGACTCCATCGCGCCGCACGAGACGGTCTTGACGATCGAGGGCGACTACGCGCTCTTCGCGCACCTCGAGACGGTGTTCCTCGGCTGCCTCGCGCGGCGCTCGCTCGTCATGCGCAACGTCCGCGACGTCGTGCGCGCGGCGCGCGGCAAGCCGATCCTCTTCTTCCCGGCTCGCCACGACCACTGGCTCGTGCAGACCGGCGACGGCTGGGCCGCCCACGTCGCCGGTGCGATCGGCGTCTCGACCGACGCGCAGGCGTCGTGGTGGGGCGGTCGCGGGATCGGCACGATCCCGCACAGCCTCATCGCGGCGCACGCGGGCGACACGGTCGCGGCGGCGCGCTCGTTCGCCCGGCACTTCGCCGGCGACATGAACGTCACGGTGCTCGTGGACTTCGACAACACCTCGCTGCTGACCGCCGTCGCCGTCGCGGACGCGCTCGGCGACGAGCTCTGGGGCGTGCGGCTGGACACCTCCGAGCACCTCGTCGACGAGACGCTCGCCGACCTCGGCGACGCGGCACAGCCCGGCGTCAGCGTCGAGCTCGCGCGGCGCGTCCGCGCCGGCCTCGACGCCGCCGGTCATCGCGACGTGCGGATCGTCGTCTCGGGCGGCTTCGGCGCCGCGCGGATCGCGGAGTTCGAAGCCGCCGCAGCGCCGGTCGACGCCTACGGCGTCGGCTCCTCGCTGCTGCGCGGGCAGAACGACTTCACCGCGGACATCGTCCGCGTCGACGGCAAGCCCTGCGCGAAGGCGGGGCGCGACGAGCGACCCAGCTCGCGTCTCGAACCCGTGCGCTGAGCGGGTCCAAACGGGCCGTCTGTCGACCGGGCGACGCCAAGCGTGTACAGCCCGTCCATAGCCGAAGGCGGCCGCACTGCCTAGTCTCGGCGGATCTCGCCGACTGCGACGGGATGCTCCAGTGGGCCGGCGCGCATCGCAAGGTCGCCGTGATCGGCGGCGGGCTGCTCGGGCTCGAGGCGGCGCGCGGCCTGTCCGTTCGCGGCATGGAGGTCCACGTCATCCATCGCTCGGACCGCCTCATGAACGTCCAGCTCGACGGTCAGGCCGCCGCCATCCTCTGCCGCGGCGTGTCAGAGCTCGGCATCCACGTCCACCTGCAGACGAGCACGGCGCGCATCCGCGGCCAGGACGGCCACGTCACCGGCCCGGCCTTCGAGGACGGCTCGACGCTCGACTGCGACATGGTCGTCGTGACCGCCGGGATCCGGCCGAACTCCGAGCTCGCCGCGCGCGCCGGCTTCGACGTCGAGCGCGGGATCGTCGTCGACGACGCGATGCGCGCGCTCGGCGAGCAGGACGTCTACGTCGTCGGCGAGTGCGCCCAGCATCGCGGCGAGGTCTACGGGCTCGTCGCGCCGCTGTGGGAGCAGGCCGTCGTGCTCGCCGAGCAGATCACCGCTACGAACCTGAAGGCCGCCTACCACGGCTCGAAGCTCGCGACGAAGCTCAAGGTCTCGGGCATCGAGCTCGCGACGATGGGGCTGGTGGAGCCCGA
Organism: uncultured Actinomycetes bacterium; assembly: GCA_963810605.1. Taxonomy (GTDB): domain Bacteria; phylum Actinomycetota; class Thermoleophilia; order Solirubrobacterales; family Solirubrobacteraceae; genus CADCVQ01. Next base: position 20,057 of record CAWEOF010000016.1, read on the forward strand.
GCACGACGACGACGAGGTCGTGACGTTCTCCGAGCCCAAGCGCCGCGTGTACAAGACCGTCATCGTCCGCGACGGCAAGCTCGTCGGCGCGATCCTGCTGGGCTCGTCGAGTGGGCGGCGGGCGGGGCGTTGGAGGCCGATCCGGCGGCAAGCTCAAGCTCGCGGTCGCGGGCTGCCCGCGCAACTGCTCGGAGGCGATGGTCAAGGACGTCGGCTGGGTCGCCGTGGGGGAGGGGCGCTGGGAGATGTACGTCGGCGGCGCGGCGGGCGCGCACCGTGCGCAAGGGCGACCTGCTGTGCACCGTGGACAGCCCCGAGGCGGTCATGCGCATGACCGGGCGCTACATCCAGTACTACCGCGAGCACGCGCGCTGGCTGGAGCGCACCTACGCCTTCATGGAGCGCGTCGGCGTCGACACGGTCCGCGCGGTCGTCGTCGACGACCGCGACGGGACCTGCGAGCAGCTCGACGCCGCGCTGCAGCGGTCGCTGTCTGCGTATCGCGACCCGTGGCTGGAGGGGCGGTCGCCGGTCGTGGCCAACCAGTTCAGGACGGTGGTGCGGACCGAGGGGACATAAACCCGCTGCTAAGCTCGGGAAGGCGTGCCGGGTCGTTGCCCGCAACGTGCGCGTTTGTCCTTTACGACCCCGTCCAAGCGGGGTCTTCTTGTCCGCCCACACGCCTAGGATGCGCAAATGGAGATTGAGATCGGTCGCGGGAAGAAGGCTCGCCGCGCATATGGATTCGACGACATTGCGATCGTGCCCTCGCGGCGCACGCGGGACCCCGACGACGTGGACATCTCGTGGAAGCTCGGGGACTATCGCTTCGACCTGCCGCTGCTGGCGTCCGCGATGGACGGCGTCGTCTCGCCCAAGACGGCGGGCATCATCGGCAAGCTCGGCGGCCTCGCGGTCCTGAACCTCGAGGGCATCTTCACGCGCTACGAGGACGCCGAGGAGCAGCTTGAGCGCATCGCGCACCTGCCCAAGGACTCGGCGACGCGCGAGATGCAGGAGATCTATCAGCGGCCGGTCGATCCCGAGCTCATCGCGCTGCGGATCCGCGAGATCAAGGACATGGGCGTCGTCGTCGCGGCGTCGCTGACGCCGCAGCGCGTCCGCACGCACTACGAGGTCGCGCTGGAGGCCGGCCTCGACATCCTCGTCATCCAGGGCACGGTCGTCTCGGCCGAGCACGTCTCGAACGACGAGGCGCGCCCGCCGCTGAACCTCAAGGAGTTCGCTCGCGAGGTGCCGCTGCCGGTCGTCGTCGGCGGCTGCGCGAGCTACCACACCGCCCTGCACCTCATGCGCACCGGGGCGGCCGGCGTGCTCGTCGGCGTCGGCCCCGGCGCGGCGTGTACGACGCGCGGCGTGCTCGGCATCGGCGTTCCGCAGGCGACGGCGATCGCCGACGTGGCCGGCGCGCGCTCGCAGCACATGCTCGAGACGGGCGAGTACGTCCAGGTCATCGCCGACGGCGGCATGCGCAACGGCGGCGACGTCTCCAAGGCGATCGCCTGCGGTGCCGACGCCGTGATGATCGGCTCGCCGCTCGCTCGCGCCTACGAGGCTCCCGGCCGCGGCTACCACTGGGGCATGGCGACGTTCCACCCGACGCTGCCCCGCGGCGCCCGCGTGCGGACCGTCCAGAACGGCACGATGGAGGAGATCGTCACCGGCCCGGCGCACCAGAACGACGGCACGTTCAACCTCATGGGCGGCCTGCGCACGTCGATGGCGACCTGCGGCTACAAGGACATCGCGGAGTTCAACCGCGCCGAGCTCATGATCGCGCCGGCCCTGCAGACCGAGGGCAAGCAGCTGCAGGTCGCCCAAGGCGTCGGGATGGGCGCTCGCGGGTCGGCCGCAGCCGCCGGGCCCGAGCCAACCAACGGCAACGGCGTCCACAAGGAGCCGGCCCTGACGGACGCATGAGCCGCTCGGCGCACCGCCCGCCCGCGATGCTCGCCGCCGGAGGATGGGTCCGCACGGCCCTCCGCGCCGGAGCGGTGCGCGCATGAGCGACGGCGTCGTCACCTCGGCGAACGCGGCGGCGGAGCTCGTCGAGGAGGACGTCCTCGACGTCCACGCGCCGCGCCGGGTCGACGAGGTCGTCGTGCTCGACTATGGCGGGCAGTACTCGCAGCTCATCGCCCGCCGGGTGCGTGAGCTCGGCGTGTTCAGCGAGCTCCTGCCGCATCACGTCGGCGCGGAGGAGGTCCGCAAGCGCAAGCCGAAGGGGCTGATCCTCTCGGGCGGCCCGGCGTCCGTGTACGCGCCGGGGGCGCCGCGGCTGGATCGCGAGCTGCTCGAGCTCGGGATCCCGGTGCTGGGCATCTGCTACGGGATGCAGCTCGTCGCCCTCGCGCTCGGCGCGCGGGTCGAGGGCGCGGAGATCGGCGAGTTCGGTCGCTCGGAGCTGACCGTCCGCGAGCCGGGGCGGCTGTTCGCCGGCTTGCCCGAGCAGCAGACGTGCTGGATGTCGCACCGCGACACGGTCTACAGCGCGCCCGCGGGCTTCACCGCGCTGGCGTCGTCGACCGCATCGCCGGTCGCCGCGATCGAGCACGTCGAGCGTGGCATCTACGGCATCCAGTTTCATCCCGAGGTCGCCCACACGCCGTACGGGCAGACGATCCTCGAGCGCTTCCTCGGCGACATCTGCGGCGCGGACCGCTCGTGGAGCCCCGAGAGCATCGTCTCCGAGCAGATCGCCGCGATCCGCGCGCAGGTCGGCGACGGTCGCGTCATCTGCGGGCTGAGCGGGGGCGTGGACTCGAGCGTCGCGGCGCTGCTCGTGCACCGCGCGATCGGCGACCAGCTGACGTGCGTGTTCGTCGATCACGGGCTCATGCGCAAGAACGAGGGCGAGCAGGTCGTCGCCGCGTTCCGCGACCACTTCAAGGTCCCGCTGATCGCCGTCGACGCCGAGGATCGCTTCCTCGCGCGGTTGAAGGGCATGAGCGACCCGGAGCTCAAGCGCAAGGCGATCGGGGCCGAGTTCATCCGCGTGTTCGAGGAGGAGGCCGCGAGGCTCGGCGACGCGAAGTACCTCGTCCAGGGCACGCTGTACTCCGACGTCATCGAGTCCGGTGGCGGCACGGGCGCGGCGACGATCAAGTCGCACCACAACGTCGGCGGCCTGCCCGACGACCTGCAGTTCGAGCTCGTCGAGCCGCTCCGCGCGCTGTTCAAGGACGAGGTCCGCGCCGTCGGCGCCGAGCTCGGCCTGCCCGAGCGGCTCGTCTGGCGCCAGCCGTTCCCCGGCCCCGGCCTCGCGATCCGGATCGTCGGCGGCGAGGCGACGAAGGAGCGCCTCGACCTGTTGCGCGAGTGCGACTACGTCCTCCAGGACGAGATCCGCAAGGCCGGCCTGTACCGCGACCTGTGGCAGTCCTTCTGCGTCCTGCCCGACATCCGCACGGTCGGCGTCCAGGGCGACGAGCGCACGTATGGATCGGTCGTCGTCATCCGCGCCGTCACCTCCGACGACGCGATGACCGCCGACTGGGCGCGGTTGCCCTACGACCTGCTCGAGCAGATCGCGTCGCGCATGATCAACGAGCTGCGTGACGTCAACCGCGTCGTGCTGGACATCACGTCCAAGCCGCCCGGCACGATCGAGTGGGAGTAGCGCCGACGGCGTAGCCGCGCGTTGGTCAGATCCGTCGTGAGCACGCGGCGAGACCTCGGATCCACGGCACCTGACCGCACAGGCGGTCGGGCCGGGAAGGTGTGAGTCCGGGCCCAACAGCTCGTCGGCGACGCTGGCCGTCGCGAGCATCGTGCCGTCGGCGCTGAAGGGAGGCGCGGGCACGGCGCGGCGATCAGCGCCGGCGAACAGTCATGCCCGCGCACGTCGCCGATGTATTTCGCGCCTGCGGTGAACGCTCTCTTCGTTCGGACACGGATATTGAGGAGGAACGAGATGAGTGACGACACGTTGACGCAGGACACAAGCGCAGCGGCTGCCGACGAAACCGCGACGCTTGCGCAGGACGAGGGCCCGGAGGGTCGCGAAGCGAAAAGGGCAAGCATGAGCGACACGATCACCCAAAGCACGAACGGGGTCGCGGCGTCGCGGATGCGGGGGAGCGCCGTCGAGATCGCGGAGGCGATCACGGCCATCGCGGCCGGCGTGCCCGGTCAGACTGCCGCGCCGCCGCCGGTCGTCGACAAGTATCCGATGGGCGGGACGCAACGCGGTGTCATCGGCGGCTCGATCGTCGTTGTGAGCGCGCTCCTCATGACACAGCTGCTCGCGATCTGGCCGGCTGTCATCGCAGCGACGGCGCTCGAGAACCCGCGTGCGATGTCGACGCCGCTCGCGTTCGGACTCTTCCCCGTGACGTTCGACACGCAGACCGTGCTCATCGTGATGGTCCTGATGATCGGCGCTCTCGGAGCGCTCGTCGGCACCAGCCGGCGCTTTCTCTACTTCGCGACCCGCGACGAGCTCACCAAGCGCGACGAATGGTCCTATCTCATCCGCCCGATGCAAGGGGCCGCGCTCGCGCTCATCGTGTACTTCACGCTGCGCGGCGGCTACCTCGGCCAGGATCAGAGCGCGCCCGTCAACCCGTACGGCGTCGCAGCGCTGTCGGCCCTCGTCGGCCTGTTCACCCGTCACGCGGTCAGCAAGCTCACGGATGTGTTCGACACGCTCTTCGGCAAGCCCAAGGAGGACGCCGCCCCCGTCCAGGTCAAGCCCGGCGACCAGCAGACGGCGGATTGACCCCGCGCTCGCGTCGCCCGCCCCGATCCGGTGGCAGGGCCACACCAGTGGCGAGAGCCGCTCGATTCACTGGGGCTGCGGCGGTACCGCCGCGCAAACTCCAACGCTTCGGCCACACCGTCACCCTCCAAGACGCCAGAGCTGCGCAGGCGCCGGCCAATCTGCAGGCCGGCCCCCGCGCAGCGCCACCGTGGTTCCCTCTTACGGATTACATGCCGTCAGGACGTCCCGGTTGAACAGGACCAGCAGTCCGTCTGCCTGACAGACATCCGTGCCTGCGCCGCCGTCGAGCGTGTCCGAAGAGCCATCGCCGGGAGGGCCGGTCAGGCTGTCGTTGTCGGCGTCGCCGCGGATGATGTCGGTGCCGGTGCCACCGTCGAGGATGTCGTTGCCGACGCCGCCGTTGAGCGTGTCGTCGTTGGCTTCGCCCTTGAGGGTGTCGTCGCCCTCGCTACCGGTCATCGTGTCGTTGCCGCTGCCACCGATCAGCGTGTCGTTGCCGGCGCTGCCGGTCATCGTGTCGTCGCCGATGCCACCTTTGAGGGTGTCGTTGCCGATGGCGCCGGTCAGCGTGTCGTTGCCGGCATCGCCGTTGAGCGTGTCGACGAACGCCGAGCCGGTGATCGTGTCGTTGCCGCCGACGCCATTGACCGTCTTGCCGCCGGTGGCGCTGCCGCAGTCGATCGTGTCGTTCGCACCGGTTCCGGTCACGATCGTGGATGTCTGCGTCACGCCGAAGCTGACCACGCAGAGGTTCGGCGGGTCGGCGGACGCGCTGCTGCCGCTGAGAGCGGTGGCCGCGGCGCCCGCAAGAACGATGGCGCCGACGAGCAGGGTCCGGCGAGCCGTCCGCCCGAGGCGGGAAATATGAGACATGAGTTCCTCTCCGTGCTGCACTGGCCGTAAGAGTCCGTCCACGCGCAGCTGACGAGTCCGGATCAGGGCGCCACTCGTTCGCGTCGAACGAGGGACTTGAGCAGCTTGTGGCCGGCGCGTTCAGCACCGGCGTGCGGGGCCACAGCGGGATGTTCTCCACGAAGACCGTCCTCGTGCCCGTGATGGCTCTGTCAGTGGAAGTGCAACGCTCCCCACTCGCCTCACGAACCACCATACAACAGTTGTCCACTATCAGTCCGATTTCTTGCGTTTTAAATTAAAACGCGCCGTGCAGTCGACCTCGTCCGGTGTCAGATCGTGACCGCGCGAGCAGCGCCAGCGCGCTCCCAGCGCTTGTTGGGACGCTCCGAGCTCTCGCTGCCAGGCGCTACGGCGCTGGCCGCACGACCATCGCGCTGCCCCCGCCGCGGCGCACCGGCTCGGCCGCCGCGGTGGTGCTGCCGTCGGGCTTGAACTCGATCCCGTTCGCCGCGCCGATCTCGGTGGGGTTGGCGAAGGTGTGCCCGCGAGCGCGCAGGAGCGCCGCCTCCGGCGTCTGGAGGAAGGCGGCCTCGACGTCAGCGTTGGCGTTGTTGCGCTGCGCCACGCGCGGCGCGGCGATCGCCTGCGGCAGCGTCATACGCGTGTCGATGCGGTCGGTGAGCAGCTGCAGCACCGTGGTGATGATCGTCGAGCCGCCCGGCGTCCCGACGGTCAGCCACGGCTTGTGGTCGCGCAGCACGATCGTCGGGCTGATCGAGCTACGCGGGCGCTTGCCCGGCTGCACGCGGTTGGCGTGCGTCAGTGAGTCGAAGTTGAAGTCCGTCAGCTCGTTGTTGAGCAAGAAGCCGTAGCCCGGGACGACGAGCCCGGCGCCGCCCGTCGACTCGATCGTGAACGTGTAGGCGACGACGTTGCCCTTGCGGTCGGTGACCGACAGGTGGGTCGTGGAGCCGGCGCGGGAACCCGAGGCGGACGCCGCGCGCGAGGCGGCGCCGCTCCCTTCGCCGTTGAACGGATACGGATCGCCGGGCTTGACCGGGCTCTTGGCCGCCGCCGGGCCAATCAGCGCGCGCCGCGTGGCGGCGAACCCGTCCGACAGCAGCCCGCGCAGCGGCACGACGAAGTACATCGGATCGGCGAGATACGCGCCGCGGTCGGCGAAGGCCAGCCGCGACGCCTCGAGCCGGCGGTGGATCGCCTCGTCGCGCGGCAGCGTCCCGAGCGGGAAGCCCTCGATGATGTTCAGCGCCTCGCCGACGGTCGATCCGCCGCTGGAGACCGGCGCCTGGCCGTAGACGTCCACGCCGCGGTAGCTCACGAACGTGGGGGCGCGGCGCACGGGGTCGTAGCCGTGGACGTCGGCGTTGCGCATGACGCCCGGTCGCCACCTGTGGTTGGCCGTCGGGCTCACCGGGGGCCGGCGAACGGTCTCGACGATCGCGTTCGATACCTCGCCGCGGTAGAAGCCCCGCGTCCCGACGCGGGCGATGAGCGCGTAGGTGCGCGCGAGGTCGGGGTTGCGCAACGTCGTGCCGACGTCGCGCGGCGTGCCGTCGGGGTCGAGGTACAGCGCCGCGGTCGCCGGGGCGTCGTCGAAGTAGTCGAGGTTGCCCTTGATCTGGTCGAAGAACGTCTGGTCGACGACGAAGCCTTTGCGGGCGATCCGGATGGCAGGCTTCAGCGCTTCGGCGAGCGAGATCGTCCCGTCGCGGCGCAGCGCCGCGGCCCAGCCGCGAACCGTGCCCGGAACGCCGACGGACATCCCGCTGTAGCGCGCGTCGTTGAACGGCAGCGGCTTGCCGTCCTGCATGAACGAGTCCGGTCCCATCGCGGCCGGCGCGGTCTCGCGGTGATCGAGCGTCGTGACCCTTTCAGTGGCGCGGTCGTACGTCAGCATGAAGCCGCCGCCGCCGATCCCGCACGAGAACGGCTCGGTCACGCCGAGGACCGCCGCGGCCGTCACGGCGGCGTCGACGGCGTTGCCGCCGCGCCGCAGGGTGGTGATCGCCGCCTGCGTCGCGAGCCGGTCGACGGTCGCCGCGGCACCGCCACGTCCGGTCGACGTCGCGGGGCCGGAAGCCGGAGATTGGGCGGCAGCGGCGGGCGCTGTCACGGTGGCGATGAGGACGCAGACAACCACGCCGGTCAGGCGGAGGGACATGTCGTGCAACTTGCCCGGGATGCGCATTCGCCAAGCCTCGCCGTCGCCCCGCTCGCGCGAGCGGGTCAGGACTCCAGGGTCGCCGCGACCGTGATGTCGATGTTGCCCTTCAAAGCGCCCGAGATCGGGCAGCCCTCGCCGGCGGCAGCGGCGGCCGCGGCGAACGTCTGCTGCGTCGATGCCTTCGACGGTCCCGCTCACCACGATGTGCGACGACTTCACGCCCTCGCCGGGCACGAAGTCGACCGTCGCGCTCGCCTCCAGGCGCTCGGGCGGCGTCCCGGCCTCGCCGAGCTCGTGCGAAAGCGCCATGCAGTAGCACGCCGCGTGCGCCGCCGCCAGCAGCTCCTCCGGGCTGGTCTTGCCCGCGGAGCGCGCCGTGCGCGACGCCCATGTGACGTCGACCGGCCCGAACGCGCCGCTGCCGACCGCCGTCACGCCCGATCCCCGGGCAAGCCCGCCCTCCCAGACCGTCGACGCAGTGCTCTGAGCAGCCATCGTTCTCCTTCCCGGATCGCCAGTCGCCCGACAGTACAGCCCCGTACGCCCGGTCGCCATGTCTCCCCGCTGCCCGCAGCTCGCGGTCTCCAGAACGCCGTAGTCGCGCGGGCGGCGCGCCACCACGCTCGCCCCTGCGCCCGCGATCGAGCTGCGCCCCGGAGGGGGGTGGATCCATCTACGCTCCGCAGCGGACTGCAGATGGATCCACCCCCACCCGAATCGGGCGCGCTCAGGCCGGAGCGGCGGCCTGTGGCGCGCGCACGCCGCGCACGAGCAGCCCGCGCTCAGGCCTGAGCGGCGGCCTGCGGCGCGCGCACGCCGCGCACGAGCAGCCCGCGCTCAGGCCTGAGCGGCGGCCTGCGGCGCGCGCACGCCGCGCACGAGCAGCCCGCGCTCAGGCCTGAGCGGCGGCCTGCGGCGCGCGCACGCCGCGCACGAGCAGCCAGGTGATCCAGAGGCCGAGCGCGAACAGCGGCAGGCCCATCGCCGTCCGCGCCACGCCAAGCGCGACGACTGCGCCGGCGAGGTACAGCGGCGTCTGCACGAGGAGCCGGGCGCTGAAGAGCCCGGCCCACAGCCACGTCGCGCGCCGGAATGCCCGCGCGCGCAGCGGGTCGTCGCGCCAGCCGCTGCCCTCGCCGTCGAGGTTGGAGACGATGACGCCGATGAGCGGCCAGCGCGCGACGATCGAGATGACGAGCGCCGAGACCATCGCCGTGTTGAGCAGGAGGCCCGGGAGGAAGAAGTTCTCGGCCTTGCCGCTGCGCGTCGCGATGAACGCCGCGAACGCGACGCCGAAGAGCCCCGAGAGCGCGTGGCGCGGCGACTCCCGCCGCACGAGCCGCGCGATCGTGAGCACGAGCGCGATGCCCACGGCCACGGTGGCCGACGCGTTCGTGTTCGAGCCCGTCGCCGTGTACGTGACGACGAACGCGACCGCGGGGATGGCCGTCTCTGCCATCCCGAGCGGCCCGCCGACGGCTTCGGCGATCGTCGTCGGGGGCGGTCGGTCGGCCGCGTGCTCCTCGGAGGACATGCCCCCGATGATGCCGTAGTCGGGTTACGGGTCGTCGCGCCGGCGTCGTCGCAGCGCCGCGGGGCCGAGCAGCGCGGCCCCCGCCACGAGGAACGGGACCAGGTTGAGCAGGTGCAGGACGATGGCGTACGACAGCGCCTGCGCCCCGGGGATGTCGAAGGCGTTCAGCGCGATGACCGTCGCCGCCTCGAAGACGCCGAGCGCCGCCGGCGAGGACGGCAGCACGAGCCCCATGTTGATCGTGACGGTCACGAGCAGCGCGGCCACGAACGGCAGGTCGAGCGAGAAGGCGCGCATGAGGATCCAGTACGAGAAGCTCAGCACCACCCACGAGGCGACCGTCAGCGCCAGCGCCTCGAGGGCGATCCGGGCGTCGCGGATCGCGACGAGGCCGCGCGTCGCGTTGACCGCGGCGTGCTCGACGCGCTCGGCGAAGCCGTCGCGCCGTACGCGCCGTAGCGGGGAGAGCAGCCAGTGGATCGCGCGCTCGTCCCAGCGCACGAGGACGAAGACGAGCGCCGCGACGGCCGCGACGACGACGAAGGCGAAGATCGCCGCGGCCCGCAGCCACGAGAGCTCCGGCAGCCACGGGTACGCCGCGAAGAGGATCGCGAGCAGCGCCAGCAGGTCGAAGACGCGCTCCGCCACGACGGTGCCCAGCGTCTCGGCGCGCGGCGTCCTCGTGCGACCGTGGAGCGAAATGACCCGCGCCGCCTCGCCCGCTCGCATCGGGAGGATGCTGTTGAAGAAGTAGCCGACGAGCAGTGCGCGCGTCACCTCGCGCAGCGGCGGGCGCTCGTGTACTTCGAACAGCGCCCACCAGCGCAGGCCGCGCAGGAAGACCCCGACGACGAAGACCGCGAACGACGGGACCAGCCACCAGAGGTTCGCGTCGGCGAGCGCGTCCGCCGCGTCGTCGAGCGCGACCCCGCGCACGGCGAACACGATGCCGGCCACCGTCACGACGAAGCCCGCGACGAGCAGCAGGGGCCGCGTGCGTGCCGAGGTCACCGCCGTCGCAGCCGGACCTGGAAGAGCACGCGCACGGCCTTGAAGCCGTCGCGCCACGTGATGTTCTTGCCCTCCGCGTACGTGCGCCCGTAGTACGCGATCGGCATCTCGTAGATCCGCAGGTTGCGCCGGCAGACCTCGCCGGTGATCTCAGGCTCGATCGCGAAGTCGTCCTGCGTCAGGCGCAGCGAGCGCAGGACGTCGGAGCGAAACGCCTTGTAGCCGGTCTCCATGTCGCTGAGGGTCGTGTTGAAGAGGACGCCCGCGAGCAACGACAAAAAGCGGTTGCCCATGAGGTGCCAGAACATGTACGCCCGCTGCGGCGCGCCGCCGCTGAGCCGCGAGCCGTAGACGACATCGGCCACGCCGCGCTCGATCGGCTCGATGAGCTTGACGACGTCGGCCGGGTCGTACTCCATGTCGGCGTCTTGGATGACCGCGATCTCCTTCGTCATGCGCGTCGCGGCGTGGCGCACCGCGGACCCCTTGCCGCGATTTCGCTGCCGGAGCAGCAAGACCGCCGGATGCGCCGCCGCGTAGGCCTCGACGAGGGCCGCCGTGTCGTCGGTCGAGCCGTCGTCGACGACGATGATCTCGACATCGAGGTCCAGCGCTTCGATGCGTTCGAGCACCTCGAGGATCGTGGCCGCCTCGTTGTAGGCGGGGATGAGGAAGGAAACGCCGATCGCCGCATTCAACTGCAAGCGGGTCGGTCGGGTAGATTCGAGCGCGATGCCGTTGGCGCGCGAGGACCGCAAGCTCGCGCTGCGACTCGGCGGCGCCGTCACGCTGTTCTTGGCGCTCGTGGGCCAGGCGCAGGTCACCGTGCTCGACGGCAGCTCGATGCTCGCGGTGGCGCAATCGATCGTTCACCATGGCTCGCTCAGCGTGCCGCCGGAGCTCGGCGTGGCCGGCGACGGCGGGCGCTTCTACTCGAAGTACGGGCTGCTGCTGCCGCTGCTCGCGCTCGTGCCCGTCGCGATCGTGCAGCCGATCGGCGCGATGACGGGCCGCGTGGATCTGCTCGAGGCCGCGGTGGCCGCGTCGCTCATGCCGCTCGTCACGGGTGCGCTGGCCGCGGCCCTGTTCGCGCTCGGGCGACGGCTCGGCGCGCCGCGCCCGGCGGCGGCGCTTGTCGCAGCGGGGATCGTGCTCGGGACGTACCTGCTGCCCTACGGGCGCGACTTCTTCACCGAGCCGCTCGTCGCGCTCGGCCTCGTCGCGATGATCGAGCGCGCGCTCGCCGGGCGGGAGTTGCAAGCCGGTACAGCGCTGGCGTTCGCGGTGCTCGCCCGCCCGCAGTCCGCCGCGTTCGTCCCGTTGCTGTGGGCCTTCCTCGCGGCGCGCGCCGTCGGCGTCGGCGGCGAGGGCGTCGGTGCGCCGCGCGAACGCGAAACCGGGTCGCGCGCCGCGCACGCGCGCGCGCAGGCGACGCGTGAGGCGCTTGTGTCGATCGCGCGCACGCTGGCGCCGCTCGCGCTCGCCGCCGCGATGACCGTCGCGTACAACCTCGCGCGCTTCGGCGACCCGCTGGAGTTCGGCTACAAGCCGCCCGCCGATCCCGGCTTCACGACGCCCCTTTTCGAGGGCGCGGCGGGCCTGCTCTTCTCGCCGGAGAAGTCGCTCGTGCTGTTCGCGCCCGCGATCGTCTTGGCACCGCTGGCGCTCATCGCACTCGCGCGCCGGCGCCGGGCGATCGCCGCGCTGCTCGCCGCGCTGTTTGCGGCGTCGTTCGTGCTCGCGGCGACCTGGCACTCGTGGATGGGGGGATGGAGCTGGGGCCCGCGCCTCTTGATCCCCGGCGTCGCGGTGCTGCTCGTCGCGCTGGCGCCGTGGATCGGCGACCACAGCGCACGGATGCGGCTCGCCGGCGCGCTGTTCGCGCTCGGCTTCGTCCTGTCGCTGCCCGCGGTCATCGCGCCCGCCGGCGTCCAGCTGCTGAACCGCGACCCGAGCGCCGACGGACCGCAGGTCGTCCGCCAGGTGCGAGAGCTCCCGCAGCTCGCGCGCAACCTGCGCGACGCCGTGGGGGATCCGCGCGCTCGCGACGACGACTATCGGCGCCATCTCGCGCTGTGGCAGGCGGGCATCGTACGTCAGTTCGGAGCCATTGGATTTCCGTTGGGAATCCTCGGAACGATCGTGTTGCTGTTGGCGCTGTGGCGGGTAGCGGGTCCGCTCCCGGCGGCGCTGCGCCGCGGCTGACGCAACCCACAGGTCGCCATCGCTTATTGGGCGCTATCTTTCCCGACCTCGGCGGCGACTCAGATCAGGGAGAGGAACACATGGCGCGCCCCATCATCCTCGGCGTCGTCGGCGACTCGGCGACCGGGAAGACGACCATCACGAAGGGCCTTGTCGAGATTCTCGGCAGGGAGAACGTCACCCACATCGGGATGGACGACTACCACAAGTACGACCGCGCGCAGCGCGCGGAGAAGGGCATCACGCCCCTTCACCCCGACTGCAACTACATGGACATCATCGAGCAGCACCTGACGCATCTGCGCAACGGCGAGCCCATCCTCAAGCCGGTCTACCAGCATGCGGACGGCACGTTCGGTCCGCCGCAGTACGTCATGCCCAAGCGGTTCGCGGTCATCGAGGGCCTGCTCGGCTACCACACGAACGAGCTCGCCTCGACGTATGACGTGCGCGTGTATCTCGCTCCGCCGGAGGCCCTGCGGCGCGAGTGGAAGATCAAGCGCGACACATCCAAGCGCGGCTATACCCGCCAGGGCGTGCTCGACGACCTCGACAAGCGCGAGCCGGACTCCGAGGCCTACATCCGCCCGCAGCAGGGTCGCGGCGACATCGTCATCTCGTTCCGCGAGAGCGAGGACTCAGACCAGGAGCACCTCGACGCCGTGCTCATGCTGCGCAAGGGCCTGCCGCATCCGGACTTCTCGGGGATCGTGGACGAGGGCTCCGACGACGGCATCACGCTCGAGGAGAAGCCGAACGAGACGTGCCTCTACATCAAGGGCAACGTCGATCGGGAGCGCGGCGCGGAGATCGAAGAGGCGATCTGGGAGAGGATGCACTTCGCCAGCCATCTGCGTACCGAGCGCCTCGGCGAGTTCACGATCGGCGAGGACGTGCGGCGCTCGGAGTCGCTGGCGATCGTGCAGGTCCTCATCCTGTACCACCTCGTGACCGCGAAGGCCGCCGTCGCGGTCGGCGGCGAGGACGCCACGGCACGGTCCGCCGGGAGCTCGCGCAACCAGACGCAGGAGCAGCCCGACCACGACCCGGATGCCGTGCCCGCCAGCTAGAGGGTCCACCCCCAAATGAGAATCATTCCTGCTAGCGTCGGCGCGGATGACCTCTCCTCGCCGGTCGGTCGCCGTGCTCGCCGCGCTGATCGCAGCGCTGGTCGCGGGCTGCGGCGGCGGCGCTGACACGAACGGCGGCCCGTCGGTCGCGGCCACGACGACGCAGCTCGGCGACCTCGCCCGCGCCGTCGCCGGCACGCGCGCGGGCGTGCGTCAGATCCTCGAGCCGAGCTCGGACCCGCACGCGTACGAGCCGCGCCCGAGCGACGTCAAGGCCGTCGGCTCGGCGAGCGTCGTCGTGCGGTCGGGCGGTGACGTCGACGAGTGGCTCGGCGACGTGCTGCGCAACGCGGGCTCGGACGCGCGCACCGTCACGATCCTCGACGACCTGCCCAAGCGGCGACGCGGCGCCGACGGGATCGACCCGCACTGGTGGCAGGACCCGCGCAACGCGGAGGCCGCGGTCGACGCGATCCGCGCGCAGCTCATCGCCGCCGACCCCGCCGGGCGCGCGACGTACGATGCGAACGCCGCCCGCTATCAGGCGCGCCTGCGCGCCCTCGATCGCGCGATCGCGCGCTGCATGGGGGACATCCCCGCGAGCCGGCGTAAGCTCGTCACCGACCACGACGCGCTCGGCTACTACGCCGACCGCTACGGCATCGAGGTCGTCGGCACCGTGATCCCGGCGAACTCCACGCGCGCCCAAGCGTCCGCCGGCGAGGTGGTTCGGCTCGCGCGCACGATCCGCTCGCAGGGCGTGTCGACGATCTTCCCCGAGAGCTCGGTCAACCCGAAGCTCACGCGTGCGATCGCTCGCGAGTCGGGGGCGCGCGTCGGTCCTGCCCTCTTCGCCGACTCGCTCGGCGCGAAGGGCTCGGCGGGAGCGACCTACCTCGGGTCGCTGCGCGCGAACACGCTGGCGCTCGCGGCGGGCTTCACCGACGGCCGCGCGCGCTGCGAGCTGCCCTGACTCGGCGCCGGCTGGCCCGCCCGGCGTACGCCACCGCCCGACCCGATCACCGCCTCACCGAGATCCAGGCTCAGCTGTAGGCGTCCCAGGCCTTCAAAAACGGCAGCGGGTCGACCGGCGTGCCGCCGGTGTACCAGCCGGGCTTGCCCCACATCTCGAAGTGCAGATGGCAGCCGACCGCGTCGCCCGTGTCGCCGACGAGGCCGATCTGCTGGCCCGTCAGGACGATCGCGCCCTTCTTCAGCGGCGAGCGCTCGGCGAGGTGCATGTACGCGTAGTCGACGTCCGTGCCGGCACCGTCGATGACGAGGTAGTTGCCCGCGTTCGCCTGGTTCTGGTTGAGCTTGACGACGCCGCCGCGAGCCGCGACGAGCGGCGTGCGGCACGCGGCGAAGACGTCATGCCCCTGGTGGACATGGCCGCTGCGTCCGGCGCCGAAGGCCGCCATGCCGCTGCCGTAGGAGTGCTTGCCTCGGACGGGGAACTTGTGGTCGACGAGGTCGAACGAGCCGACGGCGAGCGGGCCGGGAACCTGCGCGGCCTGCGCGCCGGCCGCCTGGTTGAAGACGCGAAACTCGTAGCGGCCGATGGGCTGCGAGACGCCGGCGATCGTGCCGTCCCAGGTCACGGTCTTGACGACCCCGGGCGTGAGCGGGCCGAGCGGCCAGCCCTGCACGACGGCACCGTCGGAGAGGCGCACGAGCGCGACCGTGACGGCCATCGGCTGGCGCGCGAGTAGGTCGACGCGCGCCTCGCGCGAGGCACCGACGAAGACGCGCTTGCCGACGACGCGGACCTCGAGCGCGGCGCCGCCGGCCTTGGCCCGCTGGACCGACAGGGCGGCGCGGCTGGCAAGCGATTGCGTGCCGTCGCGGTTGACGGTCATGAGCGGCCCGCTCGCCGCCTGCTCGGGCACGAGCACGTCGACGCTCTTGACGCGCGCGCGCAGCGCCGGGGTGACGATGTCGTCAGCGGACCCGCGGGCGCCGAGGAAGACGACCTTGGAGATCGCCTTCATCGCGGTCCCGCGCAGGCGTAGCAGCGCGCCGGGGGCGACGGCATCCAGCGACGTGCAGCGCGCGACGCACGCCACCTCCGAGATGACCGCCCTCGGCGTCGGCTCGGTCGCCATCGCGCCACCTGTGGCCGCGGACGCGGGCACGGCTGCGGACGCGCAAGCGCCAAGCACGCAAAGCACAACGACCAACATCGGTTTCAGCTCGACCAGCCCCCCTTGTGTGCTGCCTACGGGGTTAGCTGACGGGCTCGCGCGGGCAAGGTCCGCGCTACCAGCATCCCTTGCTGGATTCGCCCCACAGCGACCGCGCGACCGCGGACGCCGATGGTTCCCCCGTTCCATCGCCAAGACACGATGGATTCGGCATCTCTCCTGCGCGGAACCGTATCGGATCGTGCGGCGTCGCGGTTGACATATTCCGCCGGATCTCGAAGTCGTGCGCGATGGCCTATGCTTCACGAACGCCGCGCGGCTGAACGCGTGGCCTTTTTCACGCCATGAAGACCTACGTCGCCAATGCCAACGACCGCGAGCGCAACTGGCTCGTCGTCGATGCGACCGGGCTAACGCTCGGGCGCTTGGCCACCCAGATCGCAGACGCGCTGCGCGGCAAGCGCAAGCCGACCTACACCCCCCACGTGGACACCGGCGACTTCGTCGTCGTCGTCAACGCGGAGAAGATCTCGGTCACCGGCAACAAGCGCGCCGACAAGAAGTACTACCGCCACTCCGGATATCCCGGCGGCCTCAAGACGCGCACGCTCGGCGACATGCTCGAGCGCCGTCCCGAGGAGGTCCTGCGCCTCGCCGTCAAGGGGATGCTGCCGCGCAACCGCCTCGCCCGCAAGCAGATCACGAAGCTCAAGATCTACGCCGGGCCGGATCATCCGCACGAGGCTCAGAAACCGCAACCGATGGAGATCCACCGCTCGTGATCGACGAGAACGCCGAGCCGCCCGAGGATTCGCCGGCCGACGCACCAGAGCCAGAAGCCGCCTCGACGGACGCCGCTCCCGCCGACACCCCGGCCCCCGAGCCCGCCGCAGAGCTCGAGCCCGAGGTGGACGAGGACGAGGACGACGACGAGCCGGTCGCGCCGCGCGTCAAGCCCGCGATCCCCGGTGCCGACCTCGAGGTCGACATCGTCGCCGAGGGCGCCGACCCGCTCGCCGGCCCCGACGAAGAAGAGCAGGCCGCGATCGACGCAGCCGCCGAGCAGGATCGCGCCGACGAACAGCCCGTCGCCGCGACCATCGATCTCGCCGCCGGCGCGCGCTACCGCGCGACGGGCAAGCGCAAGACCGCGGTCGCCCGCGTCATCTTGCGCCCGGGCACCGGCGCGTACACGATCAACGGCAAGCCGCTCGACACGTACTTCCCGCGCCCCGCGCTGGGCCGCAACATCCGCCAGCCGCTCGAGGTCGTCGGCTACGAGGACCGCATGGACGTCGTCGCCCGCATTCACGGCGGCGGGGTCAGCTCGCAGTCGGGCGCGCTGCGCCACGGCATTTCGCGTGCGCTGCTCGAGGCCGATCCCAGCCTTCGCGGCGAGCTCAAGCGCCGCGGCTTCCTCACGCGCGACTCGCGTGTCAAGGAGCGCAAGAAGGCCGGTCTGAAGAAGGCCCGCAAGCGGCCTCAGTTCAGCAAGCGCTGATCTTCTTATCGCCATGAGCGGGGCAGACGCCGACCCGCCCGTGCGCAAGCACTTCGGCACCGACGGCGTGCGCGGCCGCGTCGGCGAGACGCTGACGGCGCCGCTGGCGCTCGCGATCGGTGCCGCGGCAACGCTCGAAGTAGGCGGCGAGCGCCCGCGCGTGCTCGTCATCCGCGACACCCGCGAGTCGGGCGAGATGCTCGAGGCCGCACTCGCGGCCGGCATCGCGTCGGCCGGGGGCGACGTGCTACTCGGCGGCGTGCTGCCGACGCCCGCCGCGCCGATGCTCGTCGCGCGCTACGGCCTGGATCTCGCCGCCGTCATCTCGGCCTCGCACAACCCCTACGCCGACAACGGGATCAAGTTCTTCGGCGCCGACTCGTTCAAGCTGTCCGACGCGACCGAGCTCGCGATCGAGGCGCGCATGGCGGCGCTGTCCGCTTCGCCTCCGCCGGCACGCGTCGGCTCCATCCGTGAGCTGCACGGCACGCGCGAGGACTACCTGCGCGCGCTCGAGGAGCGCTTCGCGGGGCTCGACCTCGCCGGCGTCGACGTCGTCCTGGACTGCGCGCACGGCGCGACGTTCCGCGCGGCGCCCGAGATCTTCCGCCGTCTGGGCGCGAGCGTGACCGTCGTCGCCGACGCGCCGGACGGGCGCAACATCAACGACGGCTGCGGCTCGACGCACACCGACGCGCTGCGCTCGAAGATGCGCGCCGGCGGCCACGACATCGGCTTCGCCTTCGACGGTGACGGCGATCGCCTGCTCGCCGTCGACCGGACCGGCGCGCTCGTCGACGGCGACGAGCTCATCGCGCTTGCGGCGCTGCATCTGCGCTCGGAGGATCGCCTGCCGGGCGGGGGCGTGGTCGTGACCGTCATGACGAACTATGGCTTCCATACCGCGATGGGCGCCGCCGGGGTTCAGGTGGCGACGACGCAGGTCGGCGACCGCTACGTCCTCGAGGAGCTGCGCGAACGCGGCTGGGGGCTGGGCGGCGAGCAGTCCGGGCACATCATCGACATGGGCTTCGTCGCGTCCGGTGACGGGATCGCGAGCGCGCTGCTCACGCTCGAGGCGCTCGCCGGCGCGGACCTCGCCGACCGTCACGCGATGGACAAGCTCCCGCAGCGGCTGGTCAACGTCCGCGTGGCGGACCGCGACGCGGCGATGGCGAGCGCGCAGCTGGCTGCCGCCACGGAGCGCGAGAGCGCCGCGCTCGAGGGCCGCGGGCGGGTGCTCGTGCGTCCGTCGGGGACCGAGCAGCTCGTGCGCGTGATGGTCGAGGCGCCGTCCGACGAGGAGACCGAGGCCGTCTGCTCACGCCTCGTCGCACTCGTCGAGGACGTCGCCGCGCCGTAGGTTCTCCCCCGGACGCCATGCGGCCGATCGGGATCATCCAAGCAGGGACCGCCCTGCTGGCGCTCGTCTTCGCCGCGCTCACGCTGGCGCGGTGGACCGGGCGCGGCACGAGGGGCCGCGCCTAGGCCATCGTGCCCCGCGGGGAGCGTGCGAAGACCCGCAGACGGTCGGCGCGGCAGGATCCCGGCGATCACCGCCTAATCTGTCTGACACATGTGCGGCATCGTCGGCTACGTCGGTCAGCGCGCCGTCCAGGAGATCCTCCTGGCCGGCCTGGAGAAGCTCGAGTACCGCGGCTATGACTCGGCGGGGGTGTCGGTGCTCGCCGACGGCGAGATCGCGTCGGTGCGCGCGGTCGGCAACCTCAGCAAACTGCGCGAGGCGGTGCTGCGGTGCAACGGTGGCGCGCCGGACGCCGACGCGGCGCCCGTGGCCACGATCGCGCGCCCGGCGACGAGCGGCATCGGGCACACTCGCTGGGCGACCCACGGCCGCGTCACGGAGTCAAACGCCCACCCGCACTTCGACACCAGCGACCGCGTCCACGTCGTCGTCAACGGGATCGTCGAGAACTACCTGGCGCTGAAGGTCCGCCTCGGCGACATGGGCGCACAGTTCACGTCCGAGACCGACGCCGAGGTCATCGCGCACCTCATCTCCCACCACATGGCGCTCGGCAGCCTCGTCGAAGCGGTGCGCGCCGCCTACAACGAGCTCGAGGGCCACTACGCGTTCGTCGCGATCTCGGCCGACGAGCCGGACACGCTCGTGGGCGCGCGCAAGGAGTGCCCGCTCATCGTCGGCCGCGGCGACGGCGAGCAGTTCCTCGCCTCCGCGATCCCCGCGTTCCTGGCCCACACGCGCGACGTGCAGTACATCGAGAACGAGGAGATCGTCGTCGTGCGACCCGGGGGCGTGGACTTCCTCATGCCCGACGGGACCCCGATCGAGCGCGAGATCACGACCGTCGACTGGGACGAGGACACCGCCGTCAAGGGCGGCTACGAGACGTTCATGCTCAAGGAGATCCACGAGCAGGCCGACGCCGTCGCCGAGACGATCGCCGACCGCACGGTGCGCGCGGACGGCGTCGACCTCGCCGAGGCCGCGCTCGACGAGTCGCTCTTTCAGGACGTCGACCGGATCCTCATCCTCGCTGCCGGGACGTCGTTTCACGCGGGCCTCATCGGCCGCTACGCGATCGAGGAGTGGGCGCGGCTGCCCGTCGACATGGACATCGCGTCGGAGTGGCGCTACCGCAACCCGATCGTGTCGCCGCGCGAGCTCGTCATCGGCATCACCCAGTCGGGCGAGACCGCCGACACGCTGGCCGCGATGCGCCTGGCGCGCGAGCGCGGCGCGAAGGTGCTCGCCGTGACGAACGTCGTCGGGTCGCAGGCGACGCGCGACGCCGACGGGGTGCTCTACACGCGCGCGGGGCTCGAGGTCTCCGTTGCGGCGACGAAGACGTTCGTTTCGCAGGTCGCGGCGATGTACCTGCTCGCGCTGCGCCTCGCGGAGCTGCGCGGATCGCTGCCGCGCGAGCGGATCGTCGAGCTCGTCGCCGAGATCAAGCAGCTTCCGACGCGCATCGCCGAGCTCATCGAGACGCTCGACGGCTCGATCAAGGCCGCGGCGGAGCGCCACGCCGACTCGGACTTCTACCTCTACCTCGGCCGCCACGTCGGCCGGCCGGTGGCGCTCGAGGGCGCGCTGAAGCTCAAGGAGATCTCGTACATCGCGACGGACGCCTACGCCGGCGGCGAGATGAAGCACGGCCCGATCGCGCTGCTCGACGAGTCGACGCCCGTCGTCTGCATCGCGACCGACATGCCGGTGCTCGAGAAGATGATCTCCAACATGCAGGAGGTCCGCGCGCGCGGCGCCCACGTCATCGCGATCGCGACCGAAGGCGACGAGCGGATCGCGGCTCAGGCGGAGGAGGTCATCTACGTCCCGCGCACGGACTGGATGCTCCAGGCGCTGCTCGCGGTCATCCCGCTGCAGCTGTTCGCCTACTACGTCGCGCGCAAGCGCGGCCTGAACGTCGACCAGCCGCGCAACCTCGCGAAGACCGTCACGGTCGAGTAGGACCGCGCGGGCGGCGAACCCCGCTGGACGTTTCCGGCGCGCCTTCGTCGAGGCCGGTAGCGTGGCGAGATGCTCGACGCGCTGCCGTCGAAGGTCGTGGACGTGCTACGGCGCTGGCTGCACTGGGGCACGCGCCATCGGGTCCTCGTGGTGCTGTCGGCGTTCGGGCTGTTCGGGCTCTACGACGGCCTCGGCGCCGTCGCCTTCGCGGTGCTCGGGGCGGCGATCGTCATCGATCTGCTCGCGCGCGTCTCGGAGTTCTTCCGGTCGCTCGGGCTCGTCCTCGGGACGATCGTCGTGCCGTGGCTGTGCCTGCTCGGGTTCAATGTCCTGCTTGAGTTCCTGGCGCTGTCGTGGCTGCCGGTCCCCGAGCCGGGCCTCGTCTTCGGCCTCGTCCTCGGCGTGCTCGTCTTCGCCGCGGTCGCGGCGCGGCTGCTCGTCCTGTGGCACGACAGGCTCGCCATCGCGGCCGTCACGGGCCTGGCGCTCGCGGTGCTCAACGTCGCGGGAATCCCGGTGCTGCTCGGCTCGCGTGAGCCCGAGCGGACGGTGGCGGCGCCGCAGCCGCTGGTCTCGAAGCTCGATGCGATCATCGTCGTGCCGGGACGGACGGTCGATCGCGGCGCGCAGGACGATGCGCCGGCCCCGCCGTTCCCCGGCTGGCAGGTCCGCTACGCCGTCGCGCGTGCCGGTGCCGACGGCCGGCCGCAGTGGCTGGCGCTCGGCACGGACGATCGAGCGGTCGCGCGCGCCGCGGCGCTCGGCCGCGGGCCGGAGGTCGCGGGCGAGCCGCAGCCGTCGCCCCGACGCCGACCAGCTCGTGCTGCTCGACGTGGACGGGACGCCGCCCGTCACGCCGCGGCCCTGGGAGCTGCCCGAGGTCGACTCGACGCCCGGTGAGATCGATCGCTGGCTGCGGGTCGTGGCGCGCCTGAAGCTCGCCGGGCGCCCGCCGGTGGTCGCGCTGTTGCAGTCGACGGACGCCAAGCGGCTGCGCTCGTGGGACGGTGCCTTGCGCGGCCGTGGCGGCTTCGCGCTGTCGATCCAGCGCCGGCGGACGCGCTCGATCACCGACGCCGCGCTGCAAGCGGCCGTCGAATCGCCGACGGCCGACGAGGACCTGTCGATCGCGATCCGCTTCCGCCCGCTGCTGCTGTTCTCGCGCGATGCCAAGCCGGGCAACGACCGCCCGCTCGACGTCGACGCGCTGCTGAGCAAGGGGATCGTCGAGCTCTGCCACGACGATCGCATCGATGGCGCGGAGCGCTGCGGCCGGGTCGACAGCGCGGCGGGACTCGTCAACGGCGCGACGCATCTGAGGCTCCCGCGCGTCGGGAAGCCGCTCGATGTCCCGAGCCGCATCTACGTCCATCCCGTGCGCGTGAGCCAGGGCGAGCGCGACCTCGTGTACCTCGACTACTGGTGGTACCTGCTCTCCAACCCGAACAAGGTCGGCCTCGGCGGGTTCTGCGGAGCCGGCCTCGCACTGCCGGGCCTCACGTGCTTCAAGCACGACTCCGACTGGGAGGGGGTGACGGTCGTCGTCGATATCACCGGCGGCGAGGCCGTCCCCGTCGCCGTCCAGTACGCGCAACATTCCGACGTCGTGCGCTATGCGTTCGCGCGGCTGCGCGACGTCACCTGGCGCGCGCCGGGGATCCGATCGCTCCTGGGCGACGCCGGCGTGAAGTCCGTCGACACGGTCGATCGTCCGCTCGTGTTCGTCGCCTCGGGCTCGCACGCCGCGTTCGCGACGCCCTGCCGCGCGGGCTGTCGCCAGCTCGCTCAGAAGGACATCGGCGAGGACGCGCACGACGGCCGCTCGAATCCGACGTGGCCGGGCAACGACGCCAACCGCTGCCTCGCCGACGGTTGCGTGCGGCTCGTGCCGACGCGTGCCGGCGGCAGCAAGCCGGCGCTGTGGAACGCCTACGAAGGCGTCTGGGGCGAGCGTCGCTGCATCCTCATCTCCTATTGCGACGCCGAGGTCTCGCCGGCGGCACCGGCGGCACAGACGCGCTACCGGCGGCCGGCGCGCATCACGGGCTACGTGGACGAGCGCGGCAGGTTCTTCACCTGCCGCCTTGGCGGCGGGGACGGCAAGCCGGCGTGCCCGCCGCTGCCGCCATCGTCATCACCGCCCTGATGGAAGACGCGGACCGTCTCGGCAGCCTCCGCGGAGCGGGTCCCGAGATCGGCGCGTCTACGATGGGCGCCATGTCCGTCGGGATCGACCTGCTGGAGATCGAGCGCATGGAGCAGGCCCTCGAACGCCGTCCGGGGCTCGCGCTGCGGCTGTTCACCGAGGGCGAGCGGGCGTACGCCGGGGGCCGCGCGCGGCCCGGCCAGCACCTCGCGGCCCGCTTCTGCGCCAAGGAGGCGGTCGCCAAGGCGCTGCGTCTACAGGCGTGGAACCCGCACGACATCGAGGTCGTGGGGGAGGGGGCGAGCACCGCGATCGCTCTGCACGGCCGGCTCGCGGAGCTCGGGGTGCAGGTCGACGTCTCGCTGACGCACTCGAAGGTCACGGCGGGCGCCGTCGCGCTCGTGCGGTGAGCGCGTGATCGCGCCCTGGCTCGATCCGCTGTACGACGCCGGCGCGATGCGGGCGATCGACCGCTGGGCGATCGAGGGGCGCTCCATCCCCTCGCTCGACCTCATGGAGCGCGCGGGGGCCGGCCTCGCGCTGACCGTCGATCGGCTCGTGCCGCGCGGGCCGATCGCCGTCGTCTGCGGCAAGGGCAACAACGGCGGCGACGGGCTCGTCGCCGGGCGGCTGCTGAGCGAGCTGGGCCGCAGGGTCCGCGTCCTGACGCTTGCCGCACCAGAGGACTACCGCGGCGACGCGGCTGAGAACCTCCGCCGCCTGGAGGGCGCGCACGAGCCGTTCTCGCCCGGAGGGCTCGACGGCGCCGCGGTGATCGTCGACGCGATCTTCGGCACCGGCTTTCATGGCGAGCCGCGTGGCGGCGCGAAGGACGCGATCGAGGCGATCGCGTCGGTGGACGCCGTCGTCGTGTCGGCGGACATCGCCAGCGGCGTGGACGCCTCGACGGGCGAGGCGTCGCGCGTGTGCGTCACGGCCACGCTGACGGCGACGTTCGCGGCCGCGAAGATCGGGCACCGGATCGCGCCGGGCAAGCGGCGGACCGGCGAGCTGCGCGTCATCGACATCGGCATCCCCGCGGGCGCGCCCGTGCACACCGCGACCGGCCTGCTGACGGCGCGCGTCCACGCGCTCGTGCCCGGCCGCCGCGAGTCCGGCACGAAGTTCACGTCGGGTCACGTCGTCGTGGCAGGCGGCTCGCGCGGCCTGACGGGCGCGCCGTGCCTCGCGAGCGAGGCGGCGATGCGCTCGGGGGCGGGCTACGTCACGGCGCTCGTCCCCGGCTCGCTGGAGACGGTGTTCGAGCTGCGGCTGCTCGAGGTCATGACGATGGCGCTGCCCGACGACGGTGGCTCGCTGGTGCTCGAGGGCGCCGACGCTGCGATCGAGGCGACCGCCCGGGCCGGAGCGCTCGTGCTCGGCCCCGGCCTCGGGCGAGGCGACGGGGCGCTCGCGTTCGCCCGCGAGGTCGCCGCGCGCGCCGGCGTCGCGCTGCTGCTCGATGCCGACGGCCTGAACGCCCATGCGGGCGCCCTCGACGATCTCTCAGATCGCGCGGCCCCCACCGTCCTGACGCCGCACGCCGGCGAGCTCGGACGGCTGCTCGGCCGCTCCAGCGACGAGATCGACGCACACCGCTTGACCAGCGCACGCGAGGCGGCCCGCCGCGCCGGCGCGGTCGTCGTGCTCAAGGGCGACGACACGATCATCGCCGCGCCCGACGGGCGGGTGGCCATCAACGGCCTCAGCGCGCCGGCGCTCGCGACGGCGGGCACGGGCGACGTCCTGAGCGGCGTCATCGGCACGTTTCTCGCGAAGGGCCTCGACCCGTTCACGGCCGCCTGCGCCGGCGTGCGCCGCCACGCGGCCGCGGGACGGGTGGCCGCGGCGGAGCACGGTCCCGACGGGGTCATCGCGAGCGACGTCATCGCCGCGCTGCCGCGCGCGCTCGAGGGCGAGACGGGCGCGGGGGGCGTGCTCGGGGTGCCCGAGCCGGCGGCGGCCGAGCCGAGAGTTCCATGACGGGTCGGGCGGACAGGATCGCGCCGCGCGGTCGCGGGCCTGCCGCGCCCGGAGCCCGTGCGGCGTCGCGCGGTTACGGTCTGAGGCGGCGGTCATGACGGTCCGTGCCGTGGCGCGCGTCAACGTCGCCGCCATCGAGCGCAACGTCGCGCGACTGCTGCGCGCGCTGGCGCCGGGTGCGGCGCTGTGCGCCGTCGTCAAGGCCGACGGCTACGGCCATGGCGCGACGCCCGCGGCGCGCGCGGCGATCGCCGGCGGGGCGAGCTTGCTGGCGGTCGCGGCGGCGGCCGAGGCAGCCGCGTTGCGAGCGGCGGGCATCGAGGTCCCGATCCTCGTCATGGGTGCGCTGTCGCCGGCGGAGCTCGATGTCGCACTGGCGGCGCGCGCGGACGTCGTCGCGTGGGACGAGCGCTTCGTGGCGGCCGTCGCGGCGCGCGGCGGCGGCGCCGTGCACGTCAAGCTCGACACCGGGATGGGCCGCCTCGGCACGCGCGATCGCGCCGAGGCGAGCGCCGTGGCCGGGCTCGCCGCGAGCACGCCCGGCGTGCGCCTCGCCGGGGCGATGACGCACTTCGCGACCGCCGACGACCGCGGCGACCCGTTCATGGACGAGCAGCTCGCGCGCTTCGTCGCATGGGTGGGGCCGCTGCGCGACGCGCATCCCGGGCTCGTGGTCCATGCGGCGAACAGCGCCGGCACCCTGCGCGACCCGGCGACGCACTTCGATCTCGTCCGCACCGGGGTCGCGATCTACGGGCTGGACCCGTTCGGCGAGGACCCCGCGTTGCGCGACCTCGAACCGGCGCTCGAGCTGCGTTCGTACGTCGGCGCCGTCAAGCCCGTCGCGCCCGGCGAGAGCGTCGGCTACGGCCGGCGCTTCGTCGCGCGCGAGCCGACGCACGTCGCGACGCTCCCGATCGGGTACGGGGACGGCGTGCGCCGCGCGCTGACGAACAACGCCGACGTGCTCGTTCGCGGCGAGCGGCGCGCGCTCGTCGGCACGGTGAGCATGGACAACGTCACGGTCGACGTCGGCACGCCGCCCGCGGCGGCCGTCGGCGACGAGGCCGTCCTGATCGGCGTGCAGCGCGACGAGCGGATCACGGCCGAGGAGCTCGCGCTGCGCCTCGACACGATCAACTACGAGATCACCTGCGGCCTGCTGCCGCGCGTGCCGCGCGAGCACCACCGCGACGGCGATCACGAGCCGTGAGCGACCCTGTCGCGACGATCCGCGACGCCCTCGCCGGCATCGACGCCTGGCTCGTCGGCGGCGCCGTGCGCGACCGGCTGCTCGAGCGCGCCACGGCGGATCTCGATCTCGTCGTCGACGGCGACGTCGGCGCGGCAGCCAAGCGGCTCGCGCGCGCGCTGCGCGGTCCGGCATTCGAGCTCTCCGACGAGTTCGGTGCGTGGCGCGTCATGGCCGCGGATCGCTCGTGGCAGGTCGACCTCAGCCCGCTGCGCGGCGGATCGCTCGCGGCCGACCTCGCCCTGCGCGACTTCACCGTCAACGCGATCGCGCAGCCGCTTCAAGGCGGCGAGCTCGTCGACCCGCACGGCGGCGCGGCGGACCTCGCCGCGCACCGTTTGCGCGCCGTCGGCCCGCGCGCGTTCGCCGACGACCCGCTGCGCGCCGTCAGGCTCGTGCGCCTCGCGGCCGAGCTCGACCTCGAGCCCGAGCCCTGGACATGCGACCTCGTCCGCGAGCAGGCGGCGCGCGTCGCCGAGGTCGCGCAGGAACGCGTCTTCGCCGAGCTCAAGCGGATCCTCGCCGCGGACGGCGTCGCGCGCTCGCTGCGGCGCATGGACGACCTCGCGGTGACGGAGGCGGTCCTGCCCGAGCTCGCCGCGCTGCGCGGCGTCGAGCAGAGCCGCTACCACCACGCCGACGTCTACGACCACACGATCGAGGTGCTCGAGCAGACGCTCGCGCTGCAAGCCGACCCGGCCGCCGTCTTCGGCGACCTGCAAGCCGCGGCGGTGCGAGACGTGCTCGCCGAGCCGCTCGCCGACGACCTCGACCGCGGCCTCGCGCTGCGCCTCGGCGCGCTGCTGCACGACGCGGCCAAGCCCGCGACGCTCGCACGCCGCGACGACGGCACTCCGACGTTCCTCGGCCACGACCGCGAGGGCGCCCAACTGGCGCGCGACGTCCTCACGCGGCTGCGCGCGAGCGAGCGGCTGAAGGCGCATGTGTCGGCGCTCGTGCGCCATCACCTCCGCCTCGGCTTTCTCGTCCACGAGCGCCCGCTCTCGCGGCGCGCGCTGTATCGCTACCTGACGACCTGCGAGCCTGTCGAGGTCGACGTGACGCTGCTGTCGGTCGCCGATCGGCTCGCGACGCGCGGACGCAAGGCGGACGAGTCGATCGCCAAGCACCTCCACCTCGCGCGCGAGGTGCTGCCGGCGGCGCTCGCGTGGCGCGCCGCGGGGCGCCGCCAGCCGCTCGTGCGCGGCGACGCGCTCGCCCGCGCGCTCGAGCTTGAGGCGGGTCCGCAGCTCGGGCGCATGCTCGCCGCGATCGACGAGGCCCGCTTCGCCGGCGAGGTGACGACGCCCGACGAGGCCATCGCGCTGGCCGAGCGCCTGCGCGAATAACCTTCGCACCGTGGCCTGCGACCCGGACTGCATCTTCTGCAAGATCGTCGCCGGCGAGCTGCCTGCCACGATCATCGACGAGGGCGAGCGCGCGATCGCGTTCATGGACATCCAGCCCGCCAGCCGCGGCCACGCGCTCGTCATTCCGCGCGCGCACGCGGCAGACGTCCACGACATCGACCCCGAGGACCTGCGGGCCGTCGCCGTCATGGCCCAGCGCATCGCCGCGCGGGTGCTGGCAAAGCTCGGCGCGGACGGGGTCAACCTCCTGAACTCGAGCGGTGCCGCGGCGTGGCAGACGGTGTTTCACTTCCACATGCACGTCATCCCGCGCTACGAGGGCGATCCGCTGAAGCTGCCCTGGGTCCCGGCGCCCGGCGACATGGACGCGATCGCCGCGACCGGCGCGCAGCTCGCAGCCGGCTGACGGACAGCGCTGTTGCAGCCGCGGCGGGGTCCGTGCGTCATGCTTCGTGGCGTGCGGGCGCGTCCAGGCCAGCGGTTGCGAGCAGCGTGCGAATCGCGCGCCCCGATCGTCGCGGCCGCGACGCTGGTGGCAGCCGCCGGCCTCACCGGCGCGGTCGCCTTCGGCGCAACGTCGAAGATCGTGAAGATCCCGGATCCCAAGGGCGACGTCACGAGCGTGCTGGACCTCCAGCGCGCGTCGCTGAACCTCGCCTCGGACGGGCGCCTGCGCGCGGTCGTCACGGTCACGCGCAAGATCGACCCGCGCGAGATGCTCGCCGGTAGCGGTCCGCCCGGCTCGGTCTGCGTCAAGATCTGGACCGCACAGGACGCCGACCCGACGGCCACCCGCGCGGACCGCCTCGTCTGCGTGACGGCGCGCTCGAGCGAGGAGCTGCGCGCGAGCGTCTTCTCGCAGACCGCGCCCGGCCTGCCCGTCCGCGTGGCCTCGGCACGCGTGAGCCTGACGAAGAGCGCGCGCAGCGTCATCGTGCGGATCTCCCAGAGCTCGCTCGGCCGCCCGGAGCTCATCCGCTTCGCGGTCGAGTCCACGCGCCCGGGCTGCGCTCGCGTGAGCTGCACCGATGCGGCACCCGACAAGGGCGCCGTCCGCCGCTTCCGCGTGCGGTAGCTCAGCGACGCTCGAGGACGAGCAGGCGGTACGTGTGGGCGCCGGCCCGCACGACGAGCGGCATGAGGTACGCCGCCACCGCGTTCATGAGCAGCGACTCGGGCACGACCGCTCGCGCGATCCGGGCGCAGCGAGGCCGCGAGACGAAGCGCTGCGAGATCGCGGCGAGGCGGCCGAGGTTCGGCTCGATCTGCGCGGTGAGGTCGAGCTCCTCGATCAGCTGCAGGCCGCACGCACCCGCCACGCGCTTGAACTCCGGCAGCGACTGGCCCGCCGCGACCGCCATCGCGCGCTCGACGGCGATCGTCGCGTCGCGGACCACCCTCGGCGCGCCGTCGAAGGCCACGGTGCGCCAGCCGTCGACGACGACGAGCCGCCCGCCGGGTCGCAGGACCCGCGCGATCTCGCCAAGCGCGCGGGCCAGGTCGGTCGCGTGGCATAGGCTCTCGACGACGTAGACGGCGTCCTGCGACGCGTCGCCGATCGCCAGCGAGTGGAAGTCGCCGACGCGCGCGTCGGCCTCGGGCATGTCGGCGAGCGCAGCTCGCGCCCGCCGGATCTGCGACGCCACGAGGTCGACGCCGACGAAGCGCACGCCGGGGTTGCGCGGCGCGAGCAGCGCCAGGTTGTAGCCGTTGCCGCACGCGAGCTCGAGCACGTCGCGCGTCCCGGGCGCCAAGCGCTCGTGCACGAGCAGGGCCTGTCCCTCGTAGCCCGAGGGGTCAAACGTGCCGCCGGGGTTGAGCGCCATGTGCATCGCGCCCTGGTCGGAGTGCACGAAGCGGTATCCGACGCGCGAGCGCTCGTAGTAGCGACGGATCCCCTGCGGCGTCTCGCCACGGCCTTCCAAGCGCGCGAGGTCGAAGACCTCACCCAGGCGACGCATGCGCCGATCGAGCTCGTCGAGCAGTGCGCGCTCCGCTGCGGGCGGGGCGTCGCGGACAACCATCTACAAGCCCTGGCGGCGCATGCCGCGCACGGCGAGCGCGCCGAAGACGAGCACGAGGCCGGCGATCGACACGAGCGCCGGCCAGGTCTGAGCCCAGGTGACGTCGCCGACGAACCCCTGGCGCACGCCCTCGAGCACATGCGTGACGGGGTTGACGTCGGCGAGCGTGCGCAGCCAGCCGGACAAGAGCTCGCGCGGCGCGTAGGACGTGGTGAAGAGGACGAGGATGAACGACCCCATCTGCATGAGCGGGGCTGCCTGCTGGGTCCGAAAGCGCAGCGCGACGAGGGTGGCATAGCACGCCATCGCGGCTGCGAGCCCCATGACGAGCACCGCCGCCAGCGCCAGCTCGAGCAGCCCCGGCCACCGCACGCCGAGCGCCAGCGCGACGATGAGCAGGAACGTCGCGGGTAGCAGCGCGCGCAGGCAGGCCGACGCGACGACGCCCGCCAGGAGCACCGGCCGCGGCGTCGGCGCCAGCAGCATGCGGTCAAACCAGCCGCGCTCGATGTCGCGCGCGAGGTTCACGCCGGTCGCCGCGCCGGTGAAGCCCGCGCCTTGCAGCATCCCCACCGGGACGATGAACGCGAGGAAGCTCACGCCCTCGTACTCCGGCAGCGACGCGGCCTTGCCGAACACCGCGGCCAGGCCAAGCATGAAGATCGTCGGGGCGAGCACGCCGGGCAGCGCGGCCACGGGCACGCGCAGGATCTCGTTGAGCCCGCGGCGCATGAGCGCGCCGACGGTCCGCAGGTCGTCTCTCATGCGTCGCGCAGCCTTCCGCGCAACGCCGCGATCGAGAGGCCGATCGCGGCGGCGGCCAAAACGGCCGCGGCGATCAGGCCTTCGAGCATCGGCCCGAGGGCGTTCGAGAACGCGATCGGCTCGCGCATCCCCTCCGCGATGAACGACAGCGGGTTGTACTGCGCCACGACGTCCGCGGGCGACGAGAGCAGCTCGATCGGGAAGAACGCCGACGAGATGAACAGGACGACGAAGACGAGCGGGAAGATGCCCTGTACGGTCGACGCGCTGCGCGAGCGCAGGGCGATGAGGACGCCGAGCGCCCCGAACCCGGTCCCTGCCACGATGCCGATTGCGAACACGCACAGGATCCCGAGCACGCCGCCCTGGACGGTCGCGCCGAACGCGTAGCCGAGCACGATGAAGTAGAGGACCTGGAACGCCGCGATGACGCTCGCCGCGAGCACCCGCCCCAGCACGAGCGCGGCCCGCGGGGTGGGGGAGGCCACGAGGCGGTCGAAGAACCCGCCCTCGATGTCGAGCGCCGTCGCGATCCCTGAGCTCACCCCGCCGAGCAGCAGGGACTGCAGGATGGCCGCGGCGAGCTGGTAGTCGAGGAAGCCGTCGACGCTGGGAAAGCCCTGCAGCGCCCGCGTCGCGCCCAGGCCGCCGACGTTGATCGCGAGAAACAGCGTCGGGAAGATGACGAGCGGTGCGAGGAACTGCGGCCGGCGCAGGGAGTTGACGAGCGCGCGGCGCGCGAGCGCCACGACGGCTGGCCTCATACCACCACGGTGTTGGGCGGAGGCACCTCGTCGGCCGGAGCCGGCTCGGGCTCCGCGGCACCCTCGAGGTGCTCGCCCGTCTTGTCGAGGAACACGTCGTCGAGCGTCGGCTGCTTGAGCTCGAGCTCGGCGACCTCGAAGCCGGCGTCGTCGAGCGCGCGCAGGATCGGCGCGATGTCCGCCGCGCCGCGCTCCAGCGCGATCGAGAGATGGCAGCCCTCCGTCGCCGGGCGATCGTCGCCGAAGCGCGTGACGAGCGCGCGGGCGCGCGCGACGTCGGTGCCCTGGGCGAGGACGAGGTCCAGGTGCGGCCGCCCGACCTCGGACTTCAGCACCGCCGGCGTCCCCTCGGCGACGATCTTGCCGGCGGCGATGATGCCGAGCCGGTCGCAGAGCTGGTCGGCTTCCTCGAGGTACTGCGTCGTGAGGAAGACGGTCGTGCCCTCGTCGCGCAGGCGGCGGACCTCCTCCCACAGCGTCAGGCGCGAGGTCGGGTCCAGCCCGGTCGTGGGCTCGTCGAGGAAGAGGACCTCCGGCTCGTGGATGAGCGCCATCGCGAGGTCCAGGCGACGGCGCATGCCGCCGGAGTACGTCGCCACGCGGCGGTCCGCGGCGCCGGTGAGGCCGACGCGCTCGATGAGCTGCGCGCCGCGCTTGCGCACCGAGCGCGGCGGGATGCCGTGCAGCGTCGCCTGCAGCTCGATGAGCTCCGAGCCGGTCATGAGCCCGTCGAGCGCGGCTTCCTGCAGGGCGACGCCGATGCGGCGGCGTACATGGCCGGGTTGTGTCGCGACGTCGTAGCCGGCCACGAGCGCGCGCCCGCCGGTGGGCCGCAGCAACGTCACGAGCATGCGCACGGTCGTCGTCTTGCCCGCGCCGTTGGGGCCGAGGAACCCGTACACCTCGCCGGGCGCCACCTCGAGATCGATCCCGTCGACGGCCTTCAGGCCGCCTTTGAACTCACGCTCGAGACCGCTTACCTCGATCGCCGCCATCCGGCCATCCTATTGCACGTGCAACTTCTTTCCGTGTTCGGGAAACGCAACAACGACACCAAGGTCGTGTTCAATGCTCCACATGCATCAGCACTCCGGAATCAAAAGCCTCGTCGTCGCCGCGCTCGCCGCATCCGCCCTGCTCCCGGCCTCCGCATCGGCGAAGGTCACGGAGATGGGCGCGATGCCCGACGCTCTGCGCGGTAGCTGTCCCGGCATCGCGTCCGCCCCCGAGAGCTGCCAGGCGCTGACCAAGGTCACCGCCTACCAGGCCAAGGTGGGACCCGAGCGCGAGCTCTACCAGGCGCCCGCCGACGGGCGCATCGTCGCTTGGACGGTGGCGCTGGGCGCCACGTCCAAGAGCCAGATCGACTTCTTCGAGAAGAACTACGGCGGCCCGGCGCAGGCCGCTATCGTCGTGCTCGACCCCGGCAAGAAGCTCAGCCGCCGCGTCGTGGCGAAGGGTCCGATCACGACACTCACCGGCTACATCGGCCAGAGCGTCCAGTTCCCGCTCATCAACACCTTGCCGATCAAGAAGGGCCAGTACATCGCGCTGACCGTCCCGACGTGGGCCCCGGTCATGCAGCTGGGCCTGGGCGCGGACACGTCCTGGCGCTCGAGCCGCAGCGCGAGCGGCTGCGGCGACATCACGATCCAGTTCGCGCTGCTCGGTCGCCGGACCAACACGGCGTTCCGCTGCCTCTACAAAAGCGTCCGCCTGACCTACAGCGCGACGTTCATCAGCAATGCGACGTCGGCACCCGCGAAGTAGCGTGCTTGCAGGGTCGTCTTACGGGGAGAAGCACATATGCGGGCGTTGAGCCACCACGTCGTGACTACGAGCGTCGTCTCGACCGTTCTGTTCGTAGCAGCCGTCCTGCCTGCCGTCGCGTCGGCGAAGCTCTCGGAGCTGGGCGCGCTCGCGGACGGCGCGCGCGGCAGCTGCCCGGATGCCTGCCAAGCGCTGACGCGCACGACGGGCTACCAGGCGAAGGTCGGACCCGATCGCGACCGCTACCAGGCGCCGGCCAACGGACGCATCGTCGCGTGGACGCTCTCGCTCGGCAAGCCCGGCCCCAAGCAGACCGCGTTCTTCGAGGAGCGCTACGGCGGCACCGCGCAAGCGGCCGTGGTCGTCCTGGTTCCCGGCAAGAAGCTCCTGCGCACGGTCGTCGCCAAGGCGCCCCTGCAGAAGCTGACCGACTACTTCGGCCAGACCGTCCAGTTCCCGCTGGCTCGGGCCCTGCGCATCCGCAAGGGGCAGTACGTCGGGCTCACCGTGCCCACCTGGGCGCCGGCGCTGCAGATCGGGCTGGGCTCGGACACCTCGTGGCGCTCAAGCCGCGCGCAGGCGGGCTGTCTCGACGTCACGACGCAGTTCGCGCTGCTCGGCGGACGCAAGTCGGCGACGTTCCGCTGCCTGTACCGCACGGCGCGGCTCACCTACAGCGCGACGTTCATCCCCGATCCGAAGCGCAACCCGCGGCGCTGAACCGCCGTCAGCGGGGTGGGGGAGCGCCGGGGTTGTCCCGGCGCTGAACCGCCGTCAGCAGGGTGGGGGAGCGCCGGGGTTGTCCGGGCGCTGAACCTCCGTCAGCAGGGTGGGGGAGCGCCGGGGTTGTCCCGGCAGAAGTTCTGGAAGTCGGGGTCGCTCGGGGTCGCTCCGCCCGTCGTCGGCGCGGCTGGCGCGCCGGCCCCGGCGCCGCCGGTCGTCGAGACCGCCGGCGGCGGGGGCGGCGCGACGGCGGCCGGCGGCGGCACGACCGCGGGCGGCGCCGCTGTACCGCCCTGCGCGATCGTCGAGGTCGCGGTGGTCGACGTCGTGGCCGTCGTCTCGGTGGTGGGCAACTCCGTCGTCGCCGTCGGGATCGTCAGGTCCGGCGAGGTGCGCGGGATGTCGCTCGACAACTCCTCGTCGGCGCCGCACGCGCTCAGCCCGCCCGCCAGCGCGATGGCGGCGAGCAGCGCTGCGCAACGCGAGGCCATCGCCGGACCGGCGATCAGGCGACCGGGTCCATGCGCCGGTCGCAGTGCGGGCAGTCGTTGAGATCGCGCTGGCAGAGCTGGTCGCACCAGTTGCAGAAGCGCAGGAACTCGACCGCCCACGGAAGGCGGGACTGCGACGGCGCGAGCGGCAGAACCTTGCCGCGGACCTCGAGCGTCTCGCCGCTCTCGCGGTCGACGTAGACGCGACCCGGCTCGGCCTCGACGATGATCTCGCGGTCGGTCGCGGGGGTCCGCATGCGGTAGCGCTGGCCGGCTGACACGGCGCGAACCCTACCAGGCCGCGATCCGGCCCAAGCCCCCCGCTCCGCGCCTACCGGGCGCTCGCCGGCGACGATCGCCAGTGCCGCGATGGACGTACCGGGAGGATCGCGCGGCGGGACGCAGGCATGAGGCACCCGGTCGGTCGGCTCGGATAGAGTCCCGCGCGCCCATGGGGAGACCATCGCTTACAAGGACGATCATCAGCCTCTCGGCGGGGGCCACGCTGGCCGCCGCGCTGTCGGCCTGCGGGACCGACGCGGTACCCGCCAACGCCGATCTCATCGCCGGCAAGAAGGCGTTCGTGAAGTCGTGCGGCTCGTGCCATGTGCTCAATCGCGCTGGCACCAAGGGCATCCAGGGTCCCGACCTGGACACGGCGTTCGGACGCGCGCTGAGCGAGGGCTTCGGGCGCGACACGGTTCGCGGCGTCGTCTTCCAGCAGATCCTTTATCCGGCACGGCTGAAGAAGGACAACCCCGTCTACATGCCGCCCAAGCTCGTCGAGGGCAAGCTCGCCAGGGACGTCGCCGCGTACGTGGCCAGCGTCGCGTCCCTGCCCGGCAAGGACACCGGCCGGCTGGGTTCGGCCGTGGCCGCACCGGGCGCCGGCAAGCCTGTCGCCGCGAAGGACGGCAAGCTCGAGTTGCCTGCCGATCCCAGCGGCCAGCTCGCGTACATCACGAAGGTCGCCACGGCACCCGCCGGCCCGCTTCAGATCGACTCGAAGAACGAGTCCGCGACGCCGCACGACATCGCGATCGAAGGCAACGGCGTCGACGAGGGCGGCAAGACGGTCGCCAGCGGCGGCGTGTCGACGGTCTCGGTGACGCTCAAGGCCGGCGAGTACACGTACTACTGCACCCTGCCCGGCCACCGCGAGGGCGGCATGCTGGGCAAGCTCACCGTCAAGTAGCCGCGGCGCCGAGCGGCCTCTGCGCCGCACAGCCGGGCGTTAGGAAGTGTCAGAGAACAAGATGCGGCGCTCCGAGCCCGCAGCGTGTTCCTCGACGCTGACTTAGAAGATCGCCTTCGCGATCACGATCAGCACGATCAGGACCCCGCAGACGGCCGCGACCCGCAGCAGCAACGCGAACGCCGCCTCCTCGGACTCCCACGGACGGGGGCGCTTCTTCTGCATCCGTCCGCGCGCCGCGCTACAGGATGTAGATCGTCGTGTACACGACGATCCACATGACGTCGACGAAATGCCAGTAGATCCCGGGGACCTCGACGCCGTGATGGTGCTCAGGGCTGAAGTGCCCGCGGAACGCGCGCACGGTCACCATGACCAGCAGCGTGAGGCCGATCGCGACGTGTGCTCCGTGCAGGCCCGTGAGGCCGTAGAAGATCGTGCCCTGAGCGAAGTCCTGCGGCGAGAAGCCGATGTGGACGTACTCGTTGAGCTGGATCATGAGGAACGTCGCGCCGAGCAGCGACGTCAGCATCATGCCCGCCTTCAGGCCGAAGGTGTTGCCGTTCTTCACCGACGTCTGCGCCCAGTGCATCGTCAGCGACGAGCTCAGCAGGATCGCCGTGTTGATCCCGGCGATCGCGACCGGGAGCTCGTTGCCCTCGATCGGGAACCACTGGTGGCCTTCGGCGACGAAGCGGATGAAGAAGTAGGCCGTGAAGAAGGCCCCGAAGACCATGATCTCCGAGATGATGAACAGCAGCATCCCGAGGATCTCGTGGCTGACCCGCGAGCTGCGGTTGGCCGGCGGCGGCCCATGGTGATCATGGTCGTCGTGGTGTTCGAGCGCGATCGACGCGTTGATCCCGGCTGCTTCCATCAATGGGCCTTTCCGGCGGGCTCGGGCTCGGCGACGATGTGCTCGACGTCGATGTTCGATGCCTTGCGCACGCGCGCGATGAGGTCGGCGCGCAGCCAGCCGGAGCGGGTCGCGGGCAGCGTCGAGATGATGATGCTGTCGACCTTGTAGAACTGCAGCGCGTTCATGGTCGCCGTGAAGGGGTCGGGGTCGCCGATCATGCCGGCGACGTGCAGGCCCTCGCGGCGCATGCGGTCGAGCGTGTTCCCGAGCCGCGCGCGGGCGACGGCCGCCGCGCGACCATCCCCGTGGGCCGCGAGCGGCACGATGACGACGAAGTGCATGTCGTCGGACTTGGCGGCGATCTCCTTCATCCGGCCTCGCAGCGCGCCGCGCCCGGCCGTCACGTTGGCGACGACGAGCGTGACCTCGAAGGGCAGACCGTCGGCCTCAAGATCTGACACGACGTGCGTGACGGGGGCGTTCGCCGCGCCCTCGATGCGCTCGATGAGGTCGCGCCGCAGCCATCCCGACGACGAGTGCGGCAGCGTCGAGATGATGACCTCGTCGGGGTGGTACTCGTCGATCGCGTCGAGCGTCGCGGTGTAGGGATCCTCGTCGCCGAGCTCCCCGTTCGCGACGACCTCCTCGCTGCGCAGGTACGACAGCGTCAGATCGAGGCGCACCTGCGCGGAGTCGCGCACGGCGTCGTCGTAGATGACGTAGCCGGAGCGCGGCTTGGTCATCGGGACGACGAGCGTGAAGCTCGTGTCGTCCTGCCGGGAGCGCTCCTTGACGAGGTCGATGAGCTTCGCGCCACCGATGGTCTGGTTCGCGACGACGAGGATGTGGGGCATCAGTGGTCCGCCTCGTCCTTCGTGGCGGTGGCGGCCCCGCCGCCGCCGCCGTGCGCCGTCGCCCCCGCCGGTTGCGGGACGTCCGCACCGCCCTTCAGGACGCCATGGACGGCACCGGGCACGCCGTACTCGTACGGCCCGCCGACGACCGTCGGGACGGCGTCGAAGTTGAAGATCGGCGGCGGCGACGTGACCTGCCACTCGAGCGTGAGCGCGCGCCACGGGTTGGACTCCGCGCGCGGTCCGCCGCGCCACGACGTGATCATGTTGTAGGCGAACACGAGCGCGCTGAGGCCGAGCATGAAGCTCGCGATCGAGATCATCAGGTTCCACGTCGCCCACTGCTCGGCGTAGTCGGCGACCCGTCGCGGCATCCCCTGCACGCCGATGACGTGCATCGGCGCGAACGTGAGGTTGAAGAAGATGAACGTCGACCAGAAGTGGATCTTCCCGAGGCGCTCGTCGTACATCCGGCCCGTCATCTTCGGGAACCAGTAGTAGACGCCCGCGAAGATCGTCAGCAGCGAGCCGCCGAACAGCACGTAGTGGATGTGGGCGACGATGAAGTACGTGTCCGAGACGTGGATCGTCACGGGCAGGACCGCGAGCATGACGCCGGAGATCCCGCCGCACGTGAACATCGTCAAGAAGCCGAGCGCGAAGAGCATCGGCGTGTCCAGATGGATGACGCCCCGCCATAGCGTCGCGAGCCACGAGAACACCTTGATGCCCGTCGGCACGGCGATGATCGCGGTCGTGATCATCATCGGCACGCGGATCCACTCCTGCATGCCCGACACGAACATGTGGTGCGCCCACACGGTGAAGCCCAGCACGACGATGGCCAGCAGCGAGAAGGCCATCATCCGGTAGCCGAAGATCGGCTTTCGGGACTTCACCGCGAGGATCTCCGAGACGATCCCGAACCCGGGCAGCATCATGATGTAGACGGCCGGGTGCGAGTAGAACCAGAAGATGTGCTGGTACATCAGCACGTCCCCGCCGCCCACGGGTTCGAAGAAGTTGAAGCCGAGCGCTCGGTCGAAGAGGACCATGAACTGCGAGACGGCGATGAACGGGGTCGCGATGACGACGAGCAGCGACGTCGAGAAGTTCGCCCAGACGAGCAGCGGCATCCGGAAGAAGCTCATTCCGGGCGCACGCATGGTGATGATCGTCACGAGGAAGTTCAGGGCCGTGGCGATCGACGACGCCCCGGCGAACTGCACCCCGATCGTGAAGAACACCTGCCCCTCTGGCGCTGTGACCGCGAGCGGGGCGTAGGCCGTCCAGCCGCTGGCGAACGAGCCGCCGGGCGCCGCGAACGACATGAGCATCATGATCCCGGCGAGCGGCAGCATCCAGAACGACAGCGCGTTCAGCCGCGGGAACGCCATGTCCGGCGCGCCGATCATGAGCGGCAGGACGAAGTTCGCGAGGCCCGCGAAGACCGGGATGATGAAGAGGAAGATCAGCAGCGACGCGTGGACGCTGAAGAGCCCGTTGAACGTGCTCGAGTCGACGAACTGGCGCCCCGGCTGCGCGAGCTCGGCGCGCATGAGCATCGCGAACAGGCCGCCGACGAAGAAGAAGAAGAACGAGGTCACGACGTACTGGATGCCGATGACCTTGTGGTCGGTGTTCACCCGGAAGTAGTCGCGCCAGGAGTGCGCGCCATGGCCCGAGTGATCCTCCGGCTGCGTCTTCTTGCCGCTCGCCCAGTAGAACCAGTACGTGAACGCGCCGAGGCCGATGAGGAACCCGAGCGGCGCCAAGAACAGGGCGAGCTCGAGGACAGCCTCGCCCTTGAGCAGCGGCGTGAGGTCGTACCACGCGCGGAAGGCGGCGATGATCGCGTACGACAGTCCGATCCCGTAGAACGTGTACAAGAACGCCCGATACATCCCCGGTGCGCGCAACTTGGCGACCATCTAGCGCATCCTCCTCAGCGTCGTGCTCACTTGGCTGCGACCTCTTCGAGGTACTTGACGAGAGCGTCGAGATCCTCCGGCGACAGGCTATCGCCGTACGTCTTGGGCATGATGTCCTGGAAGCCCGCCGCGATCTCGGCGCTCGGGTTCACGATCGACTCCTTGATGAAGGCCGCGTCCTTGCCCTTGAGAACCTCATCGAGATCCGGTCCGGTCTGCGAGCTCGTGCCGGCGTCGGCGAGGGTGTGGCAGCCGCCGCAGCCGTTGGCCTCGAAGACCTGCTTGCCGGCCGCCAGGGCATCGCCGCCGCCCGCCTCCTCGCCGCCCGCCGCG
Organism: uncultured Actinomycetes bacterium; assembly: GCA_963810605.1. Taxonomy (GTDB): domain Bacteria; phylum Actinomycetota; class Thermoleophilia; order Solirubrobacterales; family Solirubrobacteraceae; genus CADCVQ01. Next base: position 59,220 of record CAWEOF010000016.1, read on the forward strand.
GCTCCGCCGCCCTCCTCGCCGCCCGCGGCCGGCGCGCCCTCGGGCGCGGCCTCGCCGCCGGCCGGCGCCTTCTGCTCGGCCATCCAGGCATCGAAGTCGGCGGGCGTGACGACCTTCGTCGTCGAGCGCATGACCGAGTGCCCGAGCCCGCACAGCTCCGCGCAGACGACGGGGTAGGTCCCGAGGCGGCTCGGAGTGATGCGGTAGCGGGTCGTGATGCCGGGCACCGCGTCGATCTTCATGCGAAACGCGGGGACCCAGAAGTCGTGGATGACGTCGAGCGCCTTGACCTCGAACCGGACGGGGCGGTCCTTGGCGAGGTAGAGCACATCGGACTTGACCGGCTTGCCGGCGGCCTGCGGGTACTCATAGGTCCACGCGAACTGCTGGCCGGTGACGGTGATCGTCATCTCGTTGGCTTGCGCCTCCTCGATGTCGAGCAGCACGACGTAGCTGTACGTGCAGATCGCGACGAGCATGATCGCTGGGATCGCGGTCCAGATGACCTCCAGGCGCGTGTTGCCGTGGATCGGCGGGCCGTCGAGCTCCTCCTCGCCGGGGCGCATGCGGAAGTTCACGACGCTGAACAGCACGATGATCATGACCGTCACGAAGACCGGAACCGAGACCCAGATGAGGACGTCCCAGACGCGATCGACGGGCCCTGCCTGGGTCGATCCCTGCTCCGGGAACCACTCGATGAGGATGCCGATCGCGATGCCGGCCGCCGATGCGATCAGTCCGTGAACGACCATCCAGCCGACTGGTGTGCGCTCGTTGCGCCGGGTGCCCTTGCTCATGCGGCCCGGGATCCTATGCGGTGCGCGTGACGAACGGCAATCCGGTGGCGTCCCGCCCGGCGCGGTGCCACTCGGGCGAGGCCCCGGGATCGCAACGGGTGTCGCAAAGTCGCGAGCGAACGCGCTACCGGCGATGCGTCCTCGCCGGCTGCGCACCCGCGCACACCCCTCGTCCGTCCGTTGGCGAAGGGCTCGAAGACACGGTGTTTATCCCGGATCCAGCGAGATTCGGTGGATCGGGGTTAGGCGGCTAGGCGGATTTCGGCGCGAAATCGACGCGTGTCACGGAACGCCGATGGCGCGAGGCCGTGGTGGCGCCGGAACGCCTTCGCGAACTGGGCGGGCTGGCGGTAGCCGACCCGATGGGCGACCTCGCGAACGGTCAGGCCGCGGGAGGCGAGGAGCTGCGCCGCGCGCTCCATGCGAACCGCGGTGAGGTGCTCGCGGAACGTCGTGTTGCCGATCTCGGCGTAGGAGCGCTGGAGCTGGCGTCGAGACGAGGCCACGCGCCGAGCGATGTCGTCGAGCGACAGGTCGGAGCCGTACTCGGCCTCGACGATGGCTACAGCATCACGAAACAGGCTCGTGCGGTGGCGAATCGTGGCGGGTCGTTGAACGGAGAGTTCCATGGACAGTGATACGACCCGGTCTACCCAACGGGATGAGCCCGCTGGACAAATGTGGCGCGTCTGCGCTCAGCTCGGGCCACTGAGGCGCCGCTCCGGCGCGGAAAGTGGTGTGACCGGTTAGTGGAGATCGTGATCCGCGGGTAGCGCGTTGATGTCGCGCCGCGTGTCGGCGATCCAGCGGATGATCACCCAGACGGTCAGGACGAGCCCGCTCACGAGCACGAACATCCCCATCGTGACGCCGAGGAGGGTCATCGTGATGCCGACGGCCAGCAGCAGCGGCTGCAGGCTCGGTCCCGGAAGATGGATCTCCTCGCCGACGGGCGCGACGGGCGGATCGAGCGGGCTCACGAGACGTAGATCGCGGCGGCGATGAACGTCATGCCGAACATGAAGAAGCACACGACGCCGGCGACGAGGCCGGAGCGGACGTTCTTGCGGGCGAGTTTCTGATCCATGGGCTCGGAGTCTAAAGCTTGGCGTCCAGGACCATCGCGCCGAAGAGCAGCGCGAGGTAGGCGAGCGAGAACAGATACAGCCGCAGTGCGCTGCGACGGTCCGCGCGCCGGTACAAGACGACCGCGCCGCCGATGAACATGGCGCCGAGCACGACCGACGAGACCATGTAGACGACGCCCAGCCCGCCGGCGCAGAACGGCAGCTGCGTGACTGCCCACAGCAGGACCGAGTAGAGCACGATCTGCTTGCGGGTCTCGTGCTCGCCCTTCACGACCGGCAGCATCGGCACGCCCACGCGCGCGTACTCGTCCTTCATGAGCAGCGACAGCGCCCAGAAGTGCGGCGGCGTCCAGAAGAAGACGATCGCGAAGAGGTAGATCGACATGCCGGCGACCTCGCCCGTCACGGCCGCCCAGCCCACGAGCGGGGGTATCGCGCCCGCAGCCCCGCCGATGACGATGTTCTGCGGCGTGCGGCGCTTGAGCCAGATCGTGTAGACGAAGACGTAGCCGAGGAAGCCCGTGAAGGCAAGCGAGGCCGCCAGGAGGTTCACGGTGGTCGTCAGCAGCACGAACGACAGCGCCGCGAGCACGATCCCGTAGACGAGCGCCGCGCGGGGCGCGACGCGGCCGCTCGGCACGGGACGGTTGGCCGTGCGCGGCATCTGCGCGTCGATGTCGCGGTCGAAGTAGTGGTTGACGGCTCCGGCCCCACCCGCGGACAGGTAGCCGCCCACGACCGTCAGGCCGATGAGCCCGACCGACGGGTCGCCGGCGATCTCCATCGTGCAGACGGTCGTCAGCAGCAGCAGCGACTGGACCTTCGGCTTCGTCAGCTCGACGTAGTCGGCGACGACCTGGCGCACGGTACCGGCGGCGGTCGCCGGCGGCAGCGCGACGGGGGTTGAGGCTTGGGAGGCTTCCATGCGTATAGCTCGCGCCAGGGCGGGGGGCTAGTGCCCCGACCCCGAGCTCGGCATGTCGGGGAGCGCGCCCGCCTGCCCGGTCTGGCGCGCGACCTGGCGGCGGATGTCCTTCATCGGCTCGACCGAGCGCACGCGCGGGATGACGTCGAAGTTGTTGACCGGCGGCGGCGACTCGGTGAACCACTCGAGCGTGTTCGCCTTCCACGGGTCCGGGCCGGCCTTGACGCCGACCTTCAGCGAGCGCACGACGTTGACGACCGTGAGGCCGATGCCGGCCGCGAGGATGAACGAGCCGAACGTCGAGATGAGGTTGTACAGCGCGAGGTTGCCGACGTCGGGGTACTCGTAGACGCGCCGTGGCATCCCGTCCAGGCCGATCGAGTGCTGGATGAGGAACGTCACGTTGAAGCCGATGTACATCAGGGCGAACGACCACTTGCCCATGCTCTCGCCGAGCATCCGCCCCGTCATCTTCGGGAACCAGTAGTAGATCCCGGCGAAGATCGCGAAGACCGACCCGCCCACGAGGACGTAGTGCAGGTGGGCGACGACGAAGTACGTGTCGGTGAGCTGCCAGTCGACCGGGAAGACGGCGAGGAAGACGCCGGTGATCCCGCCGATGAGGAAGACCGAGATGAAGCCGACGGAGAAGATCAGCGGCGTCTTGAACTCGATCGTCCCTCGCCACAGCGTCGCGACCCAGTTGAAGATCTTCACGCCTGTCGGTATGGCGATCAAGAAGGAGCTGATCATGAAGAAGACGAGCACGAGCGTCGCGCTCGGCGTCGAGAACATGTGGTGCGCCCACACGAGCAGCGCGAGGAACGCGATGACGACGGTCGCGGCCGCGATCGCCTTGTAGCCGAAGATCGGCTTGCGCGCGAACACCGGCAGGATCTCCGAGATCATCCCGAAGCCCGGCAGGATCATGATGTAGACCTCGGGGTGCCCGAAGAACCAGAACAGGTGCTGCCACAGCAGCGGATCGCCGCCTTGGCTCTGGTCGAAGAACCCGGTCCCGAAGTGCCGGTCGGTCAACAGCAGCGTCACGGCGCCCGCGATCACCGGCAGCGCCAGGATCAGCAGGACCGCGTAGACGAGGATGGACCAGACGAACAGCGGCAGGCGGCCCCAGCCCATGCCGGGCGCGCGCATGTTGACGATGGTCGCGTAGAAGTTGACGGCGCCGAGCAGCGACGAGATGCCCGTGAGGTGGATGAGGAAGATCCACGCGTCGATGCCGCCGGTCGGCGAGTACACGCTCTCGGTGAGCGGTGCGTAGGACGTCCAGCCGGCCTCCGGCGGATGGAAGAGCAGCGAGCCGTAGAAGACGATGCCGCCGAACAGAAGCAGCCAGTACGACAGCGCGTTGAGCTTGGGGAACGCCATGTCCCGCGCGCCGATCATGAGCGGCAGGAAGTAGTTCGCGAAGCCCGCCATGATCGGCACGACGAACAAGAAGACCATCGTCGTGCCGTGCAGCGTGAACAGGGCGTTGTACGTCGACGGCGTCAGGAACGTGTTGTCCGGCGCACCGAGCTGGACGCGCATGAGCAGCGCCTCGACGCCGCCCAAAAGAAAGAAGACGAACGTCGTGACGAGGTAGAGGATCCCGATCCGCTTGTGGTCGGTCGTCGTGACCCACGACACCCAGCCCTTGGGCTCGGGCTCGACGCGGTGGGCGATGATCTCCGGGACGCGGACAGCTGTTTCGGTCGTGGCCATGCTCATGCTCTCCGGTGGACCACTAGGGAGCCTCGGCGCCGCCGGAGGCGGACTCGTCGGCCGGCTCGGGGGACTCGTCGCCGGAAGACGCGGCGTCCTCGGCCGTGGCTGCCTCGGCGTCGGCGGTGCGGCGCTCGAGCGCGTTGGCGTTGCTCTCGTCGATCTCGCGCTTCTTGGTCTCCAGCCAGGTCTTGAACTCGTCTGGTGAGACCGCGCGCACCTGGGCGACCATGTCGGCGTGGTTGCGCCCGCACAGCTCGGCGCACTGCCCGCGGTAGACGCCCGGCTTGTCGATCTTGAACCACGTGAAGTTCACATGGCCGGGGACGGCGTCGAACTTGCCGCCGAGCGCGGGGATCCACCACGAGTGGGCGACGTCCTGGGACTCGATGTCGAGCGTCACCGTCGTCTTCGTCGGCACGACGAGCTCGACGTAGGAGAAGACGTTGTTGAGGACGGTTTCGTCCTTGTCGGGGTACGTGTAGCGCCAGACGTAGCGCTGGCCGTTGACCTTGATGTTCAGCGCGCGGCCGTTGGGCGGGCGCGGCTGGAAGGCCGAGGCGTTCTTGACGTTCGCGGCGACGTCCGTCGGGAAGCCGTCGGCGTCGGAGTTCGGCGGCGTGCGGATGCCCCCGAGCATCGCGAACGTCACGACCGCGAGCACGACGAGCACGACCGCGGCGCCCAGCGTCCAGCCGACCTCGAGGCTCGTGTTGCCGCGGATCTGTGCGGGCACCGCATCCTTCTGCGCGCGGAACTTCACGAGCGAATACAGCAGCGCGCCCTCGACGCCGACGAAGATGACGACGGCCACGGCGAGCACGATCTTGTAGAGCGTGTCGATGTCGTCGGCGTTCGGCGAGCCGCCGGACTCCGGCGTCCAGAGATCCGCGGACGCGACGCCTGCCAGCGCGAGAACTCCCGCGAGGGACGCCGCGAAGGCGATCGTGAACACGCGGCGACGGGTGCGGGAGTGGGCGGCGGCCAAGGCGGGCGGCATTCTATTCATGCGGCGGTCATCTGCTTCGTGCCCCTCCCCGGCGCCCGCGATCTCCCGCGGATCCGGACCCCGTCCGCCCTCGCCGCCCTCGGCCCCGGGCCCGTCAGCAGCCGCGGAACTCGGGGTCGCGCTTCTCGAGGAACGCGCTGACGCCCTCGGCGAAATCGCTGGACGCTGCCATCTCCTGCTGGACGCGCGCCTCGAGCTCGAGCTGCTCGTCCAAGTTGGCGTACAGCCAGGTGTTGAGCTGGCGCTTGGCGCCGGCGTAGGACCGCGTCGGCCCGCTGGCGAGTCGTTGCAGCAGCGCGTCGACGCCGGCTTGGAGCTCGTCGTCGGGCAGTACCTCGTTGACGAGTCCCCATGCGCGCGCCGTCGAGGCCGCCACGCGATCGCCGAGCAGCGCCATCTCGAGCGCGCGCCCGCCGCCCGCGCGTGCCGACACAAGCGCGGTGGCGCCGCCGTCGGGCACGAGCCCGATGCGCGCGAAGGCCAGCGACAGGTAGGCCGACTCGGCTGCCACGAGCAGGTCGCAGGACAGCGCGAGCGAGCACCCGATGCCCACGGCCGGGCCGTTGATGGCCGCGACGACGGGCTTGGGCATCGTCCGCAGCCCGGTCAGGATCGGGTGGAACGTCGTCGTGAGCGACGTGTACACGTCGATGTGCCCGTCCGCGGTGCGCGGGCGCGATGCCATGTCGCGCAAGTCGGCGCCCGAGGAGAAGGCGCGGCCGGCGCCGGTGACGCAGACGGCACGCACGTCGTCGTCGGAGGCGACGGCTCGCACCGCGTCCAGCAACTCGTCGCCGAGCGCGGCGTTCCAGGCGTTGAGCGCCTCCGGCCGGTCGAGGCGGATCGTCGCCGCCGCGCCGTGGCGTTCGAGCTGCAGGGTCTCGTACATCGACGGGACGCTAGCGCGCGCTGCGGGCGCGGAAGGTTGCCGTACACAGCGCGGCCAACCAACGGCCTGCGCGTCTCGCGGCCGCTGCGCGCCCGGGTACTGTGCGCGGTATGGCGCGCCCGGTCATCGGCATCTGCACACCGATCGAGCGAGCCCGCTCGGGTGCTGCGAGCGAGCGCGACCTGTTCGTGCTCCCGCGCAGCTTCGTCGACCCGGTCCACCGCGCGGGCGCGACGGCGCTGTTGCTCGTGCCCGACCTGGCGCTCGTCGCCGAGCCCGACGAGGCGCTTGACCTCGTCGACGGGCTGATGCTCGCGGGCGGGGCCGACGTCGACCCGGCCTCCTACGGCGCCGCGCGCCACCCGCTGACCGTCGACATCGATCCGCGGCGCGACGCGTTCGAGATCGCGCTCGTGCGCCGCGCGCTCGAACGCGACCTGCCGCTGCTGGGCATCTGCCGCGGGATGCAGATCGTCAACGTCGCGTGCGGAGGCACGCTGCATCAGGACCTGCCCGAGCTGCTGCACCACGAGCGCCATCGCCGCGTGTCGGGCAGCTTCGACGGCGCCGATCACGACGTGCGCCTGCTCGCGGGCTCGCTCGCCGCGCGCGCGGCCGCAGAAGAGCACCACGCGACGAAGTCCCACCATCACCAGGGCGTCGATCGCGTGGGCGAGGGATTGCGGGCCACCGGCTGGGCCGACCCCGACGGGCTCGTCGAGGCGATCGAGGTCCCCGGCAGCCGCTTCGCGCTCGGCGTCCAGTGGCACCCGGAGGCAGACGAGCGCAGCCGGCTCATCGCGGCGCTCGTCGAGGAGGCCGCGGCCGTCCGCGACGCCGCGGGCTGACGCACGCCGTACGCAGACGTGCATCTACGTCCGGGGGGCGACCGGGCCGCGACCTATACTCGCGCAACCCCCCGGACCCCCGAGTCATGGACAAGGTCACGCCCCAAGAGGTCGACCCGCCGGAGCCAGAAGAGGAGCAGGACGACCTCGACGAGGCGATGCCCCGCGTCCAAGTGACGCGGAAGCATGTGCTGCTCTTCGCGGTGCTGGGCATCTCGACGGTCGCGTTCCTCTGGTTCGTGCTGCCGCAGCTCTCCGACCTCGAGGCGCAGGGCCGGGACATCGGCAAGGGCGACCCGTGGTGGCTCGCGGGCGCGTTGCTCTTCACGGTGCTGTCGTTCGGCGGCTACGTGGCGATGTTCCGCGGAGTCTTCGTCAGCGACACGAAGCGCATCGACCTCGCCGCGAGCTACCAGATCACGATGGCCGGACTGGCGGCCACCCGCTTGTTCGCAGCGGGCGGCGCGGGCGGGATCGCGCTGACGGCCTGGGCGCTGCGCCGCGCCGGGATGAAGCGCCGCACGGTCGCCGACAAGACGCTCGCGTTCCTCATCCTCACGTACGCGGTCTACTTCGCCGCGCTCGTCATCGTCGGGTTCGGCCTGTACTTCGAGATCCTCGAGGGTCCGGCGCCGTTCGCGATCACGGTGATCCCGGCGATCTTCGCCCTGGTCGTCATCGTGCTCGGGCTCGCGCTCGCGCGCGTTCCACCCGACCTGCAGCGGCGCCTGGAGGGATTCGCGCGTCGCGGCGGGCGGCTCGCGCGGCTTGCGCAGCGGCTCGCGAACGCACCGGCGGCGTTCTCCGCGGGGATGCGCGAAGCCGTCTGCCACGTGCGCCAGGGCGATCGCTCGCTGCTCGGCGCGATCGCGTACTGGGGCTTTAACATCGCGATCCTGTGGGCGTGCTTTCACGCGTTCGGCGATCCGCCGCCGTGGCCGGTCATCATCATGGCCTACTTCGTCGGCTTCCTCGGCAACCTACTGCCGCTGCCGGGCGGGATCGGCGGCGTCGACGGCGGCATGATCGGCGCGCTGCTGGCGTTCGGCGTCGACCCCGGCCTCGCGGTCAAGGCGGTGCTCTCCTATCGTCTGTTCGCCTTCTGGCTGCCGACCATCCCGGGCGCGATCGCGTACTTCCAGTTGCGCCGGACGGTCGCGCGCTGGGGTGAGGAGCGGTCCAGCCGCGCGGAGCTGGCGGCGCCCGCGGGCGCGTGATCGCCATCCATCCGCCCCCTTTCGCTGCCGGCACCGGGCGCCGGATGCCCCTTCACTATCCTTTGTGAAGTGACCAGCCCAGACATCGAGAACGTCGTCATCGTCGGCTCCGGACCTGCCGGCTACACCGCCGCGTTGTACACATCGCGCGCCAACCTGAACCCGCTTGTCATCGAGGGGTTCATGTGGGGCGGCCTGCTCCAGCAGACCACCGACGTCGAGAACTACCCGGGCTTCCCGGAAGGCATCGAGGGGCCGGCGCTCATGCAGCGCTTCCGCGACCAGGCCGAGCGCTTCGGCACGCGCTTCATCACCGACCAGGCGACGAAGGTCGAGCTCGCCACCGAGCCCGGCGGCGTCCACAGCGTCTGGGTCGACGACGAGGAGCACAAGGCCCGCACGGTCATCCTCGCGATGGGCGCCGAGCACAAGAAGCTCGCCGTGCCCGGCGAGGACGAGCTCGGCGGCCGCGGCGTGAGCTACTGCGCCACCTGCGACGCCGCGTTCTTCAAGGAGAAGCCGACCATGATCGTCGGCGGTGGCGACAGCGCGATGGAGGAGGCGATCTTCCTGTCGAAGTTCGCTTCGAAGGTCGTCGTCGTGCACCGGCGCGACGAGTTCCGCGCCTCGAAGATCATGCTCGAGCGGGCGCGATCGATCGAGAACATCGAGTGGATGACGCCGTACGTGCCCGAGGAGTTCGTCGCCGGCGAGAGCGGCTCGCTCGAGCACGCCGTGCTGCGCCACGCGGACACGGGCGAGCGGACCGAGGTCCCGATCTCCGGCGTCTTCATCGCGATCGGCCACGAGCCGCAGTCGCAGCTCGTCGCCGGGCTCGTCGACATCGACGACGAGGGCTACGTCATCACGGAGGGCCGCTCGACGCGCACGAAGCGTCCCGGCGTCTTCGCGGCAGGCGACCTCGTCGACCACACGTATCGCCAGGCGGTCACCGCCGCCGGCTCGGGCACCCAGGCCGCCCTCGACGCGGAGTGGTACCTGCGCGACACGCCCGGCATCGAGGCGCCCGAGGGCATGCCCGAGGGGGATCTCGCCGAGGCGCAGTGGGCGCCGGCCGCCGAGCCGAGCTGACCCGCCGGACATCGGCGCGGCACCCGTTAAGCACGCGGACCCGAGACCATCCCGGTCCCGGGTCCATAAAGCTTCCGTGCGAGTCCGCGCGCTCATGCTGCGCTCTCGACATAGTGTCGCGCGCCCCAGCCGACCTTCCTGGTCAGCCGCTACGCTGCTTTCTAAAGGGTCGGCGGGTCGGGCACACTAGGGCAGCTCCCCAGTCTTTTGAGCAAACGCGAATCAGTCGCCGCGGAGCCGAGCGTCCTCCTGGAACGGGAGGACGAGCTGCGGGCGGTCGACGCGCTGCTGGCCGCCGCGTTCGCGGGCGGGGGGCACATGCTGCTCGTCGAAGGCCACGCGGGGATCGGGAAGACCGCGCTGCTCGACGAAGCGGTCGCGCGGGCGCGCGCCGGCGCCACGACGGTCCTGCGCGCCAGGGGGTCTGAGCTCGAGTCGGACTTCGCGTTCGGCGTGGCGCTCCAGCTCTTCGAGCCGCTGCTCGCCGGCGCCGACGACGAGGCACACGACCGGCTGCTGGCCGGCTCCGCCGCGCTCGCGGGCCCGCTCCTGGAGCGCCCGACGAGCTGGGGGGGCGACGAAGGCGACGATCGCTCGTACTCGGTCATCCACGGGCTGTTCTGGCTGCTCTCGAACCTCGCGGAGTCCGGGCCGGTGCTCGTCGTCGTCGACGACGCCCACTGGGCGGATCGCACCTCGCTGCGGCTCCTGCTCTACCTCCTGCAGCGCCTGGATGAGACGAGCGTCGCGATCGTCGTCGCCCGGCGGCTCGGCGAGCCCGGCGCCCCCGACGACCTCCTCGGGCAGATCGCGGCGCACGAGGCGAGCCACCCGCTGCGCCCGCGCCCGCTGTCGGGCGCAGGCGCCGGCACGTTCGTGAGCGCGACGCTGCCCGCGGCCGAGCAGGCCTTCACCGACGCGTGCTGGCGCATGACCGAGGGCAACTGCTTCCTGCTGGGCGAGCTTGTCCAGGCGGTGCAGGCCGAAGGCTGGGAGCCGACGGAGCGCAACGCCGCGCGCATCGGCAGCCTCGCGCCCGAGGCCGTGCTGCGCGCGGTCGCCGTGCGGCTCATGCGGCTCTCCGACGACGCGGCCGGCGTCGCGCGCGCCGTCGCGATCCTCGGCGAGGACGCGCAGTTGCGACACGTCGCCGCGCTGACGGGCCGCGATGCCGAGACGGCCGCGGCCGCCGCCGACGCGCTCGCCGCCGGCGAGATCCTGCGCCCGGCGGGCCCCGGCGTGCTGCGCTTCGCGCACCCGCTGCTGGCGTCCGCCGTCTACGCCGACGTCGGCGCGGGCGAGCGCGCGACGCTGCACCGGCGCGCAGCGGAGATCCTGCACGACGAGGGCGTCTCGGCCGAGCGCGTGGCGGCGCACCTGGTCCCGAGCGCCGGCAGCGGCGAACCGTGGGTCGTGGACGTGCTGTGCGCGGCGGCGAGCCGCGCGCTGACCGCCGGCGCGCCCGAGTCGGCCGCGAGCTACCTGCGGCGCGCGCTCGAGGAGCCTCCCGGCGCCGAGGCGCGCGCGGGCGTGCTGCGCCAGCTCGGCCTCAGCGAAGCCGCGACGGGGCTGCCGACGGCGACCGCGCGCTTGGAGGAGGCGCTGGAGGTCGGGGTCGCCGATCGCGAGCGCGCGCACACGCTGCTCGATCTCGGTCGCGCGCGCGCGTGCAACGGGCACCACGCCGACGCGCTCGCGGCGTTCGACGCGGCCGCCCGGATCGCCGACGCCGACACGTTCGTGGTCGCGCAGGCGCGCGCCGAGACGGTCGCGCTCGGGCTGCTGGCACCGCAGAGCCGCTCCGAAGCACTGGCGCAGCCCTTCCCGGCGCAGCCCGAAGCGGCCGCCGGCACCGACGAGCGCCGGCTCGAGCTCGCGACGCTGTGCCTGCGCGAGTCGATCGCGGGCGACTTTAGCGCGACGGTCGCCTCGCTCGCGCGGGGCGCGCTGGAGGGCGAGATGCTGCTGGCCGACCCGGGCGGCGGCACGCTGCTCGTCGGAGTGTCGCTCGCGCTGCACGCCTGCGACGAGCTCGCGTACAACGACCGCGTCCTGAGCGCCGCGATGGTGCGCTCTCGCGCGCGCGGCTCGATGATGGCGCTCGCGACGGCCAGTCTGTTGCGCGGCTCGTCGCGCAGAGCGCAGGGACGCCTGGACGAGGCGATGTCCGACGTCGAGCAGGCGATCGCAGCGGAGCGCTACGGCTGGCGCCACTTCCTACCGGCCGCGTACGGCTTGCTCGTCACCCTGCACGTCGACCGCGGCGAGCTGCAGGCCGCGACGGACTGCGCCGCGCGCCTGGACGTCGCGGCGCACGCGGGTTCGGCGATGCTCGCCCCATGGCACGCTGCGCTGGGTCGCTTGGCGCTCGTCGAGCGCCGCGACGCCGACGCGCTCGAGCACTTCGCGGCGTGGCGTGATGGCGTCGACGGCGTGCGCAACCCCGCGAGCTGCGCGGGCTGGCGCTGCGCGTCGGCGCGCGCGCTGTCGGCGCTCGGCCGCGGCGCCGAGGCGCGCGAGCTCGCGGCCGAGGAGCTCGAGCTGGCACGGCGCTTCGGAGCGCCCCGAGCCATCTCGGCCGCGCTGCGCGAGGTCGCGTACTCCACCGCGCATGGCAGTCTCGAGGAGCCGATCGCACTGCTCGGCGAGGCGGTCGCGATCGCGGGGGCATCCGAGGCACGCCTTGAGCACTGCCGTGCGCTGCTCGAGCTCGGCACGGTCCTGCGCCGGGCGGGGCGCCGCACGGACGCCGGCCGCGCGCTCGGCGAGGCCGTGGAGATCGCGCGCGCGTGCGGGGCGCGCCTGCTGCAGGAGCGCGCGGACGCGGAGCTGGAGGTCGCCGGCACGCGGGTACAGCGGGCGGCGCGGCGCGGGGCGGACGCGCTGAGCCCGAGCGAGCGGCGCGTCGTCGGGCTCGCGATCGAGGGGCTGTCGAACCGCCAGATCGCCGAGGCGCTGTTCGTCACGCGCAAGGCGGTCGAGTGGCACCTGGGCAACGCCTATCGCAAGCTCGACGTGCGCTCGCGCGGCGAGCTCGCGGGCGCGCTGGGCGTGACCGACGCCTGATCGGCGCGTCCGCGGTCAGCGCACGCCGGCGGGCGGCCCGCAGGCCGCGACGTCGTCGACGAGCCGGCGGGCGTGGTCGGGCAGCCAGCGGTCCGCGTCGACGAGCTGCTGTGCGAGGTCCTCGACCGCGGCGAGCTCGTCGTAGGCGTCGCCGTCGAATAGCAGCGCGTCGGCGGCCGTGCGGATGACGTGCATCTCGGCGGGGAAGAGCTTGGCCGGGCCCTCGTCGTTGAGGGTCTTCATGACGCGGCCGTAGGCCACGGAGCGCTCGCTGTTCATGGCGACAAGGCTAGTAGATCGCCGCTAGCGGGCCTGGAGCGCATCCATGCCGACCGCGATCGCGAGCACGAGCCGGCGGTCGAGGATGCGACCCGGATCGGCGCTCATGTCGATCGTGTAGTTGTCGCGGATCTTGAACATCTGGCGCGTGTTCTCGCCGATGATCTCCTCGCCGCGCTTGAAGATGAAGTGGTACGGGATCGGCAGCCAGTCCGCGAGGTTCTCGACGTACGGGATGAAGCCGACCGCCCGGCGGAAGATCGCGACCGCGATGCTCTTCTCCGTCGTGAGCGCGATCTGCTCCCCGTTTGCGTCGAGGATCGCGTACGTCGAGCGCAGCAGGCTCGCGCCGAAGACCTTCTGGATGGCGCCGATCTTCGTCCCGACGCTATCGGTGACGTCGTAGGTCGCACGCGGGTCGAAGCGCTGGCGGGCCTTGATCCGCAGGAGCTCCTGCGTCTTGCTCTCGTCGGTGTAGAAGCGGATGTCCTCCTTGAACTTGAATCGCTTCTGCTCGACGAAGCACAGCGGCTGGCCCAGCTCGCCGTTCGCGCTCGGGAGGAAGAACTCGTACTGGTTGATGACGAGCTTGATGCGCTGGCGCAGTAGAAACACGTCATGGTCGTTCGGGTCGACGAGTGAGGACATGCGGTCCAATGTAGTTCAGGCGCCGTGCGCCGCTGTGAGTTGCCCCACACCGGGGATGCCCTCGATGCCGAGCAGGATGCGCTTGCGCTCCAGACCGCCCGTGTAGCCCCCGATCTTGCCGCCGCTGGCGAGGACGCGATGGCACGGCACGACGATCGGGATCGGGTTCGAGCCGAGCGCCGAGCCGGCGGCGCGAAAGGCCTTCGGCGCGCCGGCGGCGATCGCGACGTCCTTGTAGCTGCTCGTCTGGCCGAACGGGATTCGCGCGGTCGCCTCGAGGATGCGGCGGGTGAACGCCGACCGCGCGAGGCGCCAGTCGATCGCGAGGCCGAAGTCGCGCCGGCGGCCGGCGAAGTACTCGTCAAGCTCACGCCGCGCGTCGTCCAGGCGCGCCGGCGCCTCGACGATGCTCGGCGACAGCCGCTCGGCGATCTGGTCGAGCACGCTGTCGATGCCGCCGTTCTCGAGCTCGTAGGCGATGCGCACGAGCCCGCGCGGCGTGGCGGCGACGACGAGCCGGCCGACGGGCGCGTCGAGCAGCGCGTAGGCGATCTCCGCGATCCCCTCGTCGGCGGCGCGGGCGGCGGTGCGCGCGGCGAGCGCGGCCGACTCGCCGGGATGCAGGTCAGGCGGATGCAGGGACATCGCAGAGCTCCTGTCTCAGGGTCTTGAGGCCGTCGGATGCGGCGCGCCGCGCGGCCTCCTCGCTGCATTGCAGTGCCTGCGCGATCTCGGCGTGCGTGAGGTCGGCTGCGTAACGCAGCGTGAGCACCGCGCGCTGGCGCGGCGGGAGTGCGCGGACGCTCTCCCAGGGATCGTCGCCGCCCGCGGATTCATACCCGCGAGCCGGCGTCGTCGCGCCCGCGACCGGCGCGGCGCCGTCGGCGTGCTCGGCGACCGGGAGCGGGCGACGGGCACGCGCGCGGTGGACGTCGAGCGCCTTGTTGTGGGCGATCGTCAGCACCCACGCGCGCAGGTTCGAGTCGGGCCGCAGGCGCTCGTACGCGCGTAGCGCCGAGAGGAACGTCTCCTGGAACGCGTCGTCGGCGTCGTGGCGGCCGAGTGACGCGACGAGGAAGCGCAGCACGTCGTCGCGGTGAGCGTCGAGGAAGCGCTGGAAGGGCGGCAGGCTGCTCACGGAGATCAAACGCGCGGGGCGCGCTATTCGTGAGGTGCCTCGCGCCCCGGGCCCGGGACCATCGCATCGACGCCCGTCAGCGCGCGGCCGATGATGAGCTGATGGATCTGCGACGTGCCCTCGTAGAGCGTCGTCACTCGCGCGTCGCGAAACCAGCGCTCCACGGGGTGGTCGTCGACGTAGCCGGCCGCGCCGTGGATCTGGATCGCCTCGTTGGCGCACCACACCGCCGCCTCGGTCGCATAGAGCTTGGCGATCGAGGTCTCCGTCGTGCAAGGCCGCCCGGCGTCGTGCAGGAAGCCGGCGCGCTGGACGAGCAGGCGCGCGGCGTCCGTGCGGACCTTCATCTCGGCGAGCATCGCCTGCACGAGCTGAAAGCCCGCGATCGGCCGGCCGAACTGCTCGCGCTCGCGCGCGTAGGAAACGGAGGCGTCGAGACAGCCCTGGCAGACGCCCACGCAGCCTGCCGCCACCGAGTAGCGACCGCCGTCGAGCGCGCTCATCGCGACCTTGAAGCCCTCGCCGACGTCGCCGAGCATGTCGTCGCGCGCGACGAAGACGTCGTCGAGCGCGATCGCCGCGGTGTCGGACGCGTGCAGGCCCATCTTGTGCTCGATCTCGCTGGTCATGAACCCCGGCTCGTCGGTGTCGACGAGAAAGCACGCGATGCCGCGGTGTGCGAGCGCGGGATCGGTCTGAGCGAAGACCAGCGCGAGCTTCGCGTGGTTGCCGAGCGAGATCCACATCTTCGCCCCGCTCAGCAGCCAGCCGCCGTCGGTCTCGCGTGCGCGCGTGCGCAGGCTCGCGGCGTCCGAGCCCGAGTCCGGCTCGGTGAGGCCGAAGCAGCCCAGCCACTCGCCTGAGCACAGCCGCGGCAGGTAGCGGGCCTTCTGCTCCTCGGTGCCCCAGCGCAGGATCGAGCCGCAGACGAGCGACGTCTGGACGCTGACGACGGTCCGCATCGCGCTGTCGGCGCGCCCGATCTCCTCGACGACGAGGCCGTACGTCACGTAGTCGAGGCCCGCGCCGCCGTACTCGCGCGGGACGATCGCGCCGAGGTAGCCCTGGGCGGCGAGCAGCCCGACGAGCTCTCGATCGAAGCGCTTGGCGCGGGCGCTCTCGCGCGCGCGGGCGACGATCTCGTTGTCGGCGAACGCCCGCGCCGTCTCGCGCACGAGCCGCTGCTCGTCGGTGAGATCGAAGTCCACCGCGCTAGCGTAAGCGCACCGGCGGCGATCGTGGCGTCGCCGTCGCCGCCCGCTGCGCGCGCGATCTCGAGTCCGGCCTCACGCGCGCGCTCAGGCCGGGACGGAATGTCGCACCTTCCTCGGCGTCGTACGGCGTACTCGCCACAGCGCGGCCTTCGCTCTGCCTCGCCGCATCCGGCGGGGGCGCCGCGGCGGCGCCGCGCGTGCGGGATGAGCGGCCGGATCGGCGAGTTTGCGAGACTCGCGGGATCGCACGCACGCTGATCCTTCGAAACGGCTGAGCCCGGTGCGCGTGCTCCTCGTCGGCGGTGGCTGCCGCGGCCTGGCGCTGACGCGCGAGCTCGTCGCGGACGGGCATGCGGTGCGGGCGGTCACGCGCACCGAGGCGGGTCGCGCGGCGATCGAGGCGGCCGGAGCGGAATGCTGGATCGGCGACCCCGATGTCGTCGGGACGCTGCGCTACGCGCTTGAGAGCGTGACGATCGTCGTCTGGGCGCTGGGGACGGCGAGCGGGACACCCGAGGCCGTCGCCGCGCTCCACGGTCCGCGGCTTCAGATGATGCTCTCGAAGATCATCGACACTACGGTGCGAGGCGTCGTCTACGAGGCGGCGGGTACGATCGGACCGCAGGCGTTCGCGACGGGCATCGCGGAACTTGAGCGCATGGGTCGGCTCAACGAGATTCCGCACATGATCGTGAGCGCCGATCCCACGGATCAGGGGCGCTGGGCCGTGGCCGTGAGCCACGCCATGAAGCGAATGGTCGGTTGAGCTACGATCAAACTAGGGAATCTGGATAGGGATTTACCAATCGGAATTTCAGGAGGCAGGCATATGGCGCTGACGATCGGCGATACGGCACCGGACTTCGAGGCGGAGACGAGCGAGGGGCACATCTCGTTCCACGAGTACCTCGGCGATTCGTGGGGCGTGCTCTTCTCGCACCCGCGCGACTTCACTCCGGTCTGCACGACCGAGCTCGGCTACATGGCATCCATCAAGCCGGAGTTCGACAAGCGCAACACGAAGATCGTGGGGCTGTCCGTCGACCCCGTCGGCAACCACGAGAAGTGGTCGCAGGACATCGAGACCGCGACGGGCACGGCGCCGAACTATCCGCTCATCGGCGACCACGACTACGCGGTCGCGAAGGCCTACGGGATGCTGCCGGCCGATGTCGAGGGTGAGGCCACCGAGCGCACCCCGGCGCAGAACCAGACGGTGCGCAACGTCTTCGTCGTCGGGCCGGACAAGAAGATCAAGCTCGTGCTCGTCTACCCGATGACGACCGGCCGCAACTTCGACGAGGTGCTGCGCGTCATCGACTCGCTGCAGCTCACGGCCAAGCACCGCGTCGCGACGCCGGCGCAGTGGCAGAACGGCGACAACGTCATCATCACCGGCGCGGTCTCCAACGACGAGGCGAAGGAGATCTTCGGCGAGTGGGAGTCCCCGCTGCCGTACATCCGCATCGTCCCGCAGCCCGCGAGCTAAGCCGTTCGGCGGGTCGCGGCGCGCGCGCGAGCGCGCGTCGCGGCACCCCGCCGGACCTCGCGGATCCGCAGCGGCGAAGCCCGGCCGGCCGCCGCGGGTCGTGTGCCGCGCCTTCGGAGCAGGCTCAGCGGCGCGTGCCGGCGGGGTGCCTTCGGACGGAGCAGGCTCAGCGGCGCGTGCCGGCGGAGTGCCTTCGGAGCAGGCTCAGCGGCGCGTGCCGGCGGAGCGCCTTCGGAGCAGGCTCAGCGGCGCGTGCCCGCCGCGGGCGTGGCGGAGCGCAGGTCGCGACGCCCAGCGGCCCAGCGCTCGCGCGAGCGGGCGAGCGGGCTGCCGTCGATGGTCGCGTGCTGTACCGCCGCGCTCAGCTCGCTGCGCCAGCCCCACTTCGGCAGTGCGTTCAGCTCGCGCGCGGCGTCGGTGAGGTGTTCGCACACGACGACGATGCCGAGTCGCGGCGCCTTCGCCACCAGCGTCGCCACCACGACGGCGACCGCGGCCTCGCAGCCCGTCGCGTCGAGCACGACGACGGCCGCGCGCTCGCGCTGGGCGAGCACCGCGACGTCGTCCGGGTCGCATGGCTCGGCGACCGCGAAGACGACGCTGCCGAGCGCGCCGATCACCGTCTGTGCGCGCTCGCGATAGCGCGCGTCCGTGCCGATCACCAGCACTCGGACCGTCCGTGCGCTGCTGTCCGCAGCCATCGACTGCGGCCTCACGCTCCCCCGACTCATATCGCGCATTGTGCATCGTTCAGCGGACGGATGCGAGCCGCCGAGAAGTCCCTGCTAACGGAGGGGAACGAAGCGCACGGACTCCAGGCGCCTGCGTTCCAAGCCCCCCTCGTGGCGGCGTACGAGGACGAGCCGCTCGCCCACGTCGTCGACGACGGGCGCAACGAGCCGTCCGCCGAGCGCGAGCTGGAGCTCAAGCGCGGGCGGGACCTCGCCGCGGGCCGCCGCGGCCACGTTGATCGCGTTGTACGGGGCGTGCTCGAGCAGTCCCACCACCCCGTCGCCGGTCAGGACCGTGACGTTGTCGATGCCCGCGCGATCGAGGGCTCGCGTCGCGCGCAGCGCGAGCTGCTCGTGCAGCTCGATCCCCCAGACGTGCTCGCAGAGGCGCGAGAGCACCGCGGCGTGGTAGCCCGATCCGGTCCCGACGTCGAGCACGCGGTCCAGCGGATGCAGCTCGAGCAGCTCGACCATGCGCGCGACGACCGCCGGCTGGGAGATCGTCTGGCCGTGGCCGATCCGCAGCGGCGCGTCGTTGTAGGCGGCCGCGGCGTACTGCGGCGCGACGAACAGCTCGCGCGGCACGGCGGCCATCGCGGCCAGCACGCGCTCGTCCGCGACCCGGGTCGCGAGGCTGCGCAGGAGGCCGTCGCGGTCCATCGTCCTAAGCGCGGGCGCCGTCCATGACCGGCTCCAAGCGGGCGAGCAGGTCGCTGACGATCCGCGCGGTCGCGCCCCAGATGACGCGCTCCTCGCCGACGTCGTAGACGTCGGTGCGAAACGGGATGCCGCGGTGGCTCAGGCGGCGGCGCGTTCGAGCGGCCCGAAGATCGCTGAGCCGCAGCTCGATGACCTCGTCGACCTCGCTCGGCGAGAGCGTCCACGCGCCGCCCGGTTCGATGAGCCCGACGAACGGATAGACGGCGAAGTTCGTCGCGATCGTCGGGACCGGCGTCAGCGCGCCGAGCAGCTCGACGTCGTCGCGCCCGAGGCCGATCTCCTCCTCGGCTTCACGCAGCGCGGTGACCGGCAGCTCCTCGCCATCGTCGCGGCGACCGCCCGGAAACGAGATCTCGCCGGGGTGGCTGCGCAGATCGCGGCGCCGCCGCGTGAAGATGGCGTACAGCTCGCCGTGCTCGAGATACAGCGCGGCGAGGACCGCCGCGTCCGTGCGCCCGTGCACGGATAGCGCCGTCGCGTGCGCCGGGTCCAGCAGGACCCCCCGCAGCGTGTCAGTGAGCGAGCTGGACGCGCTCGACACGCTCGTCGAACATGACCTCGCCGTCGAGCGTCCGGTGTACCGGGCACTTCGTCGCGATGACCTTCAGCCGCGCGACCTGCTCGTCGCTGAGGTCGGAGGGCAGGCGCAGCGTCAGCGTGAACTTCGTGGGGCAGCCGCGCTCGCCGGGGACGTAGTCGCAGGCGACCTCGACGTCGTGCAGGTCCCAGCCCTTGCGGGCGGCGTACATCTCGATCGTCACGGCTGTGCACGACGCGAGGCTCGCGGCAAGCAGCTCCTGCGGTGACGGGGCGGCGTCGTCGCCGCCGCTCTCAACCGGCTCGTCGCAGTTCAGCCGGTGCTGTCGCACCTTGACGATGTGACGAAAGCCGCTGATTCGCTGAGCCGATGCGTGCATGAAATGGATGCTACTCCGCGTCCGTGAGCGGGTGAAACAGCAGTCCGGTCGGCACCTTGGGGAAGAAGTACGTCGACTTGGGCGGCATGTTGACGCCCGCGGCCGCGATCTCCTGGATCTGCTTGACGGGGATCCCGCGCAGGAAGAACCCGGCGTCGAACGTGCCGGACTGCACGAGCTCGCGGGCCTCGTCGAACGAGCGCGCGTAGCCGAGGCCGTGCAGGTGGGAGATGTCGTCCTCGCTCAGGCCGAGCGGCCCCTTGAGGACGATCGCCTCGAGCACGGCGGTGTCGAGCCGGCGGTAGGGCTCGGGCATGTCCCCGAGCGCCTCGTCGGCGATCGCCTGGTCTTTCAGCGTGAGGCGAAACGCGCGCTTGAAGAAGCTGTCCATGTAGCCGAGCTCGATCGTGCCGTCGCCCTCGCCGGGCGGGACGAGGTCGTCGGCGGCGATCTCCTCGATGTCGAAGCTCGCGCGCAGCGTGGTCGCCAGCAGCTCGGGCTTGTCCGTGCCTTTCAATCCGTCGACGAGCCGGTGCGTGGGGAAGACCGTCAGGCCCTCGTCTTGGAGCGCGACCAGGCACATGAGGACGTAGCGATGCGCCCCCTCGCCGCCGATCTCGTCGGCGTAGACGCGCGCGGTCTCGTAGCGGTGGTGGCCGTCGGCGATGAGCAGCTCGGCGTCGCTCGTGGCTTGGGTGACCGTGGCGATGACGTCGGGGTCGGTGACGCGCCACAGGCGGTTCGTCGTGCCGTCGTCGTCGGTGACCTCGCCGAACGGCTCGTCTTGCTCGGTCGCCGGCTTGAGCGCGTTCCAGGCTGTGAGGTCCGGGTCGGAGTACAGCGAGAAGATCGGCGAGAGGTTGGCCTTCGTCGCGCGCGTAAGGCTCAGACGGTCGGCCTTCGGGCCGGGATGCGTGCGCTCGTGCGGGCGGATCGCGCCGGGGCCGTAGGCCTCTACGCGCACGCGCGCGAAGAAGCCGTTGCGGATGAGCCGGCGGCCGTCGGGGGCCGTGTAGTCCTGGACGAGCGCCCAGATCGCGGGCTCGTCGTCCTGGACCACGGCGCCAGCGTCGCGCCACTGATCGAGCAGCGTGGCGGCGTGCTCGTAGCGATCGCCGCCGGCGGGGTCCTCGGGCAGGTCGACCGCGACGACGTTGTACGGCGAGCGCGCCTGGAGCTCGGCGCGCTGGGCGGCGTCGATGACGTCGTAGGGCGGTGCCGCGAGGTGCTGCAGCGGGCCGGCGACGGCGGGGTCGTAGTGCAGGGCTCGGAGCGGCGTGACGTGCGGCATCGGCGCGAGAGCCTATTCGGTCTCGCGCCGCTGCCCTCTGACGGTTCCGGCTCGGGTCAGCGCAGGGAGCGGTGCCCGAAGTTCGTCGTCCAAGTCGCCGCCGGCGCGCCCATAGCGTCCTCGGGCGCACCTGGGACCACGCCGATGCCGACGTGCTTGAAACGGCGATTGAGGATGTTGGCGCGGTGGCCGCCGGATTCCATCCAGCCCTTCACGGTCTCCCGCGGGGTCGCGTAGCTGCTGCTGCCCCAGGCGATGTTCTCGCCCAGCGCGTAGCGGCGCGCTCCGCGCAGGTAGCGGGTCCCGCGGCGCACGCGGGTCAGCAGCGTGCTGCCGCTCGGGCTGACGTGGTCGAAGAAGCTGCCGCGCACCATCGCGCGGGTGTAGCTCTGAGCGGCCTTCTGGAGTTGAGAGCTTGGCTTCAGCGCCTTGCGCCCGCGCTTGGTGCGCTCCGCGTTGAGGAGGCACAGCGTCGCGGCGCGGACGGCGGGGGTGTTGTGGTTCGTCGGCATGAGGTCTGCTCCGGCGCATGTGGCCGCCGACGCTGCTGCCGGCGACATGAGCGCTGCCCAAGCGAAGATCGCTGGGAGGAGGCCGTAGCGAAGGGTCGGGGAGATCATGCTCTGGTGATCGGCCGTCCAGAGCCGCTGCGGAACGATGGACGGCCATGATGGACAAAGGGCCGACCCCCTCGAATGGACGAATGATCGAGTTTGAGCGGCGTGCGCGGGCGGTCACGGCGGGGTTGGATCCATCCGATCGCGCTCCGCGCGACGAGACGTATCCACCGTCCGGCGGTCCGGCCGGCACTGCGCTTGACTCCCGCAGGCCGTACCGTTCACGCGCACGGGATGTAGCTCAGCCTGGTAGAGCACCGCGTTTGGGACGCGGGGGTCGTCGGTTCGAATCCGGCCATCCCGACTATGCGGGTCCGTCGTGGGCGCGGACCCGCTCGATCGGCCGCTGCGCGCTCGCCACGCGATGCCGAGCTGTAGCCATTGCGTTCAGGGCGACGCGATGCCCGGCTGCCTACAGATCGCGCGCCACCGCTCCTGGCGCGATCTCGCTGTGACGCGAAACCGCGCGGGGCTGACACGAGCCTCCGCACGAGTGCGACCTTGGCCGATCGCGCCGGCCCCCGGGATCGTCGCCAGCACCCGGCCTGTCGCCCGCATCCTCGTAGTGGATGGTCAGGCTGATGGCGTCTCGCTCGATCGTCGACACCGTTTCGACGATCCGAGTCGCGTCGACCCCGTCGATGACGGGTCGCGGTCGGGTGCACGACGGAGCAGCCGCCGCGAGTGAAGTCAGTCCGCCAGCGCGAGCCGAGCCGCTCGGATGATGGGATCATCCCGATCAGCCGGCGGCTGCGTCGGCGCGTGCCCCGGTAGCTCAGTGGATAGAGCAGCGGACTTCTAATCCGCAGGTCGCTGGTTCGAATCCAGCCCGGGGTGTGCTCGGCCGCGCGTCGAAAGCCGGTGGCCGCCGTCGCGCGCGCCGGAATCTGGCCCAGGCCGTGCTCTGCCACGAACATCTGTTCGCAGAGGTGTTCAAGCGGGTAGCGTTGCGGGCGATGTGGCGGATGACGTTCCCTACCGATGCGCGTAGCGGTTGAGATCCGGCAGGAGTGGCTCGAAGCCCACGCCACGCAGTCCGCGTCGATGGAGCGCAATGCGTCCTGCGGGCGCGCTTGGCCGAGGATGTCGATGTCGCGAGTCGCGCGGACGTCGGTGATGCCGTGCTCGAAGGCGTGCAATTGCACCATCAGACCCCCGACGAGCGTCCAGTGCCGTGGTAGCTGCGACGCCAGGTGTCCGACGGCGACCCAGAGGTGCATCGCAGCCTCGTCTTCGAGGTCGATGTCCACGTCGGTCATGAGGCGAGTGCGCGCGTGGCCTCGCGGCGCGCTCGCGGTTCGTCGCTCTCGAGCAGGTCCAGGAGGACAGCCGCGCGAGGTGCCCGACGATCGTCGTCACGGCCGAGGAGCGGCCACAGCTGATCGGGCACCCAGCGGACGCGAACCGGCCCGGTGCCGAGTACGAGCGCATGGTCGTCGACGATCGCGCGGCGACTGCTGGCGGCCGCATAGATCTCGATGGCCCCGGCATGGTTTGTGATCCAGGAGCCTCCAGAGCCTCCGGGGCCGACCCCGACGCAGGAGCCCCGAAAGAGCGCAATCTGCGATTGTCGGTAACTACTTCTAATCCGCAGGTCGCTGGTTCGAATCCATCGATCCCGACACGCTGGACGTGCGCGACACGATCACGATCGCGGGCGGCGCGGACGCGCTCGCGCTGATCGGCGGGCGCGGGGCGTGGGTCGCGCTGCCTGGTCGCGACGCCGCGCAGCGCATCGTCGCCAGGCGCTGACGTCGCGGGCTCGCGGCGGGCGGGAACGGGCGCGCCTGCCCCCTTTGCGGGCGCTGTCTCGATTGCGCAATGTGGCGCAACGTGACCTCTTGCCCTTCCCCGAGCCGGCGTGGCTGACCGGGCACTCCGAGCCGAACATCGACGCCATCCTCGGGGCGCTCGGCGACGAAGCGCGCCAGCTCTACCGCCACTATCTCGCCGACGAGGTTCGCGCGATGCGTCCCGGGGGGATCCTGCCAGCTTGGCGCGCTTTCGATCGAGCGATGTGCGAGATTCGCCGCCGCAACACGGAGGGCGGGGAGCCTTGAGCGTCCAAGCGCGGCGAGCGCGTCATCAGCGGTTCGAGCGAGAGCGAGCGGTGCTGGACATGCGCTCGGCGGTTGTCGCCGCGATCACTCCGACCTATCTCGCCCAGGTGGGTTCCTCCGCCGTGCTCGAGGCCGTGGACGAGGCGCTTGCGCAGATCGTCGCGGCCGGCGCGCATCTTGGCGAGCGCGATCAGGTCAAGGCGCTGTGGATCACGGCCGCGCGGCGGCGCCTCATCGACGAGCAGCGATCGGCGGAGTCCAAGCACCGCGGGGCGGGCTCCGTGGATGGTGCAGCTCGCGCCTGGGCCGGCGGCGCGTGCGACGACATCTCCGAGGACGGGCGTGCACGGTGGCGCATCCGGGAGATCCTCAGCGTCCTGGGTGGGGATCAGCGCCGCTGGGCCGAGGCCTGGTTCGACGAGGTGCTCTCTTCGTCCCGGCCGCGCGGCGGGCAGCCTCGCGGCTTGCCCGAGGCGCTCGGCTGGACTCCCGCGAAGACGAAGAGCGTGTCACGGCGCGCGCGGATGAAGATGGCGCGGTTCATCGAGGCGCGTGCGAGCGGGGCTGTCTGCGGCGAGCAACGCGCGCACCTGGACGCGTTCATCATGGCCGGCCGGCACGGCTGCGAGCTCGGGGACGAGCGGTATGCGGCGGTGCTCTTCCATGTCGCGGGGTGTGAGGACTGCTGGATGGCCTGGCACGCGCGGCGCCGCGAACTGCTCGGCCGGGGTGCCCCGGTCCTCGTCGTGCCGTTCGATGCCGTGGCGATGGCGATCCAGACGTTCGGGGCGAAGCTCGCCGGGCTCGCGACCGGCGCACACGTGCAGGCGACGTCGTTGCTGACGCGCGCCGGCATCGGTGGCGCGGCGACCGCCGGGGGCGGCGCGGCCACCATCAGCGGCAAGACGGCGGCCGTCTGCTTGGGCGTCGTCTGTGCAGCGGCGGCGGGAGGGGAGGTGGCCGTCGTGCTCTCTCCGAGCACGGTCGACCCGGTGCGTCCGACGCCTGTGCGCGCGGTGCCCGTCCAGCACGCGGAGCCGGCGGTGGTGAGCGCGGTGCGTCGAGTGAAGCCCGAGGCCGCTCGAACGCCGGCGCCGGTGCCGGCACCGGCAGGGGCGCCGACAGATCCTGCCGTGATCAAGGCGAAGGTTCGCGAGAGCCTGACGGCGCCCCGGAGGACTGTGGTGCGTGCGACGCCCGGCGACCTGCCGCCGGCCGGCGAGTCCCCGGCAGCACCCGCGCCGCCGCCACCGCCTGCTGCTTCGAGTCCCGGACGAGAACCCTGTACGCCGGGGAGCCTCGGGTGCTGACGATGTTCAACCACACGACGATGGGGGAGAGGGAATGGTTCATCGAGTCGACGCGAGGTGCGTAAGGCAGGTCGTGGCTGTGACAGCCGCGCTTGCGCTGGTCAGCGCGATGGTGGGGGCGGACCCCGCACACGCGGGCTCTTGGATGCGATCGAGCTGCATCAATCCGGGCGGCACCCCTGCGCCCAGCGAGGGCTGGTCGGGCTTCTCCGGCGGCGCGAGCTATGGCTCGACCAACAGCGTCGCCTGCACGCCGGGCAGCGCCATGTTCGCATTGCTCAGCATCGCTGCGGCGGCGCCGGTCGGCGCGCATCAGACCTTGGTCTACACGCCGCCTCCCGGTTCGACGCTCAGCGGAGGCGTCGTCGGAGTGGACCTCCTCGCCAACGGCAGCGGCTACAACGCTTCAGGCCTCGCAGCGGTGTACACGCCGACCTTCTCCTACGACGGCTCGAACGTCGTCATGCAGTGCGCGTGGGGCTTGAACCCGTGCGCGAACGGAACCCACCGCTACGCCGGACCCGTTCCGCTGCCCACGAACCGGGGCGGATCGCTGTACGTCAGTGCCAGCTGCGGCGGTTACCCGGGTTTCGCGTGCAACGCGGGCAGCAGCGACGGCGTCTGGTCGCGTGTGCACGTGCAGTACGCCAACCTGCTGCTTTCAAGCAGCTTTGCCCCCACCGCGAGCGAGTTCCGCGGCAGCCTCCTGTCGCCAGATGCCCACGGGACGGCGAGCCTGGCGTTCGAAGCGGACGTTCCGGGCGGTCCCGGCATCTACAAGGTGACCGTGACGATCGACGGCAAGCCCGTCTACGACGCGACGCCCAACACCAACGGCGGAAGGTGCGCGCCGGCCGGCATCGATGGTGGCACCGGTGCCTTGGTGTTCGCCTACCAGCAGCCGTGCGTGCGCGCGCAGACCGTCGATCTCAAGGTTCGCACGACGACGCTGCGCGACGGAGCCCACGAGCTCGCGATCGTCGTGACGGATGCCGCGCAGAACTCGCAGACCGTGCTGCGCCGGCTGATCACCGTCAACAACCGAACGACGGCCAGCTCCACGCTGACGTCGAATCCGCCCGAGGGGGCCGCCGCGGGCACCATCCCAGCCGCTGCGGGTCCCGCGTACGCGCTCGCGCTGGACACCCGGACGCAGGGGTTCACGCGCGGCGTGAGGAACGTCTGGGCGCAGTCGGCGATCACGCTGTCGGGGGCCCTGCGATCGAGCTCGGGCCTGCCGGTGGCCGGGGTAGCCGTCGCGCTGTTCGCCCGGAGCGCGGTGGATGCCACGCCGCGCGTCGTCGCGAGCGCCATCACGGACGCTGCCGGACGGTGGACGCTTCGCGCGCCGCGAGGTCCATCGAGGACGCTGACGATCGCGTACGGCGCGCAGCCTGACCCGGCCGCCGCGCAAGCCATCAAGTTCCGCCAGGCGGTGAGGCCGCGGATCTCCCTGCGCGTGGCGGTGCTCGGACGCGGCCGATTGCGGTTCTCCGGGAGGCTGCGCTTGAAGCCGCTTGGGAGTCCGCGGCCACTCGTGGTCATCCAGACGCTCAACGCGCGCCGTCGCTGGCAGGACGTCGGAACGTCCATGCGCGTGAGCCGTACGGGCGAGTACTCCGTGACGTACGACGGCGGGCCGAAGGTGATCGGCGGAAGCTACGCCTTCCGGACGGTCGCGCACGGGTCTGCGCTGTACGCGACCGGCATCTCCAGGATCAGAAGGGCGCTGGTGCGCTGATGCTCTCGATCGCTCGCTTCACGACTGCGCTCGCCGCGTCCCTGGCGCTGGGGTTCGTCGACACCTCCGTGGCCGCGGCCGCGTCGCCACCCATCACCCGGCAGGCCGCGGCGGCGAACGCCGCCTTCCTCGCATACGCACCCCCGCCCGCAGGCGGTGCGCTCGCGTTGTGCCTCGTCGACACCGGCGTCGACGAGACGCCCGACACCGCGCCCGGCCTCGTCGCCGCGACCGCGCTGGACGGCGGCACCGGCGACGACGTCGACCCGTTGCGTCACGGCACCATCGACGCGGCGATCGCCGGCGGATCCGGTCACGGCGTGCTCGGCGCGTGGCCGCAGCTGAAGATCGTGTCGGTTCGCGCGACCGACAACCCCAGTCCCGGCCAACTGCCGAGCTACCAGTGGGACGACTACACCGCCGCGATTACGCAGTGCACGAAACCTCTCCCAGCCGCCCAGATAGCGGCAATCGCCATCCCGCTGTCGTCCACCATTCCGCCCACGCCGGACCAGGTGGACGAGTTCAACACGCCGCTAGGAACGTCGCGCAGGCGAAGGGCATCGCGCTGCTCGCCGCCGCTGGAAACGAGCCGGGCCCGATCCAGCTTCCAGGCAGCCAGCCCGGGATCCTGCCGGTTGGCGCGGGCGACACGGTCACCGGCGGGATATGCCCGTTCAGCGCATCGACGGGCCTGGCGTTCTTCGCGCCGGGCTGCACGCTGGACCAGATCGATCGGACTGACACCGCGATGTGCTGTGGCAACGGAACCTCCCAGGCGAGCGCGTTCGCGGCTGGCGTGCTCGTGGCGCTGCGGAGCTACGCGCCGACAATCCCCGCGACGAAGGCGACACAGCTGCTTGTCTCGACTGCCCACACCGGCCACCTCGACGCCGACCGCCGCGTTCAGGGCGGCCGGACTCGGATCGATCGTTGACGCCGGTAACGCCGCCGTCCCGAAGCCGCCGCCACCAGCGCCACTCGCGGGAGTCTCGCCGCCGACTCCTGCATCGGCGCTCCCGGCTCGTCTGGCGCGCCCGCGCGTCAAGCGCGCCACATGGCGTCGCGGCGTGCTACTCATCACGCTGCGCACCCTCCCAAAGGGCGCCCGCTTGCACGCCAAGGTCACGTTCGCGCGTCGTAGGGCGATGTTCCTCTCGACCAGCAAGCCGAGACTCCGAGCTCGAACGCCGCTGCCGCGCCGCGTCCGGCTCCAGCTCACGGCCGGCGATGCATCGAGCCCAACTGTCACGCTCAGGGTCACGCGTCTGCGACGATGACAGCGTGCTCAGAACGGCGCTGACCGTCGTCTGCGTGACGATCGCATGCGCACTCGTCATTGCCGGTCCTGCGCTCGCCGGCAGCTACGTCGTGCATGCGTGCAGCCCTGGGACTTCGCCCGGCGCGTGGTCGCAGGTGAATACTGAGCCGGATGGCTTCGCCTCGGGCAACCTGTGCGGCGGGCCCGCGATCGGGCCGCTCGATGGCAGCAGGTCGGGATCGCTGTACGCCGAGGACATCCTCAGCTCAACCGCCGACATCCGCGATGGCGCGCGCGCTGGCTGGCTGATTACGGCTCCGCCGGGAGCGATGCTCACCGGGATCTCCTACTACCGAACGCTTGCGTCGCATATCGACCGCGATGTCGCCGCGGGGCTGTTTCAGGCCAACGGAAGCGTGCTTGAGCAATGCCGCATCGCGCTTCCTTTCGGGAGCCCGAGCGTCTGCTCGATGCCGAACAACCAGGTTCCGGTGACGTTCGCCAATCTGAGCACGCATAGCCTGTTCTTCGGTGTCATATGCGACATCGTGACCCAAGTCGTGACCGCATGTATCACCGGTGCCACGATCCACAGCGCGCAGGCCTACATGTACTCGGCGAACGTGACCGTGACCGAGAACGTACCGCCGACCGTGAGTGATGTTGCCGGCGCGTTGTGGGGCGGAGGATTGGTCAGCGGGACGGTCGGGTTGTCCTTGACCGCGTCCGATGCGACGGGGATTCGCGGACTCGCGGTGCGCAGCGATGTGGGGCAGACTCTCGTATCGGTCCCGCAGGCGTGCGATTTCGGGCTGTCGCCGCCGTGTCCCCAGCTGCCGGCCACGGCATTGAGCGTCGACACGACGCGCGTCCGCGACGGCGTGCAGACGTTCTCGCTGGTCGTCACCGACGCCGCTGGTAACGACCGGGTGATCACGTCGCCGCCCGTCACGGTCGACAACTTCGGCCCGCCGCCGCCGGTCGGGTTGAGCGCCACCGCCGGGGCCGGCTCGAACGTGATCGCGCTGGCGTGGGGCAATCCGGCCAACCCGCCGGCGCCCGTGACCAGCGCGGTGGCACAGCTGTGCGGCGCGGCGTGCTCGGCACCGGTGGGCGTGAGCCCGTTCGGCGGTGCGCAGTTGGCCGCGCCGGGCCCCGGCCTCTACAACGTGCGCGTCTGGCTGCTCGACGCCGCCGGCCGTGGTGGCCCGCACAACGCTGCCGCCGCAACTGTCACGGTGCCGCCGTCACCACCATCGGTTGTGCGCACTCGGATCGCCGCGGTGTTGCGCGGCCGTCAGCTGCGCGTGACCGGCACGGTTGCCGGACGTGCTCGCGTGTCGGTGAGTTGGCGGTCGAAGATCCGAGGTCGCAGCGTCGGCAACGGCTCGCGGACCGTCACGATCCGCAACCATCGCCTCCGCGTGACGTTCGCGATCCCTCGACGCGCGAGGGTGGCTGCGGCCACGATTCGCGTTGCCGTGCGCAAGGGCCGGCGGGTCGTCGGGCAGGCTCGGACTCGCCGCGAATGATGGAGTCGTGACCCGACCGTTCGCCACGGGCGGGTCCCTGGCTGAACCGCAGCGCCGGATCGCCATGAGCTGCCGGCGCGGGGCGATCTTCGGGCTCTGCACGATGGGGCGCGCGACCTGGCGGCGTGATGTCCCAAGCTGACGCTGGACCACTGGGTGGAGTTTGCCGCGCGACACGCCTGCAGCTGCCGCGGCGCGCGCGGCATCTGAGTGCTGAGGACTCCGCGGCCGGACGGCGGCCGCTTCAGGCGGCCTGGCTAGCGGCGGTGACGCGCATGCTGAGAGCGGCGATGTTCGCGGTCTGCGCCGCGGCTGCAGGAGCAGCCGTGGCTCCGTGCGCCGCGGTCGCGGGGAGCTATGTCGTCCATACGTGCAGTCCGTCGAACTCGCCAGGCATCTGGACGCAGATCAACACCTTCTCCGCGAGCTTCGCGTCCGGCAATCTCTGCGGCGGCCTCGACATCGGGCCGGTCGGCGGCGGCCACCAGGGCGCGCTCTACGCCGAGGACAGACTCAGCACGTGCGCCAACGATATCCCCGACGGCACTCGCGCGGGATGGACGTTCACGCGCACCCGCGGGCGCGACGATCACGGCGGTGTCCTACTACCGCAACCTCGCGTCCTACAACGACTCGGATCTCATCTCGGGCCTGTTCGACGCCGCCGGCGCCCCGCTTGAGCAATGCAAGATCCCGTGGCCGTTTCCGTCGGGCACCAGCAACGTCTGCTCGAAGCCCAATAACCAGGTTCCCGTCGTGTTCTCGAATCTCAGCACGACGGCGCTGTTCTTCGGTGTCATGTGCCGGATCGTTCGTCCGGTACTCGCTTGTGGCGCCGGCGGTGCGCCCCTGCACGCGGCGCAGGCGGACCTCTACAGCGCCAAGGTCACGGTTTCGGAGAGCTTGGCTCCGGTGGTCACGAACGTCGCCGGTAGCGCGTGGGGGGGAGGCCTGGTCAGCGGGACTGTGCCGGTGACGTTCGCGGCGCAGGACGCCAGCGGTATCCGCGAGCTTGCGGTGCGCGCGGACACCGGGCAGACGTTGGTCTCCGCTCCGCAGCCGTGTGACTTCACGGTGGCGCCGCCATGTCCTCAGCAGCCGCCCGGAGCGCTGAACGTCGACACGACGCGCGTGCCGGACGGCCCGCGCAGGTTCACGCTCGTCGTGACGGACGCTGCGGGCAACGAGCAGCTGGTGAGCTCGCCGCCGGTCGTCGTCGATAACAATGGGCCCCCGCCGCCGCTGGCGCTCACCGCAACCGCAAGGGGGTCCGGCTCGAACATGATCGCGGTGTCGTGGAGCAACCCGCCCAACTCCCCGGCACCGATCACCGGCGCGATGGCCCAGCTTTGCCAGGCGTCTTGCCTCGCGCAGACCAGCATCGGTGCCGGTGGCGCCGCGCAGCTCACGGCGCCCGGCCCCGGCTTCTACAGCGTGCGGCTGTGGCTGCTGGACAGCGCGGGCCGGGGCGGGGTGCATCATGCGGCGCTGGCGAGCGTCACGGTGCCTCCGGCGGGTTTGGCGTCGCGCACGAAGATCACGGCCGTGCTGAAGGGTCGCCAGCTGCGCGTAGGCGGCCCGATCACCGTCGCGGGACGCGTGACCGTCAGCTGGCGCTCGAAGGTCCGCGGTCAGACCGTGGGCCATGGGTCGCGGAAGGTCACGATCCGCAACCATCGCCTCCGCGTCACCTTCGCGATCCCTCGACGCGCGCGGGTGACTGCGGCCACGGTTCGCGTTGCCGTGCGTAAGGGCCGGCGGGTCGTCGGGCAGGCTCGGGCACGCCGCGCCCGGTAGCGTCGGCGCCACCCCATCGCCGGGGTCAGCCGATGATCTGGATCGGCGTCCCGATCGGCATGAGTCGCTTGAGCTGGTTGATCTTCGCATTGCGTACGCGCACGCAGCCGTGCGACGGGCGGCCAGGGACGAGCTCGGGCTGGTCCGTGCCGTGGATGCCGACGACCCCCCCGTTCGGCCAGTCGGTGAGGCTTGCGTATGCGCTCGTGCCGAACGCCCATGTCCCGTAGAGCTTGCCGTCGCCCTTCAGGAGCTCGCGGACGTAGAACTTGCCCTTCGGGGTAGGCGTCGCGGCCTTGCCGACGCCGACAGGCGCCTGCCAGATGCGCTTTCGGTTCTTGTACAGCGTCGCTCGCAACGTGGTGCGGTTGATGACGAGCCGCGTGCGCACGACGTAGAGCTGGCTGAGGTGGTCTTGCGCCACCCAGCCCGTGCGGCCATTGGGTCGCATCGGGACGCGGATCCGCAGCCAGACGTCACCTCCGGCGTCGACGATCGCGGACAGCACGAGGTAGACCTCGGGCAGCTTGTCCTCGGTGAGATAGCGCAGGCGCGTGACCGTCCGGGCCGAGGTCCGCGGGGCGGTCCGGATCGACGACTGTGCGCTCGCGTGCGCCCAGCGCGTGACCTTGAGCTCGTCGGAGAGCTTCATCGTGTCGCCCGGAGTGCGCAGCGCGTTCAGCGGATCCTTGTTGGCGGGACCCGGCAGCGGGAACCCCCTGGCGTGCGCACCCGCCGCCGGGAGCGCGACGATCAGCACCAACGTGACGAGGAGCGCCCCCGCAATTCTCGCGCGCGTCATTGCCGAGCAGTATCACGAGGTGCGGCCCGCGAGGCGCAGGTTGATCGCGGCGGCCTTCGGCTGCCTGGTGTGCGCCTCGAAGTACGAGTAGCCGGGGCTCGGGTTGAGCTCGAAGCTGTCGGCGTCCCCGTCGGCGGCGAGCCGCAGGTCGATCCGCGCGAGGTCCAGGCTGTGCCATCGGTGAGCCCCGACGCAGCGGCCGGCCAGCGCGGGCTTGACCTTCTCGACGGTGTCCTGGCGCGCGAGCTCGTCGTCCTCCACGGGCTCGCCGCGAGCGCCGCGGACGGCGCGTCACGTACCGCACGCACCTCGCGACCACGCGCTCCCGGCGCTGGCGAAGCGCTCACGAATGCTGTGCCGCGAGATGCGGTCGCTCGAGGCTCAGGACTTCCACTTCACCGAGCAGCCGCGCAGGGCGCGCTCCTCGATGGCGGGCTTGCAGCCCGCGAGGACCGACTCGAGCGCCTCGCGCAGCCATCCCGCGTTCTCCTCCTCGCTCTCGTCACCGGGGTCCTGATCGGGCGCGCCGGTCCAGACGAGCGTCTGCGCGGCGTCGAGGACGAAGAGGTGCGGCGTGACCTGGGCGTCGAGCGCCCGGGCGACGGCCTGGCTCTCGTCGTGCAGGTACGGCATCGGCCACTCCTGGTCGCGCGCGAACTGGACCATGCGATCGAAGGAGTCGGCCGGGAAGCGGCCCGCGTCGTTGGAGTTGATCGAGAGGAATCGCACGCCGCGCGGCGCGTATTCCTTCGCGACCGCCGCGACGCGCGGGTTCCACGCCTGGACGAAGGGGCAGTGGTTGCACATCAGGATCACGACGGTCGCGTCTGGCGCGTCGTCGACCGGGACCGAGTGCTCGACACCCTCGGTGTCGGTCAGCGTGAAAGGGGGGACGGCATCGCCGATTTC
This sequence comes from uncultured Actinomycetes bacterium, assembly GCA_963810605.1. Lineage (GTDB taxonomy): Bacteria > Actinomycetota > Thermoleophilia > Solirubrobacterales > Solirubrobacteraceae > CADCVQ01. The sequence continues at coordinate 92,335 of CAWEOF010000016.1, forward strand.
AAAGCTCATGCCCCTATGTGTAGCGGACGGGCTGGTTCGCCCACCGGTGACGACCCGTGCGAGCACGCCAGGTCGGCGAGCCCGACCCGATCGGATCGGCGCGTTCGCCGCGGCCGTGTCGTCGATCTAGGGCGTCGGCAGCGTGCGCATCCGGTCGTTCGACCGCTCGTCTGTCGTCGTTGTCGTCGAGCTCGCCGAGGCCCTGTGTTGATCGCGCGACGACGGGCTCGGTCCGACCGCCCGCTGCGCCTGCTGCACGCCAGCGACCGCCCATCCGCCTCAAGCTGGTCTGACCCGCCACGCCGTGCGCCGGACCGCCAACGCAAGCGGTGCTAGATTCAGGGCCGCACGGTGGGCGTAGCTCAGCTGGTAGAGCTCCTGGTTGTGGTCCAGGCGGTCGGGGGTTCGAGTCCCCTCGCTCACCCTCCGCGAACTGCTTACAAACGAGCGCGCCGAACCTTGAGCGCGCGCCCAAGAAGGCCGGTGCTCGGGACGTGGCGCTCGGCCACAGTGAGCAATCGCCGTCGGCAGACCCCACCTGCCAGATGCGATCCGTTTCGTTCAGATGAGCGCGGCCTTGCCGAGCATTGCGATGAGCTGGGGGCTGTGGCGGTGGCGCACGCGGAGATCGACCAGGCGGTTTGCGAAGGCGCCGCTCTGGCTGGCTGCTTGCGCCGGCCCGGCACGCGCGCGCTTGAGCAGCGAGACGGCGTGTGGTGTGCCGGGCATCCGGTGTGCAGGAGCTCTTCGCATCGGCCGAGCGGTAGCTCTTGGTCACGATGTATCAACCGCGTTCGCCGTCACGTCACGCTTCGGCCCGACCGGCGTTGGCAGGTGAAGGCCGAGGGCACCACGCGCGCGGCATCCACCCACGCGACGCAGGCCGACGCCGAGCGGACGGCAAAACGGCAGGCACTTGGCACCACCGGCGGCGCCGAGGTGATCGTCCACGGGCGCGACAGGCACGTCCGCAACTCCGACGTGGTCGGGCAGGGCTAACCACGCTGGACCAGCAGCGCCGAGTGCGTAGCTCCTACCGCTGCTACCAGTCGATGATGAGCGTCCCGCGAATGAGCGTTGCTCGCGCTCCCTCGTGTCGTGCGCGCGCCCGCGCCGCGAGGCGTGACGCGGCATCCGTGGTGGCGTCGCATAGGCTTCGGCGCCTCATGAGCCCGTCGACATCGGCTGTCCCGCTTGCGGGTACCACCGCGCCGTGACAGCGGTGCGGGAGGGCGAGGCAGTCGCTCGTCGAGCGATGGCGGTCCGGCGGATGGTCGAGGTGCTGCGGGTGGTGCTTGTGCGCATCGTCGCGCCGCTGCTCGTGCCGCGACGGTGGCGGCGCGCGGCTGGGCCGGTCCGGCTGCGGCGCGCGCTGGAGACGCTCGGCGGAGCGTGGGCGAAGCTCGGCCAGCTGCTCGCGCTGCGCTTTGACCTGCTGCCCGAGGCGTACTGCCTCGAGCTGTTCAAGCTGCTGAACAAGGCCGCGCCGTTTGGGTACGCCGAGGTCGAGCGGGTCATCGGCGAGGAGCTCGGGCAGGAGATCTCCGACCTGTTCGCGTCGTTCGAGGCCGAGCCCTTCGGGAGCGCGTCGATCGGGCAGGTGCACGACGCGGTCTTGCATGACGGGCGGCGCGTGGCGGTCAAGGTGCAGCGGCCGGGGATCGGCGCGCTGCTCATGTGCGACATCGCGCTCATGCGCCGCGTCGCCGCGATCGTGGACCGCACGCATCTGATCGGTGCCACGAGAACGCGCGAGATCGTCGACGAGCTCGCCCGCTGGACGCGCGAGGAGCTCGACTACAACGTCGAGGCCGCGAACGGGATCGCGATCCGCGAGAACATCCGCGACGCGGACACCGAGTACGCGCCCGAGGTCCACCTCGACTACTCCACGCGTCGCGTGCTCACCGCGGAGCGCCTCGACGGGCTGCCGCTCGTCGACGTCATCCGCGAGCTGCGCGCCGACCGCGACGGTTGCCGGGAGCGGCTGGCCGCCCTCGGCTACGACCTCGACGAGGCCGCCGCGAACGTCGTCTGGAACTTCCTCGGGCAGGTCTACGCCACGGGCATCTTCCACGGCGACCTGCACCCGGCCAACGTCCTGCTGCTTCACGCCAACCGCATCGGCTACGTCGACTTCGGGATCGTCGGGCGCATCCCGCAGGAGGTCCAGCAGTCCCTCGGCGACTACGCCCGCTCGCTGTTCGGGGGCGACTCGCAGGACGCCGTCGACCAGCTCCTGCGCTGGCTGCGCCCGTCGGAGAAGACCGACCCCGCCGCCGCGCGCGGCGAGATGCTCCGCCTCACCGAGCGGTTCCTCGAGGACCTCGAGCACCCCGGGGCGCGCCGGCGCGAGGTCCTCGCGCGCTTTCAGGTCGACCTGCTCTCGGCGGCGCGAAGGCACCGCCTGTCGGCCGACCCGCTCATCGTTTTGTACATGAAGGTCGTGCTCGCGATGGACTCCGTCACGTCCGAGCTCGCGCCGGCGCTCAACCTCCAAGCGGTACACGAGCGTTTCTTCTCCGAGCTCATCATCGCCGGGTTCCAGGAAGCCTCGTGACGCCGGTCAGGACGCCTACGCGGTAACTTCGGCGCGTGGACGCGTGGGGGGTCGGCGAGTACGAGGAGACGGCGGCGGATATCGCGCCCGTGTCGGCGGTTGCGGTCGGCGCGCTGGGGCTGGCCGCCAAGGAGCGCGTGCTCGATGTCGCGTGCGGGACCGGCAACGCCGCGCTTGTCGCCCACCGCGCCGGCGCGATCGTCACCGGCATCGACGGATCGCCGCGGCTGCTGGAGGTCGCGCGCGAGCGCGTGCCGGACGGCGAGTTCGTCGAGGGCGATGCCGCGCAGCTGCCGTTCGAGGACGGTCGCTTCGACGCCGCCGTGTCCGTCTTCGGCGTGATCTTCGTGCTGCCCGCGGAGCAGGCGGCGGCGGAGATCGCCCGCGTCGTACGGCCGGGAGGGCGCGTGGCGATCACCACCTGGCCGCCGCGCGGGCCGATGTTCGGTGCCGTCGCGGTGATGCGCGAAGCGCTCGCCCGGGTGCGTCCGGAGGAGGGCGAGTCCGGTCCGATGGACTGGGGCGACCCGCAGGCGCTCGCGGCGCTGCTCGCGCCGCACGGCGAGGTCGAGGTCACCGAGCAGCAGCTCGCGCACCACGAGGCGAGTCCCGAGGAGTTCTGGGACCGCTGGGAGCGCTTCCACCCGATGTGGATCGCGGCGCGCGCCCAGCTCGAGCCGGCGGGCGCATGGGAGCCGATGCGCGCTGACGCGATCGCGGCGCTGCGCGAGGGCGGGATCGGCGCGGGCGCGACGAGCCCGTACCTGCTCGCCGTGCTCATCCGGCGATGACGGCCTCGCCCAGCGAGCGCTCTTCTGCACGCCGCGCGCGTGTTCGGCACGCAGCGCGCTGTTCGGCACGCAGCGCGCTGTTCGGCACGCAGCGCGCTGTTCGGCACGCAGCGCGCTGTTCGGCACGCAGCGCGCTGTTCGGCACGCAGCGCGCTGTTCGGCACGCAGCGCGCTGTTCGGCACGCCGCGCGCGCATCCTTTCGGCACGCAGCGCGCGTCCGTCTGCACGCAGCGCGCACGCGAGCGTCCGCAGCGCACGCGCGCTCGTCGGCGGGGGCTCGACCCCGTCGGGCTCGCGGATCGCCGGGCATCGCGGCGCCGCCGGCGAGCGGGCCGGCGGCGCAGCGCAGTCCCTGCGGCCGGGTAGGCTGGCTGCGATGGCGCGCGCGATCGGGATCAACCACGTTGCGCTCGAGGTCGGCGACGTCGGCGAGGCGCTCGCGTGGTACGGGCGCTTCCTGGAGTTCGACCTGCGCGGCCAGGGGCCGTCGATGGCGTTCGTCGACCTCGGCGACCAGTTCCTCGCGCTGAGCCGGGGCCGCCGCCAGGGACCCGACGACGGCCGGCACTTCGGGCTCGTCGTCGACGACAAGGAGGCGGTCCGGGCGGCCGTCGCGGCGATGGGCGTCGACGTCGCGCCGAGCGGGGGGCTGCGCTTCCACGATCCTTGGGGCAACCAGGTCGAGATCGTCGACTACCGCGACGTCCAGTTCACGAAGGCGCCCGCGATCCTCGCCGCGCTCGCGCCCGACGGCCTCGAGAAGAGCGAAGCCGCGCGCGAGGAGCTCGCCCGCAAGGGGCTCGCCGGCTAACCCGAGGTGTCACTGCACGCGCGCGGTCATGCGCATGCCGGGCGCATGGATCGCGCAGACGAACTCGTACGTGCCGGGCTTGCGCAGGCGCGCCGAGTACACGCCGGCCGCCTTCGCGGGCGAGGCCACGGTCGCCGGGCCCGACCGGATCGTGACTTGATGAGACTGCTGCGACGCCCACTTGAACGTCAGCACGCCGCCTGCGCGCAGGCGCACCGCGGGCCGGTCGCGGCTGCGGAAGAACGCGTTGTCGTAGATCGAGACGACCGACGTCCGCGGCAGCGACGCGCTGCGCCGCGGCACGACGCCCGCGGGCGACGCGTTCGGACCCGGGGCAGGCACCTTCGCGGCGGCCGCCGCGGTCAGCGCCGCCTTCGGCGCGGGCGGGCTGACCAGCGTCGTCGTCTCGGCGCGCAGGTCGCGCACGAACACGCCGCGGCGATCGTCCGGCTTGCCGGCCGCGAGGTTCGTCGCCGCCGACGTGAAGGCCACGCGCCTACCGTCGGAGGAGATCGTCGCGTCCGAGGAGCCGCGATCCGCAGCCGCACCGGCGCGGCCGTCGCCTCGCGAGGCGAGGCGCTCCTCGGTGCCCCCGCGTACGTCGGAGACGATCACGCGTGACATACCGTCGGCGATCGAGGTGTAGGCCACGACGGCGCCGTCGGCGCTGATCGACGGCTCGATCGCGAAGCCGTCCGCGCCGCTGACGGCCCGCGTCCGGTGCGTGCGCAGGTCGCGGACGTAGACGCGCGAGCCGCGGTTGGCGGCGCCGAGGTTGCGCGCCGCCGACGAGAACGCGACCCGGCGCCCGTCGCGAGAGACGGCCGGATCGGCGGAGTAGTCGTTCGCGACCGCGCCGCGCGCCCCGCTCGCGCGGCTGACGAGCGTCGTCGTACGGGTCTTGAGGTCGCGGACGAAGACCTGCGTGCGACCGTGCAGGGCGCCGCCACCGAGGTTCGAAGCCGCCGTCGTGAACGCGACGAGGCGGCCGTCGCCGGAGATCGCCGGGTCGTAGACGCCGTCGTCGGCGCGCGGGGCCGAGCGCGCGCCGCGGCTGGCGAGCGTCGAGCGCCCGGACCGCAGCTCGGTCACGTAGACGGCGCTCTGGCCGCCGCGGCGCTGCGCCTGGTAGGCGACGTGACGCCCGTCGGCGGAGATGACCGGGTTATAGCCCGACAGCGACACCCCGGCGCGCACGCGCGGCATCGGCATCGCCGCCGTCCGACCGGTCTTCAGATCGGACACGAAGACGCGGATCTGGCCGTAGCGCTTGGCGAAGTTGAGGTTGCCCTCGGCCGACTCGTACGCGACGCGGCGGCCATCCGCGGACACCGTCGGGTTGTACGCCGAGCGAGGCGTGCGGCGCCCCGGCCGCGCCGAGACGTTCTCGGGCGCCGCGGCGACCCGGATCGCGCGCGTCAGCACGCTGATCTCGCCGCGCTTGAGCGCGAGCGGCAGCTTCTGCTCGTAGCCCTCGAAGACGATCCGCCCACCCGTGCCCGAGAGCGCCGGGTTCGCCGCGAAGTTGCGCGGCTTGCGGGTGAGCTTGCCGAGGTGCGTCGGCGGCGGGCCGTTGTAGCGCACCTGCGCGAGCCAGCGCGGGAGCTGTGAGATCTGGCGGCGCAGCAGCAGGCGACCCTGGCGCGCGCTCATCGCGCCGGTGCGCGTCCCGAAGCGCACGCGCTCGCGCAAGACGGCGGCCGACAGCGCCTGGATGCGCGACGGCGAGCGCCCGCGCAGGCGCCCGATCTCAAGCGGGCTCTGCTCGGCTCGGCGCAGCGCGCGGAACTCCGCGTCCGTCACGCCGAAGATCGCCGGCGCCTCGCTCGGAATCGAGAACTGGTGCAGCGAGTGAAACAGCAGGTGCTGGGACAGATGGCCTTGGGTGATCGTGCGCTTCGCGCGCGAGCGCAGCGTCGCGAACGTGGTCTTCGAGACCTCGCCCTTGCGCGGTGCCACGAGCGCCGCGGCGAGCTTCGCCGGGTCAGGCCAGCCGTGGCGGCCGGCGAGCTGGGCGAGGTTGTGGCGGTCGTCGCGCAGCTGGCGCCAGATCGCGCCGCGAGTAACGCCGAGCAGCTCGTAGAGGCGTCCTTCGTCGTAGGGCAGCCAGTGGTTGTAGACCCAGTCCTCCGGCGGGAGCCAGTGCGCGGGCGCCGTGACCGGGGCCTCGGAGTCAAACGAGGCCTTCGCGACCTTGACGACGGCATCCGGCGCCGGCTCGCTCGGGGAGCCGGCGCGCAGTGCGACCACGAACACGACGAGCCCGGCGAGCGCGACCGCCGACGCAAGCCATCTCCGCACGCCCCCGAGCCTCATCGCACGACGCTACCACCCGCCGCGGTGGTCGTCGCGCGGCCGCGCGCGACCCGCGAAACCGCGTCGCGGCTGAGCTTCGCGCACGCGGGGTATGCGCAGCGCCATGCGGGGAGGGGGACTACTGCGAACGAAGTCCATCGACCAGTCGATCGAGGACACGAAGGACGAGCACAACGGGCTGCGCCGGACGCTCGGGACCGCTCGACCTCATCGTCTTCGGTGTCGGCGTCATCATCGGGACCGGCATCTTCGTGCTCACCGGCGTCGCCGCCGGCACGCTGGCCGGCCCTGCGATCGCGCTGTCGTTCGTCGCGGCCGGCATCGCCTGCGCGCTCGCCGCGCTGTGCTACGCGGAGTTCGCCTCGTCGGTGCCGGTGGCCGGCTCCGCGTACACGTTCGCCTACGCGAGCATCGGCGAGTTCGTCGCGTGGATCATCGGCTGGGACCTCATCCTCGAGCTCGCCCTCGGCGCCGCGACCGTCGCGTCCGGCTGGTCGGACTACTTCCGCGTCGTCTGCGAGGACACGCTCGGCGTCGCGCTGCCCGCATGGGTCGACGGGTCGAACCACAACCTCGTGGCGGCGCTGGTCGTCCTTGCGATCACTGCCGTGCTGTGCCTCGGCGTGAAGGTCTCGACGCGCGTGAACGCGGTCGTCGTGGCCATCAAGATCACCGTCGTCCTGCTCGTCATCGTCGTCGGGGTCTTCTACGTCAGCGGGTCGAACCTCGACCCGTTCATCCCGCCCACCGGCTCGACTCCCGCGCCCGGCGGCGAGTCGACGACGACGCTCCTGCAGGACCTCGGGATCAACACCGGGACGTTCGGGATCGGCGGCATCTTCAGCGCGGCCGCGCTCGTGTTCTTCGCGTTCATCGGCTTTGACATCGTCGCCACCGCGGCGGAGGAGACGCGCAACCCGCAGCGCGACCTGCCGATCGGGATCTTCGGCTCGCTGGCGATCTGCACGGTGCTCTACGTGCTCGTCTCGCTCGTCGTGACGGGGATGGTGCCCTACGAGAAGATCGCGCTCGAGGCGCCGCTCGCGGAGGCGTTCCGCTCCGTCGGCCAGTCGGAGATCGCGCAGGTGATCTCGATCGGCGCGCTCGCGGGCCTGACGACCGTGACGCTCATCCTCATGATGGGCCAGAGCCGGGTGTTCTTCGCGATGAGCCGCGATCACCTGCTGCCGCCCGTGTTCTCCGCGGTCTCGCAGCGGTTCAAGACGCCGTACCGCACGACGATCGCGACGGGCTTCGTCGTCGCCGCGCTGGCGTTCCTCGTCGACCTCGAGACGCTCGCCTCGCTCGTGAACATCGGGACGCTGTTCGCGTTCATCGTCGTCGCGATCGGCATCGTGGTGCTGCGGCGCACGCGCCCGGACCTCGAGCGCGCCTACCGCACGCCGTTCGTCCCGCTCGTCCCGATCCTTGCCGTCCTCTCGGCGCTGTGGCTCATGCTCAACCTGCCGGCGGAGACGTGGGAGCGCTTCTTCATCTGGATGGCGCTCGGGGTCGTCGTCTACTTCGCCTACGCCCGGGGTCACAGCCGCGTCGGGCGCGAGTAGCACCCAGCGGGCTCGCCGCCGCGTGGCGGCGGCGAGCCCGAGCGGGTGTTCCGGGGGGTTACCGCGTCTCGACGTTCAGCGATGGCTGGAAGCCGCTCTTCGCCGTCGCGATCGCCGTGTACCAGGAGCGGGTGCCGCCGCTGTCGCCGTGGCAGCCGGGGTCGCTGCGGCTGTGGAGGCCGTAGGCGTAGCGGTTGCCCGTCGAGGGGGACGGCCAGTACCAGCCGCCGCCGCTGTCGCCGCCGCAGGCGTCGAGCCCGTTGACGCGCGCCAGCCCGCGCTGGGCGGCGTCGCTGTTCGTGCCGAGCACGCCGCAGGAGTTGCCGTAGGTCGCGGGCTGGGTGTAGTTCGCCGACAGGCAGACCGTCTCGCCCGCCACCATGTAGCCGACCGTCGGCGCGACGCCCTTGACGTCGGCGGTGCCGCCGCTGACGGCGCCGCTGATGTAGATCTCGCCGCCGGTATCTCCGGTGAACCAGGAGTTCGTGACCTGGATGATCGCCGCGTCGACCGCGCCGGAGTCCAGCGAGCTCACCATCGGACCGATGTTCTGGCCGCCGGTGCCCCAGCCGACGCCGTTGCCGGTCGAGCAGTGCCCCGCGGTGTAGACGTAGCGGGTGTTGCTCGCGTTGCGCGCCGTGAAGCCGACCGAGCACCACGGCGTGGGCGCGGCGAGCGTCCCGCGCCACATGATCGCGCCGGCACGGATCGTCCAGTCGCAGGCGGCACGCGAGGTGCAGCCGGCGTCGAGCTCGGCCGCGCTTGACGAGGACGCGGTCACGAGCTTCGCGCCACGCGCGGAGGCGCTGCCGGCCAGGGCGTTCTTGCGGTTCGCCGGCACCGCGACGACGACCTCGTTGGACTGCACGTCGACGCCGACGTTGCCGGCGGCTGCGTTGCTCAGGTCGTCCTTGCCACCGCGGATCTTCGCCGCGTCGGACTCGAGCTCGGCGGCCGAGCGCCTGACCTTGTGCGCCGTGACGGCGACCGCGTACTGCTTGCCGATCACGGCGGCGCGCTTGGTCGCGGCCTCGGTGGTCGCGTTGAGGTGCACGATCCCGGTGGCCGGGTCAAACCAGGCGCCGCCGAACGTCGCGGCGTCGGCTGCGGCGGCGTCGTAGACGGCGCGGCGCGCGTCGCCGCCGGCCGCCGCGGCGCGGGCCTGGCCGTTGGAGAGCTGCGGATAGGCCGCCTTGTAGGCCGCTACTGCGGCCTCGAAGGCGTTGGAGCCCTCGTCGGCTGCGGTCGCGGCGGACGCCGAGGCGCCAAGGCCGACGACGACGGTCCCGGCGAGCGCGAGAACGCGCATGCTGCGTGACTTCATGGTGGATTCCCCTCCATTTGAGTGTGGTGTGTCGCGAGAGCAATCGTGCTGGCGAACCGCCCCGGCGACCATCCACACGCGGGGTGAAGCGCCTCACCCTTCGGGCCGGCGGGGCCAGGCCGTCGGCGCCGCGCCGAAGGCCGCAAACAGGCTCGGGCCTCGCCGCCGCTGACGCGTGTTTCAGCTCAGCGCGCGGCGCGCCAGCGGATCGTGCCCGACGTGCATCTCTGGATCGTCCGGCCGCTCGCTCGATCGGTCGTGCGGTCTGAGAGCGCGAACGTCCCGCGCGCGCCGCGCGTCCCGAGCTCGGCGGTGAATCGGTCGTCCACGTAGGTCACCGTCTCGCCCTGCGTGATCGTGAAGCGCTCGCGATCCTTCACGCGCCCGCGCGAGTCGATCGCGATGTTCGTCCGCGGCGCCTCGACGCCGATCGAGAGCTTGCCGTCGTCGCACTTGACCGACTCGCCGAACAGGGCGCGCGTGATGCGCCGCCCGTCGGCCGAGACGCGGAGGACGATCGGGCGGTTCGGGCCGGTGCCGCGCTGCGTGGTCGTGCCGTAGTAGCGCGCGGCCTTCGGCGCGCCGGCCGTGCCGACGCCGGAGGTCGGGCGGCGTACCGCGAACGCGACCTTGCCGCTGCGACAGGTCGTCTCGCGACCCTCGAGCGAGCGCACGATGGTCGCCGAGATCGTGCCCTCGGCGCCGCCGGGCGCCGTGAAGCGGCCCGACAGCTCGTAGGTCGTCACGATCTTCAGCGCCGGGCTGGGCTCCTGGGTGACCTTGCCCTCCGAGCTGAACGCTCCGCTGGCCGCGATCTTCGTCGCGGCGAAGATGTCGCCGCCCGCGCACTTCGCGCGAATGGTCGCCTCGATCTCCAAGCGGCGCTTGGGCAGCGCGCGCAGCGCGACGATCGCGTTGCCCGCGCCGAAGATGTCGCGCGGGGGTGACACGAGGGCGCCGCCGCCGAAGTTCCCGCGCGGGGGCGACGGTGCCTGCGCGACGGCTGGCGCCGCCAGCGTGCAGGTGCCGAGCGCGGCAGCAAGAACCATTCGTCGAGATCGCACGGCGTCAGCCTACCTTCGGTGCTTGGAGGCGTCGCACACGGGCGCTACGCTCCGATTCCCGCTCCCACGACCTTGGAGACCCATCGCATGGACGACTTCAGCACCTCCGGCTACGCACCTTCGCAGGCACGCGCGCGCTCCGAGGTCTCGACGCTGCTCGGCCAAGTGATGTTCCTCGTCGCGGTGGCACTCGGCTTCATGACGGCCGGCGCGCTCATCGGCCAGGACCTCGCGCCTGGCACCGGCTTCGTCCTCTTCCTCGTGGCGTTCGGCATGCTGATCGCCCAGTCCTTCGTGGAGCGCCTGCGCGTCGGGACGTTTGCGATCGGCTGGCTGTACTGCATCGCGCTGCTGCTCGGGCTCGGCATCGGGCCGACGATCGGCTACTTCCTCGACTCGGGCCAGGGCACGGTCATCACGCAGGCCGCGGGTTGCACCGGCCTCATCACGCTCGGGATGGGCGCCGGCGGCTTCGCCATGAGCAAGGACCTCGTGGCGTGGATGCGGCCGTTGTCGTTCGTCATCCTCGGGCTCGTCGTCGTGTCGTTCGCGATGCTGATCTTCTCGAGCGGCGGCAACCCGCTCATCAGCGCGGCGATCGGCATCGTCTCGGCGCTGTTGATCGTGGTCAACTTCAACTACCTGCGAAAGCACGGCACGAAGGACGACGCGATCTGGCTCGCGACCGGCATCTTCGTGTCGATCGTCAACATCTTCCTCGCGCTGTTGAACATCTTCGACAACTAGACCGCTCGACCGCCGCGCCGATGGTCGATGATGCATCGGCGATGGCGGTTACGACGACGCACTACGCGTGCAACGGCGATGTCAACCTCGCCTATCAGGTGCATGGCGACGGGCCGATCGACCTACTGCTCGTCATCTCCTTCATCTCGCATGTCGAGCACATCTGGGAGAACCCGGGCTTCGCGCGCTTCTTGACGCGCCTGTCGCAGTTCTCGCGCCTCATCATCTGGGACAGGCGCGGCTCGGGGCTGTCAGACAACGGGCCGCTCGGGATCGAGCACGAGATCGGCGACATCAACGCGGTGCTGGACGCCGCCGACAGCCAGCGACCCGCGGTGCTCGCCTACAACGCCGGCGGCCCGCTCGCCGCGCTGCATGCCGCGCGCCACCCCGACCGCGTCGGCGCGCTCGTGCTCTACGGCTGCCTGCTGCACGTCGTCCGCGACGAGGAGCTGCCGTGGGTCGAGACCGACGAGGAGCGCGACCGGCGCCTCGCGGGGCTCGTGGACCGCTGGGGCGAGGGGACGAACCTCTCGGTGCTCGCGCCGACCGCGGCCGACGACCCGCAGATGCGCGAGTGGCTCGCGCGCCTCGAGCGCCTCGCGGCGAGCCCCGGCCAGGCGCGCCGGCTCGTCACGGCCGCCCGCCAAACCGACGTGCGGCCCGAGCTCGGCTCGATCCGCGCGCCGACCCTCGTGCTGCACCGCACCGGCGAGGTCTTCGTCGACGTGCGCCACGGGCGCGAGTACGCGCGCCGGATCAGCGGCGCGCAGCTCGTCGAGCTGCCGGGCGTCGACTCGCTGCCGAGCGCCGGCGACAGCGACGCGGTGCTCGGCGAGATCGAGGAGTTCCTGACCGGCGGGCGGCGCGGGGGGGAGCAGGAGCGCGCGCTGCTCACGGTCCTGTTCACGGACATCGTCGGCAGCACCGCGCGCGCGGCCACCCTCGGCGACAAGCGCTGGCGCGACCTGCTCGCCGTCCACGACGCGGAGGTCCGGCGAACGCTGGGCGCCTTCGACGGCGACGTCATCCAGCGCATCGGCGACGGGTTCCTCGCGGTCTTCGATGGCGCGCCGAGCCGGGCCGTGCGCTGCGCCCGCGCGCTGCGCGAGGTTGTCGCGGCCCACGGCGTCGACCTGCGCATCGGGCTGCACACCGGCGAGTGCGAGATCATCGGCGACGACGTCGGCGGGATGGCCGTCCACATCGCCTCGCGCGTCGGCTCGCTCGCCGTGCCGGGCGAGATCCTCGTCTCGGGCACGACGTACGGCACGGTCTTCGGCGCCGGCCTGGACTTCGACTACCAGGGCGAGAAGATCCTCAAGGGCGTCCCCGGCCGCTGGCCGATCTTCGCGCTGAACGAGTAGACGCCCGGAGCGCAGGCGGTCGACGCCGTCAGGCGGCGAAGGCGCCGAGCGTGCGATGAGCAGCGGTGCGTGGGGACCTTCCTTCACACCTCCCTGCCACGCGCCCACCGGACGAGCAGCTCGATCCAATCCGCGACGCCCGCGTAGAAGTGTCCGAGCGGCCCCGTGAGGACCCACGCGGCGACCACGACGCGGGGCGCGCGGGGTTGGCGCATGCCGAGAGGATAAGGTGACCCGATGGCCACCGCAGTCAAGACCACCGTTACCGAGCTTCCCCATTCGCGCGTGCGCGTCGAAGCCGAGATCCCCGCCGAGGAGGTGCAGCGCTCGCTTGAGATGCAGGCGCGCAAGCTCGGGCAGGAGATGAAGCTTCCGGGATTCCGGCAGGGCAAGATCCCTCCGACGATCGTCATCCAGCGCCTCGGGCGCGACCCGATCCTCGAAGAGGCCGTACACGGCCAGCTCACCGGCTGGTACATGAAGGCGATCGACGAGTCGGGCATCGCGCCCGTCGGCGATCCGAAGGTGGACCTGCCCGACATGCCCGGCGAGGGCAAGCCGCTCGTCTTCTCGTTCGAGGTCGGCGTCCGCCCGACCGCCGAGCTCGGCACCTACCGCGGCATCGAGGTGGGCCGCCGCGAGCCGGCCGTCGACGACGAGGCCATCGACGAGGAGATCGAGGACCTGCGCGAGCGCTCGGCGCACCTGCACACCGTCAAGCGCCCCGCGAAGGACGGCGACTTCCTGACGATCGACTTCGAGGGCACCGTCGGTGGCGAGCCCTTCCCCGGCGGCGAGGGCCGCGACCAGCTCATCGAGCTCGGTTCGGGCAACCTCATCCCCGGCTTCGAAGAGGGTCTGATCGGCGCCGTCGAGGGCGAGCAGCGCGCGGTCACGGCGACGTTCCCCGAGGACTACGGCGCCAAGCACGTCGCCGGCAAGGAGGCGGAGTTCGCGATCCAGGTCAAGGACGTCAAGCACAAGCATCTGCCCGACCTCGGCGACGACTTCGCCTCGGACGCGGCCGGGTTCGACACGCTCGACGAGCTGCGCGCGAACATCTCGGAGCGCATGCTGGAGCGCGACGCGGAGCGCATCGAGTCGGAGTTCCGCGCCGCCGCGCTGGACGCGGTCGTCGACCAGGCGACGGTGGACGTCCCCGAGCCGCTCGTCGAGGCGCGCGCGAACGAGCTGCTCACGCGCATGCTCCACGCGCTCGGCCACCAGGGCATCGACAAGGCCGCCTACCTGAAGATCTCCGGCAAGACCGAGCGCGAGCTCGTCGAGGACGCCAAGCCGGAAGCCGAGCTGGCGCTCAAGCGCGAGGCCGTGCTCGCGGCGGTCATCAAGGCCGAGGCGATCGAGCCGACCGAGCAGCAGCTGCTCGACGCGCTCGAGGGCGCCGCCGAGCGCGAGCAGATGTCGCGCCAGAAGCTGCTCGCCAAGTTGCGCTCGGCCGGCCGCGTGGACGGGCTCGCCAAGGAGGTCGCCGCCGAGCAGGCGATCGACCTCGTGGTCACCGAGGCCAAGCCGATCCCGATGAAGGAGGCGCAGAAGCGCGCCGAGGCGGCAGCCGAGGCTGCGGCGACGGCCGCGGCGGCCAAGCCGAAGCGCAAGCCCGCGGCGCGCAAGAAGCCCGCCAAGCCCAAGGACGAGATCTGGACGCCCGACTCCGACGCGCAGACCGCGGGCGACAAGAAGCTCTGGACGCCCGACGCCTGACGCCGCGCTGAGCGCGCCCGCGATGCTGCGGCGCGCAGGCCGCCGCGACGCTTCGGCGCTTGCGCGCGTGACGCTTCGGCGCATGCGCGCGTACGAGTCCGCACGCCGCTGGACCCGAGGCAGGCGGTTGGTAGGCTGCCCCGGCAGGACTTCACGAGACGACGCCAAACTGAAGCGAGGACCATGAGCCCACTTGTCCCCATGGTGGTCGAGCAGACGTCGCGAGGCGAACGCGCCTTCGATATCTACAGCCGGCTGCTGAACGAGCGGATCGTCTTCTTGGGGACGCCCGTGGATGACCAGATCGCGAACCTCATCGTGGCGCAGCTTCTGCATCTCGAGTCCGAGGATCCCGACAAGGACATCTCGCTCTACATCAACTCACCCGGCGGCTCGGTCTACGCCGGGCTGGCGATCTACGACACCATGCAGTTCATCAAGCCGGACGTCTCGACGATCTGCGTCGGGATCGCGATGTCGATGGGCGCGCTGCTCTTGGCCGGCGGCGCGGAGGGCAAGCGGATGGCGCTGCCGAACGCGAAGATCCTCATCCATCAGGTGTCCAGCGGATTTCAGGGACAGGCGACGGACATCGAGATCCACGCTAAAGAGATCATCGACATCCGCCGACGACTGGATGAGATCATCGCCAAGCACACCAAGCAGCCGTACGAGAAGGTTCGCACCGACACCGAGCGCGACTACTTCTTGAGTAGCGAAGAGGCCAAGGACTACGGCATCATCGACAGGGTGATCCACCAGCACTGAGCCCATATGGCGCGACCGACAGACTCCAACGAACAGCTGCTCTGCTCCTTCTGCGGCAAGTCGCAACGCCAGGTTAAGAAGCTCATCGCCGGCCCCGGCGTCTACATCTGCGACGAGTGCATCGATCTCTGCAACGAGATCATCGACGAGGAGCTCACCGCCCCGCCGTCGTTCGACATCGAGTCGCTGCCCAAGCCGCGTGAGATCTACGACGTCCTCGACGAGTACGTCGTCGGGCAGGAGGAGTCCAAGCGGACGCTGTCGGTAGCGGTCTACAACCACTACAAGCGCGTGCAGATGATGCAGGCGGAAGACTCGGATATCGAGCTGCAGAAGTCGAACATCCTGCTGCTCGGGCCGACCGGATGTGGCAAGACGCTGCTCGCGCAGACCCTCGCGCGGATCCTCAACGTCCCGTTCGCGATCGCCGACGCGACGGCGCTGACCGAGGCGGGCTACGTCGGCGAGGACGTCGAGAACATCCTGCTCAAGCTCATCCAGGCGGCCGACTACGACGTCAAGAAGGCCGAGACCGGGATCATCTACATCGACGAGGTCGACAAGATCGCCCGCAAGGCCGACAACCCGTCGATCACGCGCGACGTGTCGGGCGAGGGCGTCCAGCAGGCGCTGCTGAAGATCCTCGAGGGGACGACCGCCTCGGTGCCGCCACAAGGCGGGCGCAAGCATCCCCACCAGGAGTTCCTCTCATCGACACGACGAACGTCCTCTTCATCTGCGGCGGCGCGTTCGCGAACCTCGACAAGGTCATCGAGCGGCGCATCGGCGCGAACGGCATCGGCTTCGGCGCCAAGGTCACGTCACGCTCCAAGCAAGACAAGGGCGAGGTGTTCGCGAAGACGCTGCCCGAGGATCTCGTGAACTACGGGCTGATCCCCGAGTTCATCGGCCGCCTGCCGGTCGTCAGCGCCGTCCATCAGCTCACGCGCGACGACCTCATCACGATCCTCACCGAGCCGCGCAACGCCT
>CAWEOF010000017.1:0-29715 GCA_963810605.1 uncultured Actinomycetes bacterium
CTCCTTGCGGACGGTCACGATGACCTCGCGGCCCTCGCGGAACGGGTCGGGCACCGCTCCGGTGTAGCTCACCGGCACCGACATCGTGCCGGTGCGGTCGCGCACGCGGAACGTCACGCCGTCGGTCGTCGTGCGCACGGTGCCGTCCTGGACCTTGCCCGTCAGCTGGTAGGAGACGCCGACCTGCGCGGTCTGCAGGTCACTCGGCTGAACGGCCTCGCTGGACGCGTTGATGCTCGTGATGACAAGCGCGACGGCGAGCATGACCGCCGCCGAAAGCGCGACGACCAGCCGGATCTTCCGTTTGCGGGCAGGCTGCATCGGCCGCGAAGTATCGCATCCGATCCCGTTGGCCTAGCCGGTCGCTGAGCGTGAGCACGATCACACCCGGGGGGAAATGTCCGTCCGAGACAGAAACCTTTGGCGTCCTGTGGAGTCATTGCCGATAGGACCATGACCGCGATGACCGTCAAACAAGCCACCAAGCCACGCCGGACCCCGGTGGGCCGCCGCCTGCACATCGTGCCGGCGCCCGCCCCGCGGCCGGAGCCCATGCACCCGGCCGAGCGTCGCATGCGCGACGCCGGCGGCCCGGAGGACCGCGCCACCTATAGCTGTGGCTGCGGCTTTCTCTTTCAGTCCACCGTCTCGACCTCGGTGCAGTGCCCGCACTGCGAGACCGTCCAGGCCTGGTAGGGCCTTCCGGGGCCTCGGCCTCCGGACCGACGGAGCCGCCGGACCGACGGAGCCTACGGACCGACGGAGCCTCCGGACCGACGGAGCCTACGGACCGACGGAGCCTACGGACCGACGGAGCCTACGGACCGACGGAGCCTCCGGACCGACGGAGCCTCCGGACCTTACGGAGCCTGCGGACAGCCTCCGGACCTACGGACCCTCCAGACCGACGGAGCCTCCGGACCTACGGCAGGCGTGAGGATCAGAGAAGCTGCGGCGCCTCGGCGGCGCGAAACTCGATGAGGCGCGCGAGGCCGGTGAACTCCATCGGCTCGGACGTCATCGCGGTGCCCGACCCGCCGCGCATGCTCCGGCGGTGCGTCTCGTGGATCCCGACGGTGTGGAAGCTCTGCTCGAGCTCACCGTCGAGCTCGAGGTCGGGAACGAAGACCGTCAGCGTGATCGTCCGCAGATGCGAAACGCGGTCGAGGGTCACGGAGACCTCGAGCCCGCGGGCGCTCTCGACCGTCTGGATCTCCTCGCCCGTGAACATGTGCCGACCCATGGGGCCGCTGTAGCTCAGCCGGGATTCGCCTCCAAAGGCGCCGGGTGCGTACGTGATCTTCGTGTCCTCGTAGACGAACTCGAACAGGTTGAAGCCCTGAGTCTGGACAGCCATACGGCACCTCACGGTCACGGATCGGCGCGGAACCGCTCATGGTGAGCTAGCGGCGCCCGCTTGTCCAGCAATTTCCGTCGGTCCCGAAGGGTTTTAGTTGTGCGTTATGAGCTCGGCACCCAGCTTGTCGGCCAATCCCCGCGCTCCCTGTCGCATGACGTAGTCGTGGTTCCAGGCGAAGAACGGTCGCCCGAGCAGCGCGAGCCGGTTCATCCAGGCCCGCGTCGTCGAGACCTCCCAGCTGTACATCGCGACGGTCCCGAGCGGGCTCTCGAACAGCCGCCAGACGCCGGTGCCCTCGAGCTCGCCGCTCGCGCGCCCCTCCATCACATGCGGCGGATCCATGCGCGTGACCCGCGAGTCGAACTCGAGCGTGTACGGCAGCTTGCTGCGCCACTGCAGTCGATAGAGCGTGCCGACGCCCGCGCCGCCGTCTTCGCCGGGCTCGATCACCGTGGCCTTGCGCACGCCCTTCCACCAGGCCGGGTAGGCCTCGGGCTCCGACAGCACGTCCCATACGCGCTGGATCGGCGCTGCCACACACCATGTGCTGAGGAAGCTGTACGACGCCATCTCGGGGCGAGCATAACTCGCGCCCCGGCGGCAGCCTACCGCCGAGCGAGTTGGGATTGGCGGGAGCGGCGCCGCGGGCAGCGGGCCGGCGGCCAGGGTGCTCGAGCGGGATGCAGGTCGGGCTCGGCGACCCGCCGGCCCGAGCTCGCAAGCTCGGCGCGCAGCGTGCCGCAGCGTGCCGCAGCGGCGCGCAGCGTGCTCGTCGAACGCCAGGATCGGCCCGGCGGATGCGATCAGCTCGTGGACGCGTCCGGCCAGTTGGACGCTGGCGCGTCTCTGCACGCCGTGGACAAGCTCGCCGAGCGCGATCGCGGTCGTGCACTGCTCGGTCGGCGAAGTGCGCGCGAGTCGGCGGATGAGGTGCAAGGGCGGGTCGCGGCGGATGGTCGCGCTCAGCACGTCCGTGTCAAAGCAGAACACGACTCAGCCGAGATCGGGACCCGGACGGTCGGGCGCGCCCGCTCGCACAGCGGCCACGTCGCGCAGCGAAGGCCTCCGCCGGTTCGACGAGGCGGTGTCCAAGCGAGCAGCTCTTGGAGGCCTCGCCCATCGGGTTGCCGACCACCCGAGCGTCCCGAACAGCCCGGGCATCTACCTGTTTTCGCAGGACGCCGAGTCGGGGTACGCCGGCCAGAGCCACGAGCTTCGTCAGCGACTGCGCCATCGCTACCGGAGCACCGCAATGCGGGGAGCGGCTTTTCTCCGCGAACCAGGCTGGACCGCGAGCCTGATGGCGCCTCGGACCACCGGTGGGGTGCGGCCTTTGGCGAGTTGCTGTCGCATGGCGACACCTTCGCGCCACTGTGCCCCTATTCGACGAAGAGGGGCTCTCGCGCTCGTGCCGACAACATGCTGCGCCTCGCCTCCGCCCTTGACGAACTGCATGCCGGCATCCGCGTGCCCAATGAGCCGCCCGTCCCGCTTCCCGCAGATCCTCGGCTGCCAATTGGTTGTACAGCTTGGTCCGGCGGTCATCCAGATCGCATGCCGAGGGTGGGGCCAGCGGCCTGGGATCAGCGCTGGTCGCGTTCGAGCGCAGCGTGCAGTGGCCGTATTTGCAGGGCCTTCTCGACAAGCGGACGACGGGGGTCGAACCCGCGACCTTCGGCTTGGGAAGCCGACGCTCTGCCAACTGAGCTACGTCCGCGCGGCGCCCGATTCTAGGCGCTTCGCGGGCGTGTGGGAACGACCGGGAGCCCGGCCGCAGACGCGGCCGGGCTCCACGTCGCTGTTCGTGCGCGCTACGGGTGGCGCCGCTCGTTGACGGCCGTCGCCTCGAAGTCCTTGTCGACGAGGACCTCGACCTCGGTCCCGTCGGACTTGCGGACGTGGCCTCGTAGGGCGAGCCGTGGTCGGCGTCGGTCTCGACGCGCAGGACGGTGGCGCCCGGACCTTCTTCAGGGCCGCCGCCTTGACCTTCTCGGCCGTATCGCCGGTCAGCGCCTTCTCGGCGGAGCGCTGACCTGGCCCGCCCGCCCCGCCGCGATGGCCGGGGCCACCCTTGCCGCGACCGCCGGCCGGGCGTCTCGACGGACGTCGCCTCAAACGCCGCGTCGACGAGCACGACGACCTCGGTGCCGTCGGACTTGCGCATGTGGGCGTGGTACGCGGATCGGCCGTGGCCGCCGGACTCGACCCGCAGGACCGCGCCGTCGAGCGCCGCCGCCTCCTGGCGTTCGTGGTGCTCGGGTCGGCGCGAGCCCGGGAGGAGGGTCAGGCGAAGCTGAGACTGCGCTGAGCCTCGTTCGTGGCGCGGCGCCCTCCTGACGCGGCGCGGGCCGCATCGGCGCGGCTCTACCCTGGTCGGCGAATGAAGCGCTTTCTCGTCCCCGTGCTCGCCGCCGTCGCGTCACTCGCGCTCGTCGGCCTGCTCGCCTTCGGGCTGACGACGCGCTCGGAGAACACGTCGATCGACGAGGCCGTCGCGCGCGGGGAGCGCCCCGTCGCAGCGAGCCGCGAGCTTCCCGTGCTGGGCGCCAGCGGGACGCGCTCGCTCGCCGACCTGCGCGGCCAGGTCGTCGTGCTGAACTTCTGGGCCTCGTGGTGCACGCCGTGCGAGGCCGAGGCGCCCGTCCTCGCGGCAGCGCAGGAGCGCCTGCAGCGCGACGGCACCGGGACCGTCCTCGGCGTGACCTACGACGACTCGACGCCCGATTCGCTGGACTTCGTCAAGGAGCACGACGTCCGCTACCCGAACGTCCGCGACGTCGGCACGAAGCTCGCCGAGCAGTACGGCACGACGAGCCTCCCCGAGACGTTCGTCATCGACGCTCAGGGCCGGATCGCCGACTTCTACCGCGGCCAGATCGACCAGGCGCGCCTGGACCGAGCGATCGCGAAGGCGGGCGCGTGAGCGACGCCGCGCCAGGCCCGCGCCGCGAAGGCGCCTGCACGAGCGACGCGGCGCCTGGTCCGCGCCGCAAAGGCGCCTGCACGAGCGGCGCCGCGCCAGGCCCGCGCCGCGGAGGCACCAAATGAGCGACGCGGCGCCAGGTCCGCTCGGGCGGCACCGAGCGCGCAGGGGGCGTGCCGCGCTGCTCGGCGCGCTCGCCACGCTGGCGCTCGCGGCCGGGTCCCCCACGGCGGCGCTCGCCGCACCCGCCTCGCTCGTCGACATCGAGGACGAGGTCATGTGCACGACCTGCAATGTCGCGCTCAACGTCGCGGAGAGCCCGCAGGCCAACCGCCAGCGCGAGTTCATCCGGGGCCTCATCGCCAAGGGCCTGGACAAGCAGCAGGTCAAGGCCGCGCTCGTCGCCGAATACGGCGAGGACGTGCTCGCGCTGCCCGAGTCCGACGGCTTCGGCATCACCGCCTACGCGATCCCCTTCGGCCTGCTCGCCGTCCTCGCCGGCGGCCTGGCGCTGCTGCTGCCGAGCTGGCGCCGGCGCTCGCCGGAAGGGATCGGCGACACCGCCTCCGAGCCGCTCTCAGACGACGACGCGCGCCGCCTCGACGACGATCTCGGCCGCTACGCCTGAAGCTCGTACAGCCGCCGCCCGAAGCCGCCCCGCCGCCCGGCCGCCCCGCCCCCGCCGCGCGCCGCTCGCCTGAAGGCGCGGCCGAGCCGAGCCGCCGCTACATCGACTCGGGCGCCTGCACCCCGAGCAGGCCCAGCGAGCGGGCGATCGTCCGCTGCGCAGCCAACCCGAGCGCCAGGCGGAAGGACTCCACGCCCTCCCCTTCGGCGTCGAGGACCTGGCAGTCGCGGTAGAACGCCGTGAACGTCTGCGCGAGCTCGAGCACGTACGCCGCGATGCGATGCGGCGCGCGCTTGGCCGTCGCCTCCTCGACCTCCTCGCCGAAGGCGAGCAGCTTCTTGATGAGCGTCCGCTCCGCGGGATCGAGCGGGCCGCCGAAGCTCGCGGCCTGATCGAGCGCGAGCGCCACCCGCTCCTCGCCCGCCCGCGCGAGGATCGACGCGATCCGGGCATGCGCGTACTGGACGTAGTAGACGGGGTTGTCCGACGACTGCGCGCGGGCGAGGTCGAGGTCGAGGTCGAACGTCGTGTCGTGCGAGCGCTGGAGCATGAAGAAGCGCGTCGCGTCGACGCCGATCGTCTCGATGAGCTCCTCGAGCGTCACGAAGTCGCCGCGGCGCTTGGACATCGACGCGCGCTCGCCCCGCTCGATGATGTGGACGAACTGCAGGATCGGCATCTCGAGGCGCTCGGGGTCCTCGCCGAGCGCCGCCAGCGCGGCGCGCATTCGCGGCAGGTAGCCGTGATGGTCGGCGCCGAGCGGCAGGATGAGCCGGTCGAAGCCGCGGCCGAGCTTGTCCGCGAGGTACGCGACGTCCGCCGCGAAGTACGTCCGCTGCCCGCTGGAGCGCACGAGCACGCGATCCTTGTCGTCGCCGAAGGTCGTCGTGCGCAGCCACACCGCGCCGTCGGCTCGATAGAGGTGGCCGGCCGCGTCGAGGCGCTCGAGCGCCAGCGCGACCTGCGACGGGTCGCCGGCGTGCAGCTGCGCCTCGCTGAAGAAGACGTCGAACTCGACGCGATAGGTTGCGAGCACGCCCTTGATCCGCTCGAACATGAGCTCGACGCCCAGCCGCGAGAGCTCCGTGGCGTGAAGCTCGGCGGCGCGCGGCAGCTGCCTTGCGAGCTCACGGACGTAGTCGCCCTCGTAGCCGCCTTCGGGCACGTCCTCGTCGCGCGCGCGGGCGAGAATCGACGCTCCGAGCTTCTCGATCTGGGTGCCGGCGTCGTTGAAGTAGTACTCGCGCCCGACGTCGTGGCCGCTGAACTGAAGCAGCCGGGCGAGCGCGTCGCCGAAGGCGCCGTGGCGGCCGCTGGCGGCGGTCATCGGGCCGGTCGGGTTCGCGGAGACGAACTCGATGTTGATCCGCTCGGCCGGGTCCGCGCCGCCGCCGCCGTACTCGCTGCCCGCCGTGAGGACGTAGTCGAGCGCCTCCACGCACCAGCTGTCGGACAAGAAGAGGTTGAGGAACCCCGGCCCGGCGACGTCGACGTGATCGAGCGCCGGCCCGAGCCGCGCGCCGAGCTCGTCGGCGAGCCGCGCCGCGACGTCGCGCGGCGGCGCCTTGGCGAGCGGTGCCAGCAGCATGGCCGCGTTCGTCGCGTAGTCGCCGAAGCCGGCCTTCTTCGGACGCTCGAGCGTCGGGTGCGTGCGAGCCGAGCCGTTGCCGCCGGCGATCGCGCCGCACGCGGCTTGGACGGCCGCGCGCAGCTGGGTGAGCGGGGTCTCCACGGACTCAGCGTAGAACGACGGCGCAGTCAGTAGTGGTACGGCTCGCCGGCGAGGATCTTGTGCCCGCGGTAGAGCTGCTCGAGCAGCACGACCCGCGCGAGCTGGTGGGGCAGCGTGAGCGGGCCGAGCGAGAAGCGATGGTCCGCGTCGTCGAGGTCGAGGCCGAGCGGTCCGCCGACGACGAAGCAGACGTCGCGGCCGGCCTGCCGGCGCGCCTCGAGGAAGCGGCTGAACGCCAGCGAGTCGAGCTGGGCGCCCCCGCGATCGAGCAGCGAGACGAACGCGCGCTCGGGGATGCGTCCCGGGAGCCGATCCTCCTCGCGCACCTCGATCATCTCGACCCGCGCATACCGGCCGAGCAGCTTCAGGTAGTGCTCGACGTCGTCGACGTACGGCGGGCGCAACCGCCCGACGGCGAGGACGATCAGGCGCACGCTGCGATACTAGGCCGCGATGGCTGACAACGACGAGCCCGAGCGGCACATCAACATCCACTTCTCGCCCGAGATCATGGCCGGGCACTACGCGAACTTCGCGAACGTCTCGTTCTCGGACTACGAGTTCACGATCACGTTCGCGCGCGTGGACCACGAGATCGACGCCGAGGAGATCCCCGGCGTCGTCGTGTCGCGCGTCAACCTGTCGCCGAAGTTCATGCGCGAGCTGGCCGATGCGCTCGAGGACTCCTGGTCGAAGTGGGCCACGCGCGAGGGCATCAAGAACCTGCCCGAGTTCGGCGGCGGCGTCGGCGACGCACCGCAAGACCCCGCGTAGCGCCGCGCGCTCAATCGCCGCGCGACCGCGTGAGCGCGAGCTCGATCGCGAACGCGATGCCGCTTGCGAGGGCCGCGATCGCGCCCCATCGCGGGATGCCCGGCCCGACGAGCAGCGCGACGATGAACACGACGATCAGGGCCGACGACAGGCCGCGCCAGAGCTTCGGGTCGGCGATCACGACGGGCCGCGCTCGTAGGCCACGCCGAGCCCGATGCGCTCGATGGCGGGCGGGTGGGTCGCGGTGAGAAACGTGATCCAGCCGGGCGGGTCGGGGTCGGAGAGGTTGCGCAGCGTGATGCGCCGCTCGAAGGAGATGAACGGCTCGGGCTCGCCGGTCGACTGCAGCGCGAACGCGTCGGCGCGCGACTCGATCGCGCGGCTGTACTGGTTGGAGATCGTCGTGATGGTCGTGCCCATGATCGTGAGGCCGAGGGCGAGCGCGGGGAGCATCGCGGGCGTACCGGCCATGTCCCGCGGCGCGAGCCGGCCGGTCAGCCGCGCGACCGCGAACATCCCGAACGGCGCGACAAGCGCAAGGTACAGCAGGCCGTTGCGCACGTCGTCGTAGCGGACGTGCCCGAGCTCGTGCGCGACCACGAGCCGCAGCTCGTCGCGCGAGAAGTTCTCGAGCAGCGTGTCGTAGAGCACGACGCGCTTCGTGTGCCCGATGCCCGTCACGTAGGCGTTGGCGGCCGTCGTGCGGCGGCTCGCGTCGATCTCGTAGACCTGGCCGACGTCCACGCCGGCCTTGCGCGCGAGCTCGAGCACGTCCGAGCGCACCTGGCCCTCCGGCAGCGCCTTGAACGTGTTGAACAGCGGGTCGAGCGCGATCGGCCCGGCGTAGATCGTCAACACGCCGAAGGCGACGACGACCGCCGACCCCGGCGCCCACCAGCGCCGCGGGTAGCGGCGGATCAGCGCGAGCCCCGCCGCCGCGCCGGCCCCGGCGATGACGCCGCCGATACCCCACGAGATCGCGCTGTCGCGGGCGTAGCCGCTCCACGGCTGGGTGATGAGCCCCACGTCGCGGGCGCGCTCGCGCCCGACGACCTTCAGCGGCAAGACGGCGATCGAGATCGTCACCGAGAGGGCCGCACCGGTCGCCGCCGCAGCCACGAGCGGGCGCTTGAACGGGCCGCGCAGGCGGCGCGGCGGATGCACGACCAGCAGCGCCAGCACGCCGATCTGCAGGACGAGCGCGCCGCCGTACAGAGCGAGCTGCGGGCGCTGATAGTCACGCGCGCGCTCGATCTCCGAGGCGCTGAAGTACGATTCGGCGCGAACTGGAGCGGGCTCGATGAGGCCTTCCCGCGGTCGCAGGAGGACCACCGCCACCTCCGCAACAACCACGGCGGCCGCTATCGCTACCGACCAGCGAAGGCGTCCCCGGTCCACGGACGAACTGTACTTACATGCAGGTCGCGATCCTCTCCGACATCCACGGAAACCGTCACGCCTTCGAGGCGGTGCTCGGCGACGCCGAGGCCGCGGGCGCCGACGAGATGTGGTGCCTCGGCGATCTCGTCGGCTACGGGGCCGAGCCGGACGCCTGCGTCGAACTCGCCCGCCGCCACGCCGCGATCTGCCTTGCCGGCAACCACGACCTCGGCGTCACTGGCGAGATCGGCCTCGACGAGTTCTCGACCGGCGCGGCGCTCGCCGCGCGCTGGACGCAGGAGACGATCCGCCCGGCCAACCTCGAGTTCCTGCGCGCGCTGTCGCCGTCCGGCGAGGAGGCCGACGTCGGCCTCTACCACGCGAGCCCGCGCGATCCCGTCTGGGAGTACGTGCTGAGCGCGCTGCTCGCTGAGCTGTGCTTCGACGTGCAGCGCCAGCGCGTCGCGCTGATCGGCCATTCGCACGTCGCGCTGTCGTTCGTCCGGCCGGAGGGCGACGTCGCGACGGGCGAGCCGCGCCGCGACGGCGACGAGCTCGACATCTCACTCGGCGAGTGGTTGCTGAATCCCGGCTCGGTCGGCCAGCCGCGCGACGGCGACCCGCGCGCGGCGTGGCTCATGCTCGACCTCGACCGCCTGCGGGCGACCTGGCGACGGGTCGAGTACGACATCGCGGGCGCCGCCGCGGCGATCCGCGCCGCTCGTTTGCCCGATTCGCTCGCCGAGCGTCTTGGGTACGGTCAATGACGGTGCCGCGCCCCCTCCCCTACCTGCTCGCGCTCGCGCTCGGCGTCGGCGCCGCGCTGCTCGTCGCCTGTGGCGGTGGCACGACGGGCGGCATCCCCGGCGCCATCGCCGGCGACCTCAAGAGCCAGATCGAGGACGTGCAGCAGGCCGTCGAGGATGGCCGCTGCGAGGACGTCAGCGGCCAGCTGCGCCAGGTCGACGACGCCATCAACGACCTGCCGTCGACGGTTGACGACCGCCTGCGCCAGAGCCTGCGCGAGGCGAGCGACACGCTGCGCCGCACCGCGGTCACCGAGTGCAACGACGTCGAGACCACGACGACCGAGACGACGACCACCGAGACGACCGAGACGCCGTCCACCGAGACGCAGACGCAGACGGCCCCGCCGACGACGGCCACGGCCCCGCCCGAGACGACGACCGCGCCTCCGCCCGCCGCCGTCCCGCCCCCGCCACCGCCGGTCCCCACGACGCCGCCCGCGCCACCGGCCGAACCGCCGGCCCAGCCGCCCGCCGGCACGCCTGGCGGCGGCGCCTCGCCCGAGGTCGGCCCCGAATGAGCGCCGCGATCATCGCCGGTCGCTACGAGCTCGGCCAGCGCCTGGGCTACGGCGGCATGTCGACCGTCCAGGTCGCCATGGATCGCGTGCTCGAGCGCGAGGTGGCGGTGAAGCTGCTCGCCGAGCACCTCGCCGACGACAGCCAGTTCATCTCGCGCTTCAAGCGCGAGGCGCTGTCTGCCGCGAAGCTCGTGCACCCCAACATCGTGCAGGTCTTCGACTTCGGCTTCGACGAGGACTCGGGCCATCACTACATCGTCATGGAGTACATCCGCGGGCGCTCGGGGGCGGAGATCCTGCGCGAGGAGAAGCGCCTCGGCGTCGCCGACACGCTCGAGCTCGTCGACGGCGCGTGTCGCGGCCTCGCGCACGCCCATCGCATGGGCGTCATCCATCGCGACGTCAAGCCGGGCAACATCCTGCGCTCGGACGACGGCGCCGTGAAGCTCGCGGACTTCGGGATCGCCAAGGCGATGGTCGGCGGTGCCGCGCAGATCACGCAGGCGGGCTCGGTGCTGGGGACGGCGGCGTACCTCGCGCCCGAACAGGCGTCGGGCGGCGAGGTCGGCCCGCCGGCGGACCTCTACGGCCTCGGCGTCGTGACCTACCAGCTGCTGGCGGGGCGACTGCCGTACGACGCCGCCTCGCTCACCGAGCTCGCGTTCATGCAGCAGCGCGAGTACCCCGCCCGCCTCGACGAGATCGCGCCGGATGTGCCGGCCGCGCTCGCGCTCGCCGTCGAGCGGGCGCTCGAGCTCGAGCCCGCGCAGCGCTACGCCCGCGCCGACGAGATGCGCCGCGCGCTGCACGAGGGCGCGCGCGGGGTCTCACCGGCGGGGTCCGACGGGGCGACCGCGGCGACCTCCCTACTGCAGACCGACGACCCGACCGCGGCGACGCGCGCGGTCCCGGCAGCGCGCCGGCTGCAGCCCCAGGCGCCGCGCACCCCGCCCCCGCCGCTGTACGACGAGCCCGACGTCGAGACGCCGCTGCGCTCGCGACGCGGCGACCCGCCGCCGCGTCGCGGGATCTCGACGCAGATCGTCCTCATCGTGGTCCTCATCGGGGTCATCGGTGCCGCGATCGCGTTCGGCTTGGGCAGCCAGGGCGGCTCGGGCGAGGTGACGATCACGCCGGTCGACGGCGGCAGCGTGTCGGAGATCGTCGACCAGACGAACGACCTGATCGACGGCAACACGCGCTGAGCCGGCCGCCGTGGCGCTGGCGCTCGTCACCGCTCGCCTTGAGCTGCGGCCCTACCGGATCGCGGAGGTCGAGCGGATCCACGCGGTCCTCTATGGCGACGCGGCGTCGATGGGGCTGATCGGCTTCACGCCCGCGGGGCGGCGCCAGGCGTGCGGAGGCGACCTGCACTGCTGCGAGCTCGATCGTCCGAAGCCCGGTGATCGCTCATGACGCCGGCGGCGCGCCGCCGCGCAGTGCCGCAGCGCGCATCGGCGAGCGTGCCGCCGGCGATCGCGGCGCGCAGGTCGGCCATGAGGCGTGCGAGGTAGGCGAGGTTGTGGACGGTCAGGGCGCGCACGGCCGTGAGCTCGCGCTGCTTGAAGAGGTAGCGCAGGTAGCCGCGCGTGTAGCCCGACTCACACGACGGGCACGGGCAGCCCTCCATGATCGGCTCGTGCGAGCGCTTCCAGCGCGCGGCGGTGAGGTCGACGCGCCAGCGGGTCGCGGGGTCGGGCACGATCGCGACGCCGTGGCGGCCCAGGCGCGTCGGCATCGCGCAGTCGAAGGTGTCGATGCCGAGCTCGACGCCCCGGATGAGGTCGTCGACGTCGCCGATGCCGAGCAGGTGGCGCGGGCGATCGTCGTCGGCGAAGGCCGAGGTCGCCCAGCCGACGACCTCGTACATCTGCGGCTTGCTCGCGCCGAGCGAGCCGCCGATCGCGATGCCGTCGACAGGACGCGCGGCGACCTCCTGCGCGGAGGCGATCCGCAGATCCTCGTGGACTCCGCCCTGGACGATCCCGTAGACGAGCTGACCCTGCGGCCCGTTGGCGTCGTGCCACGCGAGGCAGCGGTCCAGCCAGCGGTGCGTGCGCTCGGTCGAGCGCGCGGTGTACTCGCGATCGATGTTGAAGGGCGTGCACTCGTCGAACACGAGCGCGAGGTCCGAGCCGAGCGCGGCCTGGACCTCCATCGAGGTCTCCGGGCCGAGGAAGCGCTCCGAGCCGTCGACGTAGGACCTGAACCGGACGCCCTCCTCCTCGATCGACAGCACGCGGCCGAGCCGGTTGTTGCCCGACGGCGCGCGGCCCTTGATCTCGTCGGCGACCGTGCCGTGCCCCATCGAGAAGACCTGAAAGCCGCCGGAGTCCGTGATGATCGGCCGCGGCCAGCGCATGAAGTCATGCAGGCCGCCGAACTCGCGGATGAGGTCGTGCCCGGGATCGAGGAAGAGGTGGAACGTGTTGCCGAGGACCATGTCGTAGCCGAGCGCGGCGACCTCGCGCGCGTCGAGGGCCTTGACGACGCCCTTCGTGGCGAGCGGGACGAACGCCGGCGTCCGGATCTCGCCGTGAGCGGTGCGCAGGATCCCGGCGCGCGCGAACGAGCCGCCGCAATCGCGATGGAGGATCTGCAGCGCGCCCATGCGCGCAGCAGACTACGAGTCGGCGTCCGCCTTCGCGGAAGAAGCCGCGTCGCGCACGCGGTCGGCCATGTCGGCCGGCGGGCGCCACGGCTCACCCGGCTTGCGCTCCGGCGCCTTCCAGCCCCGCGCGGTCATGCCGAGCGCGCCCATCGCCTTCTCCTTCGCGGCCCACGGCACGCGCCGGTACACGGGCACGAACAGCGTGCTCCACAGTCGCCCGCCCTTCCCCTTGTACGGCTGGACCGTGGAGGGCTCGTCGCGCCCGAGCTCGCTGAGCACCGCGTGACGCAGGTGCTTCTCGGAGCGTTCGCGCAGGGTGCGCTTGGCCGCAGACAGCGAGCTCATCACACGACCGCCAGCTTGTTCTGGCGCTGCGCCGCCAGCGCGTTCTGCGCCGCGATCTGGATCGGCTCGAACAGCGCGCCGATCGGCGGGGAGTAGATGTTCTCCATGTAGGCGAGGTCGTAGAGCGTCGCGCCGCGCTTGGCGGCGAACGCGAGGAAGTCGCAGCGCTCCTTGACGCCGTCGCCGCCGTGGATGACCCCGCCGATGAGCCGCAGCGTGTCCGGCTCGGCGAGGAGCTTGACGAACGTCTTCTGGGCCCCCGGGTAGTAGCGCGCCTTCGTGATCCCGACGCCCTTGGCCAGCACGTACGGGATGCCGATCGACTTGGCGAGGTTCTCGCCCATGGAGAAGCCGCCGATCGTGTAGTCGCCGGCGACCATGCCCCACGGCACCCAGACCGGGTCGTAGGCGAGGTCGCCGCCGGTGATGTTGACCGCGGCGACGCGTCCCTGCGCGTATGCGTGCGCGCCGGTCAGCCCGACGATCGGGATCATGTTCAGCCCGTGCGGGATCTCGACGACGTCGCCCGCCGCCCAGACGCCGGGGGCCGACGTGCGCATGTGGTCGTCGACCGAGACGGCGCCGGTCGTGCCGAGCTTCAGGCCGGCCGCCTCGGCGAGCGCGGTGTTCGGCACCTTGTGCAGGCCCGTGACGACCGCGTCGCACTCAAGCGTGCCGCCGGATGTCACGACCGCGCAGACGCGGCCGTCCGCGTTGCCCTCGAAGGACTCGACCTTCGTGCCGAGGTGCAGCGTCACGCCGCGCGCCTCCAGCGAGTCGTGCACGGGCTTGGCGACGTCGGGGTCGAGGATCTCGTGCAGCACCCACGGACCCTCGTCGACGAGATCGACCTGCAGGCCGCGATGCGCGAGGCCGCCGGCCATCTCGACGCCGACCGGCCCGGCGCCGACGACGCAGATCCGCTTCATCGAGTCGAGCTGCTTGTCGAACTCCATCGACTTGCGGATGTCCTTGACGTAGTGCAGCCCGTCGAGGTTCGCGCCCGGCACGTTGGGCTGCTCCCAGAAGAAGCCCGTGCAGAGGATGAGCTGGTCGAAGCCCTCGGGCTCGTTCTTCGTCGTGATCGTCCGCCGGTCGAGATCGATGTCGGTGACGACGGTCTCCATGCGCATGTCGAGGCCGTCCTCGCGGTAGCGCTCGACGGTCGAGAGAAACAGGTCGTCGAAGCTTGGGATCTCGCGACCGTGGACGAACGGGATGCCGCAAGGCGAGTAGGCGATGTCCGAGAACTCGGTGAAGACGCTCACCTTGAGCTCCGGGCTCAGGCGTTTGGTGATGGTGGCGGCCGCCGTCCCCGCGCCGCCTCCGCCGATGACGACTACCCGCTCCATGGTGCTTCCTCTCGCTCGCGCATGATCAGATCTGAAAGCTCTTCGCGCCGGCGATGCAGCCGCCAGGTGCCGCCGTCGCGCGCGACGACCGCCGGGCTCAGGTCCCCGAACTGCGTCGACTGGACCTGCTGGTAGGCGCCCACCTCGCGGGCGACCAGCGTGTCGCCGGGCTCGAGGGCGCCCAGCCCGGCGGCCGGCGCGAGGACGTCGATGTTCAGGCACAGCGGGCCGGCGACGAGCGTCGGCGGGCCGCCGCCGCGCGGTGCGAGCGCCTCCAGCCGCGGCCACGCCCATAGCGCGCCCGGCAGCAGGTCGGTCCCCGCGTCGAGCACCGCGCAGGCGCTGCCGTCGGCGAGCGCCTTGACTGCGACCACGGTGCAGGCGAGGTCGACGGCATCGGCGACGAGCGCGCGCCCCGGCTCGAGCATGAGGCGCCCCGCGAAGCCCTGAGCGCGCAGCGCGCCCGCGACCGCCGCGGCGCAGGCGTCCGCCGCCGGCGACGGTGCGGCGGGGATGCCGCCGCCGATGTCGATCGTGCCGACGCCGAGCTCGCCGGCCAAACCGGCGAGGATCGACGCAGCGTGCGCGTGCACGGCAGGCGGCTTCGCCCAGCCGACGCGGACGTTCGCGGCCAGCGTGCCGCGGTCCTCGGCGCCGAGCTGCGCCGTGAAGTCCGTGGAGACGAGGTGGACGTGCAGCGCCTCGAGCTCGAGGCCGAGATCGCGGGCGCGGCGCCCCGCGGCGACGATCTCCCCCGGCGCGATGCCGAAGCGACTCGGCGTTCCCTGCGCTCCGGGCAGGCCGACGCGCAGTCCCGCGCGCGTGACGCCCGCCAGCGCCAGGCGCTCGAGCTCCGACGCGCCGTCGGCGATGACGAGCGCCCCGTCGGCGGCGGCGCGGGCCAGCAGCGCATCCGGCTTGGCCGGTCCGTTGACCGTGATCTGCGCGCCCTCGATCCCGACGACGTCGCGCGCCAGGGCGTACTCCGCCGCGCACACGACCTCGGCTCCCGCGCCGTCGTCGGCGAACGCGCGCAGGAACGCCGTCGTGCGGTTGGTCTTGTAGGAGTAGGAGATCTCGATGTCCGCCCAGGCCGCTGTCCACGCCGCGCGAAGAGCGGCCAGCCGCTCGCGCGCGCGGTCGACGTCGGCGAGCCATAGCGGCGAGCCGTGCTCCGCGAGCAGGGCCTCGACGCTCACAGGCCGCTCCGCACGGTTGCCGCCAGATCGATCGCGAGCAGGGCCTCGACGCTCACAGGCCGCTCCGCACGGTTGCCGCCAGATCGATCGCCCGCGGCGTGCCCTTGCTGTCGAGCAGCGCCGCGACCGGCTCGCGCCAGCGCCCGGACGCCGCCTCCTCGATCGCCTCGGGCAGCATCGCGCGCAGGTGCTCCATCGCCCACGGGTCGGGGCGCGAGAGGTTCAGGCGCAGCGTGGTCGCCGCGCCCACGGTGCCCATGCCGTCGCCGGGATAGGTCGCGATGTGGCGCGCGAACAGCGCGACCATCAGCTCCTGCGACGTCACTCCGGCGCCCGACGTGTCGAGCGCGCACGCGAGGCCGCGTACGGGTGAGATCGTCAGCTCGATCCCGTCGATGCCGTCGAGCGTGACCTTGAGGTGGTCGAGGTTGGCGCGCACGACCCCCTGCGCGTAGGACACATAGCGCGCGTCCTCGAGCGCCGCGAGCGCGCCGTGCTGCGCGATGAGACTCGTGTTCAGGCGCGTCAGCGCGGCCTTCAGCCGCAGGCAGCTGCGCATGAGACGCGACGGGCCGGCGAGGAAGCCGATCCGCGCCCCGGCCATCCCGAAGCAATGCGAGACGGAGAACGTCGCGACGGCGTTGTCGGTCAGCCTGAGCGCCGGCAGCGCCGCGAATGGCACCGTGGGATCGATCACGAGCGAGCGGTGCGTGACGTCGTGGACCAGCAGGAGCCCGTGCTCGTCGGCGAGGCGCGCGAGGGCGGCGAGCTCGGCGGCGGTCTGGACCGTGCCGAACGGATTCAGCGGATCGACGATCACGATCGCGCGCGTGCGCGGGGTGATCGCGGCGGCGACGACGTCGGGGTCCAGGCGATAGCCGTTGCTCGCGTCGATCGGCACGGTGACGGGGACCGCGCCCGTCGCGATGATGGCCGACGGCACATGGAAGTAGCCGGGGTCCGACAGGATGACCTCGTCGCCGGGCCCCGCGACCGCCATGAGCGACAGCGCGATCCCGGCCTGCGCGCCCTCGGTGCCGACGACCTCGAAGTGCTCGTCGCGGGCGCGCCCGAGCACGCCGGCGGCCGCGTTGCGCAGCGGCTCGATGAGGTCGGGGCTGTATTGGTTGAGGTGCTCGGCGGTGACCGCGTCGCGCATCGCGTCGACCGCGCTCGCCGGCGGGCCGGCGAAGCACGTCAGCCAGCCGAGGTCCGCCCACGCGGCGGGATCCAGGCGCGTCGTGCCGCCGGGGTACAGCTGCGCCGGATCGAGGCCGACGATGCCGATCGCGTCGCGATAGGTCAGGTAGTTCCACATCGCGTGGTGCGAGCGCTCGAGGGCGATCAGGCGCT
This sequence comes from uncultured Actinomycetes bacterium, assembly GCA_963810605.1. Lineage (GTDB taxonomy): Bacteria > Actinomycetota > Thermoleophilia > Solirubrobacterales > Solirubrobacteraceae > CADCVQ01. The sequence goes on from CAWEOF010000017.1 coordinate 16,985, forward strand.
CGGAGGCGAGCTGCGGCGTGCTACCCGCGGCGGTGCCCCATGTGAGAACCGACGCGTTCATGCGGATGCCTGCGACGCGGAGGAGCTACTACGGGCGAAGCGCATGACGCGATAGATGCGGTGGCGGTCCGCCGTGACCGACGCGGGCGCGTACCCCGCGGCCCGCGCATACGCTTCGATCTGCTCCTGCGGGCGCAGGCGCCAGACGCAGCGCGTGCCGGCGGCGTTGCGCCAGACACGCGCGATGTACTCGATCTCCGGGTTGGCGACCTGCACGTTGCAGACGATCTGCGCCGGGGCGACGGTCCCGGCGAGGTCGGCGAAGTGGCGCTCGATCATCGCGTCGTCGTGGTAGATGCCATACAGCCCCAGCTCGCAGACGACGTCCGGCCGCGGCCGCAGCGAGGCGAGCGCGGCGCGATCGAAGGCGCTCGATCGGCGTGTCGCGACGCGGTCCGCCACGCCCAGCTCGATGGCGGCCGCGGAGGCCTGCTGTAGCGCGCCGGCGTCGATGTCCCAGAGCACGGCCGTCGCGCGGGGGCGCTGCTTCAGCGCGTGCAGGAGGTAGGGGCTCGGACCCGCGGCGAGATCCGCGACGACGATGTCGCGGCCCGCGACGTCGATCGCCTCGAGCACCGCCGCCTCGGCGAGCCCGCGGATGTCGCGGAACGCCTGGCAGGTCGCGCGGTCCAGCAACCGGCGATCCAGCCGCCGCCCGATCCGGGTGCGCCCGACCGCGCGATCGGCGTACACATGCGCCATGAACGGGCCGGAGTCAAAGCCGTGGCGATGGCCGATCCGCGTCCCCTCGGATACGCAGGCGCCCGCCCGCGACGCGAGCGACAGCGCGGCGAAGCGCCATGCGCGCGGCGAGCTGCGCGGCAGCTCGGCGCGCAGCGCCTCGAAGCGGCTGGCGGCCAGGTCGGGCTTAGCCGACATAGAGGCCCGTCTCGACCAGCTCGCGCAGCCGGTAGAGCTCGTGCGCGTCGAACGCCGCGCTGTGCGGCTGTGACATGATCGCGGCGAGGCGCTGGCGAGCGAGGTCGTTGTCGGCGGAGACCGTGGCGATCGTCTCCGCGTCCTCGCCCTCGGCCCCGGCGGCGTAGGTCTCCAGCAGCTGGCCGAAGTGATCCAGCGACCCGGCCGCGTACGCGACGAGCTCGTCGAAGTCGTCGATGATCTCGATGCGCTCGTAGATCGCCTCGCCCTCCGGCGGAGCGACGTACGCGTCGGGGTCGACGCCATGGGCAAGCGCGCGCGCCCGGAAGAGGTTCATGTGGCGCGCGTTGGAGGCGACGAGCTCGGCCAGCAGCTGCTTGGCGAGCGGATCGCAGGTCAGCGGTACGCGCACCGAGAAGAGGTCGACCCAGCGGCGCATGCCGTAGGCGTGGCGCGCGAAGACCTTCCCGATCCGGCGCGGGTCGTCTCCGAGCACCCAGAGCAGCTCGTCGCGGTTGTCAAGCATCGGCGCGGGGTGCGTTCAGGACGACGGGCACGTAGGACACCTCGATGTCGGGGGCAAGCATGTTCGAGACCCAGCAGAACGGCTTGGCGCGTTCGACGAGGCCCGCAAGGTCGTGGTCGCCGGCGACCGCCTCCACCTGCACGCGCACGCGGCCGTAGCGCAGCTCGCGGCCGATGCGCTCGGCGTCGACGCTCACGCGCAGGTCCACGAGCTCGATGTCGCGCTTGGACGCGACATGGGCGACGGCGAGGCAGAAGCAGCTCGACAGCGCCGCGAAGATCAGCTCGGTCGGCATCATGCCGCGATCCCGGCCGCCGGCAGCGAGCGGCTCGTCGGCGATGAGCTCGTGCTGGCGCGCGGTCACGACGGCCGACAACGGGCCGTCCAGGCGCGCCTGCACATGACGCGACTCGCCCATCAGAGCGCGCCGATCGGATCGGCCTGAAACGAGCGGTAGGCGTCCTCGTGGATGGCGGCCGCCGCGTCCCAGCCGTAGGCGTCGACGACCGCGCGGCCGCCGGCGACAAGCCGTTCGCGCAGCGCGCGGTCGCGCGCGAGGCGCACGAGCGACCCGCCCAGCGCGTTGCCGTCGCCGGCAGGCGACAGCAACGCGCTCTCCCCGTGGGACAGGAAGGTCAGAAAGACGTCGATCTCCGAGGCGACCACGGGCAGCCCGGCGGCGAGCGCCTCGAGCGCGACGAGGCCGAAGCCCTCCTTCGTGGAGGGAAACGCGAACAGGTCGGCGGCGCGGTAGTGGCGCTCGAGCTCGGCCGGGGTCACCGTGCCGACGACGCGCACGTGCTCGCTGACGGCGAGCTCGCGGGCGCGCGCGGCGAAGCGGTCGATCTCGTCGCGGTAGTCAAACAAGGTCGCGCCGCCGACGATGAGCAGCAGCGGGTCGAGCTCCGGGACCTGCGCGCGCAGGTCCGCGAAGCCCTCCAGCAGCGTCAGCGATCCCTTGCGCGGCTCGATGCCGCCGACCGTCAGCACGCACAGGCGGTCGCCGAGCCCCAGCGTGTCACGGTCGGCCGCGCGCTCGGCGGCGTCGTGCGGCGTGCGGAAGCGGTCGCAGTCGACGCCGTTTCGCACGAGGCGAGCCCGGACGCCGAACTCGTCCTCGAGCCGTTCGATCCACGGGTGCGAGACGCACAGCACGAGGTCCGGCGCGAGGATCGAGTGGTCCTGGCACGCGATGAGCGACGGCGAGATGAAGTCGTCGACGTGATGCACCGTGCGGACGACATGCTCGATCGCGCCCTCGTCGCGCAGGTCGAGCGCCGCGTTTGCCGAGATGCAGTCCTGCGCGTGGACGATGTCGAAGCCGCCGTAGGACAGCAGCGGTCGCAGACCCTCGCGGTATGCCGCGACCATCGCGAGGATGCGCTCGTCGAAGGCGTCCGCGGTCGGGACGTGCTCGACGAGCCGCGTCCGCACCGGCGTCTCGCGAAAGAAGGCCTCCCCGGGTCTCGCCAGCGCGGAGACGCAGACCTCGTGCCCGCGACACGCGAGCGCCTCCGCCACCGCGAGCGTGTGCTCCACGCCGCCGCGCGGCTTGACCGAGTACGTGAGCATCGCGATCTTCATGCCGCGACCTCGGCGGGCGCGATGGCCCGCAGGGCCAGCCGCGCGGCGGCGGCGTTGGAGGGCGCGACGATCGCGCCCGCGTCGCGCAGGATCTGCGTCTGGCGGACGGCATCCTGGGGATCGCCGTTGGTCCCGCAGACGCGGGCGAGCACGACCGCGTTCCGCGCGACCGCGGCGATCGCCTCCGACAGGCCCGACGCCGGGTCTGCGTGCCCGCCGTGACCGAGCACGACGTCCAGCAGCACGCATCCGACGCCGTCGTCGCGCGCGGCATCTTCGAGAAAGCCCAAGCGCACGTCGAGGTCGACCATGGGATGCGGCCGACCCTGCGTGTACTCCTCCTCGCCGAGGTCGAGCACGGCGTGGCCGCCGTCGCGCTCGTCGGGACCGTGCCCGACGTTGCCCTCCAGCGGGCCGAGCTGCGGCTCGAGCAGCGTGACGGCCTCGTGCGCCAGCGAGCCGCCGGAGAACAGGCCGAGCAGGCGCCTTCCCGCGGAGCGCTCGCGCGCGGCGTCGACCGCGGCCTCGAGCTCGGCGAGATCCTCGGCGCCGGTGCCGGCCGCGGCGCGCGCCGCGGCCTCGAGCGTGTCGTAGATCTCAAACGGCGCCTCGTCGCCGTTCCAGCCGACGAACGCGGCGACGACCCGCTTGCCCTCGGGCAGGTCGTCCGCCAGCGACGCGACGACCTCCGGGGCCGGCGGCTTGGAGACGAGCAGCAGGGTCTCGGTCTCGTCGTCGGCGGCGAGCATGTGCATCGCCTGGCGGAACATGATCCCGCCGACGTCGGCCGACAGGTCGCGCCCGCCGACGCCGACGATCTGCGAGACGCCGACGCCCGCGGCGTCCAGCAGGCAGGCCGACTCCTGCGCACCTGTGCCGGCCGCGGCGACGATGCCGACCGAGCCCGCGGTGACGACGTTCGCGAAGCCGAGGCCGACGTTCGCGAGCATCGCCGTCCCGCAGCCGGGCCCCATGACGAGCAGCCCGAGCTGCGCGCCGCGCTGCTTGAGCTCGACCTCGTCCGACAGCGAGACGTGGTCGGAGAACAGGAAGACGTGCATGCCGGCGCTCAGCGCGCGATGCGCCTCGAGCGTCGCGTACTCGCCTGCGACCGAGATGAGCGCGACGTTGGGATCGTCGAGCCGGCGGCGCGCGGAGACGAGCGAGCGCGGTGGCTCGCGGTCGGTCTTCGCGCCGCCTCGGCCAGAGGCGTCACCGCCGCCGCTGGACAGCTCCTGCTCGGCTGCCGCCAGGGTCGCCGCGGCCGTCTGCGCGCTGTCGGCGTCGACGGCGACGACGAGATCGGACGGGCCGGCCTGCGCCTGGACGCCGCGGGCCGCGAGCGCCTCGAGGTTGGCGGCGGTGCCCATCCCCATCTCGCAGCCGTCGACGCCGTCGCGGCCGCGCAGCCCGCGGGCGATACCCATGAGCTTGACGCTGTCCGCGTAGCGGTTGGCGATGACCTTCACATGCCAGCTCACAGCAGCACGGCTTCCTTCTCGGCCTGGATCCAGGTGCCGCTCTCGCCGCGGATCGCCGCCAGCAGCGACTCGGCGTCCGTGATGATCGCGGCGTGCCCGCCGCCCGTGGCAAAGCGCTCGGCGGACTCGACCTTCGGCCCCATGCTGCCCGGAGGAAACTCGCCCGCCTCCAGCCGGCGACGCGTCTCGGCCGCGCTCATGTGGTGCAGCGGACGCGCCCAGCGCGTGCCGAAGTCCTCAACGACGCAGGGGACGGCCGTCAGCAGCACGAGGATGTCGAAGCCGAGCGCGATGCCGAGCTCCGCCGAGCAGCGGTCCTTGTCGATGACCGCGGCCATGCCTGACAGCGCCCCGCCGCGCGTCGAGACGGGGATGCCTCCGCCGCCGCCCGCGATCACGATCTCGCCGCTCTCGGCGAGCACGCGGATCGCGTCGAGCTCGAGGATCTCGACGGGCCTGGGGCTGGCGACCATGCAGCGCCAGCCGCGCCCGGAGTCCTCGCCGACGACCCAGCCGCGCTCGCGCGACAGCCGCCGGGCGTCCTCCTCGCTGTAGAACGGGCCGACCGGCTTGGTCGGGTGCTCGAACGCCGGATCGTCGTCGTCGACGCGCACGCGGGTCAGGATCGTCGCGGTCTGCGCTGTGGGATCGATCTCCGCGATGCTCGTCTGCAGCAGGTAGCCGAGCTCGCCCTGCGTCATCGCGCCGAGCGCGTGCAGCGGCAGTCCGGGAACCTGCGGCTCGCCCATCGCGTGCTGCAGCATGAGCGTGCCGACCTGCGGTCCGTTGCCGTGCGTCAGCACGACCTGATGGCCCTCCCGGCGAAGCGCGACGACGGCCTCCGTCACCGGCCGCGCGCTGTCGAGCTGGTCGGCCCACGTACCGCGCTGGTTCTCCTTCAGCAGGGCGTTTCCCCCCACCGCGATCACGATGCGCATGGCGCTGTCAGTCAACTCCTCTCACCATGAACCAGAGCGCGCGTGCCGGCCGCTCCGAGGGGTTTTCCCACATGTGTGGCCTGTCGGTTCGAAAGTGGATCGAGTCGCCCTTGGCAAGGTGGACCGGCTTGCCGTCGACGGTGAAGCACATGGCGCCCTCGAGCACGTAGATGAGCTCCTCGCCCGGGTGGCGCATCGGGTCGGGGCCGCTGTTGGCCCGCGGCTCGATGACGGCCTCGGCGCCGGCCAGCCGGTAGCGGCCGTAGCGCCCGGAGACGTTGTCGAGCGCGATCCCGGTCTTCGACGTGTACAGCCGAGCGCGCTCGTCGCCGCGCACGACGATCGCCGACGGGACCTCGACGTCCTCGTCGATGAACGAGCTCACGCTCGTGCCGAGCGCGGCGGCGACCTTCATGAGCGTCGCGATCGTCGGCGTCATGCCGCTCTTCTCGATCTTGTGCACGGAGGCCGTCGACACGCCGGCGCGGCGGGCCAGCTCGGCGAGCGACCAGCCGCGCTCGGCGCGGGCCGCCGCGAGCTTCGCGCCGAGCGCGGAAACGGTCCGCTCGATGTCCGGGAGCGACAGCGGAGCGATGTTGCGCGCCGGCTGGCCTTCCAAGAGGTGATCGGGGTTCGTGGTCACGACGTGTCGGATAGTACACGTCCGCTCGCATGGCGCAAGCTCGCCGTAACGCGCCCGAAACATTGGGGGTTCGTCGCGTTCTCGGCGGTTCGCACTTGACGCGCGGCGCCTGTCGCGGTAGGAATCCGTACACAATGCGATAAGGGTTCCGGGGACACTGGGCCCGCCCGGCTGCGATGCCGGATCTACCTACGGGGAGGGCCGTAATGGCCGACTTGACTGAGCCGGGAACCGAGCTGTTCAACACCGAGGAGAAGCTGTTCGAGGACATCAAGGCCGAGCCCGGCGAGACGGCGTTCACGTTCATGCACACGGTGCCCTACGAGGGCTCCGTCGGCCTCGTCAACCTGCTCACGACGACGCGCGTCCTGCGCAAGGGATTCGACACGAGCCTCATCCTCTACGGCCCCGGCATCCTCATGGCCTCGGGTACTCGCGGCTTCCCGAAGGTCGGCGACGAGGCCTTCCCCGGCCACATGGCGATCAACAACCAGATCGCGAAGTTCATGGAGGAGGGCGGCAAGGTCTACGCCTGCCGCTTCGCGGCCGGCGCGCTGTACGGCTTCCCCGAGGCGAACTTCATGCCCGGCGTCAAGCCGTTTCACCCGCTCGACGTGCTCGACGCGGCGCTGACGGCGTTCCGCCAGAAGTCCTTCCAGCTCAACACCTGGACCCTGTAGGACCATGCTCGTGCTGGACCGGGACGGAGCGGTTGCGGCGTGGCGACGTGCCGAGGGGCGCATCTACCCCGCGGTGATGATGAACGCCACGCTGTACCAGGAGTACGTGGCGGTCGTGCAAGGGATCGCCGCGGAGCTCGGCGACGTCCGCAGCGAGGACGACCTCGTCGTGGCGTGGCACGAGCGCCGCGACCTCGTTCGGATGGTGATCGATCGCCTCGGCCCGTCGATGGCTCAGCTCATGGATCGCGAGGCGGTGCGCGACGCGGCGTTCTGCCATCGCCACCGCGAGATCACGCGCGAGCAGGGCAAGGAGCTCGCCGCCCGGCGGCTCGAGGACGCCAAGCGCACCGGTGCCGAGTGGGTGACGTTGTTCGACGACGTCACGCCGCTCGGCGCCCAGCGCCTGGAGATGCACGTCCGCAGCGGGCGGGCGCTGCACACGAGCGCGGACCTGCCGCTGGACGGCACGCATCCGACGTGGGAGATCGAGGTCGTCCAGCTCGATCCCAGCGACGGCGTCTGGCTGCTGGACAAGCCCCCGCTGCTTCAGACCCAGAAATTCGACCGTCAAGACGAATGGGAGGCGCGCGTCAAGCAGGCCCGATCCTCCTTCGGAGGTGACCTGTAGTGACGACCCACCCGAAGAAGATCATCGACGCGCACTGCCATATCGGCGAGATCCCGCCGTGGAAGTTCTACGACCTCGAGCACCCGGTCAAGCCGACGGTCTACGACTACAAGGACACGAAGGCGTTCGTGAAGAACCACATGGACGAGTTCAAGGTCGAGCGGGCGCTCATCATGTCCAACTACGGGGTGCCGATCCACGAGCTGTCCTTCGATCTCAACGAGGTCGTGCTGGAGGCCTCGACGTCCAACGACCGCATCCTGGGCGCGATCTGGGTGTCGTTTCTGCCGCGCAACGCCGAGATGACCCGCAAGGCGCTGAAGCACGCCGCGGAGTCGAGCGTCGTCGCGCTGAAGACGACCTTCCTGCTCGGCGGGAACCCCGATCCGGGTACGTGGGACGAGGAGACGGCTGCGATCGCCGACGAGTGCTTTGACATCTGCGAGAAGCACGACCTCGTCTTTCACTTCCACACGAGCCCGGGCGGCAACTCGGACTTCGGCAACTTCATCCCGCTCGTCGAGAAGTACGGCAAGCGCTGCAAGATCTACCTCGTCCACATGGGCGGCGGCGTCTCGGGCCACATCAAGCTCGTGCCGAAGTTCCTCAAGTGGGTGGAGGAGGGCTACAAGGTCTACACGGACACCTCGTGGGCCGTCGGGTTCGGCGTGCGCTGGATGCTGACCGAGATCGAGCGCACCGGCGTGGGCGGTGACCGCGTGTTCTTCGGCTCCGACGAGCCGTGGTCGGACTTCGACTCGGAGTACTGGAAGATCAACGGCGTTCGCGGGATCTCCCAGGAGCTCAAGGACAACGTCTTCTGGCGCAACTTCGAGAACCTCTATGACAACCGCGGCTGACGAGCGCGCAGGCGCCGCGACGCTGTCGCTCGACGACCGCAGGCTGCTCGTCGAGCTGCAGTCCTTCGGCGTCCGCGTCGTCGGCGGCGACGGCGCGCTCTCACGGCGCGGGGGCGCCGGACCGTCCGACGCGCTGTTCATGTACGTCCGCGGCCTGCCGCTGACCGTGCCCCAGCACGCCGAGTACGTCACCGGGTCGCCGTACACGCTGCGCCTCGACGGCGCGAAGCCGTCGCTGTACCGCGAGGAGCAGCTCGTCGGCGTCGTCGGGCTGCCGCCACGGCCGAAGATCTACGACATGCAGACGGCGGACGGGATCCCGTACTGGAAGATCGCGCTGCTGCATCTCGACTCGATCGCCTCGACCGTCGTCCAGAAGTGCATCTACTGGGACACGCCGGAGCAGTGCGGCTTCTGCGGCATCGAGCTGACGCGCGGCGAGCAGACGATCCCGGTCAAGACGCCGGCACAGCTCGCGGAGGTCTGCAGCGCTGCGCACGAGCTCGACGGGGCGGTCGACGCGACGCTGACGACGGGCTCGATCAACCGCCGCGACCGCGGCGCGCTGTACATCTCGCGCTGCGCCGCGGCCATCAAGGACGCGTGCGGCATCCCGGTGCAGGTGCAGTTCGAGCCGCCCGACGAGCTGTCGGTGCTCGACGACGTGCACCGCGCGGGCGTCGACGCCGTCGGCATCCACATCGAGACGTTCGATCCCGACGTGCTCGCCCGCGTCGCCGCCGGCAAGGCGCAGTGCGGCGTCGAGGGCTACTTCCGCACCTGGGAGCGCGCCGTCGAGGTCTTCGGCCGCGGGCGGGTCACGACGTACGTGATCCTCGGCATGGGCGAGCGACCGCGAGCTGATCGAGGAGGGCTGCCGGCGGGCGATCGCGATGGGCGTCTATCCGTTCGTCGTGCCCATCCGGCCGGTGCCGGGCACGCTGCTTGAGCACACCCCGACGCCCGATCCCGACTACGTCGCCGCGATCTACCGCAGCGTGTCGGCGATGCTCGCCGAGTCCGGGCTCGACCACTCCGACGCGGCCGCCGGCTGCGCGCGTTGCCAGGCCTGCTCGGGGCTGTCGGCGTGGGAGCGCGTCTTCGACAAGGAGGCCAACGGTGGCCATCTCCCCCTCGGCGCCGTCAGCGCTTCCTGATCGCCGCGAGACGCTCGCGCTCGCCTGCGCCCTCGCGCGCGAGCCTGCTGAGCTGGAGGGCCACTTCGCCATCCGGCGGCGGGTGTTCGTCGAGGCCCAGCGGATCTTCGAGCATGACGATCGCGACGGCCGCGACGAGATTCCCGCGACGCAGCACGCCGTGGCCCTCGCGGGCGACGAGGTGGTCGGCGCAGTGCGCTTCTACCCGCTCGACCGCGACGGTCTGTGGAAGGGCGACCGGCTCGCCGTCGTGCCCGCCCAGCGCGCTTCGCAGCTCGGCGCGATGCTCGTGCGCTTCGCCGTCCGCACCGCCGGCGAGCTCGGCGGCCGGCGCATGGTCGCGCAGATCCAGGTGCCGAACGTGCACTTCTTCGAGCGGCTCGGCTGGAGCTTCGACGGCGACGCCGCGCCGATGTTCGGCGTCACCCACCAGCCGATGACGATCGACCTCGGTCGCTACCGAGCCCGGTGAGCGCGGCGATGTCGAAGTCCCAGACCGTCGCCCGGTCGGCGCCGTACTGGAGGTCGAGCCTGCGGGAGTCCTCGAACTCGCCGCAGACCTCGCAGGCAAGGCCGCGCCGCGTGAAGACCTCGCGCGCCGCGCCGGCGTGCCCGGGCGCCGCGGCGAGCAGGAAGCCGAAGCTCGGGAAGGTCCGCAGCCAGCGCTCGATCGAGACGGAGTCCGGGCGCGGCAGGCGGTCGACGTCGAGCACCGCACCGCAGCCCGCCGCCTCCAGCAGCTGCAGCAGCGAGCCCGCCGCGCCGGGCATCGAGACGTCACGCGCCGCGTGGCAGAGGCCCGCCTCGGCGACCTCGACGAGCGCGTCGCCGTCCGTGCGCAAGCGCTCCGGCGCGCGGGCGCGCAGGGACGTGAAGAAGTCGTTGTCGTCGCTCGGGTACATGCCCTCGAGGCAGAACGCCGCCAGCAGGACGTCGCCGGGACGCGCGGCCGCGGCGCGCAGCGGCCGGCGCGCGACGCCGGTGCAGGTCGCCGACAGCGACGCGGCACCGCCGATCGTCAGGTGCCCGCCGACGACCTCGACGCCGAGCAGGTCGGCTGCCCACGCGAGACCTTCGAGCACGAGCTTCGCATGAGCCTCGTCGGGGCTGACGAGCATGTCGAGGATCGCGAGCGGCGTGCCGCCCATGGCGCGCACGTCGGAGACGTTCGTGACGACCGCCGAGGCGCCTGCCGCACGCGGCTGCGCCGCCACGTAGGACGGCAGGATCGCCTCGCCGCAGAGCACGATCCACTCGTCGCCCCGGGCGATGAGCGCGCCGTCGTCGCCGTCGCCGACGGGGCCGAGCCGCCGCACGATCTGCAGATCACGCTTCGCGCGCAGGGCGGGCAGATCGCGGACGGCGGCGGCGAGCTTCTCGGCGTCGGACATCGGCGCGACCCTAGCGACCGGCGCCGTGGCCCGGCGATGCGCCCAACCCGAAACGGAGGACGTTCGTGACGCTCGATCAGGCGGTGCTGCAGAAGGTGGAGGTCGTCAACATCGGGCTCGCGGCGTTCGGTGAGGCGATCCGCGACCAGGACGCGCCGGTCATCGACGTCGACTGGCGCCCGCCCGCGTCCGGCGACCCCGACGCCGTCTTCGCGCTCGAGCGAGTCTGGGGCGTCCACGGCGCCACCGTCGCGCAGGCCAACGAGCAGGTCGTCGAGCGGATGGAGGCGTGCACGCCGCGCGCCGTCGGCGTCGCGACCGCCCGCGACGTCCTGCCGGTCCTGGCCGAGGGGCGCACGCTCATCCACTCAGGCCCGCCGATCGAGCCGCACCGGCTCGCCGACCCGCAGCGCCGGGCGCTCGTCGCGGCGTGCCTGTTCGAGGGCTGGGCGGACGACCGCGCCCGCGCCCGCGCGATGATCGAGGAGGGCGTCATCGGCCTTGCGTCCGGCAACGAGCACAACCACGTCGGCGCGATGACCGGTGTCTGCTCGCCGTCGATGCCGGTGTGGGTGGTCGAGGACGAGGCCTCCGGCGTCCGCGCCCATTCGACGTTCAACGAGGGCGCGGGCAAGACGCTGTGGTTCGGAACCGACGCCGACGAGGCGATCGAGCGGCTGCGCTTCTTCCGCGACGATCTCGGCCCGCTCATGGGTCGCCTCATCGACCGCGTGGGTCCGATCGAGATCTTCAAGCTCGCCGCGCAGGGACTGCATCAGGGCGACGAGCTGCACATGCGCAGCCAGGCGACCGGCAACCTGCTGATCCGCGACCTGCTGCCCGGCTTCGCGGCGCTCGGCGGCGAGGCCGCCGCGCGCTTCTTGTCGACGAACTGGCACTTCTTCCTCAGCCTCACGATGGCCGCGTCGAAGTGCACGCTGCTCGCCGGCTCCGGCGTTCGGGGAGCCAGCGTCGTGTCGCTGATCTCGCGCAACGGCACGGACGTCGGCGTGCAGCTCTCGTCGATGCCGGGGCGCTGGTTCATCGCCGAGTCGCCACCCGTTTCGGACGCCCTGCTGCGCGAGGGCTACGACGAGTCCGACAAGGCGAAGGACATCGGCGACTCGGCCGTGATCGAGTGCATCGGGCTCGGCGGCATGGCCGTCGGCGCCGCGCCTGCCGTCGCGGCCTTCTTCGGCGGCGACGCCGCCGACGCGATCGCGCGCACCGAGCGCATGCGCGAGATCTGCGCGGGACGCTCGACGCGCTTCACGATCCCGTCGATGGACTCCGCGCCGACGCCGGTCGGCATCGACGCGCGCTTGGTCTGCGAGCTTCAGATCGCACCGCAGATCACGACCGGCGTGCTGCACGTCTCCGACGGCGTCGGCCAGATCGGCGCCGGTGTCGCGCACCAGCCGATCGAGCCGTTTCGGGCCGCGACGATCGCGCTCGCGGCCGAGCTCGACAGGGGCGCGTGAGGGTCTCGGTGACGGCGACGACCGCGCCGAGCGCGAAGCGCGCGGCCACGATCGCGCCGGCCGCGCCGAGCGCGAAGCGCGCGGCCACGATCGCGCCGGCCGCGCCGAGCGCGAAGCGCGCGGCCACGATCGCGCCGGCCGCGCCGAGCGCGAAGCGCGCGGCCACGATCGCGCCGGCCACGCCGAGCGCGAAGCGCGCGGCCACGATCGCGCCGGCCGCCCGCCGTTTCACGCGGGCGGTCGTCATCGGGCCGGGCGCGCGGCGGGCGCTCCGCGACGGCGCGAGCGGGACCGTCGAGCTGGTCTTCGGACCCGGCGGCTACGTGCTGCTGGGCGGCCGGCGCGTGCTGCTCGCGCCCGCCCGCTCGCCGCTGGGACCGCTGTCGGCCCTCGTCTCGGGCCTCGCCCGCGGCGATCTCG
>CAWEOF010000018.1:0-49452 GCA_963810605.1 uncultured Actinomycetes bacterium
CGGCGCGCTCGCCGAGGTCACGCTCGGCGCGGGGATCGGCGCGCGCGACGCGATCTACCTCATGGTGTCGGGGGGCGTCGGTGCCGGGCTCATCCTCGGCGGCGAGCTGTACCGCGGCAGCCGCGGCACGGCGGGCGAGCTCGGGCACGTCCTCGTCGACGAGTCCGGTCCGATCTGCCGCTGCGGCAACCGCGGCTGCCTGGAGATGATGGCCGGTGGCAACGCGATCATCGGCCTCCTGCGGCCAAGCCACGGCGACGACCTCACCCTCGACGAGGTCATGGCCCTCGTGGCCGGCGGCGACTCGGGCGCGCGCCGCGCGATCGCCGACGCCGGCCGCATCCTCGGCCGCTCCGTGGCCGCCATCGTCAACGCCTTCAACCCAGAGCTCGTGATCGTCGGCGGCGCGGTCAGCGCCGCCGGGGACGTCCTGCTCGATCCCATGCGGGAAGCCGTCGATCGCTACGCCATCTTGTCGGCGGCGGCGGACGTCCGCATCGCAAGCGGCGTGCTGGGCGACCGTGCCGAGGTGCTCGGCGCGCTCGAGCTCGCGGCGCGCCAATCCGACGTCGCCGTCCCGGCGCCGTCAACCCGGTCATAAGGACCACGACGAGAGAGGCAGCAGACATGAGGGTCACGGGTTCAACGCGCCGGCGGGGCATGCCGATCGCGCTCACCGCCGGTGTTACGGCACTGGCACTGGTCGCCGCGGGATGCGGCGACGACAACGACTCGAGCTCGACCGGCGCGTCCGGCGGTGGCGAGGCGAAGGCCGGCAAGGTCGCGGTGCTGCTGCCCGACTCGAAGTCGTCCGTGCGCTGGGAGACGCTCGACCGGCCGCTGCTGAAGGCCGCGTTCGACAAGGCCGGCGTGGAGTCGGAGATCCAGAACGCCGAGGGCGACAAGTCCGCCCAGCAGCAGCAGGCCGAGCAGGCGATCACGAACGGCGCGAAGGTCCTGCTGCTCGTGAACCTCGACTCCGGCTCGGGCGCCGCGATCGCCGCGAACGCCAAGGCGCAGGGCGTCAAGGTCATCGACTACGACCGCCTGACGCTCAACGGCGACTCCGACTACTACGTCTCGTTCGACAACGAGCAGGTCGGCAAGCTCCAGGGCGAGGGCATCGTCAGCTGCCTCGAGGGCGCGACCAAGCCGGCCGTGGCCGTGCTCAACGGCTCGCCGACGGACAACAACGCGACGCTCTTCAAGAAGGGCTACGACGGGGTCATCGATCCGAAGTTCAAGTCCGGCGAGTGGACCGAGGTCGCCGATCAGTCCGTGCCCGACTGGGACAACCAGAAGGCGCTGACGATCTTCGAGCAGATGCTCCAGAAGGCATCGAACAAGATCGACGGCGTCGTCGCCGCCAACGACGGCCTCGGCAACGCCGCGATCTCGGCGCTCAAGGCCCGCAAGCTCAAGCAGATCCCGGTCACCGGCCAGGACGCGACGCTGCAGGGCATCCAGAACATCGTCGCGGGCGATCAGTGCATGACCGTCTACAAGGCGATCAAGAAGGAGGCCGACGCGGCCGCCGAGCTCGCCACGACGCTCGCCAAGGGCGAGGCGCCGACCAACGTCACCGAGACGGTCAACAACGAGAAGACCGACGTACCGGCCGTCCTGCTCGATCCGGTCGCCGTCACGAAGGACAACATCAAGGAGTACCTCGGCGCGCCCGACTTCCCGAAGCTCGCGGAGATCTGCGCCGGCAAGCTGGCCGACAAATGCAAGGCGGTCGGGTTGTCATGACCGAGCCCACCGATGCCGGGGGGTCGCGCAAGCGGTCCTCCGGCGCGGTGCCGATCCTGGAGCTCAAGTCGGTCTCCAAGCGCTTCGGTGCCGTTTGCGCACTGCACGAAGTCAACTTCGACCTGCGCGAGGGCGAGGTCACCGCGCTCGTCGGCGACAACGGCGCCGGCAAGTCCGTGACGATCAAGTGCATCGCCGGGACCTATCCGATCGACGCCGGCGAGATCCTCTGGGAGGGCAAGCCCGTCTCGATCAGCGGCCCGAAGGACGCCGCGGCGCTGGGGATCGAGGTCGTCTACCAGGACCTCGCGCTGGCCGACAACCTCGACGTCGTGCAGAACATGTACCTCGGCCGCGAGGAGGTCACGCGACTGCGCGCGCTCGACGAGACGCGGATGGAGCAGCGCTGCTCGGAGACCCTCAGCTCGCTCTCGGTGACGACGATCCGCTCCGTGCGTCAGACCGTCGCGGGCCTGTCGGGCGGGCAGCGCCAGTCGATCGCGGTCGCCAAGGCCGTCATGTGGAACTCGCGCCTCGTGATCCTCGACGAGCCGACCGCGGCGCTCGGCGTCGCGCAGACGCGCCAGGTGCTCGACCTCGTACGCCGCCTCGCCGACCAAGGCCTCGCGGTCATGCTGGTCTCGCACAACCTCCACGACATCTTCGAGGTCGCCGACCGCATCACGGTCTTGCGCCTCGGCCAGGACGTGGCGCGCTTCACCACCGACTCGACCACCCAGCGCGAGGTCGTCGAGGCGATCACGGCCGGCACGCTGTCGGTCGTCCCGGGCCAGGAGGAGGCGACGGTATGAACGCCATCACCCCGCCCCTGCCGACCCCCGCCACGGCCCCGGCGGCCACGCTCGGCGCCTACGCCAAGCGCTGGGTCCAGAACGTCCGCGGCGGCGAGCTCGGCTCGCTGCCGATCATCCTCGGGCTGCTCGTCATCTGCGTCGTCTTCCAGGTCCAGAACGACCGCTTCCTGACGGCCGGCAACATGGTCAATCTCATGGTGCAGGGCGCCGCGTTCGCGATCATCGCGATGGGCATCGTCTTCGTCCTGCTGCTCGGTGAGATCGACCTGTCGGTCGGCTTCGTCTCGGGCGTCGCGGGCGTGCTGACCGCGCTGCTGCTGCTCCCCGACGGGTCGACCGTCGCGACGCCGGTCGCGCTCGCCGCGGGGCTCGCCGCGGGCGCGGCGATCGGCGCGCTGCACGGCGTCCTCATCACGAAGCTCGGCATCCCGTCGTTCGTCGTGACGCTCGCCGGCCTGCTGGGCTGGAACGGCGTGGTGCTGCTCTTGATCGGGTCGCGCGGGACCGTCGTGCTCCAGGACGACTTCGTCATCGGCTTCGCGAACGACTTCGTGGCCAAGAGCGCCGCGTGGGTGCTCATGGTCGCGACCGTCGGCGCGTACGCGGCCGTGCAGATCTGGGGGCTGCGCAAGCGCGCCGCCGCCGGGCTGAGCAACGACCCGCTGCTCATCGTCGCGCTGCGGATCGCCGGGCTCTTCGTCGCGCTCGCGTTCGTCGTCTACGTCGTCAACCAGGATCGCGGCCTGCCGTACGTCGCGGTGCTCGTCGGCGCGCTGCTCGTCTTCTGGACCTACGTCCTGCGGCGCACGCGCTTCGGCCGCCACGTCTACGCCGTCGGCGGCAACGCGGAGGCGGCACGGCGGGCGGGCATCGACGTCGACCGCATCAAGATCGTCTGCTTCGCGATCTGCTCGCTCATGGCCGCGGTCGGGGGCATCGTGCTCGCGTCGCGGCTGCGGTCGGTCGACACGAACGCGGGCGGCGGCTCGATCCTGCTCTACTCGATCGCGGCCGCCGTCATCGGCGGCACGTCGCTGTTCGGCGGGCGCGGGCACATCAAGTCGGCGCTCCTCGGGGCGCTCGTCATCGCGAGCATCGACAACGGGCTCGGCCTGCTCGGCCTGAGCTCGGGGACGAAGTTCGTCGTCACGGGCTGTGTGTTGTTGCTCGCCGTCGCCGTCGACTCGATCTCCCGCCGAGGTCGGGAGCAGTCCGGGAGGGCGTGAGCATGGCCATGGAAGATCTCACAGGAAAGGTGGCGCTCGTCACCGGCGCGAGCCGCGGCATCGGTGCCGCGGTCGCGCGGGCGCTGGCGGACGCCGGCGTCGCACTCGGGCTCGGATCGCGCAGCGGCGACGACCTCGGTCTGCCGGGCGCGGTCGCACCGCCCACGGACGTGCGCGACCCCGCGGCGCTCGACGCGCTCGTGGCGGCGACGGTCGCCGCCCACGGGCGGCTGGACATCGTCGTCGCGAACGCGGGGGTCGGCGCGTACGGGCCGTTCCTCGAACTCGATCCCGAGCAGCTCGAGCTCATGATCGACGTGAATCTCAAGGGCGTGCTGTACACGGCGCGCGCGGCGCTGCCGCACCTCATCGCGGGCGGCGGCGGGGACTTCGTGTCGCTGGCGTCGGTCGCCGGGGTCAACGCGTTCCCGGGCGAGGCGGTCTACAACGCGTCGAAGTTCGGGCAGGTGGGCTTCGTGCGCTCGCTCGACATCGAGCTGCGCGAGCGCGGCGTGCGCTGCTCGAACATCTGCCCCGGCGGGGTCGCGACGGACTTCGCGATCGGCACGGGCCGGGTCGACGGGATGCCCGAGCTCGACGGGATGCTGAGCCCCGACGACGTCGCCGAGGTCGTGCTGTTCGCGCTGACGCGGCCGCGTTCGATGCGACTCATGACGACGACGTTCCGGCCGATGAGCGAGGGCTCATGGGGGTGAGCTGGGGCATCTTGTCGACGGCGCGCATCGGTGCGGCGCTGGTCGGCGGGTCGCGGGCGACCGACCTTGCCGAGGTCGTCGCCGTGGCGAGCCGCAGCGCCGCGTCCGCGCAGGCCTTCGCGCAGCTGCACGGGATTCCGCGCGCGCATGGCTCCTACGAGGCGCTCCTCGCAGACCCGGAGGTGCAGGCCGTCTACATCCCGCTGCCCAACGGCATGCACGTCGACTGGGCCGTTCGCGCGCTGGAGGCCGGCAAGCACGTGCTCTGCGAGAAGCCGCTCGACCGGCGCGTGGAGCGCGTGGAGCACGCGTTCGACGTCGCCGAGCGCGCGGGACTCGTGCTCAGCGAGGCGTTCATGTGGCGCCACAGCCCGCAGACCCGCCGGCTGCGAGCGCTGCTTGACGACGGCGCGATCGGCGAGGTCCGGCTCGTGCGCGCGAGCTTCTCGTTCCTGCTCGCCGCGGACGGCGACGTGAGGCTCGACCCGGCCCTCGACGGCGGGGCGCTCATGGACGTCGGCTGCTACTGCGTCAGCGGCGCGCGGATGGTCGCGGGCGAGCCTGTGTCCGTGTCCGCGCAGGCCGTGACGAGCGGGGTCGATCTGCGCCTTGCCGCGCTCCTGCGCTTCCCCGGCGACGTGCTGGCGACGATCGACTGCGGCCTCGACGTGGCGGGGCGCCACGAGCTCGAGGTCGCGGGGACCGCGGGCCGTCTCGTCCTCGCCGACCCCTGGCACGGCCGCGAGCCGCGGATCGTCGTCGAGCGCGGCGGCGAGCGCGAGGTTGTCGAGATGCAGGCGGCCGACAGCTACGCCCTCGAGCTCGAGGACGTCAGCGAGGCGATCCGCGACGGCCGCGAGCCGCTGCTCGGACGCGCGGACGCGGTCGGCCAGGCGCGGGCGATCGCGGCGCTGTACCGGTCGGCGGCGGAGGGTCGCGAGGTGGCGCTCGGATGAGGGGCTCGCCGCGAGAGACCACCGCGCCCGGGGGGTGTGGCGAGAAACGACGACATGCTGGACGTTATTCGCCAGACCCCCCTGCCCGGACGCGCGGTCGGCGCACGCGGCGACGCGCTGGAGACTCGGCATGAGGGTCGCCATCGCGGGCTACGGGCTGGCGGGCGAGGTCTTCCACGCACCGCTCGTCGCGGCGACGGACGGCCTCGAGGTCGTCGCGGTCACGACGTCTGACCCGGCGCGCGCGGCGCGAGCGCGGGCCGCGTACCCCGGCGTGCACGTCGCGGCCGACGCCGACGCGCTCCTGCGCGACGTGCCCGACCTCGACCTGCTCGTCGTCGCGACGCCGAACCGCTTCCACGTCGCGGTGGCGCGCGCGGCGCTCGACCGGCGGGTCGCCGTCGTCATGGACAAGCCGATCGCCGCCGGCGCCGGCGCCGCCGCGGCCCTCGTCGAGGACTTCGCGGCGGCCGGCGTGCCGTTCACGGTGTTTCAGAACCGTCGCTGGGACGGCGACTTCCTCACGGTCCGGCGCTCCGTCGAATCCGGCGAGCTCGGCGAGATCACGCGCTTCGAGTCGCGCTACGAGCGCTTCCGGCCGCAGGTCGCCGAGCGGTGGCGCGAGTCGGCGGATCCCGAGGAGGGAGGCGGCCTGCTGCTCGACCTCGGCGCGCATCTCGTCGACCAGGCGCTCGTCCTCTTCGCCTTCCCGCGGAGGGTCTACGCGGAGGTCGATGTGCGACGCCGCGACGCGCGCGTCGACGACGACGTCTTCGTCGCGCTCGAGCACGACGGCGGGGTGCGCTCGCACCTATGGATGAGCGCGGTCGCCCCGCTCGGCGGGCGGTCGCTGCGGGCGAGCGGGACGCGCGCCGCCATCCACACGCCGGGCCTTGACCCGCAGGAGGCTCAGCTCGCCGCCGGGCTGCGGCCCGGCGACCCGGGCTGGGGCGCGGGCGATCCAGCTCGCTTCGTCGATGGCGGCGTCGAGCGCTCGATGCCGATCGAGCGCGGCGCCTACGAACGCTTCTACGCGGGCGTGCGCGACGCGCTGCGCGGCGACGGACCCCTGCCCGTCGACCCGCGCGACAGCGTCGCCGCGCTGCGCGTCATCGACGCGGCGCGGCGCAGCGCTCGCGCCGGCACGGTTATCGACACATCCGAGGGGGTGGAGTCGTCTACGCCCCGCAGCGGAGCGCAGACGACTCCACCCCCGCGGGAGGCGGGGACATGAACACGGCACACGGAGGTTGCGACATGAAGACGAGCCTTGGAATCTGGGCTATGGGTCCGATGGTCACGCGCTTCAACCCCGGCGGCTACAAGCCCGAGCTCGCCGCGCGCAGCACCGCCGACCACGTGCGCGTCGCGGTTGCCGGCCTGGACGGCCTCATCGACGACTACGAGTTCCACTATCCGCAGGAGCTCTCCGACGACAACCTCGACGAGGTGCGCGACGCGCTCGCCGGTCACGGCATCTACGCGATCGCGAGCGGCATGCACCTCGACAACCGCTTCGCGCGCGGCGGCCTGTCCTCGCCCGACGACGCGATCCGCGACGAGGCCGTGCGCCAGACCGTCGCGTGCGCCGACTTCGCCGGCCGGCTCGGCGCGCGGATGATCATCTGGCCCGGGATCGAGGGCTACAACTACCCCTTCCAGACCCCGTACGCGACGAGCTGGGCGCGCCTCATCGACGGCATCGGCGAGGCGGCGTCCAAGCTCGCCGAGTACGACCAGATCCTCTTCCTCGAGCACAAGAACTCCGAGCCGGCGATGAAGATCCACATGGGCAACGTCGGCATGACGCTGCACGTCATCCACACGCTGCGCGCGCGCGGGATCCGCAACGTCCAGGTCAACATGGACTGGCAGCACCTCATCATGAACGGCGAGAACCTCGCCGAGTACGCGGCGCTTCTGCACGCGGAGGGGCTGCTCGGCCACCAGCACGCGAACTCCGGCTGGGGGACGTTCGACGACGACAACATGGTCGGCGCGACGGCGTTCATGGAGACGCTCGAGCTCGCCGTCGAGCTGCGCCGCGCGGGCTACGGCTCCAACGGAGAGCGGCTCGGGTTCGACCTGTACCCGTACACGGAGGACGCGGTCGACGTCGTCAAGCGCAGCGTCCTGCAGTGGCGCTTCATCGACGGCGCGGCGGGCCGCATCGACGACGCCGCGCTGCGCGAGGCGCAGCGGGCGAAGGATGCGATCCGCGCCTACGAGCTCGTCTACGCGGCGCTGGGCGCCCCCGCGTAGTGACGCTGCTCGCCGGCCTCGACGTCGGGACCTCGGCGGTCAAGGGCCTGCTGATCGCCGAGGACGGCCAGGTCGTCGCGCGCGCCGAGGCGCCGCACCCGCTCTCGACGCCGCGCCCCGGCTGGACGGAGCAGGATCCCGCGGACTGGTGGGACGGCGCGCAGGTCGTGCTCGAGGCGCTCGGCCGCGCCGGGGAGATCGCGGGCATCGGCCTGACCGGGCAGATGCACGGGCTCGTCGCGCTCGACGCGCACGGGGAGGTGCTGCGCCCGGCGATCCTCTGGAACGACGGCCGCACGGGCGCCGAGTGCGCCGAGATCGAGCGGCGCATCGGCCTCGACGCGCTCATCGCGCAGACGGGCAACCGCGCGCTGCCGGGCTTCACCGCGCCCAAGCTCTTGTGGCTCGCGCGCCACGAGCCCGAGGTCTACGGCCGGATCGCGCACATCCTGCTGCCCAAGGACTACGTGCGGTTGCGGCTGTGCGGCGAGCACGCAACGGACGTCTCCGACGCCTCCGGGACGCTCTTGTTCGACGTCGCGCACCGGCGCTGGAGCGACGCCGTCGTCGAGGCCCTCCACGTCGACCCGGCATGGCTGCCGCGCGCCCTCGAGTCGCCGGAGATCAGCGGCGTGACGACGGCCTCGGCCGCGGGGCGCGGAGGCGGGGGCGCGCGCGGAGGCGGCGCGAGGGGCGGAAGCGGATGTCACGACGGGCGCGGGTGGGCCGACGGCGTGCCGGTCGCGGCCGGCGCCGGCGACCAAGCCGCGGGCGCCCTCGGCGTCGGCGTCGACCGACCGGTGCCGGCGCCCGTGTCCGTCGTGCTCGGCACCTCGGGCGTCGTCTTCGCCGCCGCGGACGCCTTCGCCGCCGACCCCGCGGCCCGCGTGCACGCGTTCTGCCACGCCGTGCCCGGCGCGTGGCACAGCATGGGCGTCATGCTCTCGGCGGCAGGATCGCTGCGCTGGCTGCGCGACGCGGTCGCGCCCGGCGCGGACTTCGCGACGCTCGTGCACGAGGCCGAAGGTTGGGAGCCCGGCGTCGAGGGCCTGACGTTCCTGCCCTACCTCGCCGGCGAGCGCACCCCCCACGCGAACCCGGACGCGCGCGGCGCGTTCACGGGGCTGTCGCTGCGCCACGACCGCGGCGCGCTCGTGCGGGCGGTGCTCGAAGGCGTGGCGTTCGGCCTGCGCGACGGCCTCGACCTCGTCGCGGGCGCCGCTGCGGGCCGGCCGGCGCTCGGGCGCGTGTCGGGCGGCGGCGCGCGCAGCGAGCTGTGGCTGCGGATCCTCGCATCGGTGCTCGAGCTGCCGCTGCAGCGCGTGGCGGTCGACGAGGGCGCGCCGTTCGGCGCCGCGCTGCTCGGCGGCGTCGCCGCCGGCACCTTCGCCGACGTCCACGAGGCGGTCGCGGCATGCGTGCGCCCCGGTGAGATCGTCGAACCGGTGGCCGATTGGATCGAGCCCTACCGGGCCGCGCGCGAGCGCTTCACCGCGCTGTACCCCGCGCTTCACCCCGAGGCGTGAGCCCCACGAGGGTCCACCCGAGAGCCGCGCGACGGCCGGCGTTCGCCGTAGCGGCGCTCAGGGCGTCGCGGCTGCCGGTTTCACCGTCGTGCTGACGAGCTTCAGCTGCATGGCGCGCCAGCGCCAGCGGCCGGTGCGGGTGCCCCCGGTCGGACAGCACACGTTGTCCTTGGCCGCGTAGATCGGCTGGGTGACGACGAGGACGCGGCCCAGGCGCCGGACCTTCATGCCGCTCGTTTGCCGCATCGTGCAGCAGTCGCGCTTGAAGATCACCCGTGACCAGGTGCTGCCGCGAGCACGGAAGGCCGCCCAGTAGTGGGCGCCTCGGTTCCGAAAGAGCCAGCCGGTGAAGACGATGTCCTTGCGTCCATCGCCGGTGAAGTCGAAGCACAGCGTCTGCCCGATCCGCTCGCCGAAGTACGTCACGGGGAGCCGCTGCTCGAGCTCGTCTCCGGTGTCCTTGGTGCATGTCGCCGTCGACGGCGCAGACGCGGCACCCGTGGTGGCCGCGACGGCGAGTGCGATGCACAGCAGCACGGCTACGGCGGCGGCGATGACAGCTCTCCCCGGCACGGCAGCGAGACTACGCCGCTTGCGCCCAGCTGTCCATCACCCCGCTTTCCGGAGCGCTGCCGTCAGGAGGACTTGAGCGCGCGCGCGGCCCGCCGCTCCGCGGCCTCGCGCTTGAGATCGATCTGCGTCGCGACGACCTCTGCTTTCTGGCGCTCGCGGCGCTGATCCGCGGTTTCCTTCTTGTGAGTCGAAAGTGATGGCGTGCTTGGCTGCGGTGGCCGATCGACCATAAGCTGCTCCCTGCTGCGACGTTCGTCGCGTGAGACGCGCGGAGGGTCCGCGCCCGAGGGCGGCGGACGCTCCCTGACCCTCGACCGTAGCGCAAGCCGCATCCTCCGGCGTCGCCCCGCGCGCGGCGCAGTTCGTCGCCTCTGCGTGCCGGCCGGCGCGCGGGACGTGCAAAACGTGCCATCAGGGGGTAGCTTGGCCGGCGAAACGCCATCGTTCGTCCGACCAGAGGAGCCTCCGGATGGGGAAGCTACGCAGTGCGCTCGTCATCGGTGCCCTAGCCGCCGGGAGCGGCCTGGGACTCACCGCCTGCGGGTCGGACTCAGCCGACGACTCGGGCAAGACGGGGGGCGAAGCGAAGGTCGGGAGCGCGATGCCGGACTCCTACGACCCCGTCCTGATCCAGACCACCCAGGCCAACCAGGTTCTGCAGCTGGTCTACACGAGCCTCATCACGTACAAGCACGTCGAAGGCGTCGGCGGCAACGACCTCATCCCGGGCGTCGCCGAGGCGATGCCGACGATCTCGCCCGACAAGACGACCTACACGTTCAAGGTGCGCTCGGGCCTGAAGTACTCCGACGGCTCGCCGGTCAAGGCAAGCGACTTCGAGCACACGATCAAGCGGTTGACCTATCTCGGCGGGCCTTACTCGTCGTTCGCGTCCGGCATCGACGGGATCGCGGAGTACAGCGCCGCGAAGAAGCCCAACGCCGACATCTCGGGCATCACGAACGACGACGCCACCGGCGAGATCGTCGTCAAGCTGACCAAGCCCGACTCGAAGTTCCTCTTCGCGATGGCGCTCGTGAGCGCCGCACCGACGCCGGCCGCGAAGTCGCCGTTCAAGGCGGCGACGGACATGCCCGGCGTCGGCCCGTACACGCTCGACGTCGTCAACCCGACCCGTCGCATCGTCCTGACGCAGACGCCGGGCTTCAACATCCCCGGCATCCCGAAGGGCGGCTTCAAGACGTTCGTCGTCACGAAGTCGACCGTCCCGAAGATGACCCAAGACGTCATCGACAACAAGCTCGACTTCATGACCGAGGATCCGACGGGCGACCTCCTGCCGCAGGTGCGGGCGAAGTACAAGGACCGCTTCCTCGAGGCGCCGAACCCGCCGAACACGTACTGGTTCTTCCTCAACGAGACCGTCAAGCCGTTCGACAAGCTCGAGGTACGCCAGGCCGTGAACTACGCGATCGACAGCCGCGCGCTGCAGCGCATCTTCGGCGGGCGCCTGGAGCCGGGCTGCAACTTCCTGCCGCCGGGCTACGCGGGCAACGGCTACAAGAAGATCGACCCGTGCCCGTACGGCGATCCCGCCGGCCCGCCGGACATCGCGAAGGCCAAGGCCATGATCCAGAAGGCCGGGGTCGCGGGCCAGACCGTCACCGTGTGGGGCAACACCAAGGACCCGCGCCCGGCGATCGTCGAGTACCTGCGCGACGTCATGACGCAGATCGGCTTCAAGGCGAAGACGAAGATCCTCGACCAGCAGGTCTACTTCGCGACGATCGGCGACAAGAAGACCAAGGCGCAGGCAGGCTTTACGGACTGGTACTCGGACTTCCCGCATCCCGCGGACTTCTTCGAGCCGAACCTCTCGGCCAAGTCGGCCGCGTCCAACCCGACGTTCAACTTCCAGTTCAAGAGCAACCCGGCCGTCGACAAGGCCCTGGAGGATCTCGCCGGCGACGATCCGAAGGCGGTCGCCGACAAGTGGGCGGAGATCGACAGGTCGGTCATCGAGAACGCGAACGCGACGGTGTACGGCTACGAGCTGTCGACGCAGTTCTTCTCGGAGCGGATGGACATCGAGAAGTGCTCGGGCACAAGCCCCGTCTACAAGACCGACTGGTTGCAGTTCTGCCTCAAGTAGCACTCACGATCCGGGACTCGCGGGAGAGCTCACCGGAGCTCTCCCGCGCTGCCCGCTGATGGCGATCGAGCCCGTCGCGGAGCTGACCCGCGGCGGCGTCGACGAGCTTGTCGCGCGCTCGCGCAAGGAGGGCGACGGGCCCGTCACCGGGGTCGCGCCGGGGCAGCTCGCCCTGCGGCGGCTGCGCCGCAACAGGGTGGCGCTCGCGTTCGGGGTGCTGTTCATCCTCATCGTCGCGCTCTGCCTCGCGGCGCCGCTGTACGCCGAACACGTCGCCGGCACCGACGCCTACCAGAACCATCTCACCGAGCAGGTCGTCGTGGATGGCAAGCCGACGGACGTCGTCGCGCCCGACGGCGTCGCGATCGGCCCGACGTGGGGCAAGAGGTTCTTCCTCGGCGCCGACCAGAGCGGCCGCGACATCGCCGTGCGACTGCTCTACGGCGGGCGCACGTCGCTGCTCATCGGCTCGGGCGCGGCGCTGCTGACGATCCTGCTGTCGATCGCCGTCGGGATGCTCGCCGGCTACCTCGGCGGCTGGACCGACACGATCGTCTCGCGCTTGCTGGACATCGTGTGGTCGTTCCCCGTCCTGCTGCTGGGGGTCGCGCTCGGCACGGCCTTCGCGCTCGGCGGGCTGAAGCTCGGCCCGATCGAGATCGGCGGCGACTCGCTGCTGATCCCGTTGCTCATCATCGGCTGCGTCTACGTCCCGTACATGGCGCGGCCGCTGCGCGGGCAGGTGCTCGCGCTGCGCGAGAAGGAGTTCGTCGAGGCCGCGCGCGCGCAGGGCCTCGGGCCGATCCGGATCATGTTCTCCGAGATCCTGCCGAACCTGTCGTCGACGATCGTCGTCTTCTTCCCGCTGATGTTCGCCAACGCGATCCTGCTCGAGGCGGCGCTGTCCTTCCTCGGTGCCGGCGTGCGGCCGCCGACGCCGTCGTGGGGGTCGATGATCGGCGCCGGCGTCGAGCGGATCGTCAACGCGCCCCACCAGGCGATCGTGCCGGGCGTCATGCTCGTGGCGACGGTCCTCGCCCTGAACGTCTTCGGCGACGGCGTGCGCGACGCGTTCGATCCCCGCGCGAAGGTGCGGGTGGAGCGCTAGTGATCCGCAGGATGGGCCACCGATGACCAGGTTCGTCATCAGGCGCGTCGTGGCGATGGTCGCGGTGCTGTTCGCGATCTCGGTCATCACGTTCTCGATCTTCAACGTCATCCCCAACGGCGACCCGGCCTACCGGCTCGCCGGCAAGTCGCCGACGGCCGACACGATCGCGGCGATCCGCCGGACGTGGGGCTTCGACAAGCCGCTCCCGGTCCAGTACGCGAGGACCATGGAGCAGGTCTTCACTGGGAAGCTCGTCTCGTACACGAACCCCGGCGTGAACGTCATCGACGAGATCGTCCAGGGCTTCCCGCGGACGCTGTCGCTGGCCGTCGGGGCGGGGCTCATGTGGATGTTCTTCGCGGTCGTGCTCGGGCTCTACACGGCGGTGAAGGCGGGCCGCTTCGCCGACCGCTTCCTCACCGTGCTGGCGCTCATCGGGATATCCATGCCCGTGTTCTGGGTCGGTGCGCTGCTGTCGTACTACCTCGGCTTTCAGTGGGGGATCTTCCCGAACGGGGGGTACGTGGAACTCACCAAGGACCCCGTGCAGTGGGCCTACCACCTGATCCTGCCGTGGACGGCGCTGTCGATCCTCTTCATCGGCGTCTACTCGCGCGTGCTGCGCTCGAACCTGCTCGACACGATGAGCGAGGACTACGTGCGCACGGCGCGGGCGAAGGGCATCTCCGAGCGCCAGATCCTGCTGCGCCATGTGCTGCGCAACTCGATGATCCCCATCGTCACGCTGTGGGGGCTGGACTTCGGCGCCGTCATCGGCGGCGGCGCGATCCTCACCGAGAAGGTCTTCGACCTCCAGGGCGTCGGCCAGTACGCGGCCGAGTCGATCGGCCAGCTCGACGTCCCGCCGGTGCTCGCGATCACGATGTTCGGGGCGTTCTTCATCGTGCTGCTGAACACGGTCGTCGACATCGTCTACGCCGCGCTGGACCCGCGGATCCGGCTCTCATGAGCGAGCCGATCCTCTCCGTCGCGGATCTCGCCGTGTCCTTCCAGACCGACGAAGGCGTCGTGCAGGCCGTCGACGGCATGTCGTTTGACCTGCGCGCCGGCGAGATCCTCGCGGTGGTCGGCGAGTCGGGTTGCGGCAAGTCCGTGACAGCGATGACGCTGCTCGGGCTGACGCGCTCGCCCAACGCGCGCTTCTCCGGGACCGCCACGTACAAGGGCACCGAGCTCATCGGCGCGTCGGACGCCGAGCTGCAGCGCATCCGCGGCGCGGAGATCGCGATGATCTTCCAGGACCCGATGGCGTCGCTGAACCCGGTCCTGCGGATCGGGGCGCAGATCGTCGAGCAGATCCAAGCCCACGACGACGCGTCCGACGAGGTCGCGCGCGGGCGGGCGATCGAGCTCCTGCAGCGGGTCGGGATCCCGCGCGCGCAGGAGCGCGTCGACTCCTACCCGCACGAGTTCTCCGGCGGCATGCGCCAGCGCGTGATGATCGCGCTGGCGCTGTCGTGCGACCCGAGCGTGCTCATCGCCGACGAGCCGACGACGGCGCTGGACGTCACGGTCCAGGCGCAGATCCTGCAGCGCTTCCGGGAGCTGCGCGACGAGACGAACGCGGGCCTGATCTTGGTGACGCACGACCTCGGGGTCGTCGCGGACATCGCCGACAACGTCGTCGTCATGTACGCCGGGCGGATCGTCGAGCAGGGCACGCTCGACGACATCTTCTATGACCCGCAGCACCCGTATACGTGGGGGCTCTTGGGCGCCATCACGCGGATCGACCGCCCGCGCCGCACGCGGCTGCCGACGATCCCGGGGCTGCCGCCGTCGCTCGCCAACCGCCCCGAGGGGTGCCACCTGCGGCCGCGCTGCCCGCACGAACACGACGCGTGCTCCGAGGTCCCGCCGCTGAAGGCTCGCGCGACGAGTGCGGGCGACGGCGCCGGCGCTGCGGGCGCGGGGCATGGCGATCGCTGCTGGCTGCCGGCCGAGCGCAAGCGCCGGTTGCGCGAGATCGCGCCGGGCGAGATCGGGCTGACGCCCAAGGCGCCGCCGCCGAAGCCGTCTTCGCGGGACGCGGCGTGAGCGCTGTGGCTGGCGCAGGAGGCACCGCGCCCCTGCTCGAGGTCGAGCACCTCAAGCTGCACTTCCCGATCAAGCGGGGCGTGCTCGTCGACCGCGTGGTCGGCGCCGTGCACGCCGTCGACGACATCACGTTCACGCTCGTCGAGGGCGAGACGCTCGGGCTCGTGGGCGAGTCGGGCTGCGGCAAGACGACGCTGTCGCGCACGGTCATGCGCCTGCTCGAGCCGACGGGCGGAGCCGTGCGCTTCCGCGGCACGGACGTCACGCACGCCTCACGGCGCGCGCTCAAGCCGCTGCGCCGCGAGATGCAGATGGTCTTCCAGGATCCCTACGCGTCGCTGAACCCGCGCAAGCGGGTCGGCCAGATCGTGGGGATGGCGCTGGAGCGGGCCGGCACGGGCGGCGAGGACGTCGAGCGGCGGGTGCGCGAGCTGCTCGAACGCGTCGGCCTGTCGCCGGAGCACGTCAACCGCTTCCCGCACGAGTTCTCCGGCGGTCAGCGCCAGCGGATCGGCGTGGCGCGGGCGCTCGCGATCGAGCCGCGGCTCATCGTGCTCGACGAGCCGGTGTCCGCGCTGGACGTCTCGATCCAGGCGCAGATCATCAACCTGCTCGAGGACCTCCAGGACGACCTCGGCCTGACGTACCTGTTCGTCGCCCACGACCTGTCCGTCGTGCGCCACGTCAGCGACCGGATCGCGGTCATGTACCTCGGCAAGCTCATGGAGGTCTCCCCCGCCGAGGAGCTCTACGCCAAGCCGATTCACCCGTACACCGCGGCGTTGCTCGAGGCGATCCCGATCCCGGACCCGCGCGAGAACCGCGCGCGGCGGCGCAGCGTCGTCTCGGGCGAGCCGCCGAACCCGATCGACCCGCCGTCGGGCTGCGTCTTTCATCCGCGCTGCACGCACGCAACGGAGGTCTGCAAGTCCGTCGAGCCGCCGCTGACCGAGTATCCGAACGGCCACGTCGCAGCCTGCCATCACCCGCTGAACGTGTCGGCCGAGGAGCTCGCCGCCGCGACGGTGTCGCCGGCGAGCCCGCTCAGCGCGGGCAAGGCCGAGCCGCAGGCTGCCTGACCGCGGCGACCGGCTCAGCGGTCGACTGCCCTTCCAGCGCTTCGCTGACGACCCCTCGTGCGAGCTGGTCGCGTGCGAACGTCAGCGTTTTCTTGGCCCTGCGCGCAACCTGCGGCGGATTCTCCCGTTGCAAGTTCATGAACGCCAAGTTACACACACTCATACTCGTCGGCGCCGCGCTCGCGGTGGTCACCACGTCGCCGGCGCTTGCTCAGGCGAGCACCTCGTCACCCTCGAATTCCTCTGACTCGAAGGTTGTCAGTCAGCAGTCGATCTCTTCGGTGTGGACGCCCTGGTGCTGCTCCGCACTACGGCAAGCCTCGATCTGGGCGCATTGGAGGTACATGGCCGCCGAGCAGCGGCTTGCCGCGCGCTGGTGGCAGCTCGTGCAGGTGCGCCAGCAGTACCACGCCTGTCGCGGTCCATACAATTACTGGTACTGGGGGCATGTGTGGTTCGGCGCACCGGGCCGGTATGCCTGGGTGCCCTATTGGCCAAATTACTGCTGGGGGCAACTGCTGTCGCACCGCTACGCGATCTGGGCGTACACGGCAGCCAGGATCCGGCGCGACCGCGCGCTCGTCGACTGGCGGTGGGCACAGCATCGCTATCGCATGTGCCTGCAGTTCCGCCGCTGGCCGTCGTACTACGGGCTGGACACGAGCGCCGCGCTGTCGCCGGCGGCTCGGATGTCGCCCTCGGGCGGCGCCGCCCTGCTCGCGCCCTCCGGATCGCCGGACAGCGAGTAGCCGATCGCGGCACGCCGGCCACGGACGGCCGGCGGCGCCTCGTTGCCAAGCCATGAGCAACCCACGCATCGCGAGCGGCCGCCTTCTCGGAGGTGGCCGCTCGCACGTCCTCCCCCCGGCGCCCGACCGCGCCGTCCTCGCCCCGCGCTCATGTGCGCGGCGGCCGGCAGGCGTCGCCCCGCGCGCGCGCACTCGGCGGGTAGGGCGTACGCGCGTGGCCGCCGGCGCGCGCGCCTGGCGCCCGACGCGTCCGCGGGGCGTCGGCGCGGGCTCACATGCCCGGTGGGCGTCGCCTCTCGACGGCCGCGACGTCTCGTCGCGCGGCCTCGCGCGATGGATGGCGAAGTCGCTCGCCGTGGGACTGCTCGCCCTCATCGCACTGGCCGGCTCCGAGCTCCTCGCCGTGCAGCGTTCCGGCGCGGCCGGCGAGCGGGGGGTCGCCCGCGCGCAGACGCTCCTGCGGGAGGGTCGCCTCGTCGAGGCACGGCGTACGATCGAGTCGGCACGCGGGCGGTTCGCGCACGCCCGCCGGCGCGCCGGCGTCGTGGCGGGCGTGACCGGCCTGCTGCCCGCCGGCGGAGGCGTCGCCGATCAGGCACGCGCGGCGCGGACGCTGTCGTCGGCCGGGACGCTCGCGTGCGATGGGCTGCTACAGCTCGTGGAGGCCGCATCGGAGGTGGCGCGCACACCCGCGCGCTCGAACAGCACGCTCGCCAAGCTGCGTCGCGTGCGCCGCGCGGTAGCGTTCGCCGACGAGGTCCTGGAGCGCGCGGGTGTGCGGCTCGCATCGCTGCGCGACAGGCCGCTCGTCGGCCCCCTGGGCGATCGTGCGGCCAAGGCGCGCCGGGCAGTGCACCGCGCGCGCGCGCGACTCGCATCCGGACACCAAGCCCTCGTCGCGATGATCGCTCTCGCCGGCGGCGAAGGTCCGCGGCGCTATCTCGTGCTCGCGCAGAACCCCGCCGAGCCGCGCCCGACCGGTGGCTTCATCGGCAGCTACGGCGTGCTCACCGCGCGTGGCGGAGCCGTCAGGCTCGAGCGCTACGCGTCGATCGAGAGCTGGTACCGGGCGCATCCGCGAGCCGTCGTGGCGGCCGCTCGCGCGCCGCGCGCGCTGACGCTGCCGAGCCCGCCGGTGCCTCAGACGATCGCCAACGTCAATGCCACGGCGGATTGGCCGCGGGCGGCGATGCTCGCCGCGAGGCTGTGGCGCCGCGGTGGCGAGGCACGGGTCGACGGCGTCATCTCGGTCACGCCGGACCTCGTGGCGCGGGCGCTGCGGGTGATCGGGCCGGTGCGCGTGCCTGGCTTCGCACGCACGGTGACCGGCACGAACGTCATCGCGACGCTGGAGGAGATCACCCACCGTTCTCCCGAGGCCCGCACGCACCATCGTAAGCGCGTTGTCTCGCGGTTGGCGCACGCGATCATGGAGCGGATCGAGGCCCGCTCGACGCGGTTGCCGGCGCTCGCGCAGTCGCTCGTGCGGGGTCTGGACGCGGGCGAAGCGCTCGTGTGGACGCGTTACGCGGCGGAGCAGCGCACGATCGCCGCTCGCGGCTGGGACGGCAGCCTGCCGCGCACGCGTGGAGACTTCTTCTACGACAGCGAGTTCAGCTACCCCGCCAAGAACGGTCGCGAGCTGCGGCGGACCTTCGATCACCGCGTCGACCTGCGCGCCGACGCCTCGGCCGAGATCACCACCACCATCACGATCCGCAACGCGAACAAACTCGGCTATCCGTACCGCAGCTACACGACGCTGTACGGCCCGGCCGGCGGACGCCTCGTCGCCAGCTCACACCCACCGATCGCCTTGGAGACCCCGATCGCCGGACACCCGGCGGCGGGCTGGGTGCTCGCCGCCGATGCGTGGGGCACGACAACGGTGCGCGTCGTCTGGGAGGTGCCCGGCCTCCTCGTCCGGCGCCCCGACGGCAGACTCGTCTACCGGCTGACCTGGAAGCGCGTACCGCTGCACAGCGGCGACCTCCTGCGGTTGCGGGTTACGCCGCCGGCCGGCTGGCGGTGGACGCACCGAGGACCGCCCGCGGTCGACCACCAGCGCCGCGACCTGCACGGCGCGTGGTCGCTTACCGCGACATGAGCCGCCGCGCGCTGCCGCGCAACGAAATGGTCGCTCCAGCCGGTGGACGCGACGCAGATGCAGACGCGCCGGAGCAGTCCAGCGTGGCCGAACCGATCCCGGCCCGGGCTCGCGCGGTGCAGTTGGCGCGATGAGGAGACCAATGCCCCGCCGGGCTCAAGCGTCCCTTCACGCGCAAGCGAAACTCGGCCGAACCGCGCTCGACTGCTCGGTCGCACGCGGAAGCGGCGCTCGGCCGCTGGCCCGCCTCGGCTGCTCAGATGCATGGAAAGGGGCAGCGCAGAGGCCAATGTGAGGGGCGTCCGAGAAGCCGCGAGGAGGGCTCACGCGGGGACGACTTCGCAGGAAACGAGTCGGCTTCGCGCAGAAGCAACATGGCGCGCAACCGCTCGCGCCTCCGTGAGGGCCTCGCGATCGCGCGGCCTCGGCCGCGCGAGTTCGCGGGGAATGGCCCTTCCCCGCGGATGTGCCGGGCGTGCTCCGATCGCGAGAGCTGGTCATCTCAGGTCGGCAACAGCCGGAATCGGCACGCCATGCTCGCTGGCAAGTGCCATCAGCTTGGCAACGCAATTGCTCTTATCGTCGGGAGTCCAGGCTCGAACTCCATCTTGTACCGGGCTTGAGGTGGCCTCATGTCGAACAGGCATTGGTCCAGTGCGTTCGCTGGAGCCAGCCTTTCTCTGACCCAGCCAAACACCGGCGCTGGAAGGGAAGGCTCCGAGTACGCCCAATGGGTTTCATTGCCGAGGTCATCAGGACGAGAGCGCCGCTGGGGGTAACGCCGCACTCGCGATCGTTCGTCTCGGCGTCGTACTTCCACTTAAGCGCCCCTTTGTGAGCGGACGTCGCCGAGTGCGGTGAGGCGGGCGTCAGCGGCGCTGGCTGAGCAGGTAGATCACGCGGTCGCCGGGCTTCAGGGTGCCGGCGCGCGAGTCGTTGAAGCGCAGGAGCTTCTCGTCGCGAACGACGCCGACGATCGGGCCGGGCAGCGCGAGCTGTTCGAGTGGGCCGCACTCCTCGTCGGCGATGGCGCGCTCGGCGATGTCCAGGCCCTCGCCGAGGGAGATGAGGTCCTCGAGCACCGCGGTGATGAGCGGCTGCTCGACCGCGAAGCCCAGCAGGCGGCCCGCGGCCTCGGAGGAGGTGATGACCGAGGTCGCGCCGCTCTGGCGCAGGAGGTGGACGTTCTCCTCCTCGCGCACCGCGGCGACGATCGGCGCGGTGGGGTTGAGCTCGCGGGCGGTCAGGGTCGCGAGGACGGCGGTGTCGTCGCGGTCGACGGCGACGATCACGGAGCGGGCGTCCTGCACGCCGGCCTCGGTCAGCGCCTCGGTCGAGGCAGCGTTGCCGGCGATCGCCGTGATGCCCTGAGCGGTCGCGCGGGCCCGCGCCTCGGGCTGGGACTCGATGACGACGATCTCGCTCGGTTTGATGCCGTTCGC
Organism: uncultured Actinomycetes bacterium; assembly: GCA_963810605.1. Classification (GTDB taxonomy): domain Bacteria; phylum Actinomycetota; class Thermoleophilia; order Solirubrobacterales; family Solirubrobacteraceae; genus CADCVQ01. Next base: position 20,486 of record CAWEOF010000018.1, read on the forward strand.
GCGCAGGGTCCTCACCGCGCCGCGTCCCTTGACGCCGTAGCCGCAGATGATGATGTGGTCGTTCAAGGTTCGCTTCCAGCGCGCGTGGCGGTAGGCGTCGCGGCTTCGCTGCGCAAGGATCTCAACTGTCGTCCCGACGAGCAGGATGAGGAAGAAGATCCGCGCCGGCGTGACGAGCAGCGTCGTCGCGAGCCGCGTCCCGTCGGTGACGGGACGGATGTCACCGTAGCCGGTCGTCGTGATGCTGACCGTCGAGTAGTAGAACGCGTCGAGCAGGCTCACCGAGTTGTCCTCGGGATCGATGTAGCCGTCGCGGCCGATGTACGTCAGCAGCGCGACGAACGTGATGAGGCCCAACGCCGCGGCAAGCCGGATCGCGATGTGGCGCAGCGGGCCGTGGGCGCGGCCGGGGAAGTCGACCTTGAGAGGATCTTCGTCGGCCACGAATCACCGGCCACAGGTCGGGCGCGCCATGGGGTCGCACGATATCCCGCCCCGACACCGCGAGGCGCGACCGGCCGTCGAGCGGGGTCGCACGATATCCCGCCCCGACACCGCGAGGCGCGACCGGCCGTCGAGCGGGGTCGCACGATATCCCGCCCCGACACCGCGAGGCGCGACCGGGCCGTCGAGCGGGGCCACGATGCCGCCGGAGCTCGCGGCGCACGAGCTGCTGCAAGCGGCTCGCCAAGCGCAGCGGCTCAGGGCGCTGACTGCTCGAGGTACGTCTTCGCCAGGCGCTTGGGCGCCCGGCACAGCCATGCCTCGACGATGAGCTCCTCGAGCTCGTCCAGCGCGACCTGGTCGAGCAGCACGAGCACCGCCGGATAGCCCTCGAAGTGCGGGGTCGTGAAGAAGACGGCCGGGTCGTCGGCGAGCAGCGCCTCCTTCGCGCCGAGATGCTCGACGCGCACGCCGAGGATCGGACCCGTCGGCGCGTCCTCGCCGAGCGCCTTGAGGTCCGACTGGCGCAGCGGGCGCTCCCAGACGAAGAGCTTGTCCTTCACGCGCCAGTGCGCCTGACCCCACGACGTCTTCTCGCTCGTCTCCGGCAATCCGAGCGCGATCCGGCGGACGTCGTCCCAGCTGGGCATGACTCTCAACCTACCCCGACGCGCGGATGTCCACGAAGCTCGCGGGTCCGGGACCCGACGCGGACAGGCCGCGGGGATGCCCGCCGGGATCTGCACCCACGACCAGCACATGTTGCGAAACCCATGGGCGACGAGCGGCGGGATGCGGGCGAGCGTCCCGGCCGGCGCCGCGACGGACGCGCCAGAGATTTCCCGGCGTGCCGTAATTCGCCGATGAGCCCGGCGGTTGGTGGACCAGAAGGCGCCCCGCCGGGGCGCCGCCCAACCAGACGAGGAGCCTCAGATGTCCATCATCCGCACCGCCCGCACCATCGCCACCGCCGCCGCGACCGTCGCCGCGCTCGCCGTCGCCGCGAGCCCGGCCTCGGCCACGCCGCACAGCCCCGTCGACGATTTCACGGCCACGCCGTGCAAGCACGACACGTCGCCGAACTACCCGTCGTGCGGCAGCACCCCGTCGGTCGCGATCCTCGTGCATGCGACGTCGTTCACCGTCAAGCCGTGCAAGCTCGACACGTCGCCGAGCTACCCGTCCTGCGGCACCGACCCCCGTTGATGGGACCCGGCTTCGCCCTCGCCCAGCCCGTCGCGCGCCGCTCGCCGGCGCGCGACGGCGGCGTACGCCGCGACCAACGTGACGCGTCGCACGCTGGACGCGGCGCGCGACACAACCAGGGTGATGCATCGCACAACTTCTCTCCTCCAACCGCGGTTAGCTGTGCTGACATGGCTGCAAAGCCCCTTGCCTCGGCCTCGGACCGCGACCTCGCCAACGAAGCGATCGCGGGCGACGGCAGCGCGTTCGCCGCGCTCTACGACCGCCACGAGCGGCGGGCGTTCAACCTCGCCTACCGCATCACGAGCTCGCGCGAGGACGCGGCCGACGCGACGCAGGAGGCGTTCCTCAAGCTGCTCGCGCGCTTGCCGCGCCTCGCCGATCGCGAGCTGGACTTCGGCAACTACCTCCTGACGGCGGTCCGCCACGCGAGCTACGACGTCATGACGCGCGCGCGGCGCGCCGACCCGACCGACGAGCTGCCCGAGGCCGCCCGCCCCGTCGGTGCCGCCGCCGCGCCGCCGCCGGAGGACGAGCCCGATCGCAACGTCCTGCTCGCCGCCTCGCAGGACGAGATCCGGGCGGCCAACGCGGCACTCGCGCCGCGCCAGCGCGAGGCGCTCGCGCTGCGCGAGCTCGAAGGCCTCTCCTACGACGAGATCGCCGTGCTCATGGCGATGAACCGCAACTCGGTGGCGCAGCTCATCTCGCGCGCGCGGATCGCGCTGCGCTCGGCGCTCAGGCACACCGCGCTGCACACGATCGCGCCGGCGTCGAAGGCGTGCGAGAAGGCGCTGGGTCTCATCGCCATGCGCGATGACGGGCAGCTCAAGCGATCCGACGACGCCGGCTGGCTGGACGCGCATCTCGCGACCTGCGATCGCTGCGTCCTCGGCCGCGAGGCGATGGCCGAAGCGGGCGCGTCGTACCGGATCTGGGCGCCGGTCGCCGCCTTCGAGGTCCTGCGCCGCGAGACGATCGCCGAGGCGGGGGAGCGCCTGGGCGTCGATTGGAGCGAGGTCGCCGCCGGCCCGCGCACGACAGACGGCGGCCCGAGCGACGCCACCTCCGAGGCCCCGGCCGGCGAGGCACCCTCGCCGAGCAAGGCGCCCGGAAATCGCGGGCGCCACGGCCGCGGCCCGCGAGCCCCGGGCAGCGGTCGCCGGTGGATCCACCGGCGCGGGCCGCGAAGCGCGGACGGCGCAAGCGCGCCCGCCAGCACCCGAACGCGCGCGCGCCGCGACGGGCTCGCGGCGCTGGCGCTGGCAACCTTCATCCTGCTCGCGGTGCTGGCCGTGCGCGTCGCCGACGGCGAGCGCGCGCTGCCGGTCGCGGACGCCGTCTCCTTGACGAAGGCGACCCCCCTCGCCCTCCCCGAGCCGGCACGGACCGCCGCCGCGGTCACCTCGAAGGCACACCGGCCCGTCAAGGCTCGCCGCAGCCGTCCGGTCACGCCCCGGACCGGCGTCGCACCCGCCGCGCCCGCGGTCCGCAGCGCGGGGCGCGCGATCCGCACGAGCGCGCCAGCGCGTCGCAGCCGTAGGCCCGCGCCGGCGAAGCGCTCCTCCCTCAGCCGGGATTCGACCCCGCCACCACCCCCTGCCCGCCCGAGGAAGCCCGCGGGCGCCACGGCCACGGGCACGTCGTCCACGCCGCCGCCGCCTCCTCTCCCTCCTGCACCTCCGCCGCCGCCTGCCGAGAGGCCGGAGGTCGTGACGGACCCGCCACCGCCGCCACCACCACCACCACCGCCGCCGAGGCCGGCCGCGGGAAGCGGAAGCTTCGTGGCGCCTGCGCCCCCTCCGCCACCCACGCCGCCGAAGCGCATCAAGCGCCGGCCGGGGTCCGGGGGCTCGGGCGTGCCGGTCCCGTGAGCGTCGGACGCCGGCGGCTCAGCGCCGCCGGCGACGACCGGCAACCGCCCCGCGCTCAGCCGCCCTCGACGCGCGCCTTGAGCTCGTTCGGCCGCGCGTCGACGAGCAGCGCGCGGAGCTTCTCCTTGCGCTCGGCGTTCAGCAGGAAGCCGATGACACCGCCGGGGTCGACCTCGAGGTCGTACGACGCGCGGGTGCGACCGTCGCCGAGGTCCTCGAGCGCCCACGAGCCCGCGAGCGAGCTGAGGTCGCCGGAGGTGCGCTCGAACGTCATCCGCGTCGACGGTTCGTAGGCGCACTCGAGCGTCATCGAGATCTGGGTGATCTTCGCGTCGATCTTGACCTTGCACTCCGAGGCGCGGTCTGCGTCCTTGCCGGAAATGGTGACCTCGCCGAGCGTGCCCTGCCACTCGGCCCAGTGCTCGACGTCTTCCACGACCGCCCACACCGCGTCGAGCGGCGCGTCGATGTCGGTCCTCGCGCTGCCTTTGATGTTCGCCATACCGCGCACCCTATCCGGGCCGAGGGCGCGAAGCTGTGAACGTTTGCCCTGCAATCGGACACCGCGCAACGCGATGGGGCAGACCGCGTCACTGGTTCGAAACGGACGCTATTCGTCGGTTTCGAACCACCGTCGGCGCCCGCCGCGTCGAACGGTACGCTCGGCCCGCCGGATTCGTCCCAGCCGGCGCCCCGGGCACGTCACCGCGTGATCCCACGCCGCGATGTCTAGATGCGCTGCAGCGAGCGGGCGATCTCCATCATCTGGCGGTTCGTGAGCTTCTGCGAGAGCGAGTTGGAGACCCAGTAGACGGCCTTCGGCGTCTCCCATGCCATAAGGCGGATCTTCTTGCCGTCGAAGTAGCGCCGGAAGCGGCGGCCGCCGATGATCCGCTCGTCGGTCGGGTTGTCGAGGATCGGCGGGTTCTTCCACGTCGTGCCCTGGACGCCGTAGTACTGGCCGAGCTCGCCCGCGTAGAGCACGAGCCGGTAGGCGCGGTAGCGCGTCTTGGCGCGGTCGAAGATCTCGTACGAGCGCGGGCTGCCGTTCTTCGAGTAGCCCGCGTTAGGACCCCCGACGAAGATCGCCTTGGGGAAGTACACGGGCAGCCCGAGCGGCTCCAGGCGCAGCGACATCGCGAGGACGTAGTTCTCGCCCGCCTCCTGCGCCAAGGCGAGGCCGGGCGCGAGCGTCGTGGCCTGCCGCAGACGCTTGGGCGGCGGGCGCTCGGTCGGGTCCGCGGTCGGATCGCCGCGCACCTCGATGAACCGCGCGACGGTGTTCGCGAGCTCCACCGGGTCGATCTCCACGCAGGTGTCCTTCTCGCAATCGGTTGCCGGGAACTGGATCTCGGTGACGCGCGACTTCGCCGACGCGTAGGCGAGCTTGAGGAGGCCGAGGATCTCGGTCGTGTCGCTGTCGGCGATGTCGGTCTCCGTATAGAGGCCGAAGATCCGCAGCAGCTCCTTGCGATCTTTGAACAGCGAGCCGAGGCCGATCTGCGCCTTCGCCTGGCTCAGGAAGCCTTGCTGACGCGCCGCGCGGACGAAGTCCGAGTCGTCGTGGCGGAAGCGCACGTAGTCCAGGGCGTCCGCGCCACAGAGCTTCTGGTAGCCGGGCCGCAGGTCGATCGCGGCGTAGTTCGGGCCGGGGCCGGTGTTGTCGTTGAAGTAGCGCCGGTCGACGTCGATGTAGAAGCACTCGAGGCGGTCGACGGCACGCCGGAAGCCGCCGAAGTTCACGTTGATGACGTGGTTGACGTCGATGGCCAGCAGCTGCGTGACGGTCTCGACCGTGAGCTTCGCCCCGCCGAGCTGGTAGGCCTCGTTGATCTTTCGCAGCCCGTGGCCCGGCACGTCGACCTCGAGGTCGCGCGGGATCGACATGATCGCCATCGCGTTCTCGTCGGCGTCCAGCCGCACGACGATGATCGTGTCCGAGCGCGGCTTGAGCTTCGCGCGGATGTCGGCGAAGCGGCGGTCGGAGCCGAGCAGCAGGATCGTCTGCGGTCCGCCGGTCGGGACGTCGGCGAGGATGTCCTCGACCTCCGGGATCGGCGTCGACCCCTCCTTGAAGATCTTGATGTCGTCGTCGACCTCGAGCAGGATCCCCGCCGCCACCGCCGTCGCCGAGAACACGACGATAAGCACGGCGCCGAGCACGAACCGCTTGACGGCGCGCATGTCAAAGCGCGGCTCGTCGCTGAGTCCGAAGAAGCTCATACGACGTGTCTCGCCAGACGCACGCCCGGCAGCCTAAGGCCGCGGGCCGCTACATGCCGCGATGGCTGTCAGCCGAGCGCGCGAGCGCGCGCGGCGACGAAACTCGAGTGCGAGCGCGCGGGGTCGCCGGCGGCGAGAAGGGCGGCGCCCAAGCAAGCTCGGCGCCGGGAAGCCCGAGGCGCTCCCCGCGGTCGCCTGTCGGGCGGCCGTCCGGGGTCGACGTGGATGTAGCGCACTGACCCGCGCCGCTGCCGGCTGGTGTTGCGGGCCGGGTGGCCTAGCCTGGGAACGATGAGCCTTCCCATCTCGGTCCTCGATCTCGCACCCGTCGCCGCGGGACAGTCCGCAGCCGACGCGCTCGCCGGGACGACGGCCGTCGCCCGCCGCGCGGACGAGCTCGGTTTCAAGCGCTTCTGGGTCGCCGAGCACCACAACATTCCCGCGGTCGCGTCGACCTCGCCCGAGACGCTCATCGCCCACCTCGCCGCGCGCACCGACCGCATCCGCGTCGGCTCCGGCGGGGTCATGCTGCCCAACCACTCGCCGCTCGCGGTCGCCGAGCGCTTCGGAATGCTCGAGGCGCTGCATCCCGACCGCATCGACCTGGGGCTCGGCCGCGCGCCGGGCACCGACCAGCGCACCGCGATGGTCCTGCGCAGCGGCAACCCCAACGAGTTCGCGGAGCAGTTCGCGCAGCTTCGCGGCTACCTCGGCAACGGCTACGGCGGCATCCGCGCGGTCACCGGCGAGCACACGGTCCCCGAGCTGTGGATGCTCGGCTCGACCGACGGGGGCGCGCGGATCGCCGGCCCGCTCGGCATCCCGTTCGTCTTCGCGCACCACTTCCACCCGCACTTCACCGAGCCCGCGCTCCAGCTCTACCGCGAGCTCTTCGAGCCCTCCGAACTCACCGACCGCCCGCGGACGATCGTCGCCGCCGGGATCGTCGTAGGCGAGGACGACGCCGACGCCGCGCGCCTCGCGCTGCCCGGCGGCGTGTCGATGCTGCGCCTGCGCCAGGGTCGCCCGGAGCCGCTGCCGTCGGTCGAGGAGGCGGAGCGCATCGTCGCGCGGCTGCCGGGCGCCGAGCTCGCGGTCGTCGAGGAGTCGATCGCCCGCGCGATCGTCGGCGGCCCGGCGTCCGTGTACTCCCAGCTGCTCGACCTCGCCGAGCGGACGCAGACCGACGAGCTCATGGTCACCTCGCATGTCGCCGATCCGGCCGTCCGAGCTCGCGGCCTCGAGCACGTCGCACGCGCGTTCGAGCTCGAGGCGCAGCCCGTCGCCTGACGTCGGGTGGCGCATCGACCCGCTGTCCGGGTCAACTCGCCATCGACGAGCCGGCCGCGGCCTCGGCGGCGCCGGGCCAGTCGACCGTGACACGGTCGGGGCGCTTGGGATTGATGACGACGGGCAGTCGCGCTCCGGTGACGGCGAGCGCTGCTGCGTACGGCGGCACATGCTCGCGCGCGAGGACCGCCGTGCGCGGAGAGCGCGGGTCCTCGAGGCGCAGCGTGAGGCGGCGGTTGTCGGTCGGCATCCCCATGACGACGACCGGCTCGCTGGCGACGACCAGTGCCGTGAAGCGCCGGCCCTCCGCGAGCAGCTTGCGGCTGATGCGGTCGTCGTCGATGCCGGGCTCGAGCGTCGCCTGCAACGTCTTGCCGGCGAGCAGGCCGGCGTGCGGCGTCACGCCGGCCTCGGTCAGCGTCGCCGGCCAGTCGATCGCGACGCGGCCGTCGAGGTGGCGGGCGAGCACGCGCGCGCCGAGCGGGGCGCGCCACGCGTCGGGGATGAGCATCTGGCGCACGGACGCGCGCAGCGGGCCGGAGCTCGTGACCATGTCGAGACCGTAGGTCCAGTCGTCGGGGCCGTCGGCACGGCCGACGACGCGGATCGCGTAGATCGTCGCCGGGACGAGCTCGCCCTGCTCGGCGAGGCGCTTCAGCTTCTTGTCGGTCCGCCCGCCCGTGAAGAGCTGGTCGAAGATCCCGTCGAGGAGGCCCACCGGGAGGGCCCTACTTCCCGTTGCCGGGCTCTCCCCCCAATACGACGGTCGCGCGGGCCATCGTGAGGTGGTAGAGGATCAGCAGCTGCACGAGCGCCAGCGACTCGGAGCGGTGGACGTCGTTGCCGACGGTGAACTCGCCGAGCGTGTCCGAGCGCAGGTGGCTGGCGAAGTGCATGCTGTCCCAGATCGCCTCCTCGATCTCCGCCGCGCGCTCGCGCTCCAGCGCGCCCGGGATGCTCAGGACGCGATCGCCGCCGGGACCCGTGGACATCGTCAGGACCTCGCCGTCGACGAACGGCGACAGGTCGGGGTGCGGCAGCGAGTCGCGCAGCGTGAGGACGGCGTCGAGCACGAACGGGTCGTCCGGGTTCGGCTGGCGGCAGACGACCATGTCCGCGTGCGCGCGCTGCGGGCGGATGTACGCGGCGGAGTCCGGCTCGCGGCGATCGAGGTCGTCGAGCACCTGATCGGTCGTGTAGCCGCGCTTCGCGCAGTCGCGGTCGACCTTCCACTTGCGGCGCAGCGACTCGGGCGGGTCGAGGTACACGCGCACGTCATATGCCTCGCGCATGTCCGGCGTGTAGTAGCCGAGCAGGCCCTCGACGACGGCGAACGGGTCCGGCTCGACGTAGACGAGCGGCCCGAACGTCCCGTCGTGATGCTGGTACACCGGCTTGAGGATCGGCGCGCCGTCGCGCAGGTCGTTGAGGTGCGCGGCCATGATGTCGAGGTAGTTGCAGTCCGGGTTCAGCGGCGTGATCGCGCGCTCGGCCCGCTGCTTGCGGTCGTACTTGTGGTAGTCGTCGGTGCAGATGTGCGTCACGACATCCTCGCCGAGCAGGCGCACGAGGCCCTTGCTGAGCGTGGTCTTGCCGGACGCCGAGTCACCGACGATGCCAAGGATGATCGGCCGCGCCATGGCCGCACATGGTGCCACGCGCGGCAAGTTCGCGACTGCCGCCCGGGGTCCCCGGGGGGTCAGCGCGGATTGGAGAGAGCTTCAGGGGCAGCGTGCTGGCGGGCGCGGAGCCGGGTCGGGGTCAGTTTCGAAGACACCGGCCCAGGGGACCTACGCCGGCGAGCTGAAACGAAGCAGCCGGCCCAAGGGACCTACGTCGACGAGCTGAAGCGGCCCGCGCGTCGCCATGTGCGCGCCGACGGGGCGGCCATCTGCGCCGCGCCGACGCGCCGCTCGCGCCGGGGCTCACGCGCGTCTTCTCGCTCGCGGGAGGGCTCGCGAGCGGCGGGAACGGTCGTCTTCCGGCGGAAATCGTGCTTCATGCGTGGGACTCCTGAAGTTGTCGAGCGCTACGGCAGCGTGATCGCGCCAAGCGCAGGGGTGCGTCGGACGAGCAGCGTCGTCAAGTCCCGTTCGGGGCGCGATGGCGGACGCCTGCTCTCACAACACGCGGCTCGTGGGCCCGGTTGCGGGCATGCCGGCCTCGATCGAGACCACATGCGGCACGGCCCACCCTAGCGGACGGGGTTTCGCCGGCCTGCGCCCGGGGGTACGGCGACACGTATGCACCTGCTCGTCTTGGCCCCGGATCCGATCGATGCCGGCACGCTGCGCAAGGCCGTGGGCGGGGAGATCGACGATGCCCGCGTGCTCGTCGTGTCGCCTGCGCTGAATGAGTCGCCCGTCGCCTTCTGGATGTCCGACTCCGACGAGGCGATCGAGGATGCGCGCGAAGCCGGAGCCGAGACCGTCTCCGAGCTGTGGGACGACGGCGTCGAGGCGAAGGGCACGATCGGCGAGAGCGAGCCGCTGCTCGCGATCCAGGACGCGCTCGCGACGTTCCCCGCCGACCGCATCGTGATCTTCGCGCGCGACGACGCCGACGACCAGCGCTACCGCGAAGCGGATCTCTGCGGCGAGGCCAGCAAGCGCTTCGACGTGCCGGTCACGCTCGCCCGGCTCTGATTCGGGCCGACGCACACGGCCGGCGGTAGGGTCCGCCGCCGCGATGCAGTTCGACAACTCCTTCTCGGTGCAAGCACCGCTCGACGAGGTCTACGCAGCCGTCTCCGATATCGAGCGCGTCGTGCCGTGCGTGCCCGGCGCGACGGTGCTCGAGCACCGCGGCGAGGACGTCTACGACGTGGGGTTGCGCGCGCAGCTCGGCCCGCTGCACAAGCGCTACTTCGGGCGCATCACCGTGCTGGAGCGCGACCCCGTCGCGCACCGCGTCGTCATGACCAACCGGGCGCGCGACGCGCGCGGCAAGCTCGTCGGCGAGGCGCGGATCGAGATCGGCCTGGCGGAGCTCGGCTCCCACACGAACGTCTCGATCTACTCGCGGGTGACGATGCGAGACGGCGCGTTCGCCGAGAAGACGATCTCCGGAGCGTCGGCGAAGCAGATGGCCGAGTTCGCCGCGAACCTGCGCGCGCTCGTGACGTCGGAGTGAGGGGAAGTGGCGCGCTGCGCGTGAGCCGTGTGCGGAATCACGGGCACCGACCTCAGGCGCTGGCGGGCACGCTCGCCGCACGCGGTTCGCTGCCTTTGGCCAGCAGCCGCTCGGCCGCGGCGCCGAAGCCGAGGCCGATCGCGGCGCACAGCGTCGCGCTGATCGCCAGCGACGCGAGGCGGAACTGCCACAGGACGTCCGACGGGAAGCCCGCGGGCGTCTCGTTGACGGACGGCAGCACGAGCTGCGCGACGACGATGAGCCCGACGAAGCCCGCCGCGGCGGCGATCGCGGCGTTCCACTCGCCGAGGCGGCCGAGCAGCTCGCGGCGGATCCGGCTCGCGGCGACGACCGCCACGATCGAGATCGAGATCATGGCGACGAACAGGGCGGTGCGGCTGCCGATCGTCTCGGGCGCGCCGGTCGCGGGCGGGGTGGCCGGGTACTTCGTGAACGGGACGACGATCACCGTGAGGTAGGCGCCGAGCGCGAGCAGCGCCGCGGTGAGGCGCGCGCCGTAGGAGCCGACGCGGCCGTACGCCCACGCGAACACGAGCGCGAAGAGCCCGCCGAGGGCGACGCCCATGACGGCGAGACCGGCGAGCAGGCCGACCGTGCGCTGCGTCCCGCGGCTAACGGCCTCGGGCTCTGCGGCCGCGCCCGCCGACGCCGGCGCGGCTTGCGCCGCTTCGAAGTCGATCGCGGCTTGGAGGGGCGGCTCGCCCAGGGCGTAGGCGACCGGGAACGCGAGCAGGCCGGCAGCGAGACCGACGAGCATGCCCCGGATCAACAGGGCGCGAATCATCCTTGTGCCCGCGGCCTAGTGGCAGGGGAAGCCGAGCAGATGCCGGCCGTCGTGCAGGAACTCGTGGACGCTCGTGCCGGAGACGAGCGATGCGACGCCCTCTTCGGCGCCGACGAAGTAGATCAAGACGAACAGGACGAACCCCGCGAAGATCGCGTAGGGCAGGAGCTCTCCGGGAGAGGCGATCGGAACGGGCGCCGTGCTGATTCCCCGTTCGGCGATGACGTCGGACATCTTGGCGCTGCCTCCTCGGGATCACGCGTCCCGTCGTTGGGTCAGAGCGCGTGACGGCTCGGTGTCTGGCTTCGCGGCTCATCGACGTCCGCATCACAGTGGCGCGACCGCGCCGGTCTCTCACCGGCTTCCCGCACCATCACACGAGCGGTGGACCTTAGTGGTGCTCGCGGCGCCGCGCAACGCGGCCGGCCGGGCGACCCGGGCTATGCTGCGCGCGTCAGCGCGATGGTGCCGAGGAACCCGGTGAGAAGCCGGGACGGTCGCGCCACTGTGACCGGGTGCTTGCACCCGGAAGTCAGGAACTCCGGTCCATCGCCAATCGCCGCTTACGTGGGAACGCGCAATTCCCGGGAGGTAGCTCCGATGGACGCATGCCCCGCCCCCGTCCGCGATCGGGCGGATCTCTGCCCGGGCGTGCTGCGCCTCCACGAGGCCGCCGACGGCTGGCTTGCGCGCGTGCGACTGCCGGGCGGCAGGATCCCCGCTCGCGGGCTTGCTGCGGTCGCGGAGGTCGCCGGGTTCGGCAACGGCCTCGTCGAGCTGACGTCGCGGGCGAGCTTGCAGGTTCGCGGGCTGCCGGCTGACTTCGGTTCGCGCGCCGCGGAGCTCTTGGGAGCGGGAGGCTTGCTGCCGTCCGTGTCGCACGAACGCGTGCGCAACATCCTCGCGAGCCCGCTGGCCGGGCGCCATGCGCGTTCGCTCTGTGCGACCGACGCGGTGGTGGATGCCTTGGATCGCGGGCTCTGCGACGACCCGCGGCTTGCCGCGCTGCCGGGTCGCTTCCTCTTCGCCGTCGACGATGGCAGCGGCCTCGCCGATCCGCGGCGCGCCGACGTCGCGCTCGTCGCTGAGGCACCCGCGCAGCCCGCCGCCGAGTCGCGAGACCCGCGGCGCGCCGACGTCGCGCGCGTCGCGGAGGCGCCGGAGTGCGCCGAACCGTCCGCCGGCGGCGGGTCGACCTCCTTCCGGCTCTGGCTCGGCGGCTCGCCGACGACGCTGCGCTCGGCGCCGCCCGACGCGCCGCGCCTTGCCCTCGACGCCGCGCGGGCCTTCCTCGACCTCTGCCGCGGTGCGGACGGGGGCGCGTGGCGCATCGCCGACATCGAGGACGGGCCGGGCCGCGTCGCCCGCGAGCTCGCGACCGACGCCGAGCGATCGTCTATGTCGAGTAGTGAGCGCTATCCGCTCACTATTCGACATACGCAGCGTGACGGCGCGATCTCGATCACCGTGCTCGCTGCGCTCGGGCGGATGGATCGCGATGTCGTGGCTGCGCTGGCGTCGCTCGTCGCGGAGGTCCGGCTGTCGACCGCTCGGACGCTGACCGTCGTCGACGTGCCCGCGGACGATGCGGCGCGACTGGCCGAGCAGCTCGAAGCGCTGGGGTTCGTCGCCTCGAGCGCGTCCGGCTGGCATGGGCTGTCGGCGTGCGCGGGCCTCGGCGCGTGCGCGAGCGCGCGCGTCGACGTGCGCGCCGCCGCCGCCGCGCGAGCGCTCGTGCGCGGCGCGGACGCGCCGACCGAGCACTGGTCGGCGTGCGAACGCGGCTGCGGGCGGCCGGCGGACGTGGCCGTGTCGGTCGCGGCGACGGCCGACGGGCTGCGCGTCGAGGCCGCGCCAGGATCGCGCGGCGCCGACCCCGCGGATGCGCCCGCGGCGAGCGCCGTCGCAGCGAGCGCCGCCGCCGTAGACCCCGCCGCGGCGAGCACCGCCGCCGCCGTAGACGCCGCCGCAGTAGACGCCGCCGCGGCGAGCACCGCCGCGGTGGGCGAGCCGGCGCCGGCTACCGCGCTCGCGCCGCGCGCCCCCGCCCCGGGCAAGCCGGCGTCGCGCACCGCCGGCGACGTCGAGGTCGCGCTTGCGCTGCTCGGAGCGGGCTCGTGAGCACGTACATCCGCGATGGCGCGGAGATCTATCGCCGGTCGTTCGCGACGATCCGCGCCGAGGCCGACCTCGACGGGCTTGAGCCCGTGCTCGAGCGGACCGTCGTGCGGATGATCCACGCGAGCGGGATGGTCGACCTCGCACCGGACGTCGCGGCGTCGCCGGGCTTCGGACCCGCCGCCGCGGCCGCCCTGCGCGGCGGCGCGCCCATCCTCTGCGATACCTCGATGGTCGCGGCCGGCATCACCCGCGCCCGCCTGCCCGCGGGCAACGAGGTCGTCTGCTCGCTGACGGACCCGCGCGTCGCCACGCTCGCCGAGGAGCTTGGGACGACCCGCACCGCCGCGGCGATCGAGCTCTGGCGCGAGCGGCTCGATGGCGCGCTCGTCGTCGTCGGCAACGCCCCGACCGCGCTCTTCCGGCTGCTCGAGGTGCTCGACGAGGAGGGCGTCCGCGGGCCGGCGGCCGTCATCGGCGTGCCGGTCGGGTTCATCGGCGCGGTCGAGTCGAAGGTCGCGCTCGTCATGCACCCCGGCGTCGCCGAGCACCTCGTCGTCCACGGCCGGCGCGGCGGCAGCGCGATCGCCGCGGCGGCCGTCAACGCGCTCGCGAGCGCCGCCGAATGACCGGCCGTCTCTTCGGCGTCGGCGTCGGGCCCGGCGATCCCGAGCTGCTGACGCTCAAGGCGCGTCGCGTCATCGAGGCGGCGGACGTCGTCGCCTATCCGAATGCCCGCCACGGGCGCAGCGTCGCACGGAGGATCGCGGCGGCGTTCCTGCGTGCGGACGTCGTCGAGGTCGCGCTGACGTACCCGGTGACCACCGAGGTCACCGACCACCCGGGCGGCTACGAGGCCGCGCTGCTCGAGTTCTACGACGCGGCCGCCGCGCAGCTCACCGAGCACCTCGACGCCGGGCGCGACGTCGCCGTCCTCTGCGAGGGCGACCCGTTCTTCTACGGCTCCTACATGTACCTCCACGAACGGCTGGCGCCGCGGTATGAGACCGAGGTCATCCCCGGCGTGACGTCGTTCAGCGCCGCCGCCGCCGCGGCCGGGACGCCGCTCGCCAAGCGCGACGACGTCCTCACGGTCCTCCCCGGCACCCTGCCCCCGGACGTCCTCGCCGCGCGGCTGCGCGCGAGCGACGCGTCGGTGGTCATCAAGCTCGGGCGCACGTTCGAGCGGGTGCGCGACGCCGCCGAGCGCGCGGGCGTCGCGGGGCGCGCGGTCTACGTCGAGCGCGCGAGCTCGGACGTCGAGCGCCTGTCCGCGCTGCGCGACGTCGACGGCAAGGTGCCGTACATGTCGCTCGTGCTCGTGCCCCCCGCGATCCGCGAGCCGACCGACGGCTCGGCTGGCAGCGTCGCGGTCGTCGGGCTCGGCCCGGCGGGCGCCGACTGGCTCACGCCCGAGGCCCAGGCCGAGCTCGCCGCCGCCGACGACCTCGTCGGCTACGAGAACTACCTCGCGCGCGTGGCGCCGCGGCGCGGGCAGCGCCGCCACGCCTCGGACAACCGCGTCGAAGCGCAGCGCGCGCGCCATGCTCTGGAGCTCGCGGCGGCGGGCGCGCGCGTGGCCGTGGTCTCCTCGGGCGATCCGGGCATCTTCGCGATGGCATCCGCCGTCTACGAGCAGGTCGAGTCCAACGGCCTGCCGCACGTCGAGGTGCGCGTCGTGCCGGGGCTGTCGGCGATGCAGGCGGCGGCCGCGCGGGTGGGCGCGCCGCTCGGGCACGACTTCTGCGTCATCTCGCTGTCCGACCAGCTCAAGCCCTGGCCGGTCGTCGAGCGCCGGCTCGACGCGGCCGGCGCCGCGGACCTCGTCCTCGCGCTCTACAACCCCGCGTCCAGGACGCGCCGCGACCAGCTCGATCGCGCGTTCGCGGTGCTCCGCGGGCATCGTGCGCCGGGCACGCCGGTGGTCGTGGCGCGCGCCGTCGGATCGGCGGACGAGGCGGTGACCGTCACGACGCTCGCCGACGTGGACTCGGTTGCGGATGCGATCGACATGCGCACGCTGCTCATCGTGGGCTCGTCGACGACGCGGGTCACCGCCGGCGGCGCGGTGTACACGCCGCGGCGGTATCCCGGGTGAGGCGCGTCTCGATCGTCGGGATCGGGGCCGGCGATCCCGACGACATCACCGTGGCGGCGGTCAAGGCGCTGAACGCGTGCGACGCCTTCTTCGTCATCGAGAAGCCCGGGCGGCGCGAGGAGCTCTCGCGCGCGCGGCGGGAGATCCTCGCGCGCCACGTCCCGGGCGGTGCGCGGCGGATCGTCGCGGTCGACGATCCGCAGCGCGACCGCGCGGCGTCCGCGTACGTCGAGGCCGTCGAGGACTGGCGGCGCAGGCGCGCGGACGTCTGGGAGGCGGTCATCTCGCAGGAGCTCGCCGACGGCCGGCGCGGGGCGTTTCTCGTGTGGGGCGATCCGGCGCTCTACGACAGCACGATCGCCGTGCTCGACGAGGTCGCGGCGCGCGGGAACGTCGCGTTCGAGCTCGACGTCGTCCCCGGGATCAGCTGCATCGCGGCGCTGACCGCGCGCCACCGGATCGCGCTGAACCGCGTCGGCAAGCCGGTTCAGATCACGACGGGGCGAAGGCTGGCGGGCGGCTGGCCCGCGGATGCCGATGACGTCGTCGTCATGCTCGACGCCGGCTGCGCGTTTCGCGACGTCGACCCCGATGCCGAGATCTACTGGGGCGCCTACCTCGGGACGGACGACGAGCTGCTCGTGTCCGGGCGCGTGGCGGACGTCGCCGGCGAGATCGAGCGCGTGCGCGGCGAGGCGCGCGAGCGCAAGGGCTGGATCATGGACACGTACCTGCTGCGGCGGTCGCCCACGCCAGGGCCTCGCCGACGGTCGTGACGGTGGCGACGTCGTCGGGGCGCGCCGGACGGCGCACGACGATGACCGGCAGCCCGCGCTCGCGAGCGGCGTCGAGCTTGGCGACGGTAAGCGGGCCGCCGCTGTCCTTCGTGACGACGAGGTCGATCGCGTGCGCGTCGATGAGCGCGAGCTCGCCTTCGAGGGTGTAGGGGCCGCGGTCGAGCAGCAGCTCGTGCGCGCGGGGCAGCGGCGGCTGCGGCGGATCGACGCAGCGCACGAGAAACCACGCGTCGTCGCACGCCGCGAACGCGGCGAGGCCCTGGCGGCCGGTGGTCAGGAGCACTCGCGGGCGCGCAGCGCTGCGCTGCGGCGCGATCGCGGCCGCCGCCTCGTCGAGGTCGTCGACCCACCGCCACCGATCCCCCGGCCGCTCGTCCCAGCCCGGTCGCTCGAGCCGCAGCAGCGCGACGCCGGCGGCCGCGCATGCCTCGGCGGCCGAGGCGGAGATCCGCTGCGCGAACGGGTGCGTGGCGTCGACGACCGCCCCGGCCTCATGCTCGACGATCCAGCGCGCGAGCCCCTCCGGGCCGCCGAACCCGCCGATCCGCGTCGCCCCGGCAGGCAGCCTCGGCCGCCCGACCCGCCCGGCCAGCGACGACGTCACCGGGACCCCTCGCGCGTGCAGGCCCGCCGCGAGCTCGCGCGCTTCAGCGGTCCCACCCAGGATGAGGATCATCGCCGTCGAGGTTGCCACATGGCCGCGACGGGCCGGCGCGGGGCTCGCCGCGCTCGTGGAGACGCACGAGTAGCGAGCGACGCCGCGGCCGCGCGGCTCAGTGGTTCAAAACGTGACCTATAGGGCCGTTTTGAACCACTGAACCTGCTCGGAGTGGCGTGGAGGCGTTCGCGCACGACGTCAATCCGTCCACCAGTCCTGGTCGATCTCACCGTCGCCCTCGACGTGCGCGCCGAACGCGATCATCTCAAGGCCGTCCGGGCCGGCCTCCCATGCCCGCATGACCGACGGCGGGCAGTAGACGGCGTCGCGCGCGGCGACCTCGACGAGCTCGTCCTCGATCTTGAAGCGGCCCGACCCGGCGAGGACGACGTACACCTCCTCGCACTCCGTGTGGCGGTGGCCGAAGCCGACGCGCTGCCCGGGATTCAGGCGATAGGTGGCGAGGCCGATGCCCAGGGCGCCGAGATCCTTGCGCAGGAAGCGGGCCGAGCCCATGTCGCCCATGCCGTACTTCGGGGCCATGTCCTCGGCGTCGTCCAGCTTCATCGTCTTGTGTGAAGTGCTCATGCGCTCGAACCTACCCCGTAGGGGTCATGTCCGCCGGTCCACACACCGCGGCGGGCGCCGGCTGATTTCGGTGGTATCCCCAGCGTGTTCGGGGCCGCCGGCGAGCCGGCGCCGAACATGGACGACTACGACGTGGCGCCGAACTACGGCCCGGCCTCTGGCCCTGACGCGTTTCTCATCTATGGGCGCCGGTATCAGCCGAGCGACCCCGAGCGAACGCAGATCGCGGACGGCACACCGACCGACGGCGTGAACGCCAACGCGTACATCGATGCCGACAACGATCTCTCGACGCTCGACGACGAGCTTGAGACCGACCAACTCGTCACGCAGCAGCAGGGCGTGGTCCTCAAGGACAAGATCGGGGAGCGCGCGATCCTGCGGACCATCCCGCGCGGCGATAGCGCCTGGATTCACGCGTACGTCGACGCGGAGATTCGCCCGGACGGTCTACAGCGAGATGCTCGACTGGACAGAGGCTCGCGCCGCCGCAGCGACACCCGCGCCCGCCGCGAAAGCGCCTCTCGCGGTGCCCGAAGTCCCCGGCCTGCTGCCCGGACGATACGTCGTGCGCACCTGTAACGCCGCGCCGGCAGGCCTCGGCGTCTTCTCGACCGGTGCCTGGCGACCGCAGATCACGGCCGTCGGGCTGGATATCGCGGAGGCAGGCTGCTCGAGCGCAGGCGCCGGGCAGGCTGGCGGCGAGGGATGGAGCTGCGGACACGGCCGTCCGCGGCCCCCGCGGTCCCCGATCGAGCCACAGCGGCGATGACGTTCAACGCGCCGCCGACCACGACCGTCAGACGCTATGAGACCGCCTATCGGGGCGCGCGGAGCGACCGCGGCTGGAGGATGGCACTAACCGCAGCCGGCGCGTCCGGGCCGGGGGCGGTGCTGGCATCGTGTGCTGCGGGCGCGCCGTGCCCGACCGCACCGGATGCGTTCGCGCCTCCGGGGACGGCCGACCCGTCCGCCGGCCCGGTCCCGACACAGTCGCTCCAGCCGCCGCCCGGGACGACATCGCTGGCGTGGAGCCTTCAGTGCGAGCAGTCCGCCGGCTGCGCCGGCCAGGGTCCGTCGTCCTTGGACGTCTATTCATCTCGCGTCACGATCACCGACCACGCCAACCCGGCGCCCGCCGTGTTCGCGGGACAGGTGCACAACGGCACCCTGTCTGGAACCGTGCGCGCGGCCGACGACGGCGGCGGCGTCCGTCGCGTGGACGTCATCGGGATCGGAGCGCTGAAGACGAGCTCGCCGGCGTGCGACTTCAGCCGCCCGCAGCCATGTCCGCCCCGCCACGAGTTCGCCGTCCAAGCCAACGTCGGCGGCTTGGCCATCCTCGGGTTCCCGGTCATCCTCACCACGGTCGATGCGGCGGGTCGCAGCCCGACGAACGTCGTCCTCGTGCCGGTGACCCGGTCGGCGTTCCTGCGCCGCTGATCGGGCGCGAGCGCTCTGCGAGACCTGTCGACGGTGCGGACCCCCCGATCGACGCAGGACATCCGGGTCGACGACGAGCCCGGAGCCGCCCGAGCCCGCGGGTCCCGCCGACCTCGCCGGCGCCCGTCTCGAGCGGGCCGCGGATCGCGACGCGCACGGCTGCACCGTGGCACGCGCGGACCGCCAGCCAACGCTCACATCGTGTACAACGGCTGCTCGACCTCGAGGAGGTGAGCAGCGTGCCCACGCACTGGGGAGCAGGCAGGACCAGCGTCGAGACGATCCGGCGCTACGGGGAGTTCGCCGATCGCGACGACGACGCCGCGGCCGCGGCGAGCGCGTGGACCGACGCGCAGTTCGACGACGAGATGACGACGCGCTGGCTCGACGCGCGCTGCTTTGACCCGGTCTCGGCGCGCGAGCTCGCCGACCTCGGCGTCACCCCCGAGCAGGCATCCAAGCGCACCCGCGACGGTGCCGGCGAGAGCACCATCGACACGATCGCGTACAAGGTGTCGATGAAGCAGCTATCCGCCCGTCAGGGTGCGGCGCGGGCGGCGTCGAGCCGTTGAGCCCGGCAGGCGGCGAGGTCGGCCGGGCGCACCCGAACACGCTGCCGTGCGCGGATTGCGGGCACGTCTTCTTCGAGGGCGAGCGGCGCCACGACTACGTCGATCCCACCGGGACCGTCACGATCGAGGACGGCGCGGATCCCGTCTGCACGCTGTGTCGCCAGAAGCGCGCCCGCGGCCGCCGGCCCGACGACGACGAGGGCTACGTCACGCACTGGTGAGGCCCCCTCCGAGGCAGCGCCCGGCTGCGGGTCGCAGGCGACCTCGGGCGCAAGCGCGACCCCGCGCCTTTACCGGGGGCGAACGCGCGTGCGGGAGTAGAGGTGGCTCTCGCGGTGGTCGTCTGCGGCGAGCGCGGGCCCGACGAGGATCGTCGCCGTGCGCTTGACGCCCGCTTCGCGCACCTGCTCGGCGATCGTCGCGAGCGTGCCTGTCAGCACGAGCTCGTCGGGCCACGACGCGCGCGCGACGACAGCGGCCGCGCAGCCGTCGCCGTAGTGCGGCGTCAGCGTGGCGACGATCTCCTCGATCGCCTGCGTGCCGAGGTGAATGACGAGGGTCGTACCGTGCTGAGCGAGGTCGGCGAGCCGCTCGCCTGCGGGCATCTTCGACGCGCGGCGGCCGTAGCGGGTGAGGATGACCGTCTGCGCGACGCCGGGGATCGTGAGCTCGCGCTTCAGCGCGGCGGCGGCCGCGGCGAAGGCCGGCACGCCGGGGGTCACGTCCCAGGGGATCAGCAGCTCGTCGAGGCGGCGCATCTGCTCGGCGGCGGCGCTGAAGATCGAGAGGTCGCCGGAGTGCAGGCGCGCGACATCCAAGCCGTCGTCGTGAGCCGCTTTCAGCTCGGCGACGATCGCGTCGAGGTCGAGGTGCTGCGTGTCGACGACGTGCGCGCCCGGCGGCGCGTGGGCGAGGATCTCGGGCGGCACGAGCGCACCCGCGTAGAGGCAGACGGGGCTTGCCGCGATGAGGCGCTGGGCGCGCAGCGTGAGGAGGTCCGGCGCGCCCGGGCCGGCGCCGATGAAGTGGACGATCATCGCTTGGTCGCGGCCCACTGCACGACGGGCCGCTGCTGGCGCCAGCCCGTGAAGTCGCCGAGCGGCTCGGCGAGCGAGATGTCAAAGCGCGCGAGCTGGCCGCCGTGCTCGGCGCGCGCGGTCGCGAGCACCTGCTCGCCCTCGAGCGTGACGGCATTGGCGACGAGCCGTCCACCGGAGTTCAGCGCCGCGTGGCAGGCGGCGAGCAGGCCGGGGGTCGTCAGGCCGCCGCCGACGAAGACCGCGTCGGGTGGCGGCAGCTGCGCGAACGCGCCGGGCGCCTTGGCGGTGCGCACGTCGAGCTCGGGCACCCCGAGCGCGAGCGCGTTCGCCTTCGCCTGCCGCGCGCGATCGGTGCGCTCCTCGATCGCGATGGCCCGCGCCGACGGCTCCGCGCGCAGCCACTCGATCCCGATCGACCCGCTCGCCGCGCCGACGTCCCACAACAGCTGGCCGGGCGCCGGCGCGAGCGCGGCGAGCGTGAGCGCGCGGACGTGGCGCTTGGTGAGCTGGCCGTCGCCGCCGTAGGCGTCGTCCGGGAGGCCGGGGATGCGCGGCAGGTGCGCCGTGCCGGGCGTCGCGCGGCACTCGATCGCGATCGCGTGCAGGGGGTCGGCCCAGCGCGAGACCCAGGCGGCGGCCGTGGCCTCGACGATGCGCTCGCCCGGCCCCCCGAGGCGCTCTAGCACGACGAAGCGGCTCGGCCCATAGCCGCGCGCGCGCAGGACGCGGGCGACGGCGGCGGCACCGTCCTCACCGGAGGCGTAGACGACCATGCGCCGGCCGGGCACGAGCACGCGCGCGACCGTCTCTGGCGGCCGAGCGACGACGCTGACGAGCTCGACGTGCGCCGACGGCCAGCCGAGCCGTGCACACGCGAGCGCGTGCGCCGACGGATGGGGATAGACGTCGATGGCGTCCGGGCCGATGCGGCGTGCGAGCGTCGCGCCGATGCCGTGCAGCATGGGGTCGCCGCTCGCGAGGACGCAGATCGTGCGCGCCGGGCGGGTGGCGAGCTCGTCGATGAGCGGGTCCATGGGCGACGGCCAGGCGCGGCGGGCACCGGTGACGGTCGCGGGCAGCAGCTCGAGCTGGCGCGCCGACCCGATGACCTCCTCCGCTGTCCGGATCGCCGTGCGGGCGGTGTCGGCGAGCCCCGGCCAGCCGTCGGCGCCGATCCCGACGACGACGATCCTCGGCGGGCCCGAAGGTGGATGGTCGGACGCCATGGTGACGATTCTCGTCGGTTGCGCGGCGCGCTGCACGGCGTTTGGCTGCGGCGTGCGCGGCTCGGCTCGATTTAGCCAGCTGCGCGGCCATGGCGGACAGCGGCGCGAGCGACCCCTCGAGCGCCGAGATACCGGCGCGCGCGGGCGTTACGTGCACCGCGCGAGCGCCGCCTCCATGGCTTCGACGAGCCGGGCGTTCTCGGCTGGGACTCGCGCGGTGAGCCGCACATGTCCGGGGCCGAGGCCGGGGAACGAGGCCGCCGGCCGGACCGCGATGCCGCGCTCGCGCAGCGCCGCGACAAGGCCGGGGCCGTCGGCCACCTCGACGAGGCAGAAGTTCGCGGCGCTCGGCCAGGTGCGCAGGCCGCGGACGGTGTGCAGCCGGCCCGCGAGGTCGTCGCGCTCGGCGTGCGCGCGGTCGGCGATCTTCGCGAGCTCCTCGGGCCGGCGGGCGGTCGCGGCGAGCGCGGCGAGCGCGAGCGCGTTCGCCGACCACGGCGGCTTGACGTCGCGCAGCCGTGCGACCAGGGGCGCGGCGGCGACGGCGTAGCCCGCTCGCAGGCCCGGGATCGCGAGGACCTTGGTGATGCTGCGTACGACGATGACGCCGTCCAAGCGCTCGCGTACGAGCGACCCGGGCTCGCCCGGGACGAGGTCCATGAACGCCTCGTCGACGACGACGACGCGACCGGGGCGGCGCAGCGCGAGGATCGCGTGGGCGGGATCCAGCGTGCCGCTGGGCGACGCGGGGTTGCCGACGATGACGAGGTCGGCCTCGTCGGGGACGGCTTGCGGGTCGAGCGCGAAGTTGCGCTCGGGGTCGCGCAGGACGCGCACGACCGCCACGCCGTGCGCGCGCAGCGCCGCTTCGGACTCGGTGAAGCCGGGATGCACGCAGGCGGCGAGCCGCGGGCGCAGCGCGGCCGGCAGCAGCCACAGCGCCTCCGCGGCACCGTTGCACGCGAGGATCTCCGCGGGCTCGCGACCGTGGAGCGCCGCGAGCGCGACCGTCGCGTCGCGCTCGTCGGGATAGCGCGAAACGTCGTCGTCGAGCGCGCCGCGCAGCGCCTCGCGTAGCCACTCGGGCGGTCCCCCCGCGACGACGTTCACGGCGTGGTCGGCGTCGCCGGGCCGGACATCGCGGTCGCCGTGGTGGCGCAGGTCGCCGGCCGCGTGGTCGCCGTCGCCGGGCCGGACATCGCGGTCGCCGTGGTGGCGCAGGTCGCCGGCCGCGTGGTCGCCGTCGCCGGGCCGGACATCGCGGTCGCCGTGGTGGCGCAGGTCGCCGGCCGCGTGGTCGGCGCTGGCGCGGAGCAGCGCGCCTTCGAGCGCGCCGGCACCGTCGTCGCCCACCCCTTCGCGCGCGCCGGCGCCGTCGTCGCCCAGCCGTGCGGGCGCGCCGGCGCCGCCGCGCCCCTGGCCGGCGCGACCAGCTCCATCGGCGTCGAGCGCCATGACGCGACCCGCGACGACGACCTCGACGCGGACCGCGGCCGCGGCGAAGCGCTGCGTCGCCTCGCCGAGCACGTCCAGCCACGCGCGCGATCCGCGATCGGGCGGCAGCAGCCCGTCGCCGGCCTGCTCCGCGACGATGATGGCGGCGCCCGCGCCGCCGGCCGCGCGCACCGCCCGATCGACCTCCGCGAGCACCTGTTCCCGCGCGCGCCCGAGGAGCTCGTCGTCGGAACCGTCGAACGCGCCGGCGGCGTGCAGCGCCGTGGCGATCCAGGCGCCGACGCCGTCGAGCAGCACGCACTCACCGGCGCTGGCCTCGAAACCATCGGCGAGCAGCGGCCCGGCCTGGACCCTCGTCGTCCAGGCCGCCGGCCGGCGGACGACGTGCGCCGCGATCCGCGCCGCCATCGACGGGTCGTCGGCGGCGGCGGTCGCGACGTAGCGCACGGGCAGCCCGGTCGCAAGCGCCAGGCGCTCGGCGTGCGCGCTCTTGCCCGAGCGCGTCCCGCCGATGACGAGCGTCAGGCTCACGCCGGGCCCGCCCCGCCGCGACGACGCCGTGCGCTGCCTCCGCGAGACGCGCGAGGCCGCCGGGTCTTGGCGACCTCAGGACCTTCGTCGTCCAGCGCGCGATCTTGGCATGCGATCCGCGTAGCCGCCGTCACTGCTCGACCTCGCCCTTGCCCGCGATCGCGAAGCGCTCCGAGGCGCTCGCGCGAAGCGGATCGTCGGCAGCGGTCGGCCCGGCCGCGGCCTGTGCGAAGCGCAGCGCGAGCTGCGGATGGGCCGCCCAGTGGACGTGCAGGAAGCTCGCCTGCAGCGCGCCCGCGACGGCGCCCTCCCAGCGCCGGACGTCGCGCGACGACAACTCCCACGCGGGCCTGACGCGACGGTCGGGCAGCGGCTCGACCTGCGAGTAGTGAAACTCGTGACCGCGGATGCGCTCGCCCGCGTCGATCCACGGCGTGGGCGTCGCGGCGACCGCCTCGCGGTAGCCGAGCGTCAGGCGATCGGTCATCCGCGCGGTCGCGGGGATCGCGCCGCACATCGCATGGCCGTCGAGCTCGCGGCAGAGGTACAGCAGGCCGCCGCACTCGGCGACGATCGGCTTGCCGGCCGCGGCGAACGACGCGATCTCCGCGCGCAGCGGCGCGTTGGCGGCGAGCTGCTCGCCGAAGACCTCCGGGAAGCCGCCGGCCAGCACGAGGCCGCCGCAGTCCGGGGGCAGCGCCTCGTCGTGCAGCGGGTCGAAGGGCGCGAGCTCCGCACCCGCCGCCGTGAGCAGCTCGAGGTTCTCCTCGTAGTGAAACGAGAACGCCGGGCCGCGGGCGATCGCGATGCGGGCGGCGGCGGTGGGAGCGGCGGCGTCCGCGCTCCACGCCGGCCCGGGGTCGAGGGCCGGCGCCGCGCGCGCGAGCGCCTCGATGCCGGCGACGTCCGCGTCGCGTTTCACGGCATGCGCGAGGGTGGCCAGAGCGGCGCGGGCAGGCTCGTCGCGCTCGCCGGCGGGCACGAGACCGAGATGGCGCTCGGGCGCGACGACGCGCGCGTCGCGGCGCAGCGCGCCGAGTACCGGGATGCCGAGCGGCTCGATCGCATCGCGCAGGAGCTGCTCGTGGTGGTCGGAGCCGACGCGGTTGAGGATGACGCCCGCGAGCCGCAGGCCGGGATCGAACGTCGCGTAGCCGTGGACGATCGCCGCAGCAGAGCGCGCCATCGCCTTGGCGTCGACCACGAGCAGCACCGGGGCTCGCAGGAGCTTCGCGACGTGCGCGGTCGACGCGAGCTCGCCGCGCCCGGAGGCGCCGTCGAAGAGGCCCATGACGCCTTCGACGACGGCGATATCGGCGCCTTGCGCGCCGTGGCGAAACAGCGGCGCGACGAGGTCCGGGCCGCCGAGGAACGCGTCGAGGTTGCGGCCCGGACGCCCGGACGCGAGCGCGTGGTAGCTCGGGTCGATGAAGTCGGGTCCGACCTTGAACCCCTGGACGCGCAGGCCGCGCCCCCGCAACGCGCCGATGAGCCCGCACGAGACGGTCGTCTTGCCCGCGCCGGAGCTCGTGCCGGCGATGACGACGCGGGGGGTCATGCGAGCGCGGCCGCCACCGTCGCGAGATCCTGCCGGGGGAGGTGCGCGACGGCGCGCTCCGTGAGGCGGAGCGGTGGGGTCCGGGGCGCGAACGCGCCGTCGAGCTCGCGGCGCAGGGTGACGTCTGCCGGGATCCAGGTCAGGCGCGGCACGGGGGCGCCATCGTGCTCGCCGGTCGCCGGATCGCAGCCGTGGTCCGGGCAGACCGTGAGCGTCCCGCCCGCGCGGCCCACGGCGTCTGCGAGCGGCCCGACCAGGGCGCTGTCGGCGGCCTCGATCGAGCGCACCTTCGCGGCCCGGTCGCGCTGGTGGGAGGCCTCGTCCGGACCGCCGACATGCACGACGACGCGCTCCGCGCCGGCAGCGATCGCGCGCAGCGCGGCGTCCGCCTTCGCGGCGAGGTCGCTGGACGGCAGGCCGGTCGCGCCCGCCGGAACGATCGTCGCGGCGCCCATGAGCCGCGCGGCCCCGACCGCCGCGCCGCGAGCGCCGATGAGCACGGTCTCGGGACCGAGGATCGGCGGCGGCACGACGCCCTCGGGCCAGACCCGCAGCCCGGCCGTGAGCGCCGCCGCGGGCAGCGGCGCCCGGCCGACCAGCAGCAGCCGGTGGCCGGCGAGGAGGTGCAGGGCGTGGTCCGGCGCCGACGCCTGCAGCGCGGCCGCCGCGAGCTCCTTCGCACGCGTCCCGCCGCTCGGCGCGCCTGCGGGCGCCGCCGCACCGCCGACCACATCGACCCTCCACGCCCGCTCCCCCTCGCGAACCTCGACGCCGTGAGCCGCGGCTTCGAGCGCTCCGCGGTCGACGAGCTCCGGCGGTCGCCAGCCCAGCAGCGCGGGGATCGCGGACTCCGAGCCCGGCGGGAGGCCCCGTCCGATCGTCTGCACCCGCGTGAGCTCGCCGTCGCGCGCGAGGCGGTCGAGCGCTGGCGTGCGGGCGAGCTCGAGGCTCGTCGGCTCGCCGTCTCGCAGCGGCTCGCTCGCGCCGTCGAGGATGACGAGGACGTCTACCACTCGATCCCCTGCTGGGCGCGGATGCCCTCGTCCATCGGGTGCTTGACCTTCACGACCTCCGAGACGAGGTCGGCGAGCTCGAGCAGCTCGGGCGCGGCGTCGCGGCCGGTGATGACGATGTGCTGGAAGCCGGGGCGATCGCGGAGCGTCTGGATGACGTCCTCGACCTCGATCCAGCCCCACTTGATCGGGTAGGTGATCTCGTCGAGCAGCAGGAACTCGTAGCGCTCGGCGGCGATCGCGCGCTTGACCTCGGCCCAGCCCTCGCGGGCGAGGTCGGCCGACTCGTCGAGGTCCTTCGACAGCCACGACCAGCCGTCGCCCATCTTCTCCCAGTCGATCCCGCCGAGCGCGGCCGCGGCCTTCGCCTCGCCGACCTTCCACTTGCCGGACTTCACGAACTGAAAGACGCCGCAGCGGTAGCCGCGCGCCCACGAGCGCAGGAGCATCCCGAAGGCCGACGTGCTCTTGCCCTTCCCGTGCCCGGTGATGACCGCGACGAGCGGCTTGTCGCGCGGCTTGCGGCGCTTGGGCTCTGCGCTGCCCTTGTCGCCCTGGCGGTGCGGGACGTCGACGCCGGCGGCGCCGTGGCGAGCGAGTGGCGTTTCGTCGGTCATGCGGCCTTCCTCGTGAGTTCGTGGACCTGACCCCCGGCTGCGCGCGCGAGCGCGAGCGCGAGGCCGAGCCGGACCGGCCCGTCCTCGGTATCGACGACGTGCACCGCGGCCGCCGCGCGGCCGAGCCGTGCCGCGGCGCGGGGGATCTCCCCGCCGGGGTCCGCGACGCGGCCGTCCGTCAGCACGACCGCGATCGCTCGCCGGTCGGGGTCGCGGAGCGCCTCGCGGCGGATGAGCTGCTCGGCGGTGTCCAGGCCCGCGGCCAGCGGCGTGCGGCCGCCGGTCGGCAGGTCGCGCAGCGCAGCGGCGGCGACGGCGAGCGGCGCGCCGGGGGCGACGAGCACGCGGGCGGCGCTGTCGCGGAAGGCGACGACGGCGACGCGATCGCGGCGCGCGTAGGCGTCGCGCAGGAGCGCGATGAGCGCGCCCTTGACGCGCGCGAGGCGGCGGCGCGCGCCCATGGAGCCGCTGGCATCGACGACAAGGCAGACGAACGTCGCCTCGCGACCCGAGCGGACGTGCTCGCGCAGCGCCGCGCGCGCATCGCTCGGCGGGCGCACCGGCGACGCGCTCGGCGCGACCGTCGCGGGGCCGACCGGCGCCGTGGCGAAGGCGGTCGGCCCGGCGGCCCCTTCGCGCGCCGCTGCGCCGTACTCCCCGCCGGCCCCTTCGAGCGCCGCGGCGCCGTACTCCCCGGCGGCCCCCTGGAGCAGCCGCGCGCGCAAGCTGGCGACGAGGGCGAGATCGCGCGAGTCGGGACGCGCGGGGAGGCTGTCGATGGCGCCGGCGCCCGGGCCGCGGGTGCGGGCGCGCCGGCCGGCGGGGCCGACGCCGGTGCCGGCAAGGGCGAGTACGTCGGCCGGGAGGTGCGCGCGCGCGGGCGGGTCGCGGCGCTCGCGCGCCGGGAGGGTCGGGCTCGGCGGCGCGTCGCCGGCCTGCGGCTGTCGCTGTGGCGCCCCGCCTTCGGCGCGTGGCCGGGGCGCGTCCTCGCGATCTCGCTCGCGGCGCGGCGCGTCGGGGGCCGGCTCGTCTCGCGACCCGGACGTCGAGCCGCCCGGCGCCGGCGCGCGACCCGCGCCGTTGGCGGCGTGGCCTCCCGGCGGCGGCGCTGCACCGCCTCCCCGCGGCGGGGGATCGTCCTCGGGCGGCTGCCCGGCATCGTCGAGCGCTCGATCGACATCCTCCGCGTCCGGCATCCGGCCGTCGAGCGGGTCGCGGCGCCGGCGGTGCGCGAGCGCCAGCGCCGCGGCCCGCCGGACATGCTCCTCACCGACCTCGTCGACGCCGTCCAGCGCCGCGAGCGCGCGCGCCGCCTGCGCCGTGACGATGTCGCCGCGCACGCCGTCTACCCCGAGCGCCGCGCACGCGCCCGTGATCCGCAGCAGCTCGCGCTCGGGCAGGCGCACGCCGTCCACGGACGCGCGCGCCGCGGCGATCCTCGCTGCCAGCGCGCTCTCGGCTTGCACCCAGGCGGCGGCGAACGCGACCGGATCGCGCTCGAACGCCAGCCGCCGGCGCACGATCTCCGCGCGCACGCCCGGGTCCTTCGGCGCGGTGACCTCGACGCCCAGGCCGAAGCGGTCGAGGAGCTGGGGGCGCAACTCGCCCTCCTCGGCGTTCATCGTCCCGACGAGCAAGAAGCGCGCCGCGTGGACCGCCGACACCGCTTCGCGCTCGACGCGCGCGACCCCGGTGGCCGCGGCATCCAGGAGCGCGTCGACGAGGTGGTCGGGCAGGAGGTTGACCTCGTCGACGTAGAGGATCCCGCGGTGCGCGCGGGCCAGCAGCCCGGCTTCGAAGGCCTGCTCGCCCGCGAGCGCGCGGGCGAGGTCCAGCGAGCCGACGAGCCGGTCGAGCGTCGTTCCCAGCGGCAGCTCGACGAGCGGGGCGGGGCGGGGCGCGGTGGGCGCGTCGGGCGCGACCTCGCCGCCGGGCGCGCGCTCGCCGGGCGCGAACGCGAAGGCCTCGCCGACCGCGGCGTGCACGGGCGCCAGCAGCGGCGCCAGCGCCCGCACGGCGGTCGACTTCGCCGTCCCGCGCTCGCCACGCACGAGCACGCCACCGATCTCGGGCGCGACGGCGTTGACGAGCAGCGCCTCGACGAGCGCTTCCTGGCCGACGATCGCGCTGAGGGGGTAGGCGGTCATGGCCGCGGTCCGACGGCTGGACGCGGCGAGCGGCTCACGGATGCGCCTCCTCGAGCTCGCCCTCGAGCGAGAGGTAGCGCTCGCGGATGGCGTCGAGCGTGGCGTCCGCGGGCTGCGCCCAGAGCCCGCGCT
>CAWEOF010000019.1:0-413526 GCA_963810605.1 uncultured Actinomycetes bacterium
CGCTTCATCGTCACGCCCCAGCGGGCCTCGAAGCGCCGCGCCACATCGTCTTCGGCGACGGACTGGTAGCCCGTGAACGTGTCCGGCAGCGCGCCCATGTCCGACGAGCCCTGGACGTTGTTCTGGCCGCGCAGCGGAAGCAGCGCGCTGCCGGGGCGACCCACCTTCCCGCACATGAGCGCGAGGTTGCAGATGAGCCGCGCGACCTCCGAGCCGTAGCGGTGCTCGGTGACCCCGAGGCCCCACAGCAGGCTCGCCTCGGCGGCCTCGCCGTAGATGTGGGCAGCGCGCTCGAGGTCGGCCGCCGGCACGCCGCTGATGCGCTCGACGTCGGCCGGCGTGTAGCCGGCGAGCAGCTCGGCGACCGCGTCGTAGCCCTCGGTGCGCGCCGCGAGGAAGCGGTCGTCGGTCAGGCCGTCGCGCGCGACGACGTGCGCGAGGCCGAGCATCACGGCGGCGTTCGAGCCGGGCCGCGGCGCGAGGTGCAGCACGCCGTAGTCGGCGAGCTCGATGCGCCGCGGGTCGATCGTCACGAGCCGCAGGCCGCGCAGCGTC
Source organism: uncultured Actinomycetes bacterium (assembly GCA_963810605.1). Classification (GTDB taxonomy): domain Bacteria; phylum Actinomycetota; class Thermoleophilia; order Solirubrobacterales; family Solirubrobacteraceae; genus CADCVQ01. The sequence goes on from CAWEOF010000019.1 coordinate 556, forward strand.
GCCTGCTTGATGCGGGCGCCGACGACCGGATGGCCCTCGGTCGGATTCGCGCCGATGACGATCGCCGCGTCCGCCGCCTCGATGTCGTCGAACGAGCCCGTCGCGCCGGACAGGCCGAACGACGTGCGCAGCGCCCACGACGTCGGGGAGTGGCAGACGCGCGAGCAGTTGTCGATGTTGTGCGTCCCGATCGCCGCGCGCATGAGGCGCTGCATGACGTAGCAGTCCTCGTTGGTCGCGCGCGAGGACGCGAGGCCGGCGATCGCGTCCGGTCCGCTCGAGCTCTTGATGCGCGTCAGCTCGGAGACGACGAGCGCGATCGCCTCATCCCACGACGCGCGGCGAAACCCCGCGTCCGGGCGCGCCGCGTCGCGGATGAGCGGCGACGTCAGCCGCTCGCGGTTGCGCGAGAACTGGTGCGCGAAGCGCCCTTTGAGGCAGGTGTGGCCCTTGTTCGCGGGCCCGTCCATAGCCGGCGAGATCGAGGCCACCCGCCCGTCGCGCGCGTGCGCCTCCAGCCGGCAGCCGACGCCGCAGTAACCGCAGGTCGTGGTGACGTCGCGATCCATCACTGCATCTTAAGCAGGGAGATCTCCGTGATGGCGTCGGTTGGGCAGGTGTCGGCGCACGCGCCGCATGCGACGCAGGTCGACTCGCGGAAGCCCTGGTCCATGCCGGCGGCGATGTTCGCTTCGAAGCCGCGGCCGGTCGCCGTGAGCGCGAAGGCGCCTTGCACCTCGTCGCACGCGCGCACGCAGCGCCCGCAGGAGATGCACAGCTCGTGGCGCAGCGCGAGGTACGGGTGGCGCAGGTCTTGCTCGCCGTCGTGCGCCTCGCCGGGCCAGCGCAGCGCGTCGCCGTCGACCCGCAGCCAGCGTGCGACGCGCGCAAGCTCCGTCTCCGGCCCCGGCGCCTCGGGCAGCTCGGACAGGACGAGCTCGACGGTCGCCGCTGCGATGCGCCGGGCCGTCGCGTCGGTCGTGTCGACGACCATGGCGTCGCGGCACGGCGTCGTGCACGCGGCGAGCGGGCCGGGCGCCCCCTCGACGCCGACCATGCACACGCGACACGCCCCGAACGGCTCGAGGCGCGTGTCGAAGCACAGCGTGGGGACGTCGCCGCCGGCGGAGCGCACGGCCTCGAGCACGGTGGTGCCGGGCTCGACCTCGACCGGGCGCCCGTCGATCGTCAGGTTCATGCGAGCCCGAGCTCCGCCGGGAAGTGCTCGAGCAGGCTGCGGATCGGTGCGGGCATGCCGCTGCCGTGCGCGCATAGCGAGCCGAGCTCAAGCGTCTCGAGCAGGGCCTCGAGCTTGACGCGATCGACGGCGCCGTCGCCTTCGAACATCGCGTGCGCGCGGCGCAGGCCGATCCGGCACGGGAAGCACTTGCCGCAGCTCTCGTCGGCGCCGAAACGCAGCAGGTGCGACGCCAGCGCGCGCATGTCGGTCGTCTCGTCGAAGCCGACGATCCCGCCGTGACCCAGCATGCAGCCGACGGCGTCGAGGTCCTCGAAGTCGAACCTCGTGTCGAGCAGCGACGCCGGCAGGATCCCGCCGAGCGGCCCGCCGATCTGCACGGCCTTGAGCGCGTGGCCGTCGCGCAGGCCGCGCGCGAGGTCTTCGCAGAGCTCGCGCATCGTGATCCCGAACGGCACCTCGTAGACGCCGGGGGCGACGAAGCGCTCGTTGAAGCAGACGAGCTTCGTGCCGGAGGTCGGCCCGGCGCTGAGGCCCGCGTAGCGCGTCGCGCCCATCCTGGCGACGACGGGGATGTTGCACAGCGTCTCGACGTTGTTGACGACGGTCGGCATGCCGTGCAGGCCGCGCTGCGCGGGAAACGGCGGGCGCGCCGACACGGTCCCGCGCAGCCCCTGCAGGCACGCGAGCAGCGCGGTCTCCTCGCCGACGACGTACGAGCCGGCGCCCTCGACGACGGTGACGTCGAACGCGAAGTCGCTGCCCAGGACGGACGGGCCGAGTACCCCGGCGCCTCGTGCCGCGGCGGCGACCGCTTCCAGGCGCGGCTTGGAGCGCGGGTACTCCGAGCGGGTGAGGATGAAGCCGTGGTCGGCGCCGACCGCGAAGCCCGCGAGCACCATGCCCTCGAGCAGGAGCTCGGGATGCTGCTCCATGAGGACCTTGTCGATGTAGGAGCCCGGGTCGCCCTCGTCCCCGTTGGCGACGATGAACTTGCGCTCGCCCTCGGCGGCGCGCGCGAACGCCCACTTCGTGCCGGCGGGGAAGCCGGCGCCGCCGCGGCCGCGGACGTTCGCGGCCTTGACCTCCTCGAGCAGGTCCTCCGGCGACATCGTCGCGACCGCGCGCGACAAGCCCGCCCAGTCGTGGCCGAACGCGAGCAGGACCGGCTCGTCGACGGCCGCGCGCGGCGGTGGCTCGCGGCCCGCTTGCGCGCGCCCGGCGAGCACGCGCTCGACGACCCCCGGCCCGGCGTCGATGACGTCGCCGTCGCGCACGGCGGGCGAGCTGTGGCAGAAGCCCAGGCAGACGGTCTCGGCGAGCGAGACCGAGCCGTCGTCCGTGCGCTCGCCGAGCTCGCAGCCGAGCGCCTCGCGCAGGGCTTCGACGTGCGCGTCGGCGGTGGTCGCGAAGCATGCCGTGCCGGTGCAGACGCGGACGTGGCGCGCGCCGCGCGGCTGCAGGAGGTCGTCGTAGAACGTCGAGACGCCGTGCACGGCGGCCTCGGGCAGGCCCGAGAGCTCGGCGGCGAGGCGGCGGTCGTCGTCGGTGATCTCGCCGTGGTCGTCGAGCGCGGCCTTCAGCACGGTGAGCGCAGTCGGCGCCCCGAGCTCGTGGTGGCGGCGGACGAGCTCGACGAGGTTGCGCGACATCAGGGCAGCGTACGCCGGTGGAGCCTCGCTTACACCACGCGGACGCTCTCGGCGCCGACCGTCACGACGTCGCCCCGGTGTAGCTGGCGTCCGCGGCGCGTGTCGATCTCGCCGTTGACGCGAACCACCCCTTCGACGACGAGCTCGCGTGCGTGCGCGCCGCATTCGGCCAGGTCGGCGAGCTTCAGCAGCTGGCCCAGGCGGATCATCTCGGACCGGATCGGGACGTCGCGCGGCGCGCCGTTCATGTCGCCTCCGCCGCACACCGCAGCCGCCCGAGCCCTTCGACGATCTCGTCCGCACGATGGGTCGTGAACGAGAGGCGCAGCGTGCGCGGGTCGGGATCGGTCGCGTAGAACGGCGCGCCCGTGACGAAGGCGACGTCGTGCGCGAGGGCTTGTCGCAGCAAGTCGGCCGCGTTCCAGCCCTCCGGCAATCGGGCCCAGACGAACATCCCGCCGTCGGGGCGGTTGTGGGTCGAGCCTTCCGGCAGCGCGTCTCGCAGACCGCCGAGCAGGGCATCGCGGCGGCGGCGGTACTCGGCGCAGACGAGCGCGATGTGGTCGTCGAGGTCGCCTGTCTGCAGGCAGATGCGGGCGGCGTGCTGGTCGATGGTCGAAGTGTGCAGGTCGGCCGCCTGCTTGGCGACCGTGAGCGGGCCGAGCAGCTGCTCGGGGGCGCGCAGGAAGCCGATCCGCAGCCCGGGGGCGAGCACCTTCGACAGGGACGAGACCGTCACCGTGCGATCGCGGGCACCGGGGTGCGACGCGATCGGCGCGAGCGGCTCGCCGTCGTAGCGCAGCTCGCCGTAGGGGTCGTCCTCGACGAGCCAGAGCCCGTGCTCGGCGGCGATCTGCGCGAGCCGCGCGCGCCGCTCGGCCGGCAGCGTGCGGCCGGTCGGGTTCTGAAACGTGGGCACGAGGTAGAGGAACTTCGGCCCGTGCCGCTCGATGAGCGCGGGCAGCGCCTCGGGGTCCAGGCCGTGCTCGTCGCACGGGACCGCCACGAGTCGCGCGCCCGCGAAGCCGAAGGCCTGCAGCGCCGCGAGGTAGGAGGGGCTCTCGACGAGGATGACGTCGCCGGGGTCGGCGAGGACGCTCGCGACGAGCCCCAGCGCCTGCTGGGAGCCGGTCGTGACGAGAACCTCGTCGGCGTGCGTCTCGAGGCCGCGACCCGTCAGCCGCCGCGCGAGCAGGGCGCGCAGCTGCGGGTCGCCCTCGGTCGTCGAGTACTGCAGCGCCCGCGCGACGACGGTCGGGCGCAGCGCGGTCGCGAACGCCTGCGCGACCATCTCGGCGGGGAACATCTCCGGCGCCGGCAGGCCGCCCGCGAACGAGATGACCTCGGCGCGCTGGGTGAGCTTGAGGATGTCGCGGACCGGCGAGGACTTGACGTCGCCGAGCCGCGCGGAGAGGGTGGGGAGGGGCCGGGGCACTTCGTCCATGATCGCGGTTTGCGGGATCTTTGCTGCTACCGTCTAGGCCACGGGCGGCGCCGCTGCCCTTGAGGTTCTTGCTTCGAGTGCGCTAACGCGGTTCGGGTCAGTCGAATCTCCCGAACATGCTTGATGGCCGTATCGCGATACCGCGAGGCCATTGTTAGGAGCCGCTCTTCATGTCTTCGAAGTCCTTCGCCGATCTCGGCGTATCCACTGTGGTGGTCGATGCGCTCAGGGCGCGCGACATCACGGATCCCTTCGCGATCCAGAACCTCGTCATCCCGGACGTCATGGCGGGCCACGACGTGCTGGCCAAGTCGCCCACGGGCTCCGGCAAGACGCTCGCGTTCGCGATCCCGATGGTCGAGCGCCTCAAGGCGACCGACCGCCGCCCCGGCGGCCTCATCCTGGCGCCGACGCGCGAGCTCGCGCTGCAGATCGTCGACGACATGCTGCCGATGGCTCACGCCCGCGCGCTGTCGATCGCCGCGGTCTACGGCGGCGCCGGCATCCAGCGTCAGATCCAGCAGGCCCGCAAGGCGCACATCATCGTCGCGACCCCGGGTCGCCTCGAGGACCTGCTGGCGCGGCGCGCCGTGTCGCTTGAGCACGTCAAGATCCTCGTCCTCGACGAGGCCGACCGGATGCTCGACATGGGCTTTCGCCCGGCCGTCGACCGGATCGTGGCTCGCACCCCGCGCGCCCGGCAGACGCTGTTCTTCTCGGCGACGCTCGAGGGCGACGCCGGCTCGATCGCCAAGGCCTACACGAGCGACGCGCGTCGCCACGAGTACATTCCGCCCGTCGACCACGACGCCCCGGAGACCGAGCACCGCTTCCTGAAGGTCCAGCACGAGGCCAAGGTCGCGCACCTCGTCCACGAGCTCAACGCCGACGAGCGCGGGCTGACGATCGTCTTCGTGCGCACGAAGCGCGGCGCCGACCGGCTCGTCAAGCGCTTGCGCGACCACAACGTGACCGCTCTGGCGATGCACGGCGACAAGACGCAGTCGCAGCGCGAGAAGGCGCTGGCGCGCTTCGAGCGCGGCGAGGTCGACACGCTGGTCGCCACCGACGTGGCTGCCCGCGGCATCGACGTGCGCGACGTCACCCACGTCATCAACTACGACATGCCCGAGGATCGCGACGGCTACGTCCACCGCACCGGCCGCACGGGCCGCGCGGGGCGCTCCGGCATCAGCGTGACGTTCGTCCTGGGCGACCAGGCACGCGACATGAGCAAGATCGCCACGGATCTCGGCCTGCACAAGGAGTTCTCGCTGAGCGGCATGCCGACCGCGACGAGCGGTGGCGCAGGCGCCGGCGGTCAGCGCCGCCGGCCGTCGCAGCGTCCGGGCCAGCGGCCCGGTCGCCGCGAGCGCGCGGCGGCGAGCTCCGGCTCCGCCTCCCCGTCGCGCTCGGGTCGCCACACCCGGTAGTTCTCGCTGACGAGGGCGGCCCGGTTTCGGGCCGCCCGCGTCGTCCGTTCGCGACACGCGGCAGCCGGTGGACCGTCCCGGGCCGGTGGCCACACCCGGTAGTTCTCGTCGACGAGGGCAGCCCGGTTTCGGGCCGTCCGCGTCGTCCGTTCGCGACACGCGGCAGCCGGTGTACGTCCCGCGCCGGTGGCGTCGGAAGGCACGGTGACGGGACGCCGGGGCGGGCGGGTAGCGTGCACGACGTGACCCAGCCGCTGTTCGAGCCCGCCGGCTCCGCGTTCGTCTCCGCCCCGATGGCCCGTGGGCCCTGGGACGAGCGGATGATGCACGGCGGGGCGCCATCGGCGCTGCTCGCGCGCACCGTCGAGTCGTGCGAGCCGGGCGCCGACCTCGTCGTGACGCGCTTGACCATCGACTTCCTCAGCGGCGTGCCGCTGGGTTCGGTTTCGGCGTCCGCATCCGTCATCCGCCCGGGCCGGCGCTTTCAGGTCATCGAGGCAACGCTCGGCGCCGGCGACCGCCACGCCTGCCTTGCGCGCGCCGTGCGCGTGCGCCGCGCGGATCTGCCCGCCGCAGCGGTCTGCGCGCCGGGTGGCGAGCTGCTGGCGCCGCCCGAGGCCGGCGACCCGCTGCCGTTGTTCTACGAGCACACGCGCGAGCTCTTCTATCCCGACGCCTGCGAGATCCGCCGGGTGGCGGGCGAGCTCGGCTCGGGAGCGGTCGCGGCCTGGATCCGTCTGCGGGGCGACATCGTGCCGGGCGAGCCACCGTCGCCGCTCGCCCGCGTCGCGGCCGCCGCCGACTTCGCGAACGGGCTGAGCTGGATCCTGCCGTGGCGCGACTGGCTGTTCGTCAACACGGAGCTCACCGTCCACCTGTCGCGCGAGCCGGCGGGCGAGTGGATCGGCGTCGACGCCAAAACCACGTCATCGGCGGCCGGCTTCGGCCTGTCCACGGCGACGCTCCACGATTGCGACGGCCCGATCGGTGCCTGCGCGCAGTCGCTGTTCGTCGAGCCGCGCTGAGAAACGGCTGCCCGGGCGCGCATCGGCGACGCGCCCGGGAACCGTGTTGCGCGGCTACTCCCAGGGCCGCGCGCCGACCACCGAGATACGCCCGGCCGGCGTGGCGCTCCCCCCGGACGCTGCTGTCGGAACGCCGAGGAGGGCATTGAGGGTGGCCGCGCCGCGGGGGTACTCCTCGCCGATCATAAGGACCGGGCCGCGCTGGCCGGTGCGCTGCAAGAACCGCTGACCTTCGCCGGGAAAGCACGACTCCACGAGGCCGGCGGCGTCGGGACCCGTCTTCTTCAGGGCCAGGCCCTCCAGGAGGTTGCGGCCCGCGACGAGCGTGACGTTGATCGCGTCGAGCACGCCGTTGACGGGCGCGGTCTTCGCGACGATCTCGTTGACACCGGCGAGGACGGCATCGAGCTCCGTGGTGATCTTGCGGAGCTCGAGGATCGTCGCGATGAGATAGAGCGCGAGCGCGGCGATGATGACCGTGACCAGCAAGATGATGATGGCAACAGGAAGTTCCATGTTGGTCCTCTCACGCGTCCGGGAGGGCCGTGTCGAGCGACCCCCCGTAGTGGGCGAGGCCGGCGACGACCTGGCTGATGTAGTTCTGAGTGGTGACCAGCGCGATGACCGCGTCGAGGTCCTTTGAGGCTGCGGCCGCAACGCCCGAGATCGCGGCGGCGGTCGGCGTGATGCTGCGCGCTTCCTTCAAGACGCCCTTGAGGCACACCACGAGGACGATGGCTGCCAGCGCGACGACGACGCACATGACCCAGAGGATGAGCATGGTCTAACCCCCCGTGACCTTGCGCACGACGAACGCCGCCTTCGCGGCGATCCCCGGGAGGACGCTCAGGATCGTCTGGAAGCGCTGGTTGATCTGCGCGACCGCAGGGCCGAGCGGCCGCAGGTGCTGGGACTCGACGGTGGCGAGCGCGCCCGCGAGCGCTGTGAGGCCGCCGGAGATGCCGGCGAGTCCCTGACGCACGCGCGTGAGCGCGACCACGAGGATGATGACGAGCAGCAGCGTCTCGGCGACGCTCGCCGCGATCATGAGCTCGGTGCTCATGCGATGACCTCCCCCGGTGCCGCGTAGTGCGCGCCGAGGACGTCCATGTAGCCGTCCTGGACGATCGCCTCGGCGATGATCCCGTCGAGGACGGCGGGTGTCGCCCTGAGCTTCGTGAGGTTCGCCGTCTGGCCGGCGAGCACCGGCGCGACGTCGAGGAGCGTGTCGACGCTTGTCCGGATGTCCTTGATGAAGCTCAGCAGCAGCAGCATCAGGACGATCACGACGGCGAGGACGACGGCGCCCATGCCCAGCACGACCTGCCAGGCGGCGTGTGTGTCGATCGCGGCCCTCATGTCCCGACCGCCGCCTTCCGGAGCACCCGCGCCATGTGCAGGATCCGCACCGCGGACTCGTTGACCTTGTCGACGCCGCCGCTGAGGCTCGTCGTCTGCGCGCGGACGGTGTCCACGCCGCCGATCGCCTTGTTCGCCTGGTCGGCAATGCGGGCCGCCAGCATGAGGATGGTGGCCACGATGACGACCACGACGACGATGACAAAGAACGACAGCGCCAAGCCGATGTACCAGTCCTGGTAGCTCTCTGCTGAGCTCATGAGCTCATCACTTGCCCCTCCCGATGAACGTCCCGATGGATGAAAGCGGGCATGCGAAAGCCACGTCCCCGTCCGTGGAGCCACCCGCTGCGACGATGGCTGCGTGATGGGTCGCGTCTGTTACGGCGAGTGCGGCAAGTCAGCACCGTCCACGGACGAACCAGGCATGCAGCCGTCGGTGCGAACATACAGAGACGGCGCGAATGGAGTCAATATAACCTTTCGCGCCGATCGCATAGTGAAAACACGATCAATCGGCATGCGCCAGCGAGTTACCGTGATGCTACAGGACGGTCTCGCTTGGGAGGGAGAACGGCCTCACTTATCGGCCCGGCTGCCTCGCTCGTTTGGGCGTGGCGGCAGCCGGCCGGCGATGCTGCGCGGACGTGCGTGTGGCGCACTCGGTGCCGAGCTCGAGGCCGGGATCTCGCTGTCGGGCACTTCAGCGCGCACACATCGACGCCCCGCGCGGGATTTCGCCAACGCCCTCGACGCGGTCCGCCGAGGGCGTCAGGACGCGATGCGCCTAACCGGGGCACTTTCGAACCACGACGGCGACGTCGCCTTGCAACAACTGCTCGATCGAAAGCGCCAATCCGCGTCCGGCAGCGATCAGGGCGCAACTCGCCGTGGGTCGATGAGACCAGCGCAGGGCGCGATTCAATCCGCCGTGCTTCGGGTTCTGGGGACTGCGCAAGCGACTCTCGGAGTCGCTGAGATTCATCGGCTTGTCGAGGAGGAACTCGGCCGGGCTGTGTCCAGGGACACGGTCGCGAGCTTCCTGTCGGTGGCTTGTCGCGCTGATTCCCCGGTGATCACCCGACCCGCGCGCGGGAAGTACACGTTCACGGCGTAGACGCGTCCAGGGCGTCGACTCGCCGGCAAGAGCGCGAAGCGTGCAGACTGCTCAGTTCGTCGAAGAGCGAAACTCCTTCGGGATAGGCCCTGACGAAGCGGAGCGCCACGGGGTACTTGGATCGGCTCGCGGAGCTAGGTCGTTCAGGATGTTCGAGCAGCGAGCTTCGTCTCAAGCGCGCTTACGAGCGCGTCAATAACGCCCGCGCACGTCTCCTTCAGAGCCACCTCCGGCGACGCAGCAACTTCTTGTGCGACGTACGTCTTCGCCCGCTTCGCGACATCATCGCCCCACATGGTCCCGCTCGCTTCGAAAATCACTGGCATGCGGCGTGACCACTTGCCCTTGGACAGCTTATTGAGCCAAGCATGTTCGACTATCACTCCGAACTCGGCCGAGAAACGCTGCGAGTACACCTTGGCGTTGACGAGATCTTCAAACTCGGATTCCTTCTTGGCTCCAGGGCACATCGCCATAGTGACGTCCGCGACGCCGAGGAGTCCCTCTGCCTGAGCGGCCTGCGCGGCTTGGCGTCCTTGGTCATCGTTGTCTAGGAACGCGTGGGTCACAGCGAGAGAGTCCCGCAACTGGGAGAGCAGGTAGCTGAGCTTGCCGCCGCCATGGAGCTTGTGAATCGTGAACACGCCCGCGCGTAGCGCCGACCTTAAGCGGCTCCTCGCTACTTCGTGTGGGTGACGATGTCGAGCTTGCCGACGGTGAGGTAGATCATCGCGATGTAGTTGCGTGTTGAGCGGTAGCCGCGGGCGCGGCGCTTGGCCGCCTGCACGAGCGAGTTGAGGCCCTCGAGCAGCCCGTTGGTGATCCTGGACTCAAACCAGCGGACGATCCCGAGCCAGTACTCCTGGACCATCCGTGCGAAGTCGATGATCGGGCGCAGGCGCGAGCGCTTGGCGCCCCGGCACCAGGTTCTGAGGTAGTGCTCGGCCTCGTCGGCGGGCAGCTCGTAGACGTGGTCGAACTTCAGCATCCAGCGGTACGCGCGGGCGGTTTTCAGGGGGTGGCGTAGCAGCTCGTCGAGGCGCTCGCGTTGACGGTCGGTGAGGTGGGCGGGGTTGCGCAGCCACAGGTACGTCACGCCCGGCCGCGACGCCGCCACTTACGAGCGCTTCGTCGAGGACCTGCGCGCGCATCGCGGCGGCGCTGTTGGAACGTGCAGTCGGTCACGCGCCACGGCGCCTGAAGGCCGAGCGCTTGCTGGAAGAGGTCGACATCTCGCATCCCTACATCGTCGCCGACCGAGCACACCGACCGACGGTCAGGTAGCTGCGCTGCACCGCGCCGTCAAGGGACACCGCTACGCGGCTCGCGTTGCTCGGCCCTGTCGGGCTGCCCTTGACTGCCCGGCTTCGCTTCGCTGATGGTGGCGATCAAGGGTTGCGCTGCGCGCGCTGGGCACGGGCTCGTCCGTCGCAGGCGCTACCCACACGATTCAGCGAGGAGGCCCTTAAGCTCGCTGAGCGGTTCGCTAGGAGGGCCTTTAAGGCAACCTCATCAGCCGGCCCCTCAACGACGAGCACCATCTCGGCGCTAGCGAGGTTGTCCGCTGTTCTGACCCCGAGCGCTTCTCGCAGCTCTTGAACTGACTTCGCCGGCTGCGCCCGGTTCTTACGGACGATGATGTTGCTCGACAAATCCAACCGGTTCGCAAACAGCGGAGAATGCGTCGTAACGACGACCTGCTGAGTGGCCGACGTTTCACGCAGCGCATCGCGAAGCCCATGAATGGCTCGTGGATGGAGATGCGCTTCGGGCTCCTCGACCGCAAGAATGAACTCCCGCGCGCGCGCCCGAACGGACGAGTAGTGCTGCATCATGGCAAGCGCGGCCAAAACTCTGCACCCCGTCACCCTTGAGCGTCAGGTCCGTTGACGTGCCATCGTCCACCATGACCGACACGCTCCTGCCCATCACGGACCTGCCAATGATTTGGTCCTGCTCGATCGCACGGCCGTCACGTCCGGAAGCAGGCTCTGCAGCGTGCGGTGATCGACTCGGAGAGCGTGTCGAACACGGGCTGCTGAATCCGCCGAAGTTCAGCTAGGGCCGCCGAATATTCCTCGTTGTCCGACGCTGCGGCCGCGAGTTCCCGGTCGAGCATCTCGGCCACGATCTCGCGCACATTGCTTCCGGTGCGAACGGCTTCGACGTATTGGATGTCCACGCGTTCAGCCACGAAGTTTGCGATCTCGTCGCGCTTTGCCGAGAGCGCTTCCGCATGACGCGGCTTACGGACCCGAAACTGCGGCCGGCCTTGCCCGAACACCAATGTGATTGGAAGCCGTGCGTAGAAGCGATTGCCGACCTCGGTGTAGATCTCGCCGACCTCCTGCTCGCTAAGGCCGAAATCGAAGCGTATTGTCGTCTTACCATCCGGCTGCGTCTCCTGAAGCGACCGCGGAAAGTCCCGCTCCCAGCGGTAGCCAGCGCCGCTTCGTGCCTCGCTTCGGCGCGCCGGAACCTGTCAAGCGAAATGAGACGTTCTTTGATCGGGTTTAGTGAGCGGTGTCCTCTGTGTCGGGCTTGTTGATCCATGCGGCCCTCGGGACGGGCGGCGGGCTGGGTGCCTTGCGGACGAACCGTTCGGGGTTGCGGGCGTAGGCGGCATCGAGGACACGAGCTCGGTCGGCGTGGACTTGGTCGGCTTGGCCGTGGTGGACGGTCGCCGGGGTCATGAGGCCGATCCCGGAATGGCGGTGGTGGTGGTTGTAGTAGTCGAAGAAGTCGCGGCAGTGCGCGCGGGCGTGCTCGAGGCTGTCGAAGCGTTTGGGGAACGCGGGCCGGTACTTCAGCGTCTTGAACTGCGCTTCGCTGTAGGGGTTGTCGGTCGACGTGTACGGCCGGTTGTGCGTCTTGGTCACGCCGAGGTCCGCGAGCAAGAATGCGACCGGCTTGGAAGTCATCGAGCTGCCGCGATCGGCATGCACGGTCAGCTGGCCGGCCGTCACGTGCTGCTGCTGCACGGCCTGGGCGATGAGGTCCTTGGCGACATCGGCTGTTCTCGCGTTGCTGAGACGGTCCAGGCGACGGCGTAGCGGCTGTAGACGTCGAGGATCACGTACAGGTAGAAGTAGGTCCACTGTCGCCGGGCCGAGCAGCTTGGTGATGTCCCAGGACCACACCTCGTTGGGCTGCTCGGCGAGCAGCTCGGGGCGCTGGTAGGCGGGATGGCTGCGCTGCGCGCGACGTTCGCGAACCTCGTCGTTGGCGGCGAGCAGCCGATACATCGTGCGCTCCGACGCCAGGTAGCGGCCCTCGTCAAGCAGCGTCGCCCAGACCTGCTGTTGAGCGCCACGTTGTTTGACGACGTAGGGCTTGATCTGCGCCACTGAGGTTGAGGATGTCGTAGTAGTTGCGGTTGCTGTGCGAAACCCGAAGGGTTTTGCACAGCTTTTCGCGCGCGGGCGCGCGCAGGCGCTGGCCGCCTCGCCGGACACCGCCAGGCCCGCTCGCCGGCCGGCGCCGCGGTCGCCCGAAGCCTTGCGGGCCGCGGCGCAACAGACACTGCCCCTGGTCGTCGGCGGCCGGCGCTGGCACGCTGTCGGGGTGCTGGCGATGCTGCTTTGGACGCTCGTTGCGAGATCGAGGCTGCTGCGCCCGTTGCGCGAGGGGCGCGCCGCAGCGACGCTGACGAGCGATGCTCGTCGTCGCCGTCCAAAGCGAGCTGGTCGCTGCGATGCTCGCCGGTGGCGTGGGCCCGCAGTTGCCTGCGGACGCGCGCTGCCCGCGCTGCGAGGGACGGCTGTCGCCGTGGACGTCCTACACGCGCCTGGTACGGCGTCGTGGCGCCACGACACGGTTGCGGGTGCGTCGCTGCCGCTGCCGGCGCTGCGAGCGCACGCACGCGCTGCTGCCGAGCTTCCTGCTGGCCTACCGCCGCGATGTCGTCGCGACCGTCGGACAGGCGCTCGTCGGCGCCACCCGCGGCGCAGGGCACCGACCGCTCGCGCGTGACGCCGGCGTCCCGGCCGCCACCGTCCGCGGCTGGCTGCGCCGCGCGCGCCACGCCGCACACGCGCACGCAACACTCACACGGTGCCTGCACTCGCTGGGCGGGCAGCTTCCGCGCCCAACCGCGCGCGGCGACCCAGTGCGCTGGCTGCTGGACGCGATCGCCGCGGTCCACCACAGCGCCCGCGCGCTGCTTGGCCGCATCGATCGCTGCCCGTTCGGCCTTGCATCGACGATCACCGACGGCCGCCTGCTCGCCCGCGCGTAGCACCGCCAACGAGCACGGCCCGGCGCGCGCCGGATCGGCCCAACCCAGGCGCGGTCGTCCTCAACGAGCGTGACGCGAACGTCCTCATCTCGAATGTCGCGCAACACCTGCGCGGGCGAGCTGTCGATGAAGCGCTCGCCATGCAGCTCGGCGAGCAGCGCCTCACGTTCGGCTGCCGAGAGCGCTCTCGGCGACGGCGGCCGTGGCTCGCGCTCTCTGCGCGGCGCAGGCGGCTGGCGGCGGCGGTAGATCGTTGCGTGCGACGCGCCGAGCGCGCGGCATGCCGGCCTGGTGCCGATGACGGGCGTGAGCTCTTGCACGGCCTGCTCGATCATCGCCCGGTGCTCCCCTGCGCGCCTCTGGGCTCGAGCAGCTCGCCCAGAAGCGCGGAGACGTTTCCCTGCACCTCGATCACACGCCGGGCCTTCTGTAGCTCCGCCTCGGCACGCTCGGCACGCTTGCGTAGCGCCGCGATCTGCGCCTCGCGGACATCGCTCTTCGGCCGCCCGCGAGGGCGCCACAGCGCCGCAAGGGCGCTCTGCTCGCGCTGCTTGCGCCACGCCGTCAGATGCGACGTGTACAGACCTTCGCGGCGCAGCAGCGCGCGACCTCGCTCGGCTTGCTGCACGCGTCGGCCTCAGCCAGCACTCGCAGCTTGTGCTCGGCCGTGAAGCTGCGGCGCTTGGCGCGCTCGACGAGCTCCGGGTCGGGCACGCTGGGCTTGGCCGCGTTGGATGTGATCTCCGTCATCGTGCTTGAGACTCCCGTTCTCCGCCCGGTTCTGAACAATGTTCTGCACAACTTCTCGACAAATTTTACTGATGTCGAAACGTCTCAAGCTACATTGACAGATAGGGCGCGCGCACGCCAGTCGTGCCTCGCCGCTTGCCGGAGAGCTCCTGCATGCCCATCACCATCGCCTGCAGGATGTTCGACTTGCCCTCGTTGTTGGGTCCGAGCAGAACCGTAAAGTCGCCGAGGGGCAGCTTCTCGGCCTTTTCAATGCTTCGGAAATTCTGGACGGAAAACTGCTCAAGGCGCACAGCTTGATTGTTATCGGATCCGGCGGACAAGTCCGGAGATGTGCTGCCAGCCTAGGCTGCCGACGCGATTGGAGACAGTCGGGTCGCCGACAACAGGGGCACCTCAAGCTGGCAGGTTGTGCTCGTCGCCATCGACTTCGGACGACAAGCGCCGTTGAGACGCGACGCGAGCCGAGGCTCCAGGCCGACGATTAGCAGCGTACGGGCCTCAGAGGTAACGGAGCGCTCGGTGCGCGCGGCACGTCCAGAGTTTCGCGCTTCGCGCTGAGGAGCGCTCCGATCGCGGCTCCCTCCGGCGTTGGGGCAAGCGCTACCGGCATCCATCAACGGCAGTCCGACCAGGAGGCGCTTCTCATGCGTCGGATCGCAGATGCGCGAGGCAGCGCCCTCGCCGCGGGCGGCTGGGGGTTGGGTGTGGTCGGCGGCGCGGTCCGTCCGGGCTGCGCGGTACAACACCATCGTGATCGAGCAGCAGCCGGGCCATCTAGCGCAGGATCTCATCGAAGACGAGCGTTCGGACGAACTCGAACAGCTCCAGACCGCCACGGACTCGTTGCTGACCACGGCCGGGACGCAGCGGTGGTCCCCGCGCGAACTTCAAGCTTGTGCTCGCAACGGCCATCGGCGAGACGTCGTTTCGCTCGCCTTCTGGCAGCTCGTCAGCGACGGAGGTTTGGTTCTGGACTCAGATCTCAGGGTGCGCCGGGCCGCTCGGCGATAGTGATGGCACGCGGCCCGCGTGGCTCGCCGAAGATTACCGTTGGCAGCGCTATCGCAAGGAGAAACCGCCGACGGCTCGAAGCGAGACGGCACGCGACCGCGATCGGATCCTCTACTCGTCGGCGTTTCTTCGTCTCTCTGGGATCACGCAGGTCGCCACCACCGAAATCGGTGCGACGTTCCACAGCCGGCTGACGCACTCACTGAAGGTCGCGCAAGTCGCCCGCCGTCTTGCAGAGTCGCTAAAGGTGACTACCACCACGGGCGCGCCGGGCCGACTGGCGAGAGTGTTGGACATCGAGGCCGTGGAAGCCGCTGCACTCGCCCACGACATCGGACATCCTCCGTTCGGTCATCTCGCTGAAGAGGAACTCAACGAAGTTACACAGGCTTTCGGGGGGTTTGAAGGCAACGCACAGTCGTTCCGTGTGGTTACGCGGCTCTCGCTTCGTTCTGCGGATTACGATGGCCTGAACCTGACTCGCCAGACCCTCAACGGCCTTCTGAAGTACCCGTGGCTCCGCGACTTCGACCATCCAGATCGAGACTCTAAATGGGGCGCGTACCACGCAGACGGAGCCGTGTTCGAGTGGGTTCGCGCAGGGCGGGCGGACGACGGACCACGGTCGTTAGAGGCGGAGATCATGGACTGGGCTGATGACGTCACCTACGCCGTCCATGACATGGAGGACTTCTATCGGGCCGGCCTTGTCCCTCTTGACCGGCTGTGCTTGAACGAGACAGAGCGCGATCGGTTCACCGATTCGCTCTTTGTTGATGGGCCCGCTAGGAAGAGGGTCAAGCCTCGGCTGGGCGGTCTACGGCCCGCAGAGCTCATGCATGCGGCGAACGCGCTCTTCGGGCGTTTCCTCGATCTGGACGAGTCGTACACGGGCGACCCGCTGCAGCGACGTAAGCTCAAGCTTCAGACCTCCACGCTTATAGGGCAGTACATCTCGGCATTGTCGATCGCCGATGTTCAGCCCGGCAGCGGTGCGCCGCTCGTCGACATCGATCGGCGCCGAAAGGCTCAAGTCGCGGTCCTGAAGGAGCTTACCTGGTTCTACGTGATCAATAGGCCCTCCCTAGCGGTCTTGCAGCACGGCCAGCGTCAAGTGATCGCCGGACTCTTCGCTGCGTATAAGGATGCCGTCGAACGCGACCAGCTTCGCCTGTTTCCGCCTTTTGAGCAACAGCGACTCAGGGCTGCCCGCACTGAACCTGCTCGGTTGCGGGTGATCGTCGACTACATCGCCGGTATGACGGAGGAGCGCGCGATCGAACTGTATCGGCGGATGATGGGGGTGTCATCGGGCTCGCTCCTCGACGCGGCAGCTGGATAGCGATCGCCGCCGGCCGGCCCGTGCCGCCGCAGTCCAGTCCCCAGGGACCGTGACGATGGGTTCCGAGAGTGTCGCTTCTCGCGGTGGCTGTCGCACAAACGATCTGCGCTGGGACAGCCCCATCCACAAGGCGCGATTCCGGCCCTGAGATGGCCGTCGACCTCCAGAACTGCCGGATGCCGCGCATCGGTTCCCACCGCGCACCCGCCGAGGGCCTTTGTGCGACAGCCACCGCGCGAAGCAGCGCTCCGGCGTCGGTCTCACCGACGATGTTGTGCGTGCGGCGACGATGCCAGCGTGCGTCCCGCGCGGTCGACGGATGCCCTCGGGTCTCCGAGCCCGTGCGGACTCGTGCGCAATATTGGCTGGCGCGTTCCGCGTGGACTGGGGGACACCGCGCTGCCACGGCGCCTCGCGTGCAGCGACGGTTCGAAGTGTCGTGAGGGTTGGAGAATGCGGATGAGAGGACTTGAACCTCCACGTCCCGAAGGACACAGGCACCTGAAGCCTGCGCGTCTGCCATTCCGCCACATCCGCTGGCCCCTGCAACCTTAGCGACCGGCGTCGCCCACCGCTGCGGCGAACCCCGCTCGCACAGGTCCCGCCGTGCCGCGACCGGACCGGTTCGACCCTGCGCGGCCGGGGTTTTGCGGCGGAGCCTTGCTACCGTGATCGCCGTCCCGCGCGCCGCTATCGTCTAGGGGACTAGGACGCCGCCCTCTCACGGCGGAAACCGGGGTTCGAATCCCCGTAGCGGTACTTCGAAGACCCTCGCGCATCACGCTCGAACCGGACGGTGGGATGCCACGCATCATCGAGGCATCGTGTCGGTTCAACAGCACCGCTTATGGCGCGCGCGAGCAGCGTGTGCGGCGACGCCGGAGACCTCCACTGCGCCGACGATCCGTCTCAGCGCACCTCGACCAGCAAACCGTCACCGCTGTCCGTGATCCATCCGTTCTGACGGGCCCAGGCGATCGCCTGGTGCGGCGTGTAGATGAGCGGGAACGCGTTCCGGTACTGCCCCAGAGCCTCCTGCACCGCCTGGTCGAAATCGCGGTACGTCGGAAACGCGCGTCCCTCAAGGCTGACGAAGAGGTCCCGGGTAGAGATGGTGTCGGTGCTCATGGTCGAACTCCTTCGTCAATGGCGCGCTGGAGCCGCTGGACAACCTCGGCTGCGGACCGGTGCGGTGGGTCGGACGCGGACGCGGCGAACACCTGGACATCCGCATTCCAGATGGCGGGCAGCGCCGCAGTCAAGTGCGAGACTTCGGTCAAGGAACGAAGGGTGCCATGGGGATCGGACACCTTGAGTATGGCGCTCGGCGAGCCGGGTTCACGACCGTACGGCGAGAAGCGGTGTCGAATGATGAGCACCTGATCCTGTGCCAACTCGTCGATGCCGGAGCGCCATGGCGCGGCTGCGTCTGGATCGTTGAGGTCCGGCAGCCGGGCGTTGAATCCGGGCAGGTCGCCTGGGAACTCACCACTGCGTTTCCAAAGGCTGCGCGGCCCACGCGTACGCCAGCAGACAAGATCCAGCCACGGTTGCACGACCGGATCGCGCTGTGCGAGAGCGGCCTCGCGGATGTAGCGCATTAGCCAGCCATCGTCGTAGAGCCGGAGGCGGTCGAGGAGTTCGGGATCGTCCTCGTGCAGGCGCCCACGTTGGTCCGCCGCCACGGCCTCGACGTCCTCGAGGAACCGTCGCAGGCTGTCGGACCCACCTACGCCACTGAAGATCGGCGTGAGCACATGCAGGATGGACTGCTGCAGCGCTGCAGCGATCTGCGAGACCTTGTGGTGGAACGGGCCCCATGCGTACGCCCGGTAGCGTGCGAGGTAGAAGCTCTCGGCAGCCGAAACGCCCTGAGGCAAGACCGCCGTCTCTAGTAGGTTCCGGTCCCCGCGAGGCCGCACGACCGTGAGGTGGTCCGCGAGTCGATCGAGGTCATAGCTGGCGAACTCGAAGCCGTAGTTGCGTGCGTCGCGTAGGAGGTAGTCGCAGCGGTCGACATCGATCTCGCCTGCCATCAGCGAATGAAGCCACCACCAGAGGGCATCCTGGTCGAGGGCCTCGTGCGCGGCAACGGCGAGGCCGGGATCGGCGGGCGGCTCGGCCATCAGGATCCGTTCCGCGATTGCGAACGACGCTCTAGCAAGATCGGCCTCGAGGCGGTCGGGCACGTCATCGAAGATCTTGTGGATCAGCGTGGTCGCGAGGTGGTAGCCAACGCGTTCATGCGTGGCGAGATTGCCTTCCGCGGTAAGCGCTGGAAATCGTACGAGCGCCTCACTCCGATGCTGCTCGAGGAGTCGCTCGAGGGCATACTCGAAGTCGTGACTGAAGGGCAAGTGCCCCAGGTCGTGCACAAGGCCCGCGAGACGCAGTCCCTGCTCGATGAGAAGTGCATCCGCGCGCGAATCGTCCGAGACGCTCGCCGCTGCCCGCAGACCGTCCTCAGTCAGGGTCCGGACGACGTCAGGCCGGGCGGGTGGATACCCAGCTGTGGCAGTGGACACCGCTGTGTCCATGAGTGCTTCGATCGTCCTACGCAGGGCGCTGTCGGCGTTTTCTAATGCGCTGCTGAGGAATCGCGTCGAGAGATGCATCACGCCGAGGCTGTGGCTGAACCGCGGCGTTCGAACCTCCGGGAAGACGAGATGGCTGAGGCCCGCCTGGCCGACGTAACGCAGCCGCTGCACCAACGGATCGTCAATGAGCCGTCGTTCCACGCGCGTGAAACGAACGTACCCGTGAACTGGATCTCGGATCCTCCCCCCGTCAGACATCTCGCGGACTCTAACCCTCGTGCGCTGGATTGATCGTTACCCGTTCGTGCCGGCCGGTGTTGGTCGGGGATAGGCGGCGGGCGCGCTGGTCGTCCTCGCAGCCTACGACCCGACCGACGAGGGCGCGGGGTGCGATCTACGGCGTTGAGATCGGGCCATCGTCGCACCTGGCCATCGGTGGCCGCAATCTCAGTGAACCCGGATGAGCGGTTGGCCCGTCATGGCGGGACCATGCCCGCGCCTCGGCGTCGCCTGCCCAGATGAGCACGACCATTCTGTCCTGCCGACCCTTAACGCTGGATGGATGATCGTTGGTGTTTACACGGGCACACGGGGCACCAGCGGCACGAGCCTCCGGCTCATCGAGATGAACTCGGGCCAGGGATTGCAAGGATTGCCAGCGAGTGCTGGCTCTACGCGATCGACACGGCGTCGTGCTGGGCGCTGACGAGCGCCTCGCAGAGCTCGACGGCCAGATCAAGTTCGCTAAGCGGGATGTTGTCGGCGTGGATCGTGTGAGCGAGCTTTTCGCCGACGTGTTGCAGGCCGAGTTCTGCCAGCTGCTGCGGCAGCTCGTCGCGCGCTCCAGGGAACACTCCAGCACCTAGGAGCTGGGCACGGGCGGCGAGTGAGAGCGCGGTGCGCACCTGCTCCTGCGCGGCGTCACGGTCGCCCGAGGCGACCATGCGGCGCGCGAGGTCGACAGACTTCGCCGCGTGTTGGCGCTTTCGGTTGGCGTCCGGCCACGGCTTCGAGGTCGCGATGAGTGTCGCAGCGCGCCGCAGGTGATCGTCGTCGAAGACGATCAAGCCGAAGCGCACCGACCACTGCACGAAGTCCTCACCGGCGAGGATGTGAGCGTTCAGGTCTGCGGGCGTCAGAGCGTGCAAATCGAGTTGGCTGGAGAGGTCGCGCGTGAACGGCCGCGGCCCAATGAGGTGGTAGTCGAGGTCGCTGATCGGAGTGCGTCGAGATCGAGCGGTTGAGCCAGTCAGGATCAGGCTATGGGCTGCGGCCTCATGTGCCCGACCGACGACGGCGCTGTGAAGTTCCAGCAGTTCGTGCGGCAGGCGGCGGGCGATCTCGCCGGCATCGCGGTCCAGGCGCCGCGTCCATGTCTCGGGTGTGGCGCGATCGTCGAGCCCGACGAGGATGCTATGTGTCCTCATTCGAGCACCGCTCGTTCGGCCTGCTCGACGGCCGATTCGACCGTTGCGGCGATGTCCTCAAGCGACTGGTCCTCGAGGTCTGGGTCCTCGCCCTCGTAGAACACCGCTTTACGGGCTTCGTTGAGGAGCTTCAGCGTGTCGGCGTAGTTGATGGGGAGGTCGCCGGCTGCGTGGAGCTCGGCGGCCACCTCGGCCTTCTTCCAATGAGCCCGCTCGGTATCGAGTCCCTTGGCGTCGGCCACGGCAACGATCGCCGCTTCCAACGAAACGAACAGCCACGGCACCGCCTCCGTGTGATCATGTACTGCGACCGCTGGCAGGGCTCGATCGAGGTGCTCTCTGGCTAGTACGGCCTTGCTTCGCGGAGCCATGCCGTCGATCGTACCCCTGGGTCCGGCCGCCATCGCGAGCCGCGTACGCGGTCCAGGATGAAGCGATGGCTAGCCCATGCGGCCACCGCGGGTCTCGTGTCGCCGCCGGTGTCGAGCGTAACGCCCGCCACTCAGGACAGGCCGAGCGTCTCGCGCGCCCACATGCGGTCTTCCTCCGAAGGCGGCCCGGCCTCTGCGGCCATCTCGGACAACAGCGCGGCAAGCTGCTCGTAGCGGCCGCGCTCCTCGATCGCGTCGGCTACGAAGGCCGAGACGGATGCCGCGCGGCCGTCGGCAACCGCTTGGCGCGCGACTGCGACGAGGTCATCCGGCAGGCTGACGGCGATCTTCGTGGTCATACCGCGACCGTACCGCTGGATCTGCGCGGTACCAGGTGCCGGCTTTCCGTGGCGCGCTTCTGCGGCTCGCCGCGCTCGATCGACCGTGGACTTTGGCATGCCGTCTCGACGATCTTGGCGTCGGCGCAGTCGCGCGAATGGCCGCGGCGCGGTTATCGTGCGGGGATGCTGAACACCATCGTCCTCATGGGCCTCATGATCGCGATCCTGGGGAAGTTCGTCGGCCTCGCGTTCATGATGCGCTCCGAGGAGAACGCGACGGTGGTGCCGTTCACCGTGCTGGTCACCACCGGCTACGCGATGCTCATCGGCGGCTCGCTCGCCGGCGGGTCGCTCTCGTTCTGACGCGCGGCGATCGCCGCGTCAGGTCGCCGGTGCGTGGCGAGTTGATTCCGAATACCGGTATGAATCCGCCACGCGAACGCGTCAGCGACCGACGGTGCGGACGACCTGGCGCGCGCGACCCGGTAGCGGCGCGATGAGCTCGCGCACCTCGCCCAGGCCGGTGCGCAGCTCGCGGTCGCCGACCTCGACGGGCAGCATCGAGTCCTGGAGCGTCGAGAGGACGACATCGGCGGCGGAGACCGCCTTCACGGCGATGTCGACGAACCCCTTCGCGCCGTTCGACGGGGCTCCGGGCACCGCGGCCTCGAAGCCGCGGGCCGGCAGCTCGGTGCGCTCGGCGAAGGCCGCGTAGCGTGCGCTTCGCTCGGCCGTAGGCGACTTGGACGGGACGGAAGAGCTGCTCCTCGAGCTCGTCCGCGCTGCGCTCGTCGAGCTGCTCATATGCCGCGCCGAGAGCGGCCAGCGCGACGGCCAGCTCGTCGATCGCCTCGGCGACGATGTCGAGGAGGTCCTGGCGGGCTTCGGCATTCGTGTAGGACATTCCGTTCACCCTACGGGCTCGCTCCCGCGGCGCGGTGCAGCGAGCCGGCGCCGGGCTCGGCTCACGGCACGACGCCGGTTCCGATCAGTCCAGGCCGAGCGCCCCCAGCGGCACACCGTAGAACGGCGGCGTGCCGTGGCGGTTGCCGGCGAGGTCCATGACGAGCAGGTCGAACGCCGTCTCGACTCGATGGGCATCGCCCGCGCCGAACCAGTCCGCGGCGATCTCGAGCACCACCGCGACCTCGACCGACGCGTTGTCGACATCCGGTGGGGGAGGCGTGCTGCCGGCCGCCACCCACGCCGCGCGCAGCACCTCGACCATGTCGACGTGCAGCGGCTCGCCGTAGTCCCACATCGTGCTGCTGGGCGGCATCGTCAGGGGCGGCGCGCTGCCGCCGCGCGGGCCGAGATACGCCGTGTCGTCGCGGTGCGCGTAGAGAAAGCGCGAGCCGGGACCCTCGCTCGCGACGACCGCCTCGGCCTGCTCGCGCGTCAGCACATAGCCGTGGTCCTCGACGAGCACGGCCTTCCAGATCGACACCCCCTGTGGGCCGTCGTCGTGGACGAGCATCATGAGCAGGAAGAGCGGTTCGTCGTCCACGCGCCGCCGATGCTCCCACACGCCGCGGCGCCGGCGCCGCCCGGACGTCAGGCGTCGAGCAGGGACTGCGGCACGACGTAGTAGCGCTTGCCGACCGGCTTGGGGATGGACGTGACGCCGCGGCGTGTCGCGACGACCGGCAGCGTGCGGTCGATCTCGCCGCCGTGCGCCTCGACCCACTCGCCGACGGCCTCGGGCTCGCCGCCGGCGTCGACGACGTGGTTGTCCATGATCACGACCGTCCCCGGTCGCGACCAGATGAACGGGGCGGGGGTGAGGCTTGCGAGCAGCGTGCGGATCTCGTCGTCGGTCATGACCGCCGACAATAGCGTCCGCCCGCGGTGGCGGATCGCGCGCCCTGCCGGCGCATCTTCTACCCTGGGTCGTGTAGCTGACGTCGCCGGATGCTCGCGCTCCCTTGCATCCACCCGCGGCTCGGGGTCCATCAACGGAGCGAGCGAGGCAGACAAGCGATGAGCCCAGACGACGCATCGGGACCGGTCAAGGCTGCACACAAGGCGAAGATCCTCGAGGTGCAGCAGCGCAACGAGGCGGCGCACAAGGCCGCCAAGGAGAAGCGGAAGATCAAGGATCGCGAGGACGAGATCCGTCGCCGGCTGGAGGCGCGCAAGTAGCTGCGCCGCGGTCGCCGCGCCGGCGACTCAGAACTGCGTCAGCGAGAGCACGTTGCCGTCGGGGTCCTTGAACCACGCGACGAGCGCGCCGCCGGGCGCGCTCCAGACGCCGAGCTCGTCCTGCTCGACGCCGTCGAAGCGCTCGAAGTCGATGCCGCGACCCGCGAGCTCGGAGATCGTGGCCGCCATGTCGGTGACCGTGAAGCCGAGCACCGTGTACGGCGCGATCACCGGCTTGTCGACGAGCGCGACCCGCAGCGTCGTGCCGGCGCAGTCAAACGTGATCGCGATCGGGCTCTGGCCGGACATCGTCAGGCCGAGGCCGCGCTCGTAGAACGCGCGCGCCGCGGCGAGGTCGGAGGTGGCCGCGAAGGGCATCAGCGCGGCGCCGGCCAGGCCCCGCACGGGGGCGGAAACGGGGGCCGGCACGCCACCGGGAGGCGCGCCCGGTGCGCCTGCGGAGACGACACCGCCGCCACGGCTCACCGGCATCAGCGACGGCGGCCCGGGACCCGTCTGCAGATGGCCCTTCGGGACGATGAAGAACAGCGGCGGGCGCTCGGAGTCCAGGTGCGCCGGGGCGCGGTGCGTCCAGCCGCCGCGCGCCTTGACCCACGCTTCGACGGCGTCGAGGTCGGCGCCGCTCTCGACGACCGGGCCGGCGGGGACCGCCGCCATGAACGGCGGCTTGGGGATCTCACCCTCCGACGGCTCGATGCCCGACAGCAGCGCGACGATCGCCTTGTCGTCCATCAGCGGTAGCGGCCCGGCTCCCAGAGCGGCTCGTCGCCGTCGTTGGCGCCGCGGCTGAGGATGAACAACAGGTCCGACAGGCGGTTGAGGTAGCGCACGACCTCGGGGCTTGCGTCCTCGACGAGCAGCGTCCGGCGCTCGGCGCGCCGGCAGACGGTGCGGCAGACGTGCAGCTGCGCGGCGGCCGCCGTGCCGCCGGGCAGGACGAAGGACTTCAGCGGCGAGAGCGTCGCGTTGACCTCGTCGCAGGCCTGCTCGAGCCACGTCACCTGTTCGGGCTTCAGCCTCAGCCGCTCGCGCTCCCCGCCGTCGGGCACCGAGAGGTCGGCGCCGCAGTCGAAGAGGTCGTTCTGCACGCGCCGCAGCCAGTCGGCGTAGCCGTTCGGAAGCCCGGCGACCGCGAGCGTCACGCCGATCTGCGCATTGAGCTCGTCGATCTCGCCGTAGGCCTCGATCCGCGGGTGCGTCTTGGGCACCCGGCTCATGTCACCGAGGTGCGTCTCGCCGCCGTCGCCGAGGCGCGTGTAGATGCGCGTGAGGTTGACCGTCATCGCTCACGCCAACGCTACACTGGCGCGGTCCATTGGTCGGTGGTCAAGGGAAGTCCGGTGCAAATCCGGCGCGGACCCGCCACTGTCACCGGGGTGAAGCCGTCTCGCACTCGCGCCCGCCGGTCGGAGCGCGAAGCCACTGGATCTCGACAGATCCGGGAAGGCGCGGGAAGGGCGGCCCGGAAGCCAGGAGACCTGCCTCCGGCCATCCCGCACGAACGCCCTCGCGGAAGGGGTGGCGCATTGTCTCGCCGGCTGCTGGTCGTCCTTCTCGGAGGTCTCGCGCTCGTCCTGCCGTCCACCGCGAACGCGGCGCCGGCCGACGTGCGCCTGCGCGTCGAGGGAAAGAGCACGACGCTGCTCCCGCGCACCGCGCTGCGCACCGACACGCGGACGATCAACAAGGACAAGGTCGCGGGCCACGACTGCACCGGCACGAGCGCCGCCGGGGCGCTTGAGCTCGGCGTCGCCGGCGACTGGAGCGGCAGCTTCTTCGCCGGCCTGGGCTACAGCGTCGAGCGCGTTCGCGGCGAGACGCACGCGTTCCCCGACAACGACTTCTTCGAGCTGTGGGTCAACAACCGGTCCTCGTCGCTCGGCGTCTGCGCCGTCGAGCTGCAGGACGGCGACGACGTGCTCCTGCTGGTCGCGCGCTGCGAGGTCGGCCCGCCGCCGGACTACCTCTGCGTGAACGCGCCGGTCCTGCCGCTCGGGCTCAGCGTCCCGGCGCGGGTGACGGCCGGGGTGCCGTTCAGCGTGACCGTCGTCGAGTACGCCGCCGACGGGACCGCGTCGACGGTCGCAGGCGCGACCGTCGACGGCGGCGACGCGGCCGCGGTGACGAACGCGGCCGGCGTCGCGACGCTGACGCGCGCCGCGGGTGGAGCGTCCGCGCTGCGGGCGACGAAGGCCGGTCGCGTCCGCTCGGCGAGCGAGGCGGTGTGCGCGACCACCGGTAGCGACGGGTTCTGCGGCACGGTCGTGCCGGCGGGCCCGCCGCCGATCGCGCCGCCGCCGTGCGCGACCACCGGCGACGACGGGCTCTGCGGCACCGTCGACCGCCGCGCGCCGGGCGCCGGCATCCGCGGGATCGTCGAGGGCCAGCGCTTCGCTCGCCGCAACGGCCCGCGCGAGCTGCGCGTCGTCGCCGACCGCGACGCGTCGGGCCTGCTCGTCGTCAAGCTGCGCCTGACGCGCAACGACCGTGGCCGCTGCTCGACGTTCAGCGGCAGGACCGAGCGCCTGCGCCACATCAAGTGCGGGGCGAGCAACGGCTTCTGGTTTCGGATCGGCGATCGCCAGGAGACGAGCTACCTGCTGCCGTCGCGGCTGCCGCGCGGGCGCTACGTGCTCGACGTCAACGCGATCGACAAGGCCTTCAACCGCGACGACGCGCGGCGGCGCGGCGGCAATCGCATCGTCTTTCATGTCGGCTAGGACCGCACTCGCCGGCGCGCTGCTCTGCGCGCTCGTCCTCGCGGGCTGCGGCGCCGGCGCCGGATCGAGCCCCGACGCGCCCGTCGCGCTCACGGTGACCCGCGACTTCGGGACCACGTCGATGCTCGAGCTGCCCGACGCGAAGGTCGCCGGTGCCGACACGGTCATGCGCGTGCTGCAGCGCAACGCGAAGGTCGCGACGCGCTTCGGCGGCCAGTTCGTGCAGTCGATCGACGGTCTGTCGGGCGGCCGGCGCGACGGTCGGCCGGTCGACTGGTTCATCTATGTCAACGGGATCCTCACGTCCGAGGGGGCCGGGGACGTCGACGTCCGCGGCGGCGACCGGATCTGGTGGGATCACCACGACTGGGGCGTGACCCCGGACGCGAAGGCGGTCGTCGGCTCCTATCCCGAGCCGTTCGTGCACGGGACCGGCGGCAAGCGGTTGCCGGTGCGCGTCGAGTGCGCCGATCCGCAGGGCGCGGCGTGCGACGCCGTCGCCGACAAGCTGCTTGCGCTGAAGGTCCCGATCGGACGCAGCAACATCAGCCGCAGCGCGGCGGACGAGTCGCTGCGGATCCTCGTCGGGCCGTGGAGCAAGCTGCGCGGGCGCGACGCCGAGTCCGTCGCGATCGACAGCGGCCCGAAGGCCAGCGGCGTCTTCGCGCGCTTCGACGCGTCCGGCAGCGAGCTCGTCGTGTTCGACGCGCGCGGCCGTGAGGCCCGCACGCTCGGCGCGGGGAGCGGGCTCATCGCCGCGACGCGGGCGAACGAGCGCCAGCCTGTCTGGTTCGTGACCGGCACCGACGACGCGGGCGTCGCGAGCGCCGCCCGCGCGCTCGACGAGGGCGCCCTGTCGGACCGCTTCGCGCTCGCGATCGCAGACGACCTGCCGGTGGCGGTGCCGGCGAGCTGATGTTCTACGTGCGCCGCGCGAGCCCGCTGCACGCCGCGCGCGCGCCGGTCGCGGCGGCCTACGCCGGGGCGCTCGTGATCGCGGTGCTGGCCTTCGAGAACCCGCTGATCCTGGCCGCGCTCGCCGCCGCGATCACGGGTGCCGCGGTGCTCGCGCACGCTGGCCGTCTGCTGCTGCGCGCCGCGCTGTTCGCGATCCCGTTCGCGCTGCTCATCGCGGTCGTCAACCCGCTCGTCGCCGACGAGGGCCTGACCGTGCTCTGGCGGTTCGGCGAGCTCGGGCCGCTCGGGAAGGTCGACGTCACGATCGAGGGCCTCGCGTTCGGCGCGATCCTCGGGCTGCGCGCGCTGCTCGTCGTGCTCGCGAGCGCGGCGCTCCTGGCCGCGACCGTCGACGCCGACGAGCTGCTGCGCGGCTTGCGCCGCATCTCCGTGCGCTCGGCGCTGACGGCCGCGCTCGCCGTCCGGCTCGTCCCGGTGCTCGGGCGCGACGCGCGGCGGCTGGCCGATGCCCGGCGCTGTCGCCCCGACGCCAAGCCGAAGCCGAGCGCCGCCGAGCGGCTGCAGATCGTGCGCGCGGTCGCGACGGGTGCGCTTGACCGCGCCCTCGACGTCGCCGCGACGCTCGAGGTGCGCGGCTATGCGACCCCCGGCGCGCCGGCGCCCCAGCACCTGCGCGAGCCGTGGTCGCGCCACGACGTCGCGTTCGCCGCCTCGAGCGGGGCGATCCTCGCGCTCGCCCTCGGCGCGCGCCTGCTTCACGTCGGGTCCTTCGACGCGTACCCGTTCACCGTCGTCGCGGCCGGGTCGCGCGAGTGGCTGCTGTGCGTCGCGCTCGTGGTCGTCGCGCTCCTCCCGTTCGCCGACCGGCGGGGGATCGTGCGATGAGCGCCCTGCGCTTCGAGGACGTCACCTACCGCTACCCGCACGCGACAGCGCCGGCGCTGCGCTCCGTGTCGGTCGACATCGCGGCGGGCGAGTTCGTCGTCGCCGCCGGCCTGTCGGCGTCGGGCAAGTCGACGTTCCTGCGCGCCGCCTGCGGGCTCGTGCCGCACTTTTACGGCGGCGACTTCGCGGGCCGCGTCGTGACCGGCGGGCTCGATACGCGCAGCCACGGTCCCGCCTCGATCTCGGCTGTGGCGGGCACGCTGTTTCAGGACCCCGAGACGCAGGTCGTCCTGTCGACGGTGCGCGCGGAGCTCGCGCTGCCGCTCGAGAACCGCGGTCACAGCGCCGGTGCGGTCGCGCGCGGCGTCGAGGAGACGGCGCTGGCGCTCGGCATCGGCGAGCTGCTCGACCGCGCGACGCACGAGCTCTCGGGCGGCGAGCTGCAGCGGGTCGCGCTGGGTGCGGCGCTGGCGGGCCGACCGCGAATCGTCCTGCTCGACGAGCCGACGTCGCAGCTCGACCCGGTCGCCGGCGACGAGCTCGTCTGGCTGCTGCGGCGCCTCAACGAGGAGTGGGGGACGACGATCGTGCTCGTCGAGCACCGCCTCGAGCGCTGCCTCGGCGCCGCCGACCGCGTGCTCGCCTTCGACGCGGGCGCACTGGCCTGCGACGCCGCGCCGCGCGGCTTTCTCGAATGGGCGGCCGAGCGAGCGCCGGCGCTCGCCACGCCGGGCGCGCGGCTCTTCGCCCGGGCCGGCCTGCGCCCGCCGCCGGCCGGCGTGAAGGAGGCCCGCGCGACGCTGCGCGCACACGGCCTGCTCGTCGAGGACGGCCCGCCGGCGGTCGGTGTCGGCCGAGGCGCGGGGCCGGGCGGTCGCGAGGCGCGGCTGCCGGCGGCCGGTGGCGTCGCGGTGCGCTCCGATTCGGTGGATGGCGGTGGCCTTGCGGCGCGGGGCGGTTCGGTGGATGGCGGTGGCCTTGCGGCGCGGGGCGGTTCGGTGGATGGCGGTGGCCATGGCGCGCCGGGCGGCGAACCGGTGCCGAGGCCGCGCCGCGGAGTGCTGCGCCGTGCGGCGAGCGGGCCGACGCCCGCGCTCGCGTTCCGTGGCGTGTGGTTCGAGCGCTCCGGCGGGCGCGCGGTCCTGCGCGGCGTCGACCTCGCCGTCGCGCCTGGCGAGCGCGTCGCGCTCATGGGACGCAACGGCGCCGGCAAGTCGACGCTGCTGCGCCACGCAAACGGGCTGCTCGAGCCGACGCGCGGAAGGATCGAGCGGGCGGGGCGCGTCGCGCTCTTGCTGCAGAACCCCAACGACTACTTCCTCGCCGATCGCGTCGGCGACGAGGTCGGCGCGGAGGCGCTCGAGGCGGCCGGGCTGACGGCGCTCGCCGGGCGCCATCCGCGCGACCTGTCGGGCGGCGAGCGCCAGCGCCTCTCGCTCGCGATCGTCTGCGCGGGCGGGTCGCCGCCGGCCGCGCTGTGCCTCGACGAGCCGACGCGCGGCATGGACCGCGCCGCCAAGGGCGACCTCGCGGCCGACCTGCGCACGGCCGCGGCCGCGGGCAGCGCCGTGCTCGTCGCGACCCACGACCCGGAGTTCGCGGCCCTCGTCGCCGACCGGGTCGTGCTGCTGGCGGAGGGCCGCCCGATCGCCGACGGCCCGACCGCCGAGCTGCTCAGCGGCGGCTGGTACTTCGCGACGGAGACAGCGCGGATCGTCGACGGTGCGCTGCTGCCCGAGGACGGGGCGGACATCCTGCGGGCGAGGATGACCATGGAGGTGCGGCCATGAGCCGGCCGCGCGAAGCGTCCTGCACGTCCGCGCCTGCGAGAGCGCGGCGATGAGCTGGCAGCTGGCGTCCTTCGTTGTGCTCGCGATCGCGATCGCGGCCGGCTTCGCCTGGTACGAGCGGGCGCGACCGTCGGCGAAGCTGCTCGCGCTCGTCGCCACATTGGCGGCGCTCGCCGCGCTCGGCCGCGTCGCGTTCGCGCCGATCCCGAGCGTCAAGCCGACGACCGACATCGTCCTGCTCGCCGGGTTCGTGCTCGGCGGGGCCCCCGGCTTCGTCGTCGGCGCCGTGGGCGCGCTCGCGTCCAACGTCTTCTTCGGGCAGGGGCCGTTCACCCCGTGGCAGATGGCGGGCTGGGGCGCCGTAGGCGTCTTCGGCGCGTTGCTCGCGCGGCTGTTCGGCCGCGATCTGGGGCGCTGGCCGCTCGCCGGCGCGTGCGCGGTTGCCGGCCTGGCCTACGGCGCGTTCCTCGACCTGCACCTGTGGGTCCTGTACTCGGCGCACTCTTGGGAGGAGTACCTCCTCGTCGCCGGGCGCGGCCTGCCGTTCAACCTCGCTCACGCGGCCGGCAACGTCGTGTTCTGCCTCGCGTTCGGCCCGCTGCTCGTCCGAGCGCTGGAGCGCTACCGCGATCGCCTGGAGGTCGTGTGGCATCCGCTGGCGGAGCGCACGGACCCGGGTGCGGGCGCGAGCGGGACCGGCGCCGCCGCGGTGGGCTTCGGCGCCATCCTCGCGGCGCTTGCGGTCGCGGTCGGCCTCGCCGGCCCCGCGACACAGGCCCGAGCGGCCGATCCCGCCCAGACGCGCGCGATCTCCTACCTCGCCACGGCGCAGAACGCCGACGGCGGCTTCGGCGCCGACCGCGGGCGCGGCTCCGATCCGCTGTATGCGAGCTGGGCGATCATGGGGATCGCCGCCGCGGGGCGCGATCCGCGGACCGTCAAGCGCGGGGGGCGCTCGGGCGTCGACTACCTCGTGCGCAACATCGGCCGCGTCCGCGCGATCGGCGACGTCGAGCGCGCGATCCTCGCCCTGCACGCCGGCCGGCGCTCGCCGCGCGCGGTCGGCGGGCGCAACCTCGTCGCAGAGCTCGCCCGCAAGCGCCGGCGCAACGGCTCGTTCGCCGGGCTCGTCAACCAGACGGCGTTCGCGATCCTCGCGCTGCGCGCAGGCGGACGGCCGCGCTCGGACCGCGCGATCCGCGCCGCGGCGGGCTGGCTCGCCGGCCAGCACAACGCCGACGGCGGCTTCAACTTCGCCGGCCGCGGCAGGCCGAGCGGGATCGACGACACCGCCGCCGCGCTGCAGGGCCTCGTCGCGGCCGGCAAGCGCGGCTCGAAGACGGTCGCGCGGGCGGCGACGTTCCTCGCGGCGCGCCAGAACGCGGACGGCGGCCTGCCGCTGACGCCGGGCGGAGCCTCCAACGCGCAGTCGACCGCCTGGGCGATCCAGGCGCTCGTCGCAGCCGGGCGCGACCCGGCGCGGCTGCGACGCCGCGGCGCCCGCTCGCCCCTCGCCTACCTGCGCTCGCTGCAAGCCGGTTCGGGAGCTGTGCGCTACTCGCGGACGAGCACGCAGACCCCCGTGTGGGTCACCGCGCAGGCCCTGACGGGACTCGCGCGCAAGCCATTCCCTATCCGGTAATCCGGATCGGATAGCTTCCAGCACCGCATGAAGGTCGGAGTCCCCAAAGAAAGCGCTGCCGGCGAACGGCGCGTCGCGCTCGTGCCCGAGGTCATCAAGAAGATGGCCTCCAAGGGCTTCGAGGTCGTCGTCGAGCCTGGAGCCGGTGCCGACGCGATGCTCTCCGACGAGCGCTACGAAGACGCCGGGGCCACGATCTCCGAGGACGTCTGGAGCGCCGACGTCGTCGCGAAGGTCGCCGCGCCGAACGACGACGAGATCGCCAGGCTCGGCGACAGCACCGTCCTCGTCGGCTTTCTCGGCCCGCTGACGAACGCGCACACGACGCAGGCGCTCGCCGACGCGGGCGCGACGTCGTTCGCGATGGAGGCGATCCCGCGCATCTCGCGCGCGCAGTCGATGGACGCGCTGTCGTCGCAGTCAAACGTCGCGGGCTACAAGTCGGTCCTGCTGGCGACGCAGCACCTCGGGCGCTTCTTGCCGATGATGATGACCGCGGCCGGCACCGTCCCGCCTGCGCGCGTGCTCGTGCTCGGGGCCGGCGTCGCCGGGCTGCAAGCGATCGCGACAGCGCGCCGGCTCGGTGCCCAGGTCACGGGCTACGACGTCCGCGCGGCCGTCGCCGAGCAGGTCCAGTCGCTGGGCGCCGCGTTCCTCGAGCTCGAGGCGGGCAAGGGCGCCGAGGGCGAGGGCGGCTATGCCCGCGAGCTCACGGACGAGGAGAAGAAGGCCCAGCAGGACGAGCTCGCCGACAAGATCGCGACGTTCGACGTCGTCATCACGACGGCGCTCGTGCCCGGCCGGCGCGCGCCGATCCTCGTCACGAAGCGCTCCGTCGAGCAGATGAAGGCCGGCAGCGTCATCGTCGACCTCGCCGGCGAGTCGGGCGGCAACTGCGAGCTGACCGAGCCGGGCGAGGTCGTCGTCAAGCACGACGTCACGATCGTCTCGCCGCTGAACCTGCCGGCGTCGATGGCCGAGCACTCCTCCGCGCTCTACGCGCGCAACGTGCAGGCGCTGCTCGAGCTGCTCGTCGACGACGAGGGAGAGCTGCACCTGAACTTCGACGACGAGATCGTCGCCGGCGCCTGCATCACGCGCGACGGCGAGATCGTCCACCCCGGTGCGAAGAAGGCGGTGGACGCGGCACGCGGCGACGCCGAGGCGCCCGCGCCGTCCGAGCTCGCGCCGACGCCGAAGGGCGAGGACGAGGCCGAGCCCGACGTCGCCTCCCTGAAGACGGAGCCCGCCGAATGAACCTGCTCATCGTCGCTGCCGAGACCTCCGGCGGCAGCCGCCTGCTGACCGAGATCGCAATCCTGCTCTTGGCCGCGTTCGTCGGCTTCCAGGTCATCTCGAAGGTGCCGAACACGCTGCACACGCCGCTGATGTCCGGCACGAACGCGATCCACGGCATCGTCGTGCTCGGCGGCCTCATCGCGGTCCCTTACGCCGACGGCTTCCTCAGCCGCGCGCTGATCCTCGTGGCGATCATCTTCGGCACGATCAACGTCGTCGGCGGCTTTCTCGTCACCGACCGCATGCTGAGCATGTTCAAGCGCAAGCCCGAGCCGAAGAAGGAAGCGGCCGACTGATGGCCACGGTCTTCCTGCAGGATCCGAACTTCATCATCGCGTGCTACATCGTCGCGTTCAGCCTGTTCATCACGGGACTGTCGCGCCTGACGAGCCCGACGACGGCCGTCCAGGGCAACAAGATCGCCGCCGTCGGCATGGCGATCGCGGTGATCGCGACGCTGCTGAACCCCGACCTCGACGGCGCCGACTTCCTGCTCATCGCCGTGGGTTTGGCGATCGGCACCGCGATCGGCGTGCCGAGCGCGCGCAACGTGAAGATGACCGCGATGCCGCAGATGGTGGCGCTCTTCAACGGCGTCGGAGGCGGCGCGGTCGCGCTGATCGCGTGGGCGGAGTTCCGCCTGTCCGGCGGCGAACTCGGCGCCGAGCTTGCGGTCGGCATCCCGCTGCTGTTCGGCGCGATCGTCGGCTCGATCTCCTTCTGGGGCTCGAACATCGCCTTCGGCAAGCTCCAGGGCCTGATCTCCGGCAGCCCCCTGAAGATCCGGGGCGGCCTCTTCGTGAACATCGGCCTGCTGCTCGTCGCGATCGGCGGCGCGGTCGCGATCCTCATGGGCTCGGAGTCCGAGGGGGTGTTCATCCTCATCCTCGTCGCGGCCGGCATCCTCGGCAACCTCGCGGTGCTGCCGATCGGCGGCGCGGACATGCCGGTCGTCATCTCGACGCTCAACGCCTTCACGGGGCTCAGCGCCGCCGCGGCGGGCATCGCGCTGCACAACACCGCGCTGATCGTCGCGGGCATGATCGTCGGCGCGTCGGGCACGATCCTCACCGACCAGATGGCGAAGGCCATGAACCGCTCGATC
The DNA here is from genome assembly GCA_963810605.1 of uncultured Actinomycetes bacterium. GTDB lineage: Bacteria > Actinomycetota > Thermoleophilia > Solirubrobacterales > Solirubrobacteraceae > CADCVQ01. Next base: position 34,324 of record CAWEOF010000019.1, read on the forward strand.
GGCTCGGTGCTGCTCGGCGGGTTCGGCGGCGAGGCTCCCGCGGTGGAAGGCGGGGGAGGCGAGACGGGCGGCACGGTGCGCTCGACGAGCGCCGCCGACGTAGCGATCCTCATGAACTACGCGCGCCAGGTCGTCGTCGTCCCCGGCTACGGGATGGCGGTCGCGCAGGCCCAGCACGCGGTGCGCGAGATGGCGAAGGCGCTCCAGAAGCGCAACATCGACGTCCTGTACGCGATCCACCCCGTCGCGGGGCGCATGCCGGGGCACATGAACGTCCTGCTCGCGGAGGCCGACGTGCCATACGAGCAGCTCAAGGAGATGGACGACATCAACCCGGAGTTCGGCCGCACGGACGTCGCGATCGTCATCGGCGCCAACGACGTGACGAACCCCGACGCCCGCATGAAGGCCGACTCGCCGATCTACGGCATGCCGATCCTCAACGTCGACGAGGCCAAGCAGGTCATCGTCCTGAAGCGGTCGATGGCGTCGGGCTTCGCAGGGATAGAGAACCCGCTCTTCTACAACGAGAAGACGCAGATGCTCTTCGGCGACGCGAAGTCGAGCGTGTCGGAGATCACCTCGGAGCTCGGCCAGTTGTAGCCGCTCTCAGACGCGCAGGGCTCCATGCTGGCTCCATCGGTCTCGGCCGGCCGCGACGGCCCGAGCCGATCGAGGATCTCCCGGGCGTGGTGCTGGAACTCGCCATCGCCGTCCGTCCGTCGCAGTCGCTGCAGGATGTCTTGGAGCACGAGCAGCGTGGCGGCGCGATCGCCCGGGCTCGCCCGCGCGGAGACCGTCTCGTAGAACTGCATCGCGCGTAAGACGTACTCGCGCGTCGGGCACACCGACGCGGCCTTGCGGCTGCACTCCAGCGCCGCGTCGAAGTCGTTGCGCCGCGCGTGGATCGTCGCTTGCAGGTCCAGGCAGCGCGCCCAGGTGCCGGCGGGACCCCGCACGTTGCCCTCGGCCTTGATCGCGGATTTCTCGGCGGCGATCGCCTTCTCGAGCGCGTGGTCGAGGTCTCCTTCGGCGTCGGCGGCCCAGGACGCGAGCCCGCACTGCGCGCGCGCGATCAGGTCCGCCCCGGTGAGCGTCTCGCCCCAGTCCTCATCCACGCGCGCATCGCGGCCGCGGTGCTCGCGCGTCCAGGCGCGTGCGTCCTTGAGCACCTGCAGCAGCCCGTGACGGCTCAAGTACATCTCGCCGTTGGCCTGGTGTGCCTCGGCGAGGAACAGCCTCGCGGGCAGCGCCGTGGCATCGCATCCCTTCGCCGCGCGCAGGTCCTGCACGGCCTCGTCGTAGCGATGCTGCTCGAGGCGAACCCGGCCGAGCCACAGCTTGGACCACGCCCAGCACGAGATCTTCTCGGGGCCCGAGAGTCGCATGGCCTGCGTGAAGTACCCCGCAGCCGTGTCGAGCGCCGCTCGGCGCTCCGCTTGCTGCTGGTGATCCTGCGCGATGCACCAGTGGCAGAACGCGACCTTCCAGTGCAGCACCGGGTCGTTCGGCGTCAGCCACAGCGTGTGCTCCCAGGCATCCAGCGCGTCGTCGAACTGCAGCAGTGCGAAGTGCGCCTTGCCCATCTCGCGCCGGACGGGCGCGCTCAGCGGGTTGGAGAGCAGGCCCCGCGTGGCCGCCTGCAGCGCGTCCTGAAGGTGTCCTGCCCGGCGCAGCGCCTTCGCGTGCCGCGCGTGCAGCGCGTGCTCGACGATCGCGTCGGGCCGCTTCTCCTCGAACTCGTCGATCAGCGCTGCGTAGAACGTCGCGGCGCGCTCGTAGTCAAACCGGCAGCCCACCCGGCCGATCACGAGCGTCACCTGCTCGTACTCGAAGTCCAGGCCGGCGTCCTTGTAGCGCTGCGCGATGAGCGTGAGCGCGTCGATCGTCGCGGGCAAGGCGCCGCGCTCCTCGCTCAGCGCGCGCAGCCAATCGCACAGCAGCGACAGCTCCCGGATGCGATCGACGTCGGCGGTGCGGCCCATCTCCTCGTAGGCGTGCTCGAGGACGCCAAGGGTCCCGTTCAGCACCTGCATCGTCGACGGCGTGGCGAACGGCTCGATCGCGCGCCGGTAGAACGGTGCAAGACGGATGAGCGCCGCGTCGCACACCTGTCGCGCTTCGGCGGTCTTCTTCGCGCGCGCCAGCGCCCGGCCCAGGTGTGCGTACGGAAGCGGATTGGTGGGCTCGAGGCGTCGCGCGGTGCTGTAGGCCTCGGCCGCCAAGCCCCAGCGTCCCCAGTTCTCGCGCATGCGCCCGCGCTCGAGCTCGGCCGCCGCGCGCGTCGTCGCAGGGGTCAGCGTCAGGGCTTGGTGGAAGATCCTGTCGGCACGGCAGAAGCGAAGCCGGCGCCGGACCGTGCTGCGGCTCAACGCCTGCGAGGCGTGAGCCATGGCGAGGTTGTTGAGCGCCGCGGCGGCGTTCGCCCGCGCGCTGGGCAGGACGGTGTCGCTCGCGGCCCGGCCCGCGCGATCGGCCCGCTCGGCGCGACACAGGTCGCGCCACGAGCGTCGCACGGCTTCGCGATGGCAGCGCTCGGCCTCGGCGCCCTTCTCGAGTCCCTGCAGCGCCAGCCCCTTGAGGTCATGCGCCTGCGCGTGCCCAGGGTCGAGCTCGGTGACGCGGTCGCACAGCCGGCACACCGTCTCGAGGTAGTCCATGCTCTGCCCGGCCGGCACGACGGTCCCGCGGCGCCGTGCTCGCACGAGGCTCGTGTACTTGTGCACCGCCAAGCCGTAGACGGCCTCGGGCCGCTCGCGGTTGAGCGCGAGCGCGCGCTGGAACGCCGCGATCGCGGCTTCCGTCCGCGCGCGGTGCGCGAGCTCGGGATCGCCGTCGGAGCGGCGGATGTACTCCGACGACTCGGCCGCGCGGATCTCCGCCTCGGCGAGCTGGCTGTAGATGACGCCGAGGTTGTAGTAGGCGAGGTCGAACGTCTCGTCCTCGGCGACGGCTTGCAGCAACTCGCCCTCGGCCCGCTTGAGGTAGCTCGCCCGGTTCATGGGCGTACGCAAGCTCTCCCAGTAATCGTCGAGGTATCGCGTGAACGCCTGGAACGCCCGCCAGCGCACGGTGCGCCGCAACGTCAGATCGGTGAACATCCGGCACGCGAGCTCGGAGACCATCGGGTTGAGGAAGGCGCGATGGCCACCCCGCTCGGCAAGCTCGGCGGCATCGACGCGCCAGGTGAAGTTGCCGCCCATGCCCACGATCTGGGTCGTCAGCGTCGGTCCTCCGCCGGCGTCGGTGTAGTGCACGCTGCCGAGGACGCGCGGCCCGCGGGCGATCCGGCCGAGCATCGACAGCAGCGGGCCGATCGGAACGCGGACCGGGCCGACGTCGATCCTGATCTCGGAGGCGACGACGCCCTGCAGCGCCTCGGAGACGTCGTCCGCGCGGACCGAGAGGAAGGCCCCCGCGTCTTCGGCGCCCGACGACGCGCCCTGGGTTCGCACGGCGACCGACGGCGGGATCGACAGCTGCTCGTTCACGCGCCCATACAGCTCGCGCAGTCGCCCGAGCTCCGCCACGAGCAGCGTCGCAAGGCCCTTGACCGCCTTGGCGTCCGCGCTCGTGTAGTCGACGAACTCCTCGATGACGACTCGCGTGCGTGCACGCAAGAACCATTGGACGAGCATCACGCCGGCGACGATCCCCAGCACCCGCGCCGGCGTCCACTGCGTGCCGATCGTCGGCTGCGGATCGACGCCGAGCCACGCCCACGCGCCGAGGTGCTCCAGGAGGCCGAACGCGACGTTGATGAGCGGGGGCAACACAAGCAGCCCGAGCCCCACGACCGCGAGCCACTTGGCCACGATCCCCCATCCACACGAGGTGATCCTCGCAGCCATCCCCAGCACGCGCGAGGCCCACAGCGCCGCGCGGCGCCGCCAGCCGCGGCTGACCTCGATCGCTACCGAGAAGCGCGATCGCACCGCGTTCGCGACACCCTGGAGCAAGCCCACCAGGGGTGTACCTTCGTCTGTCATCACACACGCCCTTGCCGGCCTTGTGTCGTTAACTTCAAAGATAGTCGTCGCACGTCACGCGCTGTGTGACCTGCGTCACGACGCCGCCGTCCGGCGTACCGGGCCCCCGGCTCGCGCGATGCCTGTTCGGCCGGGCGCGGGCTCTCCGGGGGCCTGGACGTCCTCCTCTGCTCGGCAAGCCGGTCTCCCGGCCTTGACCTATGCCGTTGAATCGGCACGCGGCGCGACGAGCTTGAGTCCGGATCCGTCGAGCCTCGCGGTCTGAGCTTGCGTCCCTGGCAGACTGCCCGCGATGATCGCCCGCGCCGACGCGCTGCAAGCGCTCGCCTCCGAGACGTTCGACCTCGTCGTCGTCGGGGGCGGGATCACCGGCGCCGGCGTCGCGTTCGACGCCGCGACGCGCGGCTACAGCGTCGCGCTCGTCGAGCGCGCCGACTACGCCGCGGGCACGTCGAGTCGCTCGTCCAAGCTCGTCCACGGCGGCCTGCGCTACCTGCAGAACTTCGACCTCGGGCTCGTCCGCGAGGCGCTGCTCGAGCGCCAGCTCCTCGTGGCGCTCGCGCCGCATCTCGTCCACCCGCTGCCGCTCGTCGTCGCGGCCTTCGGTGGCGAGCGCCTGGACCTCAAGACCGGGGTCGGCCTGAACCTCTACGACGTCATGTCCGTCGAGCGCCGCCGGCGATCGACGCGGTCGCGGCTGCGCGGGCGCGGCGCGACGCCGCCGCCCGATCCCTCCGAGTGGAGCCCCGAGCGTCACCGGACGATCACCGGCGAGGAGGTGCTCGAGCTCGTGCCCGCGCTCGCGGCTCGCGCGCCCACGTCGGGCTACCTCTTCTACGACTGCCAGACCGACGACGCACGACTCGTCCTGACCGTCCTCGCGGAGGCCGAGCGCTTCGGCGCGGTCTGCGCCAACGGCGTCGAGGTCCTCGAGCTCGTTCGCAACGGCGCCGGCCGCGCCGCGGGCGTGCGAGCGCGGGAACGGCCCGGCGGTGCCGAGATCGTCGTGCGCGCGGCGAACGTCGTCAACGCGACCGGCGTCTGGGCCGACCGCTTGCGCCCCGACGAGCTGCACGACGAGGCCGAGGTCCCGCGCATCCGGCCCAGCCGCGGCACCCACATCACGCTGCGCCACGAGGACCTGCCGCTCGCGGCTTGCGGCGCGATCGTGCCGGCGGGCGGCGGGCGGACGATCTTCGCCCTGCCGTGGCTCGGGCGCACGCTGCTCGGCACGACCGACAACGACTTCGAGGGGGCGCTTGTCACCCATCACGTCCCGCCCGCCGCGGAGGACCTCGACTACCTGCTCGCCGCGGCCAACGACTACTTCGGCACGTCGCTGACGAACGAAGACCTCACCGGCGCCTACGCGGGCGTGCGACCGCTGATCTCGACCGGCGACCCGCGCAAGTCCGTCGACATCTCGCGCAAGGCCGAGCTCTACGAGACGTCCAGCGGCATGGTGACGATCACCGGCGGCAAGCTCACGACGTGGCGGCGGATGGCGAAGATGACCGTCGACCGGCTCGTCGATCGCGAGGCGCGCGACGCGCCCTGCCGCACGCACGAGATCCCGCTCGGCGCGACCGTCGCGCCCGCGGACCTGCCGCGCGTCGACGGCGTGCCGGCCGAGGTCTATGCCGCCCTCGCGGGACGCTACGGCCACGTCGCCCACGACGTGCTCGCGGTCGCGCGCGAGCGTCCCGAGCTCGCCCGGCCGATCGTCGCCGACCTGCCGGATCTGCTCGCCGAGGTCGTCTACGCGGCTCGTCGCGAGCAGGCGCGAACGCTCGGCGACGTCCTGCTGCGGCGCACGCGGCTCGGGCTCCTCGCCGGCCGTGAGGTCGGCGCGTCGAGCGAGGCGGCGCGGCGCGTCGCCGACGCGCTCGCGCCCGAGCTCGGCTGGGACGAGGCCGCCGTCGCGGCCCAGCTCGAGGCGTGGGGCGCGGAGGCCACTGCCGAAGGCGTCGTCGGCAGTCCGTAACCTTGCGCGCCGTCGCGGGTTCCAGCAACCGCCCGTCCCCAACGTGGAGGAGCCCGCACGTCCTCGATGCGCCGTCTGTCGACATCTGCCCTCGCCGCCGTGCTCGCGTGCTTGCTCGCGGCGCCCGCCCATGCCGCGTTCTTTCGCGGTGACATGCTGGACGGCCCGAGCCCTGACATCCGCGCGCTCGGCGACCTGGACCTCGCGCGCGACGGCACGGGCGCGCTCGTCTGGGTGCGATCGGTCGACGGGGTCGACCGCGTCGTCGTCTCGCGCTTCGAGGGCGGTGCGTTCCAGCCGGCCGAGCGCATCGACGCCGCGCTGCCGGGGCCGAGCTCGCAGCCGGTCGTCGGCGCGTCGGACAACGGCCGCCTCGCGATCGCCTTCGTCAACGCCGGGACGGTCTACGGGGTCGTCCGGCCGGCGAGCGGGCAGGCCTATGCGCCGCCGGTCGCGTTCGGGCCGGGCTCGGACCCATCCGTCGACCTATCGATCAACGGCACCGCGTTCGCCTCGTTCACCTCGTCCGGCGACGTGCGGCTGGCGCGCCTGGACCGCCGGACAAACGGATGGAACGGCTTGCCGCAGCCGGCCGACGTCGATCCGGCCCGTACGGCGGGCGTCGGCACGGGCCGCTCGATGGTCGCGATCTCCGCCGACGGGATCGGCGTCGTGACGTGGGGCGAGGCGGGCCGCGTCTTCGCGCGCAAGATGTTCAACACCGGGCTCTCCAACGCCCCGCAGGACCTCACGCCGCCGGACTTCGGAGGGCGGGTCGCGACGGTCTCCGACCTGCCGTACGTCGACGCGGAGGACGACTCGAGCTATGCCTGGATCGTCTTTCGCCAGACGTTCGCCGACGGCGGCTCGCGCACGCTCGCGCGCCGCCAGCGCGGCACGTCGTTCGACCCGCCGGTCGCCGTCGACACCGGCGACGAGTCGGCGAGCGGTCCGCGCATCGACCTCAACGGGCGCGGCCAGGGGCTCGCGACGTCGGCGGGAGCGAGCACCGGCCAGCCGTTCATGGCGCTCATCGACAAGAGCGACGCCTTCCGCCCGGCCGGCCGGATCATGGCCCCGAGCGCGCCGGTCGCCGTCGTCGCGCCCGCGATCTCCGAGAACAACCTGTCGATCGCGGCGGCCGTGCTCGGGGGCGCGGGACCGCCCGCCGCGGTCTTCGTGCGCCCGTTCGCCGACGGGGTACCCGGCAAGGACGAGGTGCTGTCGCGTCCGGAGCTGGGAGCCGTCGATCCGGACGCGGGCTTCGACGCCGCCTCGGATCGCTCCGGCGGCGCGGTCGTCGCATGGGTCCAGGGTCCGCCCGCCGAGCGGCGGATCGTCGCCGGCTTCTTCGATCGCCCGCCGTCGCGATTTCTCGGCTACACCGGCCAGGGCTGCTGCCGCGGCGTGACGCCCACCCTGAAGTGGCAGACCGCGTTCAACATCTGGGGACCGACGCGCTATGACGTCCTCGTCGACGGCACCCTCGTCGGCCAGACGGACAAGACGGAGCTCGCGCTCGCGGCACCGCTTCGCGCAGGAAAGCACCGCTGGCAGATCCGCGCGACGGACATCCGCGGGCAGGCGACGCGCTCGAAGACGCGCGTCCTGCGGATCGACGGGCACAAGCCGCTCTTGAGCGTCGCCTACCGGCGCAAGCAGCGGATCGTCACGCTCGGCGTCCGTGCTCGCGACGACGCGACGCGCGGCCGGCTGGCCTCCGGCGTGGACAGGGTCCGCGTGTCGTGGGGCGACGGCACCCGGCCCGCGATCGGCGAGTTCGCCATCCGCGCGACGCATCGCTACCGCCGCGGCAGGTTCACGCTGAAGATCACCGCCCGCGACAAGGCCGGCAACGAGGTCGTGAACACGCGCAGGCTGCGCATCGGGGTCTAGGAGGTGGTGCGGCGCTTCGAGCTTGCTGCCGCGGGGCGCACGCTCGCGCTCGGTGAGCGGCCGTGGCTCATGGGGATCGTCAACGCGTCCCCCGACTCGTTCTCGAACGCAGGTGAGATCGTCGACCTCGACGCGTGCGTCGAGCGCGCCCGCGCGCTGCTCGCGCAGGGCGCGGACGTCATCGACGTCGGCGGCGAGTCGGCGATCACGCGCCGGCCGCAGGTCGAGGTCGAGCTTGAGATCGCGCGGGTCGTGCCGCTCGTCGCGCGGCTTGTGGACGAGCTCGGCGCGGTCGTCTCCGTCGACACGTACAAGCCGGCTGTCGCGGAGGCTGCGATCGCGGCCGGCGCTCGCATCGTCAACGACGTCAGCGGGCTGCGCGACCCCGAGCTCGCGGACGTCTGCGCGTCGACGGGCGCCGCGCTCGTGCTCATGCACACGCGCGCCGCCCCGAAGCAGCGCCTCCAGGATCCCGCGCGCTACGAGGACGTCTTCGCCGACGTCTGCGAGTTCCTTCAGGAGCGCATGGCGCTCGCGCGGGCGCGCGGCGTGCGCGACGAGCAGATCGTGCTGGACCCGGGTCCCGACTTCGCCAAGACGCCCGCGCAGACGATCGCCGTGCTGCGCCGCTTCGAGGAGCTGCACGCACTCGGCCGGCCGCTGCTGCTGGCCGTCTCGCGCAAGGACTTCGTCGGGGCGCTGACCGCCCGCGGGCCGCGCGATCGCCTCGCCGGGACGCTCGCCGCGATCGGGTTCGGAGTCGATGCCGGGGCGCATGTCCTGCGCGTCCACGACGTCGAGCAGGCGGCCGAGTTCCTGCGCGTGCGAGCCGCGCTTCGCGGCGACCTGGAGGTCGATCCGGCGCTCGCGCTCGACGAAGCCCTCCGGCACGCGCGCTAACCTGCAGGTCTACGAGTCGCCGGCCGCTGTCCAACGCGGCCGGGCGCCCACCGACGAACCACAGGAGAACGCCATGTCTGTCATCTCTCGCTCCGCATTGGAGTCAAGCTCGCTCGCCGACCTTCACGAGATCGCCTCGGAGCTCGGCCTCGACGGCTACCGCCGCTTGCGCAAGGCCGACCTCATCGTCGCGGTCATCGAGCGCCAGGGCGCCGACGCCGACGCCGACGAGGCGGTCGACGGTGCGGAGGCGGTCACCGACGCCGTGGCCGGCGACGAGGCCAAGGACGAGTCCGCCGACCGTCCGGCGCGGCGCTCGCGGCGCGGCGGGCGCGGTCGCTCGCGCACACGTGACCGCGACCCCGGCGACGTCGAGGACGACACGGATACCGGTGCGGATGCCGAAGCCCCGCAGGCCGAGGCCGCGCCCGCGGCGACAGCCCGCTCGTCGCGCCCGTCGCGCTCAGCGCGCGAGAACGGCGGCTCGCGGGAGCGCGACCGCGGCGGCGATCGGGACCGCGGCGGCGATCGGGACCGCGGCGGCGATCGCGACCGCGACCGCAGCGGCGACCGCGACCGCGAGCGCCCGGCGGCCACCGTCGAGGACCGCGACGCGAGCGGCACCGTCGAGCTCCTGCCCAACGGCTCGGGCTTTTTGCGCGTCTCGCCGCCCGAGCCGTCCGACGACGACGTCTACATCTCGGCCGCGCAAGTCCGGCGCTGCGAGCTCGTCTCCGGCGACGAGGTCACCGGCCCGGTGCGCTCGCCGCGGCGCTCGGAGCGCTACCCGTCGCTCATCCGCGTCGACACGATCAACGGCCGCTCCGCCGACGAGGTGTCCGAGGGCACGAAGTACGACGACCTGCCGTGCAGCTACGCGACCGAGCGGATCGCGCTCGACGCCGACGACCTCACGCTCAAGGCGATCGAGTGGCTGACGCCGTTCGGTCGCGGCTCGCGCGTCGTCCTCGTGGGCGGGCCGCGCGCGGGCAAGACCGAGGCGCTGCGCCGCCTCGCGGGCGTGCTCGCCGGCCAGGAGGGCCTCGAGTGCTCGGTCGTGCTCACCGGGGTGCGTCCCGAGGAGGTCCAGGACTACAGGTCGGGGCCGCTGCAGCCTGTGTCCGAGCTGACGGTCGGCTCCGCGGCCGATGCGCAGGGCCAGGCGATCGAGCGGGCGGTCGAGACCGGCCGTCGGGTGGCCGCCCGCGGTGGCCACGCCGTCGTGCTCATCGACACGCTCGAGTACGTCCCCGCTCCGCTGGCCCGGCGCGCATTGGCGGCCGCGCGCAACATCGTCGACAGCGGCTCGCTGACGATCGTCGCGACCGCGCGTGAGCCGTTCGGCGGCGAGACGACCGTCATCGCGCTGGACCCGGCGCTCGCCGGCAGCGGCCGGATCCCCGCGCTCGACCTCGTGGCGAGCGGCACGGTGCGCCCGGAGCTGCTCGTGGGGGAGAAGGGCGCGGCCGCGATCGCCGACGCCCGCGCCGCCGCGATCGCCGGGTAGCGCGCTTGACTCAGCGGCGCGGCGCGCCCGTTCTGCGGCGCGTCGGGCGAAGCTGCGCGCCCGGCTCTGCGGGCGCGTCGGGCGTAAGCGGCGCGCCGGCTACGCGGCGCGCGGCACGTACGCCACCCGGCCCCACGAGGGCTCGGGTGACAGCTCGATCGCCTCGCCGTCGCGATCGGGCTGGACGTAGCCGAAGGTGTGCGTGTCGACGTCGAAGGCGATGTCGAGCTCGCCCTCCTTGACGCGCTGATCCAGCCACGCCGAGCGGAAGATCAGGCGCCGCAGCCAGTGCACGAGCGAGCGGTCCGACGGGCCGCAGAGCTCGGGCCAGCAGTCGTTGACGTGCTCGCCCAACGACGACGCCGGGTCCTGGATCTCACCGTTGACGGCGAGGTTGACGAGGTCGTCGAGCTCGGTCTCGCAGAGGCGCCCGTTGATGAAGGCGAGCTTCAGCCCCGCCTGCTCGCAGCGCTCGCTGAAATCGCGTTCGTTGAAGGTGAAGCGCAGCTCTCCGTACTCGAGAACGAAGTCGTCTCCCGAGTCGTAGTTGCCGCGTCGTTGAGTCTCGTTGGTTTCGTCCATAGGCGCCGTCGGCATCCTAGGTGGGAGTCCTGCCCCCGACAGTCGCTGAACGTGATGTTGCACCGAGGGGGGCGAACTTCGGCGGCTGGGCCCTATACAGGGCATGGACCCCACTGCCACCATCCTGCTCGTCGAGGACGACGATGCCACGCGCACGTTCCTCGCCGACAACCTCTCCGCCGACGGCTACGAGCTGCTCGTGGCCGACTGCGTCTCCGACGGCCTGCGGCTGCTGGAGCGCAAGTTCCCCGACCTCGCCATCATCGACCTCGGGCTGCCCGACACCAGCGGCTATGAGCTCCTGCGCTACGTGCGCCGCGCCGACGGCGTGTCGAGCCGCCTGGATCCGCAGACGCCGCTGATGGTCCTGAGCGGCCGCTCGTCGGAGCTCGATCGTGTCCGCGGCTTCGACCGCGGCGCCGACGACTACGTCTGCAAGCCGTTCTCCTATCCGGAGCTGCGCAGCCGCATCGCGGCGCTGCTGCGCCGCTCGAACCGGCGGCCGACGCGCGGCTGCGTGCGCGCCGGCGAGCTCGAGCTCGACCCGGCCGCGCGCGAGGTCCGGCTGCGCGGCGCGCGCGTCGCGCTGTCGCAGAAGGAGTTCGCGCTGCTGCGCGCGCTCGTCGCCGACCCGACGCGGGTCTTCGCGAAGGAGGAGCTCTTGCGCTCGATCTGGGGCTACCGCGCGACCGGCTCGACGCGCACGCTGGACTCGCACGCGTGCCGGCTGCGCCAGAAGCTCGGCGTGTACGGCGACCGCTTCGTCGTCAACGTCTGGGGCGTCGGCTACCGGCTCGTCGACGGGCCGATCGCCGGCCAGCTTGACCTGGACACGCGGCTCTCGGCGTGATCCGAACGCCGCGCGCGAAAATTCTCTGCGTCGAGGGGGGGCGAAGTTCTCGCGCTGCGCCCTCTATGAGGTGGGGGCCTGTTTCGGCGGAGGCCTCCGCCCCCATCACAGGAGGACGCGGGTCATGACGCAGGACGACAGCGGCGGCAGGCGAGGCACGTGCTCGTGACGCTCGCCTGCGCGACCGCGGCGGTCGGGCTCGCGCTGACGCTGGCCTCGGCGCTCGAGCTGCGCCGCCGGCGCGAGCTGGTGGCGCGCGCCTGTCACGAGCTGCGCGGGCCGCTGACCGCGGTACGCCTCAGCCTCGCGACGATGGAGCGCCGCCTGGAGGCGCCGCCCGAGCGCCTGGCCGCTATCGAGCTCGAGCTGCGCCGCGCCGGCCTGGCGCTGGACGACTTCGCCGCCGCGCGCAGCGGGCGGCGGGTCATCGACCGCACGGAGCCTGTCGAGATCGCCGAGCTGCTCGAGGAGCAGTTCGAGACCTGGCACGCCGTGGCGGGGGCGTTCGACAGCACGGTTCGGCTGGGCTCGGTGCTGCCGGGGGCGCTTGTCAGCGGCGATCGCCTGCGTCTCGGGCAGGCGGTGTCGAACCTCGTCGCCAACGCGCTCGAGCACGGACCCGGCCGCGTCGAGCTGACCGCGCGGCCGATCGGCTGTCGTCATGTGCGCATCGAGGTCATCGACGAGGGTCCGGGCCTGCCGGCGTCGGTCGCCGAGCTGACGCGCAACGCGCGGGCCGGACGCGGCCGCCGCGGCCGCGGGCTCGCGATCGCCGCGGAGATCGCCGAGCGCCACGGCGGGCGGCTCGTCGCGGCGCCGGCAACGCGCGGCGCGCGCGTCGGTCTCGAGCTCCCGTTCCTGAGGTCGGCATCGTGATCGAGCGCCGCGCCACGCTGCGCGCGGAGAGCCGCGCCGCCCTGCGCGCGGAGCGCCGCGCCACGCTGCGCGCGGAGCGCCGCGCCACGCTGCGCGCGGAGCGCCGCGCCGCCCTGCGCGCGGAGCGCCGCGCCACGCTGCGCGCGCGCGGCCTCGTGCACCGTCCGGGAAGCGCGTCGTGAGCCGCCGCCGTCGCGCGCTGCTGCTCGGTGGCCTGGCGCTGCTGCTGGGCGGGCTGGCGGCGTCGAACGTCGCCGGCCGCGAGGCCGCGCTTGCGCGGCGGGTCGGCGGTCTCGTCGATGTCGTCGTCGCGCGCGAGCCGATCGCGGCCGGAGCGACGATCCGCACGCGAGCGCTCGCGATCCGCCGCGTGCCGAGCCGGTTCGCTTCGAAGGCCCGAATCGCCTCCCCCGGAGCGGTGGCCGGGCAGAAGGCGGCGGTCGCCATCCCCGCCGACACCGATCTGACGTTCGCGATGGTCGGCGATGGCCGCCTTCCGGTGGTCGGTCCCGCGATCGGCAAGGGCGAGCGCGTCGCGGAGGTCGTCGCGCTCGGGTCGCCGGAGCTCATCACGCGCGGCAGCCGCGTCGACGTGCTGGTCACCCCCGAGCCGCGGCCCGACGAACGCGGTGAGACCATCCTCGCGCTCGAGGACGTCGAGGTGCTCGATTCCGCGCCCGTCGCGGCGCAGGACGTCCGCGCCGCGGATGTCGCGCCCGGCGATCGCGTCGCCGCGGCGCTCCTCGTGACGCTTCGTCAGGCCGTCTACCTCGCGGCCGCGCAGGACTTCGCCCGCGAGCTGCGCCTCTTGCCGCGCGCGGACGGCGATCGCCGCCGTGGCCGCGCCGGCCTGCGGATGGGCGCGCTCCCGCCGTAGCGGTCGGTCAGTGCGCGGGCGTCGCCTGGGCCAGGAACTCGGCGGTGAGTACCGGATCGCCGCTGGCGAGCTGCGCGCCGACGCGCTCGGCCAGCTCGGCGGTCGCGCCGCTGCCCGCGAGGATCGTCCGGTTGCGCGCGGCGAGCTTTGTCAGCGCAGGCGCGTTGCGCGTCAGGTGCAGGGAGTCCAGCGCGCACAGGATCACGATGTCGGGTGCCATCGACGCGCCGACGTCGGCGATCTGCTCGACCGGCGTGTCCGCGCCGAGGTAGGCGATGCGCCAGCCGTGATCGGCCAGCAGCAGCCCGAAGCAGACGAGGCCTAGCGTGTGGCGCTCGCCCGACGGGCAGGCGAGCAGCGCCAGCGGGCCGCGACCGGCCTCCCAGCCCTTCGCCAGGCCGAGCAGCCGCCGCTCGATGAGGTGGCTGGCGAAGTGCTCGTGACCGACGGTGATGTCCGCGCTCTCCCAGCGCGCGCCGATCTCGACGAGCGTGGGCAGCACGACGTCGCGGATCGCCGTCAGCTGCCCGAACGCGAACGCGGCGTCGAGCAGGGCGTCGAAGCGCGTCGCGTCGAAGACCTCGGCCGCGACGAGCAACGCCTCGACGAGGACGTGGGGCCGGGCGGGCTGCACGACCTGGACCTCGGCCTCGGCCAGCGCCAGCGAGGCCGCCTCCGCGGCCGCGATGCCCCGTGCCATGTGCGCCTGCATCGAGTGGATCCGCCGCTCGTCGGCGCGCGAGTAGAGCCGGAACCCACCCGAGGTGCGCTGCGGTTCGAGCAGCTCGTAGCGCCGCTCCCAGGCTCGCAGCGTCGCCTCCGGGACGCCGACGATGCTCGCGAACTCCTTGATCCGCCACCGAGAGTCCTGCTCGCTCATTGCCGGCAGTATCCCACCTGAACCAACCTTTGACAAACACTGGACAAACCCCGTACAGTCCACGGCATGCCCACAGCCGGCAACCACCCTGCAAGAAGGAGCCACGTGGCACGTACGACGGACCCGGAGCTCATTGCCCAGATCGCGGACGCCGATGCCGGCGCCTTCGAAGAGCTTTACCGCCGTCACGCCGATCAGGCGTTCATGCTGGCGCGCAAGCTCTGCGCCAGCCGGGAGCTCGCGGAGGAGGTGACGCAGGAGTCGTTCATCGCCCTGTGGCGCAGCGCGGATCGCTACCGCCCGGCGCTGGGGAGCGTCAAGGTGTGGCTCGCGAGCATCGTTCGCAACCGCGCGATCGACGCGTGGCGGCGTGCGGCGGTGCGGCCGATCGAGACACCGGTCATCGAGGATGGCCCCGGACAGCTGCAGACCGCCATCGGCTCGGACTTCCCGGCTGCGGAGCGGGCGATGGTGCTGTCGCTCATCGCAGAGCTGCCGGTACCCCAAAAGGAGGCTGTCTTCCTTGCCTACTTCGGCGGCATGACGCACGACGAGATCGCTGCCTGGTCACATGCACCGCTGGGGACTGTGAAGGGCCGCATTCGCATGGGCCTGCACAAGCTCCGTGACGCGCTCGAAGCGGCGGAGCAGACACCTGTGTGCGAGTCCGGGCGCACGCGCGGTGGCGGAGTGCCCGGCGCCGAGCTCGACGCAGGACGTCGACGCCACGAAGCGCGCGTTCGTCACCGTCGCCCGGCGCTACCCGCGCCCCGCCGTGCCGCCGGCTGACGTTCTACGCAGTTTCGCGCGTCATTTGTCACATATACGCGCTGACATGTAACACCGTTCCCGCCATCCTCTCCATCCATGGAGGGGTCTGGCGAAAAACGACGACATAGTGGACGTTTTTCGCCACACCCCCTGCTGGAGCGGGAGATCGCGCGGCTTGCGGTCCTCCAGCACGGCGTCGTCGCGCTGCTGCAGCTGCTCGGCCTCGGTTTGAGCGCAAGCGCTGTGCGCAGCCGGGTGGCGTGCGGGCGGCTGCATCGCGTCCACGCCGGCGTGTACGCGGTCGGACATGCTCCGCTGACGCGCGGCGGTCACTACGTGGCGGCGGTTCTCGCCTGTGGGGCTGGTGCTGCGCTGTCGTGTCGTGAGGGAGCCGCGTGGCGCGGCCTGCGGCCGAGCAGCCGGTCGAGCGTCGACGTCACCACGGCGCGCCGGGCCGGGCGGGGGCGCAAGGGCATCGACGCGCACACGAGCGCGACGCTGCTGGAGCGCGACATCGAGGTCGTCGACGGCATCCGCTGCACGAGCGTCGCGCGAACCCTCCTCGACCTCGCCGCCGTGCTGCCGCGCCGCGCGGTCGAGCGCGCCTTCGACCAGGCCGAGGTCCTGCAAGCGCTCGACGCCCGCAAGATCGAGGACGTCCTCGAGCGCACGAACGGGCACCGGGGTAACGCGACGCTTCGCTTGATCCTCGCCGATCATGGCCCGGGCACGACGCTGACGCGCAACGATCTCGAGGAGGCGTTCCTCGCCATCTGCCGCGCCGCGAACCTGCCACGGCCGGAGGTGAACACCTGGATCGCGCTCGAGCCGACCGGCTATGAGCCCGACTTCCTCTGGCGCAGGCATGGGTTGATCGCGGAGGTCGACGGCCGCGATGTCCATACGACTCGCCGCGCCTTCGAACACGACCGCCGGCGCGATCAACAGCTCATGCTCGCCGGCTATCGCGTGGTGCGGTTCACCTGGCGGCAGGTCGTGCATGAGCCGGCCACCGTCCTGTCCGCGATGCGCGGGTTGCTCCGACAAGCCGCGTAGGGGGGCGAACTTTCGGCCGCCGGGCCTATACAGGGTATGGACGACACCGATCGCGAGTCCGCGCTCGACGAGCTGGCGGTCTCCCTGCGCGACCGGCTGCTTGGCGAGGCCGCCCGCCGCGCCGACGGCGATCTGCACGAGCGCATCCGCGACCTCGTCGACCGCGAGGCCGGCCTGCTCGACGACGACGCGCGCGCCCGGCTCGCGACGCGGATCGCCGAGCGCTCGTTCGGGCTCGGCCCGCTCGAGCCGCTGCTCGCGGACCCCGGCGTCGACGAGGTCATGGTCAACGGTCCCGCCAGCGTGTGGGTCGAGCGCGACGGGCGCATCGAGCCGACCGCCGCGCACTTCGCCGGAGAGTCGGACCTGCGACACGCGATCGAACGGATCCTCAGTCCGCTCGGGCGGCGTGTCGACGAGGCCGAGCCGCTGTGCGACGCGAGGCTTCCCGATGGCTCGCGCGTGAACGTCGTCGTGCCGCCGCTCGCGCTCGACGGCTCGGTCCTCACGATCCGCCGGTTCCGGCCGCGCGGCTTCGGTCCGGCCGACCTCGTCGAGAACGGGACGTGGGCGCTGCCGCTGCGCGACCTGCTCGAGCGCGCCGTCCGGGCGCGCTGCAACGTCCTCATCAGCGGCGGCACCGGCTCGGGCAAGACGACGACCCTCAATGCGCTGACGGAGTTCATCGGCGCGAACGAGCGGATCGTCACCGTCGAGGACGCCGCCGAGCTGCGCCTGCGCCATCCGCACGTCGTGCGCCTCGAGGCGCGACCGGCGTCGCTGGAGGGCCGCGGCGAGGTGACCGTGAGGCGGCTCGTGCGCAACGCGCTGCGGATGCGGCCCGACCGGATCGTCGTCGGCGAGGTCCGCGGCGCGGAAGCGCTCGACATGCTCAGCGCGATGTCCAGCGGGCATGACGGCTCGCTCTCGACAGTCCACGCCGGCTCGCTCGAGGAGGCGCTGCGCCGCGTCGAGACGCTGGCGCTCATGGCCGGCATCGGCCTGCCGCACGAGGCCGTGCGCGACCAGGTCGCGGGCGCGCTGGACCTCGTGGTCCACCAGGCACGGATGGCCGACGGCTCGCGGCGCGTGGTCGCGGTTGGCGAGGTCGTCCGGGTCGCGGGCGGCGCGGCGACGCGTGAGCTGTACGCCCTGCGCGACGGTCGCCCCGCCTGGCGTGCGCCGCTCGGCGACGAGCTCGCGCAGCGGCTCGCGAGCGTGGCGTGAGCGTCGCGCGGCTCGCGGCCGCTCGTGCCGCGGCGCGGAGGGGTCGCGTGAGCGTGGGCGCGCTGTGCGCTGGTGCGCTGGGACCGCGGCGCGGGAGGGTGACGTGAGCGTCACGGCGATCCTGGCCGGGGTCGCCGCCGCGTGCGCGGTGCTTGCCGCATGGGAGGCGGTTGCCGCGGCCGAGCAGGAGCGCCTCGTACGCGCCGCGGCTCGCTGGCTCGCGCCGGCGCTCGACGTGCTGCGCTCCGGGCGCGAGCCGACGAGCCCCGAGCGCCGGCGGTTCGTGCTCGTGGGCGCGCTGTCGCTCGTGGCCGCGGGGTGGATCGTCGCGGGGCCGCTCGCGGGGCTCGCGCTCGGCACGGCGGCGCCCTGGCTTGCCCGCGCGGTGCTGCGCGCGCGCAGCGCGCGGCGGCGGCACGCGATCGCGGCGCAGATGCCGGCGATCGCGCGCGCGCTCGCCGATGCGCTCGCGGGCGGGCATTCCGTGCGCGGCGCGGTCGTTGCCGCCGCCCGCGGAGGCAGCGTGCCGGGGCCGGCCGGCGAGGAGCTGCGGGTCACCGTCGCCGCCCTCGAGCTCGGCGAGCGCACCGACGACGTGCTGCGCGACCTTGCTCGCCGAGTCGGCCCCGGTCCGTGCGACACGCTCGTCGCGGCCGTCCTGCTGCAGCGCGACGCCGGCGGCGACCTCGCCCGCCTGCTGCGCTCGCTCGCCGTGGCGCTCGAGGCGCGCGGCCGGGTCGTTGCCGAAGCTCGCTCGGCGACGGCGCAGGCCCGCTTCACGGCGCTGCTCGTCACGGGTCTGCCGCTCGCGGGTCTCGCGCTCGGCGAGCTGGCGCAGCCCGGCCTGCTCGCAAGCCTCGTGACCCGGCCGGTCACAGCGGTGCTCATCGCGTTCGCGCTCGGGCTGCAGGTCGTCGCGTTCTCTGTGCGTGCGCCGGATCGCGCGCGTCGGGCAGGTGCGATGACGCTCGCGGTCGCGCTCGCCGGGCTGGCCGGGGTGCTCGCCGCGGCGTCGGTGGTCGAGCTCGTGCAGGCGCCGAGGGCTCCCGGCCGCCGCAACCGCCGTCGCGACCTGCCCGGCGGCGGGCATCTCGGCGCGATGACCGTCCTGCTCGCGCACATCGCACGCCGACGCGGGCCGGGGCGAGGCCGCCGCGGACCCTCCGACATCGCGGCGCGGATCGCCGCCGCGGGAACGCCGCTCGGGCTCGGGCCGGCGGACGTCGTCGCGCTGAAGGCCGCCGGGGCGCTCATCGGCGCCCTGGCCGCGCTGCCTTGCGCCACGGCGCTGCCGGGCAGGCTGTGGATCGCGGCGCTCGTCTGCGCGCCGGCCGCGGGCTTCCTCGCGCCCGACCTCATGCTCGCGCGCCGTGCCCGCTCGCGCGCGGCGCGCATGAGCCACGAACTCGCCGACCTGCTCGACCTGCTGCGCGTCGCGGTCCAAGCGGGCCTGTCGGTCGGGCGTGCGCTGTCGGAGGTCGGTCGGCGCTGCCAAGGCCCGCTCGCGGACGAGTGCAGCGCCGCCGCAACCCGCCTGAAGCTCGGCGCGACGCGCGACCAGGCGTTCTCCGAGCTCGTCGCCCGCTGCCCGCTGCCCGCCATCGCGACCCTCGCGGCCGCGGTCGGGCGAGCCGACCGGCACGGCGCGCCGCTGGCACCGGTGCTCGAAGCCATCGCCGTCGAGGCGCGCGCCGATCAGGCTCGCCGGCTGCGCGACGAGGCCGCTCGCGCGGCGCCGAAGATCCAGCTCGTCGTGGCGCTCGTGCTCGTGCCGGCGGTCATGCTGCTCGTCGGTGCGGTGCTCGTCCAGGCGCTGACCTGACAGGCCGCCGCTCGCGGGCGTCGCGGCCGGGGGAGGGGGGCCGGAGCGGCCTCCCACCGCGCCCCACCGCCAATGCACATCGACCGGCGGAATCCTGCTTGGAATGCAAGACGGCGCCCATCGGCACCCGTCTGCAAGCGCGACTGCAGCGGGCGCCAAGAATCGCCTGCTCGAGCGCGCCCCGCAAAAGACCTGCTTAGGCGCGAATTTTCGAAGCAGAATGGAGCGGCGGAGTAGAGAAGTGGGAAATCGCGTGCAGTTTGGGTTGAGTTGTGGGAGAAGGTGGGGTAGCTTCGCCGCAGCGAGCCGGGCTGGAGGGGCTCCTCCCACCCCTCCAGCCCGGCTCCTCGTTCCTCGTTCGCTCGCCCTCGCGCTCGCGTACCACCACAATGACCTTCCGCGGCACTTTCGAATATTCCCTCGACGCGAAGAACCGGCTCACGGTGCCGGCGCGGTTTCGTGCCGCCCTCGCCGAGGGCGTCGTCCTCGCGATGGGCCTGGAGCGCTGCGTCGCCGTGTGGACGCCGAGCGCGTACGACACCTACACCCAAGCGGCGCTCGCCGGCTTCCATCCGCTCTCGCCGGAGGCGCAGAAGCTCAAGCGCTTCTTCTCCGCCAACTCGCTGGAGACCGAGCTCGACGCGGCCGGCAGGGTGGGAGTCCCCGCGTTTCTCATGCAGCACGCCGGCCTCGACAAGGAGGTCGTCGTCACCGGCTCCGGCGACGCCCTCGAGATCTGGGATCGCGCGACGTGGGCGACCTACAACGCCGCCCTCGCATCCGACGTCACCGACATCACCTCACACCTTGGCCACACTGCTTGAGATGACGATTCCGCATGTGCCGGTGCTGGCCGGCGAGGCGATCGAGCTGCTCGACCCGCAGCCCGGCCAGGTCGTGGTCGACTGCACCTTCGGCGCGGGCGGCCACGCCCGCCTGCTCGCCGGTCGCATCGGCGCGAGCGGCACGCTCATCGCCATCGACCGCGACCCGGCGGCGGCCGAGCGCTTCGCCGAGCTCGCGGGCGAGGTCAGCGCGTCCACGCGCTTCATCCGCGCGTCCTTCGTGGACGGCCTGCAGACGCTCGCCGCGGAGGGCGTCCAGGCCGACATCGTCCTGCTCGACCTCGGCATGTCGTCGATGCAGATCGACACCCGCGCGCGCGGCTTCTCGTACTCCTACGACGCCCCGCTGGACATGCGGATGGACCCGGATCTCAAGCGCAGCGCGCACGAGCTCGTCAACGAGGCCGAGTCGCGCCATCTCGAGACGATCTTCCGCGACCTCGGCGAGGAGCGCTACGCCCGCCAGATCGCACGCGCGATCGTCCGCGAGCGCGACCGCAGGCCGATCGCGTCGACGGTCGAGCTCGTCGACATCATCACGCGGGCGATCCCCACGCCGGCGCGCTTCGCCGGCGGCCATCCCGCCAAGCGCGTCTTCCAGGCCCTGCGGATCGCCGTCAACGACGAGCTCGGCCAGCTCGACGCCGCGCTCCCGCTGGCCTGGGGCCTGCTGCGCAAGCACGGTCGCCTCGCCGCGATCTCCTTCCACTCGCTCGAGGACCGGCGCGTCAAGCGCTTTCTCACCGCGCGGGCGCAGGGCTGCATCTGCCCGCCGGACCTGCCGATCTGCGGCTGCGGGCGCGAGCCCGAGGCCGAGCTCGTCAGCCGTCGCTCGATCGCGCCGACCCCCGGCGAGATCGCCGCCAACCCCCGCGCGCGATCCGCGCGCCTCCGGGTCGCCGCAAAGGTCAGGCCCGGGCCAAGGGAGGATCTCCGATGAGCCGCCATGCAGCAGCTACCAGCGCGGGACGGGCGCGCACCGTCCAGCGCACGGCCCCGCCCCCGCCGCGCCGGGTGTCCGGGCCCGTCGCCCCGAATCGTCGCGATGCGGCGGGCTCGGGCCGCGACCGGCCGCCCGAGCAGCGCGCGCCTGGAGTGCGCGGCGGGCGGCCGGCGCGCGTCGAGCGCGCCGGCGCTCGCCCCGGGTCGCGGGCACCCCGAGCCCGCATCGACGCCAGCGCGCTGGCGTACGCCGACGCTGCGATCGCCGCGCCGACAGCGTTCACCGCGCGACGCCGGTCTGCCGTCCCCCGCGCCTTCGCGGGGCCGCGGCCGCAGCGCCTCGCCTACGGCGGCGTCGCGATCGCATCGCGGGTCGCCGGCGTCGCCATCGACGTCTCCGCGAGTCGCCTCATGGACCGGCTCGTGCGCGGCCGCGTGTGGATCGGGGTCGTCGCCTTCTGCCTCATCGGGCTCGTCGCGACGCAGGTGTCGCTGCTGAAGCTCAACTCGGGCATCGGCCGCGCCGTGCAGACCGCGAGCACGCTCGAGCGCAGCAACGCGTCGCTGCGCGCCGAGATCTCGCGGCTGAGCGCAGGCGATCGGATCCAGCGGCTCGCCGCCGCGCAGAACATGGTCATGCCCGCCCCGTCGGACGTGAGGTACCTGCGCGCCGACGTCCAGCGCGGCGACGCGACTCGCGCGGCGCAGCGTATGCACGCGGCCGACCCGAACGTCGTGCCGGGTCCCGCCGGAGCGGCCACGCAGGCCGCGGTACCCGTCGCCGCGACCGCGCCGGCGACGGCTGCGGGTCAGGTCGCGCCCGCGCCCGCGCCCGCGCCGACGAGTGCAACGCCCCCGGCCACGACGACTCCGGGCGCGACCGCCCCCGCCACAAGCGCCCCGGCCGCCAGCGCACCGGCCGTCGCGGGCGCGGCGACGCAGACCGGCGCCCCGTCCGGCGGCGCCGCGCCGCAAGCCGCGACCCCGATTCCGTAGTGGCCCCTCCGGCAGGTCCCGGCGGGAGGAACCCGTAGTGGGTCTCACCGAGCGGCGCATCGGGCTGCTGTTCGCGATCTTCCTCGGCCTCCTCGTCGCGGCCGCCGGCCGCACGCTCTGGCTCGGCGGGGTCCAGGCCGACGCGCTGCAGCGCGCCGCGGCCACCCAGCAGGTCGCCAAGATCGACGTGCCCGCGCGGCGGGGCGCGATCTCCGATCGCAACGGCGTCGAGCTCGCCGTGGCCGAGCCCGCGGCCGACGTCGCCGCGACCCCGTACCTCGTCGAGCAGCCGGCGAAGGTCGCCGCCCAGCTCGCACCGCTGCTCGGCCAGACGCAGGCCAAGGTGCTCGAGAAGCTCGGCGCCGAGGGCGGCTTCGTCTACCTCGCACGCAACCTGCCCGCCGCCAAGGCCGAGAAGATCAAGAAGCTCGAGATCCCCGGCATGCAGTTCATCCCGAGCTCGCGCCGCGACTACCCGCGCAGGTGGCTCGCCTCGCAGGCGATCGGGGGTGTCGGCGTCGACGGCGATGGACTCACCGGCCTGGAGTACACGTTCGAGAAGGTGCTCCGGGGCAGCGACGGGACGCGGCGGATCGTCAAGGACGCCCTCGGGGCGCCGATCGTCCTGCAGGAGACCAAGCGCGCGGTGCCCGGCAAGGACCTCAAGCTCACGCTCGACGCCCAGCTGCAAGGCAAGGTCGAGGACGTCCTCGCGCAGGTCGGCTCGAAATGGCATCCGAAGGGCGCGACGGCGATCGTCATGGATCCAGCCACGAGCGCGATCCTCGCGCTCGCCGACTGGCCGCGCGTCGACGCCAACGACCTCGGCGGCGCGCCCTCCTATGCGACGCAGAACCGCGCCGTGCGCCTCATCTACGAGCCCGGATCGACGTTCAAGGCCTTCACCGTCGCGGGCGCGCTCGAGGACAAGGTCGTCACGCCGGACGAGTTCTGGAACCTGCCGCCGTCGATCCAGGTCGCCGACCGCGTCATCGAGGAGGCGCACCCGCGCGGGACCGTCGACCTCACGACGTCGCAGATCCTCGCGCAGTCCTCGAACGTCGGGACCGTCCGCATCGGCCAGCGCCTCGGCCCCGATCGCTTCGACTACTGGGTGCGGCGCTTCGGCTTCGGGCGGCGCACGAAGGTCGAGCTGCCCGGCGAGGAGCCCGGCCTCGTGCTGGCGCGCGACAAGTACACGGGCCCGTCGATGGGCAACCTGCCGATCGGCCAGGGCGAGTCGGTGACGCCGATGCAGCTCGCGTCGGCGTACGCCGCGATCGCCAACGGCGGCGTCCTGCGCCGGCCGCGGATCGTCGCGCGCATCGGCGACCGCGCGAAGCCGGTCACTCCCGGCCGGCGCGTCATCTCCGAGGCCACCGCGGCGAAGCTGCGCACGATGCTCACGGGCGTGCTCGAGGCGGGCGGCACCGCGGCCTCGAGCGCGATCGACGGCTACACGCTCGCCGGCAAGACCGGCACCGCCAACAAGATCGACGAGGACACCGGCGAGTACTCGAAGTCGCGCTACATCGCGTCGTTCGTCGGCTTCGCCCCGGCGCGCAGCCCGAAGCTGCTGATCACCATCATGGTCGACGAGCCGCAGGGCGAGATCTACGGCTCGGAGGTCGCGGCGCCGGCCTTCGAGGAGATCGCGCGCTTCGCGCTGCCGTACCTGCGCATCGCGCCGGGCTGAGGAACGGCACGCCGCGAGCGCAACTATCCTGCCGGCATGGGGCGCCCGAGCTTTTCGAACGCCGTCGCGCGGCTCCCGCTGTTCATCGCGCTCGGCGGGACGTCGTACGCCGTCGTCGGACTCCCGGCGGAGTCGGTCTGCAACCGCGAGCTCAAGCGCAACGTGGTCACCGCGACCAAGATCGTCGTCGACAGCTTCTGGACGGACTGACGCACATGACGCTGCGCGAGCTCTTCGGCGACGACCTCCCCGAGGTCGCGGTCACCGCGCTCGCGCTCGACAACCGCCGCGTCGAGCCCGGCGCGGCGTTCTTCTGCGTGCGCGGGTTCACCAGCGACGGGCACGACTACGCGGCCGACGCGGTCGCGCGCGGGGCGGTCGCGCTCGTCGTCGACCACCCGCTGGGGCTCGGCGTGCCCGAGGTCGTCGTGGACGACGTGCGCGCCGCGATGGCGCCCGCCGCCGCGCGTCTGCACGGCGACCCGACCGCGTCGCTGCGGACGGTCGGCGTCACGGGCACGAACGGCAAGACGACGAGCGCCTATCTCGTGCGCGCGCTGCTTGAGGCCGCGGGCGAGCCGACCGGCCTGCTCGGAACGGTGAAGTCGATCGTCGGGGGCGTCGAGCACGAGGTCGCGCGCACGACGCCGGAGGCGATCGAGCTGCAGGCGGCGTTCGCCGCGATGCGCGACGGCGGCGACACGCACTGCGTCATGGAGGTCTCAAGCCACGCGCTCGCGCTGCACCGCGCCGACGCGATCCACTGGGCCGCGGCGATCTTCACGAACCTCACGCAGGATCACCTCGACTTCCATCCCTCGATGGACGACTACTTCGCCGCGAAGCGCCGGCTGTTTCACGCGGGTCCGGCGGTCGCGGTCGTCAACGTCGACGACCCGTACGGCGCGCGGCTCGCGCGCGGGCTTCAGGGCACGCGGCTCGTCACGTTCGCCATCGAGGCGACGGACGCCGACCTGCGCGCCACAGCGATCGAGGGCGACGCCACCGGGTCGACGTTCACTGCCGGAGGGCTCGCGCTGCGCTCGCCGCTGCCGGGTCGCTTCAACGTCTACAACGTGCTCGGCGCCGTCGCCGCGGCCCGCGCGCTGGGGGTCGACGACGCGACGATCGTCGCCGCGCTGCCGGACGTCGATCCCGTGCCGGGGCGCTTCGAGCCCGTCCTCGAGGGCCAGGACTTCGCGCTCGTCGTCGACTACGCGCACACGCCGGACTCGCTGGAGAACGTCCTCGCCGCGGCTCGCCCGCTGACGCGCTCGAGCGTCATCTGCGTCTTCGGCTGCGGCGGCGACCGCGACCGCGGCAAGCGGCCGCTCATGGGCGCGATCTCCGCGCGCCTCGCCGACCACACGATCGTCACGTCGGACAACCCGCGCTCGGAGGACCCCGACGCGATCGTCGCCGAGATCATGGCCGGCATCGCCGACGACGGCTCGGCGCTCGAGGCGATCGTCGACCGGCGCGCGGCCATCGAGCGTGCGGTGGCGCTGGCGGGCCCCGGCGACGTCGTCGTCGTCGCCGGCAAGGGCCACGAGCAGGGCCAGGAGTTCGAAGGCGGGCGCAAGTTGCCGTTCGACGACGTCGGTGTCGCCCGCGAGGCGTTGCGTGCGCGACTGGTCGCCTGAGCGCCTCGCCGCCGCCGCGGGCGCCGCGCTCGCTGCCGCACCGCTCGCGCCCGCCGGCGCCCGCGGGCCGCTGCGCGTGACGATCGACTCGCGCGACGTCAGGCCCGGCGATCTCTTCGTCGGCCTGCCGGGCGCGCGCGTCGACGGCGGGCGCTTCGCCAGCTCCGCGCTGCACGCGGGGGCGTGGGGCGTCGTGGTCGCGCCGGAGCACGTCTCGGACGCTCGCTGCGGGCCCGTCGGCGTCGTCATCTCCGCCGACGACCCACTCGCCGCGCTGCAGTCGCTGGCCCGCGCGTGGCGGCGCGAGGTCGGCGCTGTCGTGATCGCGATCACCGGCTCGACGGGCAAGACCTCGACGAAGGACCTGCTGGCCGCGATGCTCGCGACCGACCGGCGCGTCGTCGCCAGCGAGCAGAACCTCAACACCGAGATCGGCGTGCCGCTGACGATCCTCGGCGCGCCGTACGGGACCGACGCGCTCGTGCTCGAGATGGCGATGCGCGGCAGCGGGCAGATCGCCGAGCTCGTCGAGATCGCCGAACCGGACGTCGGGGTCATCGTCAACGTCGGGCCCGTGCACCTCGAGCTGCTCGGCACGGTCGAGGCGGTCGCCGCCGCCAAGGCCGAGCTCATCTACGGGCTGCGGCCGGGGGCGACGGTCGTGCTGCCGGCGGTCGAGCCGCTCCTTGACCGCCATCGCCGCGACGACCTGCGCGTCGTGACCTTCGGCGAGGGCGGCGACGTCGCCGACCCGGGCGCGCTCGAGCTCCCGTTCGCGTCCGCGCACATGCGCTCCAACGCTCTGGCCGCGCTCGCGGCCGCGCGCGCTGTGGGGGCCGATCCCCGCGGCCCGCTCGAGGTCACGCTCAGCGCGCTGCGCGGCCAGCGGATCGAGGTGCCGGGGTCCGTCGTCGTCGTCGAGGACTGCTACAACGCCAACCCGATGTCGATGCGCGCCGCCCTCGACGACCTCCGCGCGACCGCGAGCGGGCGCCGCGTCGCCGTGCTCGGCGACATGCTCGAGCTCGGCCCCGACGAGCTGCGCTTCCATGCCGAGATCGGCGCCCACGCGGGCGACTGCGGCGTCGAGGTGCTCATCGCCGTCGGCCCGCTCGCGGCGCACATGGGCGCGCGCTACGGCGGCGAGATGCACGCGGTCGCCGACGCGGGGGCCGCCGCGCAGCTCGCGGCGCAGCTCGTGCGCCCCGGCGACACGGTGCTCGTCAAGGCATCGCGGGGCGTGGGCCTCGAAGCCGTCGGTGCCGGCCTGCGCGAAGCGGCGGGCGCGTAATGGGCGAGGTGCTGATCGCGGGTACCGCGGCACTGCTCATCTGCATCTTCCTGTCGCCGAAGTTCATCGCGTTTCTGCGCCACCGCGAGTTCGGCCAGTTCATCCGCGAGGAGGGTCCCGAGGGCCACCACGCCAAGGCGGGCACGCCGACGATGGGCGGGATCATCATCTTCACGGCGATCTCGATCCCGTTTCTCATGCTGTCGGACTACGACTGGCGGTCGGTCGGGGTCTACGGGGCGGCGATGCTCTGCGCGCTGCTGGGCTTCGCGGACGACTACATCAAGATCGTGCGGCGGCGCTCGCTGGGGATCAGCGCGCGGATGAAGCTCGGCGTGACGGTCCTCATCTCGATCGGCTTGTGGTGGATCGCGACCGAGAAGGCGGGCCTTCAGCAGACGCTGCGCCTGCGCATCGTCGACTACCAGGTCGACCTGAGCTTTCTCGCGGGCATCCCGTACCTCATCGTCATCTACATCGTCGTCGCCGGCACGACGAGCGCGGTGAACCTCACCGACGGTCTCGACGGCCTCGCCGCGGGCTGCGCGGCGATCGTCCTGCTGACGTACATCGGCATCACGTTCATCACGACCGGCCAGCACGACCTCGCGCTGTTGTCGGGCTGCCTCGTCGGGGCCTGCGTGGGGTTCCTCTGGTACAACGCGTTTCCGGCGACGATCTTCATGGGGGACACGGGATCGCTCGGCTTAGGTGGCGCCATCGCGGGGCTCGCGATCATGACGAAGACCGAGATGCTGCTCATCCTCATCGGCGGGATCTTCGTCGTCGAGGCGCTCAGCGTGATGATCCAGGTCTTCACGTTCCAGACCTTCCGCAAGCGCGTCTTCCTCATGGCGCCGATCCACCACCACTTCGAGCTCATGGCGTGGTCGGAGACGAAGATCATCCTGCGCTTCTGGATCGTCGCCGCGATCTGCAGCGCGATCGGCTTCACGCTGTACCAGTACTCCGTTGCGTGAACGCCCGCCGCTGCCGCCCGGCCCGTGGCTCGTCGTGGGCCTGGCCCGGTCGGGCGTCGCCGCGGCGCGCGCACTGGCCGCGCGCGGCGAGCAGGTCGTGGCGTGCGACGCGGGCCGGCCGGACGCGCCGCCCGACATCGACGTTCGGATAGCCACCGACGGCGTCGCGCTGCTGGACGGCGCGCGCGCGGTCGTCAAGTCGCCGGGCGTCCCGCGCGAGGCGGCGGTCATCGAGGCCGCCCGCTCGCGCGGGATGCCGGTGCTCGGCGAGCTCGAGCTCGGCTGGCGCCTGCTCGGCGGACACGAGTTCATCGCGGTCACCGGGACCAACGGCAAGACGACGACGGTCCAGCTGCTCGGCCACATCCACCGCGAGGCGGGGCTCGCCGTCGAGGTCGCCGGCAACGTCGGGTCGGCGCTGTCGGGCTCCGTCGGTCAGCTCGTGCCCGGGACCGTGGTCGTCTGCGAGGCAAGCTCGTTTCAGCTCGAGGACGCCGTCGACTTCGCGCCCGAGGGCGCAGTGCTGCTGAACGTGCAGCCCGACCACCTCGACCGCCACGGCACGTTCGAGGACTACGTCGGCGCCAAGCTGCGGGTGTTCGCACGGCAGGGCAACGAGGATGTCGCGGTCGCGCCGGCCGGCCTCGACGTCGACGACCTCGGCGGCTGCGCGCGGCGCGTGCCGTTCGGCCCCGGCGGCGAGCTCGACGACCGCGCGGGGTGGCTGTGGTGGGACGAGCAGCCGCTCGTCGCGTACGACGAGATCCGCCTGCGCGGGGCGCACAACCGCGCCAATGCGGCGGCCGCCGCCGCGATCGCGCTCGCCCGCGGCATCGCGCCGGACGCCGTCCGGGCGGGCCTGCGGAGCTTCGCGGGCGTCGAGCACCGCCTCGAGGAGGTCGCGACGGTCGGCGGCGTGATGTACGTCAACGACTCGAAGGCGACGAACGTCGCGTCGACGCTCGTCGCGCTGGCGAGCTTCCGCGCGCAGGTGCACCTCATCCTCGGCGGCGTCGGGAAGGGCCAGGACTTCAGCGCGCTGCGCGGTCGCGCGCACCGCGTGTACCTCATCGGGGAGGCCGCGGCGCAGCTCGAGCACGAGGTCGGCGGCGAGCGCTGCGGGACGCTTGAGACCGCGGTCGGGCGAGCGCGCGCGGCGGCGCTGCCCGGTGACGTCGTGCTGCTGTCGCCGGCGTGCGCGAGCTTCGACCAGTTCGCCGACTACGAAGCGCGCGGGCTGGCGTTCAAGGCGCTCGTCGCGTAGCCGGCGCGCCGCTGCGCCGCTCGCGGGCACGGGCGGAACGCGCTCCGCGGCTGCGTTTGCGATCCGCCGCCACCCTCCGCGTCCGTTCTGCCCGACCGTCCAGGCTGGCGTCCAGGGCGCCGCGCCGCGAGGGATCGGGCGGCCGGCGTCGAACGGCGAAGGCGATGGCTGTCGCCGCCGAGGCTCGTACTCAGACCCCGCCGAAGTCCAGGCGCCACCCCAAGCCGGTCGAGTACAACGTCCTCTTGACGGCGACGCTCTGCCTGCTGGCGGCGGGCGCGGTCATGGTCTACAGCTCGTCGTCGGCGCGCACGCTGCTCGAGGGACAGGGCGACGGGACGATGTACCTCGTCAAGTACGTCGTGTACGGCGCGATCGGGCTCGTCGTCCTCCAGATCCTCGCGCGCGGCGGGCTCGAGCTGCTGCCGCGCCTGACGCCGGGGCTGCTGGCGGTCTCCTTCGCGCTGCTGATCGCCGTGAAGGTGCCCGGCATCGGCGTGGAGATCGGCGGGGCGACGCGCTGGCTCGGCGCAGGGCCGCTGCAGTTTCAGCCCTCCGAGCTCATGAAGCTCGCGCTCGTCTTGCATGCCGCCGGCGTGCTGGCGACGAACCCGTCGCGACTGCGGACGATGCGCGGCGTCATCAGCCCGCTGCTCATCGTCGTCGGGGCGGCGGTCGTCCTCATCGCGACCCAGCCCGATCTCGGCACCGCGCTCGTGATCGTGTTCACGCTCGGCTCCCTGCTGCTCGTCGCCGGCACGCCGCTGCACCTGCTGGCCAAGCTCGGCGCGGCGACGGCGGTGGCGGTGGCGCTGTTCGCCGCCATCGACCCCGAGCGGATGCAGCGGCTCACCGCGTTCATCAACCCGTGGGCGCACGCGAGCGACGGCGGGCTTCAAGCCGTCCAAGCGCAGATCGCGCTCGGTTCGGGAGGGCTGTTCGGCGTCGGCCTCGGCGAGTCGATCCAGAAGGTCTTCTACCTGCCCGAGGCGCACACGGACTTCATCCTCGCGGTCATCGGAGAGGAGCTTGGCGTGGCGGGCATCTGCGGCCTGCTCGTGCTCTACGGGATGATCGGCTACGCGGGCCTGCGCACCGCGCGGACGGCCGCGACGCGCTACCAGCAGCTGCTCGCGGCCGGCCTCACCGGGATGATCCTGTGCCAGGCGCTGCTGAACGTCTGCGCGGTGCTCGGGATCGCGCCGGTGACAGGCGTGCCGCTGCCGTTCATCTCCTCGGGCGGCACGAGCCTCGTGGTCCTGCTCGCGACGATGGGGCTGCTGCTCAACATCGCCGCGCGCAACACGAGCCACCTGGCGCTTGCCCCCCGGCCGCCCGGCGAGCGGGCGGATGCGCGAGGATCCCGCGGTGCTTTTGGTGCTCATCGCAGCGGGGGGGACAGCGGGTCACGTGGTGCCCGCGCTGGCGGTCGCCGAGCGGCTGAAGGCCGCGGGCGCTGACGTCGTCTTCGTCGGCGGCCAGCGAGCCGAGGCGTCGCTGGTCCCCGCCGCGGGCTTCGAGCTGCGGCCGATCCGCGTGACGGGATTGAGCCGCACGAACCCGCTGAAGGCGGCGCGCGCGTGTGGGCTCGCGGCGGTCGCGGTCGTGCAGGCGCGCCGGACGCTCGCCGAGCTGCGGCCCGACGCGGTCCTCGGCGGCGGCGGCTATGTGGCCGGCCCCGTCGGCCTTGCGGCTGTCTTGCGGCGGGTCCCGCTCGTCCTGACCGAGGCCGACAGCCACCTCGGGATCACCAACCGGCTGCTCGCGGGGCGCGCGCGCCGTGTCTGCCTGGCGTTTGCGATCGAGGGCCGTCGCGGAGACCGCTACCTCGTCACGGGACGCCCGGTCGCGCCGGCTGTTCGCGACCGCGCCGCCGCGCGCGCTCGCTTCGGCCTACAGGATGGCGAGACGTGCGTGCTCGTGTTCGGGGGGTCGCTGGGTGCGCGGACGATCAACGACGCGGCCGTCGAGGCGTTCCGCGCGGCACCGTTTCGCGTGCTGCACGCCGCGGGCACGCGCGACTACGACGCGCTGGCACCGCGTGTCGACGCGCCGGGCTATGACCTGCGGCCCTACATCGACGACTTCGGCGACGCGCTTGCCGCGTGTGATCTCTGCGTCGCGCGAGCGGGCGGCTCGGTCTTCGAGATCGCGGCGGCGGGCAAGCCGGCGGTGCTCGTCCCCTACCCGCACGCGAGCGCCGACCACCAGACGTCCAATGCGCGCTGGATGTCCGACGCGGGCGCCGCTGTCGTGGTGGCGGACGGCGAGTTGACCGCGGCGCGGCTGGGTCGCGAGGTCACGGCGCTGCTCGCCGACCCGGCGCGGCTGGCCGCGATGGCGGCTGCCTCGGCGTCGCTCGCGCGGCCGGATGCCGCGCAGGCTGTCGCCGACGAGGTGCTCGCGGCGGCGAGCGGGTCGCGATGACGCCGCTCGCGCAAGGCGGCACCTCGGCGCGGGCGGCGCGGGTCGCCGCGCGGGCGCGGCGCCGATGACCGTCGGGCACGCGGTTGCGCCGTGGAGCGGCCGCAAGCTGCACTTCGTCGGGCTCGGCGGCGCGGGCATGAGCGGCTTGGCGCTCATCGCCTCTGAGCTCGGCGCCGCGGTCACAGGGTCCGATCGCGCGGACTCGCCGTACCTGGTTTCCGTGCGTGCGGCGGGCATCGCTGCGCGGATCGGCCACGACGCGGCGAACGTCCCGGCGGGGGACGACGTCGAGCTCGTCGTCTCGACGGCGATCTCCGCGTCCAATCCCGAGCGCGCCGTGGGCCGGGAGCGGCGGCTGCGCGAGATTCACCGCGGCGAGCTGCTCGGCGAGCTGTCGCGGCTGCGGCGGACGATCGCGATCGCGGGGACGCACGGCAAGACGACGACGGCGTCGATGGCGGCACACGCGCTGATGCGCGCCGGCTGGGACCCGTCGTACGTCATCGGCGGAGAGCTGCGCACGACGGGGACGAACGCCGGCTGGGGGGCGGGCGAATGGCTCGTCGTCGAGGCCGACGAGTCAGACCGCTCGTTCCTGCAGCTCGCGCCCGAGATCGCGCTCGTGACGAACATCGAGCTCGATCACCACACGACGTACGCGTCGCACGTCGAGCTCGAGCGGGCGTTCGCAACGTTCCTGCGCAACGGCCTGCGCGTCGTCGTCGCCGACACATCCGAAGCGGAGGCCTTCCTGGACCGCGCCGGGATCGTGGACGCCGCGTTCTTCGGCGCGTCGGAGATCGAGCTGCATCCGGGTGGGTCGCGCTTCGCGTGGGCCGGCGTGGAGGTCTGCCTATCCGTGCCGGGAGCCCACAACGTGGCGAACGCCGCCGCTGCGCTGACTGCCTGCGTCGTCGCCGGGGCCGAGCCCGAGCGGCTCGCCGGCACGCTCGCCGACTTCACGGGCGCGGGCCGGCGCTTCGAGACGCTCGGCGAGACCGCGTCGGGCGCGTTGGTGATCGACGACTACGCGCACCACCCGACGGAGGTCCGGGCCGCGATCCACGCGGCCCGCACACTCGGCCGCCGCCGCGTCGTGGCCGTGTTCCAGCCGCACCTGTTCTCGCGCACCCAGCTCCTGGCCCGCGAGTTCGGCGCCGCCCTGGCACTGGCGGACGTGGCGATCGTGCTGGAGGTCTACCGGGCGCGCGAGCGCCCGGAGGACTTCCCCGGCGTCGGCGGCCTGCTCCTCGCGGAGACAGCCGCCGACGCCGCCGGCGGCAAGCCGATCGGCTGGGCGAAGGACTTCGACGCCGCCGAGCAGCTGCTGCGCGCGACGCTGCGCGCCGGCGACGTCTGCCTCGTCCTCGGCGCGGGCGACGTCGACGCGCTCGGCCGCCGGCTCGTGGCCCACGCGCGCTGAGCTCGGCCAGTAGGGGTCCGCGCCGGAAGCAACTGCGGTGTTGGGACCACCGTCTACCGCATCTCTGTTCCTTGACACTCCCTAGGTCCAGCTGTGCCCGACGAACACGGGCTCGGGGACGAGCCGCACGCCGAACGCGACGTCGACGGTGTCCGCGATCTCCCGGGCTAGGGCGACGAGCCGGGTCGTCGTGCCCGCGCCGCGGTTCGTGAGGGCGAGTGTGTGCTTCGTGGAGATCGCGATGCCGCGCGGGTCGCCGTGGCCGCGCCGGAGGTCGGCGCGTTCGATGAGCCACGCCGCGGAGGTCTTGACGTAGCGGTGGTGAGAGGTCGGCCAACACGGTGGGACGGCGTCGGGGCCGAGGCGGGTTGTCGCACGCTCGACGAGCTTGGCGAACTCGTTCTCCCGCAGGATCGGGTTCGTGAAGAACGAGCCGGCGCTGACCGTGTCGGGGTCGGCGGGGTCGAGGACCATCCCCTTGGCGCGGCGCAGCGCGAGGACGGCCGCGCGGACATCGTGAAGGGGAGCGCGGGCGCCTTCGTCGACCCCGAGCTTGCGCGCGAGCTCGGCGTAGCGGATCGGCTCGGACTCGTCGTCCGGCTCGAACGCGAAGCTCACGCGCAGGACGAGCCAGCGGTCGGGGTCGCGCTTGAAGACGCTCGTGCGGTAGTCGAAGAGACACTCCTCGACGTCCAGCGTGTGGATCTCGCCGGTCGTCCGGTCGAGCGCTCGCACCCCGACGATGACGTCGGCGACCTCCTGGCCGTAGGCGCCGACGTTCTGGATCGGGGTCGCGCCGACCGAGCCGGGGATCCCCGACAGGGCCTCGATCCCGGTCAGCCCGTTCTCGACGCAGAACGTCACGAACGCATCCCACTCCTCACCGGCGGCCACGTCGAGCCAGACCCGGCCGTCCGTGCGCTTGGGGTGCTCGACTCCCCGCGTCACGACGCGCACGACCGTCCCGGCGAAGCCCTCGTCCGCGACGACGACGTTGCTGCCGCCGGCGAGGATGAGCACTGGCTCGCCCGCTCCGTCGGCCTCACCGACGAGCGCAACGAGCTCGTCCTCGGTCGCGGCCTCGACGAGCCGTCGCGGAGGTCCCCCGAGGCGCAGGGTCGTGAGCTCGCTCAGAGGCGGAGGGCCGGGCATCGGCACGCAGGCTATTCGGCCTCCCGGCCACCGGCCGACGCCATGGCGCGACCGCTGCGGGGAGGGGGGCGGATCCATCTGATCGCGTATGGCGAGACCAGACGGATCCACCCCTGACCGGGCCGTCGAGCGACGGGCGATCGGCCAGGTCGGGGAGGGGCCGCACCACGGGCGCCGAAGACCTGAGGCGATGCCTTCGCTTGCCAGTCGACGTGCGCGCGTCGTCGCCGGGGTCGCCGCGGTCCTCGTCGTGGTGGGGTCGTTCGGCTTCTGGCTGCGGACGAGCTCCCTCGTGCGCGTGAAGCAGGTGACGATCACCGGGATCGATGGTCGCCAGGCCCACGCGATCCGCGCGGCGCTGACCGCGGCCGCCCTCGACATGACGACGCTTGCGGTCGACGACGGCCGGCTGCTCGAAGCCGTGTCGACCTATCCGGTCGTGCGGAACGTGCGGGTGAGCGCCGACTTCCCACACCGCCTGCGGATCGCTGTCAACGCGTATGAGCCGGTCGCGGCGGTCCAGACGCGCGGGGGCTCCGCTACCGCCGTCTCGAGCGACGGGATGCTCCTGCGCGGTACGCCGACGAAGGGCCTGCCGATCGTCGTGCTCAAGACATCGTCGGGCGGCGACCGCGTGCGCGATGCGTCCGCCCTCGGAGCGATCCGCCTGATGGCCGCCTCGCCGACGCCGCTGCGCGCACGGGTACAGCGCGTCTATCGCGGACCGCGTGGGCTGGCGGCCACGGTGGACGACGGGCCGAAGCTCTACTTCGGTGGGGCCGAGCGTCCGCGGGCGAAGTGGCTGGCCGTCGCGAGCGTGCTCGCCGACGAGACGGCTCGCGGCGCGACGTACGTGGATGTCCGGATTCCAGAGCGGCCGGTGGCTGGAGGCTTCCTCGCGCGACCGGTCGATCTCTCAGCCTCAACTCTAGGTTGACGGCAGCGAAAACGCATTTCTCCTGCACAAGTCGAGAGTCGCGGCTTCTGCAAGGGAAGTTGCGGGAGTAGACTTCGCGTTGACATCCGTTCTAGCCCGTGCTTACTGTGGTTTCCGTCGGGACGGTCCGGGGAGCCGAAATCTCTCAACGCTAACTCAAGGGTCGGACGCCTCTCTCATGGAATCCAGCAGCAGCTATCTCGCGGTGATCAAGGTCGTCGGTGTCGGCGGCGGCGGTACGAATGCCGTCAACCGCATGGTCGACGCGGGTCTGCGTGGCGTGGAGTTCATCTCGGCGAACACGGACGCCCAGGCGCTCCAGATGACCGATGCCGACATCAAGCTCAACATCGGCCACGACCTGACGAAGGGCCTCGGCGCCGGAGCCAACCCGGAGATCGGGTTCGGCGCGGCCGCGGAGTCGCGCGACGACATCAAGGAGGCGCTCAAGGGCGCCGACATGGTCTTCGTGACCGCCGGCGAGGGCGGCGGCACCGGCACCGGCGCCGCGCCGGTCATCGCCGAGATCGCGAAGAACGAGATCGGCGCGCTGACGGTCGGCGTCGTGACGAAGCCGTTCGAGTTCGAAGGCACGCAGCGCACGCGCCAGGCGGAGGAGGGCATCGCCCGCCTCCGCGAGGTCGTGGACACGCTCATCGTCATCCCGAACGAGAAGCTCCTGTCGGTCGTCGAGCGCCGCACGACGATGCTCGACGCGTTCCGCGAGGCGGACAACGTCCTGCGCCAGGGCGTCCAGGGCATCACGGACCTCATCACGATCCCCGGGCTCATCAACCTCGACTTCGCCGACGTCCGCACGATCATGCAGGACGCCGGCTCGGCCCTCATGGGCATCGGCACGTCCAACGGCGAGAACCGCGCGGCCGAGGCGGCGCGGATCGCGATCTCAAGCCCGCTGCTCGAGGAGTCCGTCGAGGGCGCCACCGGCATCCTGCTGAACATGACCGGCGGTCGCGAGCTCGGCCTGTTCGAGGTCAACGAGGCGGCCGAGATCGTCAAGGAGGCCGCGGCTCCGAACGCGAACATCATCTTCGGCGCGGTCATCGACGAGTCGCAGGGCGACGAGGTCCGCGTCACCGTCATCGCGACCGGCTTCGACCACGGCCGGCGCGGTCAGAGCACGTCCAACGTCGGCGGCGGCTTCGTCCGCGGCCGCCAGGACCCGCGCGACATGCCGCGGCCGCCGCGCGATCGCAGCCCGCGCATCGACGATCGCCAGCGCTCCTCGCTTGAGATCGGCGACGACGAGATCGAGATCCCGCCGTTCCTGAGATAACCCTCTACTTGAGGTAGAGACTGCCGATCCGAAGGGTCATTCAGTAGTTGAGGCTTTGGCATCTGGCGCGGACACGTCACGCCGACCGGACCGGCCGTTAGTGTCGTAACGGTCATGAGCGATGCCGCCGCGATCTCCCGACCGTCCGAGTTGGCGCCGACTGCGGCTGGCGCCGCGAATCTCGCGCTGGTCGGTGCCGCGGCCCGTCCGCCCGAGGTCCAAACCGGCGATGCGTTCGATCTCGCCCTGAAGCTGGCACCGCAATCGGTCGACCTCGTGATCACGTCCCCTCCGTATTGGGGATTGCGTACCTACAGTCAGGAGCACAACAAGACGGTGCTCCAAGAGTGGCTCTCCGAGGGGGAGGACGCGGCCACGCCGCCGCCCTACTCGTGGTACCGCGACCACGGTGGCATCCTGGGCATGGAACCTCTGCCTGAGTGGTACGTCGCGCACATCGTCGAGATTCTCCAGCGCTTGGCGCCCGCGCTGAGGCAGAGGGGCAGCCTGTGGTTGAACATCGGCGACACGTACTTCGCCCGCTGGTCGAGCATCCGTCACGACGGACGTCAAGGTCTCGGCGGCAGTCCTCGCAGCCGGCGCCGAACTCCGATGGGGGGCTATCGGCAGGAGAAGCAGCTGCTGATGATCCCGGCGCGTGTCGCGATTGCGATGCAGGATCGGCGTTGGATCCTTCGCAACGATCTGATCTGGCACAAGCCGAATCTCCCGCCTCGCCCCGAGAAGGACCGTCTCCGGCTGACGCATGAGCACTTCTTCCATTTCGTGAAGCGGCCGACCGAGGGCCGCGCCCGTTACCACTACGACCTGTCCGAGGTCGAGGACGGCGCTCACGACGTTGTGACCGCCACGGCGCGGGCGGGTCAGGACAAGCATTCTGCGACGTTCCCAAAGGACATCATCCGCCCGCGCATCCTCAGCTCGTCCCCTGCCGGCGGCACGGTGCTCGACCCGTTCTGCGGAACAGGTCGGGCACTTGTGGTTGCGGCCGAGCATGGTCGCAGCGCCCTCGGTTTCGAGATCCATCCGCCTTTCGCGGCAGCGGCTAGCGCGAATGCGCTGGAAGCGGCCCGCCATGCGGCGACGACGTAGTGGCCGGTTCACCTGGCAACCACATCGCGGAATGGTTCGGGCACAGGGTGTTCCCGGCGGTCGCGGCGACCGAGGAGAGCGAGGCCGATCAACGGACTCAGGCGTGTCCCTTTCTGACGGAGGTCACCGGCGCGGCGCAGACCTGCGTCAAGCGTCCGGCTTCCAGGGGCGTATGCACAGTCTCGAGCACGAGCAACGGATCTCGCCAGGACTGGCTGGTGTGTCCCTTCCGAGCGCTCGACATCGATCTGCTGCACGATGCCGCTGCTCGCATGTTCGGCCACAGGCCCGTCGACATGAATGTGGTGGCCGCGCCGGTCCTCGCGAACGCCGACGAGGCTGTCGTGTTCCGGGCGGAGGTCCACGCCGGCACGCCCTGCCTGGTGTACTTCCAGAACAAGCTCGGCGGGGAGATCAGCCTGAAGGCGACCGAACGATCGCCCGAGTTCTCGTTCGACGCGACGCTTGTCGAGGTGCTACCCGAGGCAAATGGTGCTCTGACGCTCGGTCGGTACGGCGTTCTCGAGATCCAGACGATGGATTTCCATGGGACGTACGCGCGGGCCGTTGCGAATCTCGATGCGGCACAGCATCTGCACCGCGACGACTTCGGACGGGCCGTCGCAGATCACCCCGAGTGGCTTGCCGAGGCGATGGAGGGCCCGAACATCGCCAACGTGTTCAAGCGGACCTTCTACCAGATGATGTTCAAGTTTCAGCTCGGCTCCCACCGGCGATCGGCGGGCTGCGTCTTCGCCATTCCCGAGGCTGTGTGGGACAGCTGGCAGCGTCATCTCGGCAAGCCGGAGCTCATCGCGATGGGCGACGGGACGTTCAGGCTGGCGCTGGCGGACGACGGCGCGGCACCGATCGCATGGATCTACGTCTTCGATCTCGAGGTGTCCGCCGAGGTCAGCCCGAATCGGCTGCGACTGCGCAAGGTCATCGGGACCACCGCAGCCGCACTCTCGCACTACGCTCTGGATGTCGCGCCCGGAGCAGCGATGGCGCCCGGTAGCACGGCCGACGGATTACTCGACTCGATCCAGGCGCGGCTTGGACTTCTACTGTCCGAGTTCAAGGTGCCGCGCGCGCCCACCCGCTTTATTGCGTAGTCGGCGTTGCGTAGTCCGCGGCGCCAGC
Source organism: uncultured Actinomycetes bacterium (assembly GCA_963810605.1). Classification (GTDB taxonomy): domain Bacteria; phylum Actinomycetota; class Thermoleophilia; order Solirubrobacterales; family Solirubrobacteraceae; genus CADCVQ01. The sequence goes on from CAWEOF010000019.1 coordinate 72,690, forward strand.
GCGTAACGTGACGCGCCGCCGTGCTGCACATCCATCGAGCTGAACGGGCGGACGGGCTGATCGACGCGCTCGGGTCGCTGCTGGCCACGCCGCCGGACGATCCGTTCGCGCCGGAGGTCGTCGCCGTGCCGACGCGCGGGATGGAGCGCTGGCTCACGCAGCGGCTCTCGACGCGCCTCGGCACCGCGCCGGGCCGAGGCGACGGCGTGTGCGCGAACGTCGTGTTCGCGTCGCCGCGCACGCTGGTCGCCGAAGCGGTCGCGGCGGCCTCGGGCATCGACCCGGACGCGGACCCGTGGCTCGCGGAGCGGATCGTCTGGCCGCTGCTCGAGGTCATCGAGGGGGCGATCGAGGAGCCCTGGCTGCGCGTGCTCGCCGCGCACCTCGGCGCCGGTGCCGGCGCCCCCGACGAAGCGCGCCGAGCGCGGCGGCTGAGCAGCGTCCGGCACGTCGCCGAGCTCTTCGACCGCTACGCCCGGCACCGTCCCGCGATGCTCGTCGCCTGGGCGGCCGGGGAGCCCGCAGGCGTTCCCGCCGACGCGCGCTGGCAGCCCGAGCTGTGGCGACGGTTGCGCGAGCGGGTCGAGGTGCCGGACCCCGCGAGCCGCCTCGACGGGGCCTGCCGCCGGCTGCGCGCGGACCCCGGCCTCGTCGACCTGCCCGCTCGCCTGTCGCTCTTCGGCCTCACCCGCCTGCCCGCGGCGACGCTCGAAGTCCTGTCCGCGCTCGCCTCCGGGCGCGACGTCCACCTGTTCGCCCTGCACCCGTCGCCGGTGCTGTGGGCGGCCGTCGCGGCCGCCGCCGCGGACACGCCGATCGTCCGGCGCTCGACCGACCCCACGGCACACATCGCGGCCAACCGGCTGCTCGCATCGTGGGGCCAGGACGCCCGCGAGCTGCAGCTCGTCCTGCGCGGCGCGACCGCGCCGCGCAGGGATCACCACCACCCGGTCGCGTATGGCAACCGGACCCTGCTCGAGCGCATCCAGGCCGACGTGCGCGCCGATCGCCCGCCCCCGCCGGGGCACGAGGTCGCGGCGCTTGCGCCGGACGACCGCTCCATCCAGGTTCACGCCTGCCACGGACGCAGCCGCCAGGTCGAGGTCCTGCGCGGCGCGATTCTCCACGCGCTCGGAGAGGACCCGTCGCTGGAGCCGCGCGACGTCATCGTCATGTGCCCGGACATCGAGACGTTCGCACCGCTCATCCAGGCGACGTTCGGGGCCGGCCAGGTCGCCGGGGCGGACGACGACGCACCGCCAGGCGAAGACCGGCCGCCCGACCTCCGGGTCCGCCTCGCCGACCGCTCGCTGCGCCAGACCAACCCGGTCCTCGGCGTCGTCAGCGCGCTGCTCGAGCTTGCGGGAGGACGGGTCGTCGCGTCCGAGGTGCTCGACCTCGCCGACCGCGCGCCCGTCCGTCGCCGCTTTGAGCTCGACGACGACGACCTCGCGCGCATCGAGGACTGGGTCGGCGAGTCGGGCATCCGCTGGGGCCTCGATGCCGCCCATCGCCGGCCGTTTGCGCTCGACAAGCTCGAAGCTGGCACATGGCGCAGCGGCCTGGATCGCATCCTGCTCGGCGTCACGACGAGCGAGACCCTGCTCGGCAGCGTGCTCGCCCTCGACGACGTCGACAGCGCAGCGATCGATCTCGCGGGGCGCCTTGCCGAGCTCGTCGACCGGCTCGCCGACGCGCTCGACGCGCTCAGCACGCCCCAGCCGATCGGCGGCTGGCTACAGAGCATCGCCGCGGCGGCCGACGCGCTGACCGCGACGACGCCGGCCGACGGATGGCAGCGCGCCGAGCTGCAGCGCCTGCTCGACGACGTCCTCGCCGGCGCGACCGCAAGCGGGGAGACCAACGCGACGATCCTCGAGCCGCCGGAGGTCCGCGCGCTGCTCGCCGAGCGCCTCGCCGGACGCCCGACGCGCGCGAACTTCCGCACCGGCCACCTGACGGTCTGCACGCTCATGCCGATGCGCTCGGTGCCGCACCGCGTCGTCTGCCTGCTCGGCCTCGACGACGGGGCGTTCCCGCGCCGCACCGCCCGCGACGGCGACGATCTCATCCTCGACGACCCGCACGTCGGCGACCGCGACCCGCGCGCCGAGGATCGCCAGCTGCTGCTCGACGCGCTGCTCGCCGCGACGGACCGGCTCATCGTCACGTACACGGGCAACGACGAGCGCACGAACATCGAGCGCCCGCCCGCAGTGCCGGTCGGCGAGCTGCTCGACGCCGTCGACGCGACGGTCGCCAGCGCGGACGGGCGGCCCGCGCGCGAGCGCGTCCTCGTGCGCCACCCGCTGCAGCCGTTCGACCCGCGCGACTTCGCGCCGGCCCGGCGTGCCGGCGGGCGGCCATGGAGCTTTGACCGGGTCACGCTCGCGGGCGCGCGCGCCCTGACCGGCGACCGCTCGCCGCCGCCGCCGTTCCTCGCGCGCAGGCTGCCGCCGCTGCACGAGCGGATCGTCGAGCTCGACGACCTCGTCCGCTTCGTCTCGCATCCGGCGCGCGCGTTCCTGCGCCAGCGGCTCGGCGTCGGCGTCGGCGACTTCTCCGACGAGCTCAAGGACGTCCTGCCCGTCGAGCTTGACCCGCTCGAGCAGTGGGCCGTCGGCCAGCGGCTGCTCGACGCGCTGCTCGCCGGCACGCCGATGGCCGAAGCCGTCGAGATCGAGGTCGCCCGCGGGACGCTGCCGCCGGGCCGGCTCGCGTTGCCCGTCCTCGAGCGCATCCGGCCGGTCATCGAGCACGTAGCCGCCGAGGTCGGCCTGCAGTCTCCCGGCGGCTTCGAGCCGACCTCGGTCGACGTCAAGCGCGACCTCGGTGACGGGCGCCGGCTCAGCGGCACGGTGGCCGGCGTCGGGGGCGAGCTTGTGCGGCGCGTGGCGTACTCGCGCGTGAACCCCGGCGCTCGCCTCGCGGCGTGGGTGCGGCTGCTGGCGCTCACCGCGTCCGAGCCGGGGCGCCCGTTCGAAGCGCTCACGATCGGCCGCGCGCAGCGCGATGCGCCCGAGCACGCGAGCGTCACGATCGCGCGGATCGCGCCGCTGGACGGCGCCGTCGCCGCCGAGCAGCTCGCGGCGATCGTCGAGCTGCGCGACCGCGGGCTGCGCGAGGCGCTGCCGATCGCGACGCTCGCCTCCGCCGCGTACGCCAAGGCCGCCGCGGGTCGCCGCACGGACCCGGTCGAGGCCGCTCGCAAGCAGTGGGAGTCGCGCTTTCGGTTCGACGGCGAGGACGCTCAGCCCGAGCACATGCTCGTCCACGGCGCACAGATCGCCTTCGATGCGCTGATCGGCGCGCCCGGGGCCGAGGACGAAGCCGGCGAAGGCTCCTACGAGGCCGAGGCGACGCGCTTCGGGCGGTGCGCGCGGAGGCTGTGGTCGGGCTTGCTCGAGCACGAGCAGGTGATCGACCGATGACGAACGAGCGGTCGAGCGCGCGCGCGACCGGGTCGACGAGCGCGGCGCCGTTTGACGTCTGCGGCCCGCTGCCGAGCGGGGTGACCGTGCTCGAGGCGAGCGCCGGGACCGGCAAGACCTACACGATCGCCGCGCTCACGGCGCGCTACGTCGCCCAAGGCACGCCGCTTCAGCGCATGCTGCTCGTGACGTTCACGCGGATGGCGACCGGCGAGCTGCGCGACCGCGTCCGCGAGCGCCTCGTGGCCGTCGAGCGCGGGCTGACAGGCGCGCTGGCGGGCGACGTCGGCGTGCGCGCCGACGAGATCGTCGCGCTGCTGGCGCAAGGCGATCCGCACGCGGTGCGCGAACGGCGCGACAACCTCGCCCGCGCGCTCGCGGACTTCGACGCGGCGACGATCGCGACGACCCACGGCTTCTGCCAGGAGGTCCTCGCCGGCCTGGGCATCGCCGGCGACATCCCCGCCGACACGGTCTTCGTGGAGGATCTCTCGGACCTGCTCGAGGAGGTCGTCGACGACCTCTACGTCCGCCGCTTCTACGCTCGCGACACACCGGACTTCACGCGCGCGCAGGCGATGCGCATCGCGCTCATGGCGGTCAACAACCCCGCGGCGCGCATCGAGCCGGAGGCGGCGCCCGACGACAGCATCGCCGCGATGCGCGTGCGCCTCGCACACGCGGTCCGAGCAGAGCTCGAGGCTCGCAAGCGCGCGCTCGGGGTCATGACGTACGACGACCTCCTGACCCGCCTGCACGGCGCGCTTGAGGGGCCGGGGGGCGCGGCCGTGGCGAAACGCCTGCGCCGGCGCTTCGAGGTCGTGCTCGTCGACGAGTTCCAGGACACCGATCCGGTCCAGTGGGACATCATGCGGCGCGCGTTCGGCGCCGGCACGCTCGTCCTGATCGGCGATCCCAAGCAGGCGATCTACGCGTTCCGTGGCGCCGACGTCTACGCCTACGTCGAGGCTGCCGCGAGCGCGCAGTCACACGCGACGCTCGTCGTCAACTGGCGCTCGGACCAAGGGCTCGTCGATGCCTACGACGCGCTCTTCGCGGGCGCCCGGCTCGGGCATGAGGGGATCGTCTACCGGGCCGTGCGCGCCGCGGACGCCAACCAAGCGACCCGTCTATCGGGCGCGCCGGTGACCGCGCCGCTGCGCATGCGAGTCGCGCGTCGCGACGACCCGGCGGTCGGGCGCACCCCCGGCGGCTACGCGCGCAAGCAGCACGCGCGCGAGCAGATCGCGGCCGACCTGGCCTCGGACCTCGTCGCGCTGCTCGAATCCGGCGCCACGATCGAGGGTCGCGACAAGCGCGGCCGGGAGCTTGCGCCCGAGCGCGTCGCGCCCGGGCACGTCGCGGTGCTCGTCCGCACGCATCGCAACGCCGCGCAGGTTCGCGACGCGCTCGATGCGGTCGGGATCCCGGCTGTGGTCAGCGGCGCGGGCAGCGTCTTCGGCACGCCCGCCGCCGGCGAGTGGCTGCGGCTGCTCGACGCGATCGAGCGCCCGGCATCGACGCCGCGCGCCCGCTCGGCCGCGCTGACGTGCTTTCTCGGATGGTCGGCGGCACGCGTCGCCCTCGCATCCGACGGCGACTGGGAGGACGTCCACCGCCGCCTGCACGAGTGGGCGCGGGTCCTGCGCGATCGCGGCGTCGCGTCGCTGACCGAGCGGATCACGCTGACCGAGCAGCTGCCAGGGCGGGTGCTCGCGCGCGCCGATGGCGAGCGCCGGATGACCGACCTGCGCCACGTCGCGCAGCTTCTGCACGCGGCAGCGTCCAGCGAGCACCTCGGGGCGGCCGCGCTGACGTCCTGGCTGCGCCGGCGGATCGCCGAGGCCGAGCGCGACACCGCCGACGAGGAGCGCAGCCGCCGCCTGGAGTCCGACGCGGCGGCCGTGCAGATCCTCACGATCCATCGCAGCAAGGGCCTTGAGTTCCCGATCGTCTACCTCCCGTACCTGTGGGAGGACGTGCCGCTGGCCCGCGACCCCGAGCCGATCTTCTTCCACGAGCCGGTGCTCGGCGACGCTCGGACGATCGACGTCGGGCTCGACGGCCCGGACTGGTCACGACACCTCCGCCAGCACCACGCCGAGCAGCGCGGGGAGGACCTGCGGCTCGCGTATGTCGCGCTCACGCGCGCGCGCCACCAGGCCGTGGTGTGGTGGGCGGGCTCGTTCGACAGCCGCCACTCCGCGCTGTCGCGCCTGCTCTTCGGGCGCCGCGAGGACGAGGACGTGCCGGCGCTCGGCCGCTTCACGCCGTCCGACGACGACGCGCAAGCTCGGCTCGAGCAGCTCGCGGCGAAGGCGCCGGGGTGCGTGAGCGTCGAGCGCGCCGCGCCCGGCCCGGTGCGCCGCCTGCGCAGCTCGCCGGCGGCGCCTGCGCAGCTCGCCGTCGCGACGTTCGATCGCGGGATCGACTGGCAGTGGCGGCGCACGTCGTACTCGGACATCACCGCGGCCGCACACGAACCGCTCGTGACGAGCGAGCCGGAGGAGGCGGTGGTCGGCGACGAGCACGCGCCGGCCGCGCCGCTGCCCGCGGGAGCCGGCTCCGGCCGCCCCGCCCCGGCGGTGCTCGACGGCGGTACCGACCTCGATGCGGCGCTGCTCGCCGTCCCGTCGCCGCTTGCGGGCATGCCGGCGGGCGTGCACGTCGGGACGTTCGTCCACCGCCTGCTGCAAGTTGCCGACTTCGCCGCGCCCGACCTCGACGCCGAGCTGTTCGGGCGCATCGTCGCCGCGCGCCGGCCCGCGGAGGTCGGTGATCCTGCGCTCGTCGCCGCCGGCCTCGCCGCGGCGCTGCGCACGCCCCTCGGCCCGCTGCTCGGCGGGCGGCGGCTGTGCGACGTCACACGCGCCGACCGGCTCGACGAGCTCGGCTTCGAGCTGCCACTCGCCGGGGGCGACGCGACCGGCGGCGAGGGTCTTCAGCTCGATGCGATCGGCGCGCTGCTGCGCGAGTACCTGCCCGCCGGCGACCCGCTCGCCGGCTACGCGGCGCGCCTCGGCGACCCGGCGCTGCGCTCCGGCGCACGCGGCTACCTCACCGGCAGCATCGACCTCGTCCTGCGCGACGGGGAGCGCTTCGCGGTGGTCGACTACAAGACCAACCACCTCGCGGCGCCGGGTCAGTCGCTGACCGCATGGCATCACCGGCCGGCCGCGCTCGTCGACGAGATGGAGCGCTATCACTACGGGTTGCAGGCGCTGCTGTACACCGTGGCACTGCACAGGTACTTACGGTGGCGGCTGCGCGGCTATGAACCCGACACGCATCTCGCCGGCGTCCTGTATCTGTTTCTCCGCGGGATGAGCGGGCCGGACACGCCCGTCGTCGGCACGAGCCCGTGCGGTGTGTTCGCGTGGAAGCCGCCGGCGGGGCTCGTGGCCGCGCTCAGCGACGTGCTCGACCGGGGCACTGCGCGATGAGCACCGCGCTGTCGCCACCCGCCGCGCCGTTCCGCGAGGGGCGCGCGTGACCGACCCGGTCGACCCGCACGACGCGCACCGGGTGCGCAGCGCGCCGCAGCCGCTGCGCGCGTTCAACGAGGCGGGCGTCCTCGGTGCCGCCGACGTCCACGTCGCGCTGCGGCTCGCCGCGATCGCGGGCGATGCGACCGACGCGGCCGTCGCCCTTGCGATCGCGCTTGCGGTCCGCGGGCCGCGGCTCGGGCACGTCTACGTCGACCTCGCCAATATCGCCGAGCAGGCGACGGTGGACCTCGACGAGCCCGTCGACCTGTCCGCGCTGCCGTGGCCGCAGCCCGCTGCATGGACGGGCGCGCTCGCTCGCAGCGCGCTCGTCGCGTGCGGCGAGGACGACGATGGCCCCGGCCGGCCGCTGCGGCTGGTCGGCAGCCGCCTGTACCTCGATCGCTACTGGCGCGAGGAGCGCCAGGTCGCGACCGACCTGCTCGCGCTGGCGAGCCAGGGCTCGCCGCGGGCGGACGCCCCGCCGGGGGCGGGTCTGCCGGGGGCGGGTCTGCCGGGGGCGGACGCCCCGCCGGGGGCGGGTCTGCCGGGGGCGGGTATGCCGCGGGCGGACGCCCTGCCGGGGGCGGACGCCCCGCCGGGGGCGGGTCTGCGGGGGGACGGCCTGCCGGGGGACGGCTCGGGTGGCGTGCCCGCCGACGGCACGCGGGTCGGCGACGACGGATCGCTGGCCGACGGCCTGCGACGGCTGTTCGGCGACGACCCCGACGATCGCCAGCGCCGCGCAGCCGCGACGGCCGCGACGCGCCGCCTCACGGTCGTCGCCGGCGGTCCCGGCACCGGCAAGACGACGACGGTCGCGCGGATCCTCGCCCTGCTCGCCGAGCAGGGGGCGAGCGCGGGCCGCCCGCCGGCGCTCGTCGCGCTCGCCGCGCCGACCGGCAAGGCCGCCGCTCGCCTCGAGGAGGCCGTCCACGCCGAGGCACGCGCGCTCGACGTCGACGAGCACGTCCGCGCGCAGCTGCTCGGCCTGGAGGGGTTGACGCTGCACCGGCTGCTCGGCTGGCGACCCGGGAGCCACAGCCGCTTTCGCCACGACCGCGCGAACCGCCTCCCGCACGATGTCGTCGTCGTCGACGAGACCTCGATGGTCTCGCTCTCGCTCATGGCGCGGCTCGTCGAGGCCGTGCGCCCCGGCGCCCGGCTCGTCCTCGTCGGCGACCCGGGCCAGCTCACCTCGATCGAGGCCGGGGCGGTCCTCGGCGACATCGTCGGCCCCGCTGCGCTTGGCGACGCGCGACAGGCACCCGGACGGGCGGACATCGCAGGCGGGATCGTCGTCCTCGACCGCTCGCACCGCTTCGGCCCGGGCATCGCGGCGCTGGCCGACGCCGTGCGCCGCGGCGACGAAGCGGCCACGCTGAAGGCGCTGCGCGGGCACCCCGGCGAAGTGACGTGGCTCGACGTCGACGCTGCCGCCGAGCCCGACGCGCTCGCGCCCATTCGCGAGGGCGCGGTCGCCTCCGGGCGCGCGACCTGGAAATGCGCCGCGGCCGGCGACGCCACCGCCGCGCTCGCCGCGCTCGGCGCCTTTCGCGTCCTCTGCGCGCACCGCCGCGGCGACCACGGCGCGGCGACGTGGCGCGCGCATGTGCAAGCGTGGCTGGCCGGCGCGATCGAGGGCTTCGCCGCCGGGGGAGAGTGGTACGTCGGGCGGCCTGTGCTCGTGACCGAGAACGACCACGGCCTGCGCCTGTACAACGGCGACACAGGCGTCGTCGTGGCCGGGCCGGACGGGAGGCCCGGAGCCGCGTTCGAGCGTCACGAGGGGCTCGTCAGCCCGGCCCGCCTCGAAGCGGTCGAGACGGTGTACGCGATGACGATCCACAAGGCCCAGGGCTCGCAGTTTCACACCGCCGCGGTCGTGCTACCGCCGGGAAGCTCGCCGATCCTCACGCGCGAGCTGCTGTACACGGCCATCACCCGGGCACGAACGCGGCTCGTCGTGGCCGGCACCGAGGACGCCGTGCGGGCCGCGGTTCGCAGGCCCGTCGCGCGCGCGTCCGGGCTGCGGGCGCGGCTGTGGGGCGACGAGTAGCGCCCTCGAAGCGACGTGCCGGAATTTCAAGCCTTGCGGCCCCGGAGCGTGGCGAGCGCTTCGCTAGCCTCCGAGCGGTGACTTCGTCGACGCTCAAGCGCACCTCGCTGTATGAGACGCATCGCGCTGCGGGCGCGAAGCTCGTGCCGTTCGCGGGCTGGGAGATGCCGGTCCAGTACGCCGAAGGCATCCGCGCCGAGCACCTCGCGGTGCGCGGGTCGGCGGGGATCTTCGACGTCTCGCACATGGGAGAGGTCGAGATCTCGGGTCCCGACGCGCAAGCGTTCCTGCAGCGCATGTACTCCAACGACGTGACGAAGATCGCCGTCGGTGGCGCGCAGTACGCGCTCTTGTGCGCCGAGGACGGCGGCGTCCTGGACGACCTGTTCACGTATCGCCTGGCCCCTGACCGCTACCTCACGGTGACGAATGCGGCCAACCACGATGCTGACTTCGCCTGGCTGCATGCGCACACCGAGGGCTTCGAGGTCGAGCTCGTCGACGCGATCGACCGCTACGCGATGCTCGCAGTCCAGGGCCCGATCGCGCGCGAGATCGTCCAGGCGATCGCCGACTCGCCGTTGCCCGCTCGCATGACCGCGCAGCGCGGGATCGTCATCGGCCGCGAGGCGCTCATCTGCGGCACCGGCTACACCGGCGAGGACGGGGTCGAGCTGCTCGTCGACCCCGCGGACGCGCCCGCGATCTGGGACGAGACCGTGCGCCGCGGGGCGACGCCCGCCGGGCTCGCCGCGCGCGACACCCTGCGCCTCGAGGCCTGCTTTCACCTCTACGGCAACGACCTGTCGCGCGACCGCGACCCCATCGAGGCCGGCGTCGGCTGGGCCTGCAAGGAGGCCACGGGCTTTATCGGCTCGGACGCCGTCGCGGCCGCCCGCGCCGCGGGTCCCGCGCAGCGGCTCAAGCCGTTCAAGCTCACCGGCCCCGGCATCGCGCGCCAGGGCAACCCGGTCGTCGGCGGCGGCGAGGTGACGAGCGGCACGCTGTCGCCATGTCTCGGCGTCGGCATCGGGATGGCGTACCTGCCCGCCGAGCGATCGGCCACGGGCGAGACGTTCGAGATCGACGTGCGCGGCAAGACTCGCGCGGCGGTCGTCGCGACCAAGCCGCTCTACGACAAGGAGACCGATGGCTGAGGCCAGCTACCCGGATGAGCTGCTGTACCACCCCGAGCACGACTGGGCCAAGGTCGACGGGGACGTTGCGACGTTCGGCATCACCTGGTTCGCGCAAGATGCCCTCGGCGAGGTCGTCTTCTTCGATCCGCCCTCCGTCGGCACGACTGTGACGGCCGGCGACTTCTACACGGAGGTCGAGTCCGTCAAGGCCGTGTCGGACGTCGTCGCCCCGCTGAGCGGTGAGATCGTCGAGGTCAACACGGCGCTCTCCGACGACACCGAGCCGATCAACGAGGATCCCTACGGCGACGGCTGGATGGTCAAGGTCAAGCTCTCCGATCCCGCCGAAGCCGACACCCTGCTCGACCGCGACGCCTATGTGAGCGGCCTGACGTGAGCGGCTACACAGCCGTCACACCGGAGGATCTCGAGCTCATGCTCGACGCGATCGGCGTCGACTCGATCGAGCAGCTCTTCGACGGCATCCCGGCCGCGCTGCGCCTGCACCGCGACATCGATCTGCCGCCGGGCGAGCCCGAGCAGGCCGTCTACGCCGAGCTGCGTCGTCTCGCGGCACGCAACGTCTCCGCGGAGAACGAGCTGTGCTTCCTCGGCGCCGGGATGTACGACCACTACGTCCCGGCAATCGTCGACATGCTCATGTCGCGGTCGGAGTTCCTGACGCCCTACACGCCGTATCAGCCGGAGGTCTCGCAGGGCGGACTGCAGGTCATGTTCGAGTACCAGACCGCGATCTCCGAGCTCACCGGCCTGCCGGTCTCCAACGCGTCGCTGTACGAGGGACCCAGCGCCGTCGCCGCCGCCGCGTACCTCGCGAAGGCCGCGAACCGAGGGCGCACGCGCCTCGTCGCCAGCCGCGGCGTGCACCCCGACAGCCGCGAGACGCTCGCCACGCTCGCCGTCGGCTACGAGATGACCGTCGACGAGATCCCGCTGACGGACGGCCTGACGGACCTCGACACCCTGCGCGAGGCCTTGAGCGACGACGTCGCCGCCGTCATCCTCCAGCAGCCGAACTTCCTCGGCACGATCGAGGAGCTCGCCGTGCTCGCGGAGGCCGCGCACGACTGCGGCGCGCTCGTCATCGTCGCCGCCGACCCGCTGACGCTCGGCGTCATCGAGGCGCCCGGCAACCAGGGCGCGGACGTCTGCGTCGGCGAGGGCCAGTCGCTCGGCAACCGCCTCGACTTCGGGGGCCCCTCGTTCGGCTTCTTCGCCGCGACCGAGAAGCACATCCGCAACATGCCCGGCCGGATCGCGGGCGAGACGAACGACGCCGACGGGCGTCGCGGCTTCGTGCTGACGCTGCAGACGCGCGAGCAGCACATCCGCCGCGAGAAGGCGACGTCGAACATCTGCACCTCGCAGGCGCTCAACGCGCTGGGCGGGGTCGTGTACCTGAGCTGGCTCGGCCGGCAGGGCATCGTCGAGCTCGGCGAGCTCATGCTCCAGCGCACCCACTACGCGCGCGAGACCCTGTCGGCGATCGACGGCGTGTCCAAGCTGCACGACTGGCCCGTCGTGCGCGAGTTCGCGCTGCGCCTCGACGCGCCGGTCGACCGCGTCGTCGAGCGCTGCGCGGAGGCGGGCGTCAACGCCGGCTACGCGCTCGGGCGCTCGTATGACGAGTATCCCGACGGGCTGCTCGTCGCGATCACGGAGCAGCGCACGCGCGAGGACATCGACCGCTTCGCGACCGTGCTCGCGAACGCCGTCGCGGCCGAGCGGGCGCTCGCCGCGTCGGAGGTAGCCGTATGAGCGCTCCGGATGGCGGCCCACAGACACCGGTGCCCGAGGCTGAGCACGCCACGACGATCTTCGAGAAGGGCGCGCCGGGCCGGCGCGCGTTCATCGCGCCGGAGCTCGACGTCCCCGAGGTCGATCCGCTCCTCCTCGTTCCGCAGCGGCTGCGCCGTGCCGAGCCCGCGCGGCTGCCCGAGGCTTCCGAGCCAGAGATCGTGCGCCACTACGTGACCGTCTCCAAGCGCAACTTCGACCTCGACTCGGGCTTCTATCCGCTCGGCTCGTGCACGATGAAGCACAACCCGCGCTTGCACGAGCGCGTCGCCGCGCTGCCCGGCCACTCGCGGCTGCACCCGCTGCAGGACCCAAAGCGCGCGCAGGGCGCGCTGGAGCTCATGTTCGAGCTGCAGGAGTCGCTGGCGGAGATCGCGGGCATGGCACACGTCTCGCTGCAGCCGTCGGCCGGCTCGCACGGCGAGCTCGCCGGGGTGCTGCTGACGCGCGCCTACCACGCCGATCGCGGTGAGCGGCGCACGAAGGTGCTCACGCCGGACTCCGCGCACGGGACGAACCCGGCGACGGTGACGATGGCCGGCTACGAGGTCGTCAAGGTCGCGCTTGACGCCGACGGCGGCGTCGACGTCGACGACCTCCGCGCGAAGGCCGACGACCAGACTGCCTGCCTCATGCTCACGAACCCGAGCACGCTCGGGATCTTCGATCCGAACATCGAGGAGATCGCCTCGATCGTGCACGGCGTCGGCGGGCTTCTGTACTACGACGGCGCGAACCTCAACGCGATCATGGGCTACTCGCGGCCCGGCGACATGGGCTTCGACATCCTGCACTTCAACCTGCACAAGACGTTCACGCAGCCGCACGGTGGCGGTGGACCGGGGGCGGGGCCGATCGCGGTAACCGATGCGATCGAGCCGTTTTTGCCGCGCCCGCAGGTCGTGAGGCGTGCGCCCTCCAATGGCGGCCCGCCGAGCTTCGACCTCGACTACGAGCGCCCGAAGTCGATCGGGAAACTGCGTGGTTTCCAGGGGAATTACGGGGTCTTCGTGCGCACGTACGCGTACATCCGCTCGCTCGGTGCCGAGGGGCTCAAGGAGGTCTCCGAGATCGCGGTCCTCAACGCCAACTACCTGCTCGCGCGGCTGCGCGACGAGGTCGGCGAGCTGCTCCCGCTGGCCTTCGGCGAGCGCTGCCTGCACGAGTTCGTCCTGTCGGGCGCTCCTATGAAGAAGGAGCTCGGGATCCGGACGCTGGACCTCGCCAAGCGGCTGCTCGACCACGGCTATCACCCGCCGACGGTGTACTTCCCGCTCGTCGTCGACGAGGCGCTGCTCATCGAGCCGACCGAGACGGAGACGCGCGAGACGCTCGACGGCTTCGTCGCGGCGATCGCAGAGATCCTCCGCGAGGCGGCCGAGGATCCGCAGATCGCGCGCAACGCGCCGTACACGACGCCGGTCCGGCGCCTGGACGAGGCGGGCGCCGCGAAGCGCCCCCGCGTGCGCCAAGCGCTGTAGCTTCGGCCCGGCGCGGCGCATTGCGCCGCTCGCCGCCGGTCCATCACCTCCGTCGGCGGGTTCGAGCCCTGCCGGTAGGCCGCGCGCGCGGCGTGACATGCTGCGCGGCGTGTCCCTGACGATCTTCTCCGGCATCCAGCCCACCGGCCGCAAGCACCTCGGCAACTACATCGGCGCGATCACGCAGATCGTCGCCGGCCAGGATCGCGGCGACCCGGCCATCTACTGCATCGTCGACCTGCACGCGACGACCGTTCCGTACGACCCCGCCGAGCTGCGCGCGCGCGTGCTCGACACGACCGCGATCCTCATCGCCGCAGGCCTGGACCCCGAGCGCTGCATCCTCTTTCGCCAGGGCGACGTCCGCGAGCACTCCGAGCTGTGCTGGCTGCTGACCTCGGTCACCGCGTACGGCGAGCTCAACCGCATGCACCAGTTCCGCGACAAGTCCGCCGCCCAGCGCGAGCTCGTGTCCGCCGGCCTGTGGCTGTACCCGGTCCTGCAGGCCGCCGACGTGCTGGCCTACCGCGCCGACGAGGTGCCGGTGGGTGAGGATCAGCGCGAGCATCTCGAGCTCATGCGCGACGTCGCCGTGCGCTTCAACGCGCGCTTCGCGCCGGACGGCGAGCCGATCCTCGTCGTGCCCGAGCACCGCATCCCGACGGTCGGCGCGCGGGTGCGCGACCTGCAGAACCCCGAGCGCAAGATGTCGACGACCGGCGGCAGTGAGCAGGGCACCGTCTTGGTGCTCGACGACCCGACGACGATCTCCAAGAAGTTCAAGCGCGCGGTCACCGACTCCGACGACCCGCCCGTCATCCGCCGCGGCCCGGACAAGCCGGGCGTCACGAACCTCATCGAGATCCTCGCAGCGGTGCGCGGGGTGACGGCCGAGGCGATCGAGGCGGAGATGGCGAGCGCCCGCGGCTACGGTGACCTCAAGGTCGCGGTCGGGGACGCCGTCGTGGCGGAGCTCGCGCCTCTGCAGGGGCGCTACGCCGCGCTGCGCGAGGACGAGGCCGGGCTCGAGGCGATCCTCGCCGCCGGCGCCGCGAAGGCGAGCCCGCTGGCCGCAGCCACGCTCGCCGACGTCCGCGCGGCGATGGGCGTCGGCCCGCCGCGCAGCTGAGCGGCCGTGGCCTGACGCCCCGCCGCGCAGCCGAGCCGCCTCGCGTTCCGCCCCGCCGCGCAGCCGAGCCGCCTCGCGTTCCGCCCCGCCGCGCAGCCGAGCCGCCTCGCGTTCCGCCCCGCCGCGCAGCCGAGCCGCCTCGCGTTCCGCCCCGCCGCGCAGCCGAGTCTCCCTGGTCTTACGCCCGGGCAAGCCGTCAGGCGGCCCGGGTAGCCTGCACGGATGTCCGCCGCCTCGCTCGAACTCGATCTCGAGGTCTTCTCCGGCCCGTTCGACCTCCTCCTGACGCTCGTCCTGCGCGAGGAGGTCGACCTGCTCGAGGTGCAGCTCGCCGACGTCGTGCTGGCCTACCTGGACCACCTCGAGAGCCGCGGCGAGCTCGACCTCGAGGTCGCGACCGAGTTCCTCGTCCTCATCGCCGCGCTGCTCGAGCTCAAGTCGCGGCTCATGCTGCCGAGCGCCGAGGAGGATGCGCTCGACCTCGAGCCCGGCGAGGCCGCGGAGGAGCTGCTGGCGCGGATGCTCGAGGCGCGCCGCTACCGGCGCGCCGCCGACCACCTCACCGCCCGGCTGGCGGGCGAGGAGGGCGTGCGCTATCGCTCGGCGCGGCTGCCGGCCTCCCTGCGCCGCACGAACCTCGCCGAGGCCGGCGCCGTCTACGACCCGCGCCGCCTCGGCGCCGCACTCGGCGGACTGCTGCGCGTGCCGCCGAGGCTCAACCTCGAGCACGTCACGGTGCCGACGATCACGGTCGCCGATCGCCTGTTGCATCTGCGCGGGCTTCTGCGCCGCGGCGCCTGCACGTTCGACGAGGCGGTTCGCGGCGAGGACCGCGTGACCGTCGCCGTGACGCTGTTCGCGCTGCTCGAGCTCTACAAGCAGGGCGAGGCGACGTGGATCCAGGAGGTCCCGTTCGGCGACATCGCCATCGTCGCGACGGATCGCCGGTCGGGCGTGGGGGCGGTCGCGTAGTGGCCCATCGCGCGGATCCACGCGAGAGGAATCGCCGATGCCCGCGCTGACCGAGCTCGCGCGGATCGTCGAGGCGCTCCTGTTCCTCAGCCCCGACCCGGTCTCGGTCTCCGATCTCGCCGAGTCCGCCGACTGCGATGCCGACGAGCTCGCAACGGCGCTTGCCGAGCTCGACTTCGAGTACGCGCCCGGCGCGCACGGCTTGCAGCTCAAGCGCGTGGCCGGCGGCGTCGCACTCGCGACCGACCCGGTCGCCGAGGAGGCCGCGCGACGGCTGCTCGCAAAGCCGCGGACGCCGCCGCTCACGCCCGCCCAGGCAGAGACGCTCGCGATCGTGGCCTACCTGCAGCCGGTCTCGCGCCCCGAGATCACCCGCATCCGCGGTGTCTCGGCCGACTCGGCCGCCGGCACGCTGCTCGAGCGCGGCTTCATCGAGGAGGCCGGCCGCTCGCAGTTCGGCGCGGTCACCTACCGCACGACGAGCCTCTTCCTCAAGCTCTTCGGCCTCGACTCGCTGAAGGCGCTGCCGAGCGTCGCGGAGTGGGACCCGACGCCCGACGAGGAAGCCGAGCTGCGCGACCGGCTCCTGCGGGCGGGCGAGCAGCGCGCCGGCGCCGCCGACGGCTGACCACCCGCGCCGGCGCCGCCGACGGCTGACCACCCGCGCCGGCGCCGTCGACGGCTGACCACCCGCGCCGGCGCCGCCGACGGCTGACACCGCGTTCCCCGCCGCGCCGGCGCCCGTCAGCGCTCCGCGCCGCCGGGGCTTGCCGCCACGCCCCCACGGGTATCGCCCGACCATGGAACTCCTCGTCGTCATCCTCATCATCGCCCTCGTCGCCGCTGTCGCCTTCATCGTCGCGCGGCGCAACCCCCGCGGCATCCCCGGCGCCGCCGGTCGTCCGGGCGCCCCGCCACTCGGCCGGCGCCGTGCGGGCGCCCGGCCCTCGGACCCGATGGCCGCCGCTGTCGCCGACCACGCCCGGGCCACGGATCCGGCCGATGTCGTCGCAGCCGAGCAGCGGCTGCGCGCGGAGGCGCGCAGGGTCGCTGCCGGAATGAACGGCGGCGGCGTGGCTCACGCGGGCCCGGGCTCCGCGCCGCCCGCGTCCGCCGGCTACTACGCGCCGGCATCCGCCGCGGCGTCACCCGACCCGAACGTCGACCGCGAGTTCGACCCGCAGACCGGACAGCGCGTCGACGGCTACGAGGATCCGGGCAGCGACCCCCGCCTCAACGACTCGCGGTACGACGGCCGGCTGGCCGCGGACTGGGTCGATCCGCGCGAGGACGACCGCATCCGCTGAAGCTCGCGACGCGGCTGAGCATCACGACGGGTAGTCAGAGACGTGCCGCGGCGAGCTGGCCGCACGCGGCGGCGATGTCGCGACCGCGGGTGAGCCGGACGGTCACACGCACTCCGTGCTCCTCGAGTGCCGCGCGAAACGCGCCGATCGCGTCCGGCTGCGAGCCATCGTACGGCGAGCCGCTCGGGTTATACGGGATGAGGTTGACCTTGTAGACCTTCGGGTCGAGCACGCGGGCCAGGGCGACGGCCTGCTCGTAGCGGTCGTTGACGCCGGCGAGCATGACGTACTCGATGAACACGGGCCGGCGCTTGGCCTCGTGCCAGCGCCGGCACGCGGCGAGCACGTCGGTCAGCGGGTAGCGCTCGTTGACCGGCATGATCTGCGAGCGCAGCGCGTCGCCCGCGGCGTGCAGCGAGAACGCGAGGCGCAGCGGCATGTCGGTCTGCGCGAGACGATCGATGCCCGGGATCCAGCCGACGGTCGAGATCGTCGTACGGCGGTGCGTGATGCCCACGTCGGGCAACCGCCGGCAGGCGGCAAGCACGGCGTCGAGGTTCATCATCGGCTCGCCCATCCCCATGAACACGGCATGGTCGGGCGCTTCCTCCGCGGGGCATCCGGCCCCGCGTCCCGATGACGACGGACTTCCTGCGGACGTCCGAAGCATCCGCCGGAAGTGCAGCGCCTGGTCGAGGATCTCGGAGGCCGTGAGGTTGCGGCCGAACTTCATCGCGCCCGTCGCGCAGAACGTGCACGTCAGCGGACAGCCCGACTGCGAGGAGAGGCACAGCGAACGGCGACCGTCCTTGTAACGCATGAGGACGGCCTCGACGGGCCGGCCGTCCGCGGTGTGAAAGAGCGACTTCACGGTGCCGTCGCGGGAGACCGCCTCGTCGGCGAGCGTCAGCGTGGAGAACGGCACCGCTTCGTGCAGTCGCTCGCGCAGCGCGACCGGGACGTCGGTCATCGCCTCGTAGCCGCTCGCGCCGCGCGCCGCCCACGACCACGCCTGGCGGGCGCGGAACGCCGGCTCGCCCGCGTCGGCCAGCGTGCGCGCTAGTAGCTCGAGGTCCACCCGCCCATCGTAGGAGGGCGCCTACCCGACGTCGTCGAACTGGAAGATCGCGTTGCCGCCGGAGGCGAGCATCGGGACACCGGCCGCCGCGAGCTCGTGCGCGCCCTGCGTGTGGAAGTGATCGGGCACGAGGTGCCGCCCGCCGCCCTCGGGATCGATCGCGGTGGCACCCTGGTGCATGGTCGCGCTCGCCTCGCGCGCGCGATCGATCCACCAGCGCAGGCTCTCCTGCTCGGCCATCCGCGACTGGAGCGCGGTCGCGCGCAGTCCGTCCTCCGTGACCGGCTCGAGCACCATGACGAACGTGTCCGGGTTGCGCATGAGGTGCTGTGAGGCGCTGACCGACTCGATGTCGAACACGTCGCGTCGCAGGCCGAGCCGGCGCACGGGGTCGAACTCGGCGATCGACGTCGCGAGGTCGCCGGCGAGCGGGACGGCGGCCGCGGCGTACACCGGATAAAAGCGCTCGAGCGAGATGTAGACCGCATGCTCCCGCGCCCATTGCGCGGCGAGCGCGACGAGCTCCTCGGGCGTCGCGTGCAGCGGCAGCGTGAAGTGCCACATGACCTGATTGAAGGGGTTCGTGCTCACCTGCGACCATCGTCGCATGCGCCTAGCGAAGTTCCTCGCCCATGCAGGCATTGCGTCACGACGTGGCGCGGAGGAGGTCATCCGCGCCGGCCGCGTCTCGATCGCCGGCAAGACCGTCACCGATCCGGCGCGCGACGTCGACATCGACAGCGGCGTCGCCGTCGACGGGCGCTTCCTCGAGGGACCGGAGGAGCGGATGGTGTTCGTCGTCAACAAGCCGGTCGGCGTGCTGTCCACGGCGGCCGACACGCACGGGCGGCGCACGGTCGTCGACCTCGTCCCGTCGGCCGGCGCGCGGCTGTATCCCGTGGGGCGCCTGGACGCCGACAGCACCGGCCTCATCCTCGTGACGAACGACGGCGACCTCGCCCAGCGCCTCACGCACCCATCCTTCGAGGTGCCGCGTACCTACAAGGCGATGGTCCGGCCGTCGCCGGTGCCCGAGCACGCGCTGCGGATGCTGCGCGAGGGCGTCGACCTCGACGACGGCCGCACGCTGCCCGCGAAGGTTCGCCAGCTCAAGCCCGGCGTGCTCGAGCTCACGATCCGCGAGGGCCGCAACCACCAGGTCAAGCGGATGTGCGAGGCCGTCGGGCACCGCGTCCGCACCCTCGAGCGGGTGCGCTTCGGCGCGCTGCGCCTCGACGACCTGCCCAAGGGCGCGCACCGTCGTCTCAAGGCGGCGGAGGTCGAGGGACTGCGCAAGGCGGGAGCCGGCGAGGGCGCCTGAGGGCGGCGGACGGCCGGTCCGCGGCGTCGTTCACTAGAGTCGCCAGCCATGCGGCTCTTCGCTCTGCGCGGGGCCTCGTCGGTGGACCGCAACGACGCCCAGGCGATCCTTGGCGCGACGGAGTGGCTGCTGCGCGAGATCCTCAAGCGCAACGACCTGCACCCCTCCGACGTCGTCAGCTGCATCTTCACGCTGACCGACGACCTCGACGCGGAGTTCCCCGCGGTCGCCGCTCGCCACATGGGCTTCTCGCAGGTGCCGCTGCTGTGCGCGCGCGAGGTGCCGGTGCCCGGCTCGCTGCCGCGCATCATCCGCGTCCTCATGCACTACCACGCCCCCGACGCGCACGGTCCGCGCCACGTGTACCTCGGCGAGGCGCGCGCGCTGCGCCAAGACCTCGACGGCGCGCAGTAGGTGTCGGGAGTCCTGATGTACATCTCTTGTGATGTACATCAGACCAGGTGTGGAGTTGTCGCATGTCGGTCGAGCAACCGATCCGACCGATCCCGCTGAACACGGGCGGGCCTACGGATCCGGAGCACAGTGGTCGGCCGAGAGGCCGAGCTGCGTAGGATTTTCGACGCGTTCGGCTCCGAGTCGCGCTGCGCGGGGTCCGTGGATCACCGCGTGGCTGACGGTGAGCGCCGGTCGCGACGAGCTTGTCGCGGTGCATCGGATGCTGGGCGCTGTCAGTGCTGCGAGCGGAGGTGACGCGACCGCGTTGATGGCGCTGCCGGCGGAGGAGCAGCGCGTCGTCGAGGAGAGCATGCCTGCCCGCGAGCGACACGAAACCAGCGGGGCGTCGCGGTGAGGACGTACCGCGCGGAGCCGCGTCGGGCGCCCGTGCGGCACAATCACCGCATGGCGATCGAGTTCTCCGAGCGCGTCCGGCGCCTTCCGGTCTATCCCGTCGCGGGCGCCTACGACCTCGGCGACGACGTCGCGATGCTCGCGTCCAACGAATCCCCGGACCCGCCGCTGCCCGCGGTCGTCGCGGCGGCGCAGCGCGCCGTCGCCGGTGCCAACCGCTATCCGGATCCGTCGAACACCGCCCTGCGCAGCGCGCTCAGCAGGCGCTACGGGGTGCCGGCGGGGCGGATCGCGATCGGCAACGGGTCGTGCGACGTCCTGCTCGCCGCCGGCGAGGCGCTGCTCGAACCGGGCGCCGAGCTCGTCTACGCGTGGCCGTCGTTCACCGTCTACCCCTTCCTCGCGGGGGCGTCGGGCGCGCGGGCGATCACCGTCGCGCTCGACGACGACCAGTGCCACGACCTCGACGCGATGGCCGCCGAGATCACGGCCGCCACGCGGTTGGTCATCGTCTGCAACCCGAACAACCCGACGTCGACCGCGCTGCCCGCGGCCGACATCGCCGCGTTCGCGGCCAAGGTGCCGCGGCATGTGGCCCTCGTCGTCGACGAGGCCTACTGCGAGTTCAACCTCCTCGACGACCCCGACACGACGCTCGACCTGCTCGCCAAGCACTCGAACCTCGTGCTCCTGCGGACGTTCTCGAAGGTGTACGGGCTGTGCGGGCTGCGGGTCGGCTTCGCGCTGTGCGGATCGGAGGACTTCCCGCGCGCCGTCAACCAGGTCCGCCAGCCGTTCTTCTGCAACGTCGCCGCACAAGCCGCGGCGGTCGAGGCGCTCAAGCACCAGGACGCCGTCGCCGACCGCGTCGAGCGCGCGGTCGTCGCGCGCGTGGAGGTCGAGGCCGGGCTCAACGAGCTCGGGATCGAGCCCGTGCCGTCGCAGGCGAACTTCTGCTGGTTCGACCTGCCGACGACGGCCGACGAGGCCGCCGTCGTGGCGGGGCTCGCCGAGCGCGGCGTCGTCGTGCGCGCGGGCGGCGCGCTTGGCCGCGCGGGGGCGCTGCGTGTGACGTATGGCACACCCGCGCAGAACGCGAAGTTCCTCGACGCGCTGGCCGCCGTGCTCTAGTCTTGGCGGTCGAATGAGCCGCACGAGCGACAGCACCCGTACCACCTTTACGTTCGCTCGTCGCTATTTCGCCTGGCGATTTACCTAGGCGCTCGGCTCACCGCCCCTGTTGTTCTCAGTTCTCTCGCCGAGCGCCACGTAGGTCACCTCAGTCTCCTGGCGCTCGCATTCGAAAGGACTTTCACACGATGAACGGCATGACCCCGGCGGACCCCGACGACGAGATCGCGGCTGCCCACCCCTACAGGCTCGCCGCGCGACGATCGCCGTCCGGCGACAGCGCGATCGAGGTCGGCGACCGCCGGATCGGCGGCGGGCAGTTCGCGCTCATCGCCGGCCCGTGCGCGATCGAGACGCGCGACGAGACGCTCGCGATCGCTCGCGTCGTACGCGACGCCGGCGCGACGATGCTGCGCGGCGGCGCCTACAAGCCCCGCACCAGCCCGTACGCCTTCCAGGGTCTCGGCGAGGCCGGCCTGCAAATCCTCGCCGACGCGCGTGCGGAGACCGGCCTGCCCGTCGTCACCGAGGTCATGGACGTCCGCGACGTCGAGACCGTCGCCGCGGTCGCCGACATGATCCAGATCGGCGCGCGCAACATGCAGAACTACGCGCTCTTGACCGAGGTCGGCCGCACGCGCGTGCCGGTGCTCATCAAGCGCGGGCTGTCGAGCACGATCGACGAGCTGCTCATGGCGGCCGAGTACGTCCTGAAGGAGGGCAACAGTGGCGTCGTGCTGTGCGAGCGCGGGATCCGCACGTTCGAGACCGCCTATCGCTTCACCCTCGACCTCGCCGCCGTGCCGGTCCTGAAGTCGCGCAGCCACCTGCCGGTGATCGTCGATCCGAGCCACGCCGCGGGGCGGCGCGACCTCGTCGAGCCGCTCGCCCTCGCGGCGGCGGCCGTCGGCGCCGACGGCATCATCGTCGAGATCCATTCCGACCCCGACACCGCGGTGTGCGACGGGCCCCAGGCGTTGCGCTGCGACGACTTCGCGCGCTTCGCGGCGCGCGTGCAGCAGGTCGCGGACGTCGTCGGCCAGCCCGAGCTGATCGCAGCGGCGACCTAGGACGATGGTCTTCCCCGTCACCGCAGAGGAGCTCGCATCCGGCGTCCGCGACCGCCGGATCGAGCGTGTTTCGCCACTCACGACGCCGAAGATCCTCTTCGAGAGCCTGCCGCTCGACACGGCGGCGGCGGAGGTCGTCGTGCGGGGCCGCGCGGACGCGCACGCGATCCTGCAGGGCGCCGACGACCGGCTGCTCGTGGTCGTCGGGCCGTGCAGCGTGCACGACGCCGACGCGGCGCTTGAGTACGCCGGCCTGCTGAGCGCGAAGGCGTCGGAGCTCAGCGCGGACCTCTGCGTCGCGATGCGCGTGTACTTCGAGAAGCCGCGCACGACGACGGGCTGGAAGGGCCTCATCAACGATCCGCACCTCGACGGCTCCGGCGACGTCGACCACGGGTTGCGTACGGCGCGCGCCCTGCTGCTCGAGGTGCTCGCGCTCGACCTGCCGATCGGCTGCGAGTTCCTCGACCCGATCACGCCGCAGTACATCTCCGACACCGTCGCCTGGGGCGCCATCGGCGCGCGCACGACCGAGAGCCAGGTCCACCGCCAGCTCGGCTCGGGCCTCTCGATGCCGGTCGGCTTCAAGAACCGCACGGACGGCAACGTCCAGGTCGCCGTCGATGCGGTGCGGGCGGCGGCGGCGAAGCACTCCTTCGCGGGCGTCGACTTCGGCGGCACGCCGGCGATCCTGCACACGAGCGGCAACCCGGACGGACATGTCATCCTGCGCGGCGGCGACGGGGAGCCCAACCACGACGTTGCGGGCGTCGAGGCCGCGCTGGCGCTGCTGCACAAGGCGGGGCTGCCCGAGCGCGTCGTCATCGACGCCTCGCACGCCAACAGCGCGAAGGATCACGAGCTTCAGCCGAAGGTCGCCGCCGAGATCGGCGCGCAGGTCGCGGCGGGCTCGCGGGCGATCGTCGGCGTCATGCTCGAGTCCTTCCTCGTCGCCGGTCGCCAGAGCCTCGGCGCGACGCTCACCTACGGGCAGTCGATCACGGACGCATGCATGGACTGGGACACGACGGTCACGGTGCTCGAAGACCTCGCCGCATCGGTGCGCGCTCGCCGCGCGGCTGCGTGAGCGTGTGAGCCAGCCGCGCGTCGCCCTGCTCGGCGTCGGGCTCATCGGCGGCTCGATCGGCCTGGCGGCGCGGCGGCGCATGGGTGCCCGGGTCGTGGGCTGGAATCGCAGCCCGGCGGCGCTTGAGACCGCCCTCTCGATGGGCGCGATCGACGAGGCCGCGGCAACGCTCGACGATCTCCGGGAGGCGGACGTCGCGATCGCGTCGGTGTCCGTCGACGCGCTGCCCGGCGCCGTGCGCGACCTCTGCGATCGCCTGCCGGGCGCCGTCGTCACCGACGTCGGCTCGACGAAGCAGGCGCTCGTCGAGGCCGTCGACCGCGAGCACTTCATCGGCGGCCACCCGCTTGCCGGCGCCGAGACGACCGGTGTCGCCCACGCGCGCGAGGACCTCTTCGACGGAGCGACGTGGTACCTGACGCCGGGCGAGCGCACGCCCGGCGTGCTGTACGAGCGCCTCGCGCGATTCGTCGCGGGGCTCGGCGCGGTGCCGACCGCGATCGCACCCGCCGATCACGACCGGCTCATGGCCGCCGTCTCGCACCTGCCGCACGTCGTCGCGAACCTGCTCGTCGCGCAGGCGGCCGCGGCGCTGGGCGGCGAGACGCCGCCGGCCACGGGGCCGTCGTTTCGCGACGCGACGCGCGTCGCCGGCGCGAACCCCACGCTGTGGGAGCAGATCTACCGGTCCAATCGGGTCGCGCTCAGGGCGCAGATCGACGATCTCGTGCACCGGCTGGGGGAGGTGCGCGGGTTGCTCGAGGGCGACGGTGGCGAGCTGCGCGCATGGCAGGCCACCGCCACGGTCCAGCGTGCGGCGCTGCTCGAGGTGGGGCTGCTGGGCGGCGCGGCCCGGGAGCTTCGCGTCGCGGTGCCCAACCAGCCGGGGGTCGTGGCCTCGATCGCGCTGGCGCTGGGTCGCGCGGGCATCAACATCACGGACATGTCGCTCGCGCCCGCGGACGACAACCGCACGGGAACGGTTGCGCTGTGGGTCGGCTCGGCCGACGCCGAGCGCGCGATCGCGCTCGTCGCAGAGCTCGGCTACCCGGCGGCATGAGCCGGTTTCGCCGCACCGCGGCCGGACCTTCGCTCGTGGAGCTGTCCGCGCAGTGAGCGACGTCTTCTTCGCGCCCGCGGGTCCGCTGCGCGGCGAGGTGCTCGCGCCGGCCGACAAGTCGATCTCCCATCGCGCGGCGCTGTTCGGCGCGATGTCGAGCGGAACCGCGCGGATCGCGAACTACCTGCACGCCGAGGACACGACCTCGACGCTCAACGCGGTACGGGCGCTCGGTGCGGAGGTGTCGCGCGAGGGCGAGGACGTCGTCGTGCGCGGTGTCGGGCTGGGCGGCGCGCGCGAGCCGGACGCGCCGATCGACGTCGGCAACGCCGGCACGCTCATGCGGCTGCTGCCGGGCTGGCTCGCCGCGCAGGACGGCCGGACGTTCGCGCTGGACGGCGACGGGTCGATCCGCCGCCGGCCCGTCGATCGAATCGCCGAGCCGCTCGCGCGTATGGGTGCCGTCATCGAGCCGACCGACGGCCGCTTCCCGCCATTGCAGGTGCGAGGGACGGCGCTGAGCGCGATCACGTACGTCCTGCCGGTGGCGAGCGCGCAGGTGAAGTCGTGCGTGCTCCTCGCGGGCCTCGGCGCGGACGGTACGACGACCGTCACCGAGCCCGCGCCCAGCCGCGACCACACCGAGCGCATGCTCGCCGGCGCGGGCGTCGCGGTCACTCGCCGCGGCGCGGACGTGAGCGTTTCGCGTGCGAGCGCGCTCGACGCGCAGGACATCACGGTCCCGGGGGACCTGTCTTCGGCGGCGTTCATCATCACCGCCGCGGTGCTGATCGGCGGCTCGCGCGTGATCGTCCGCGACGTCGGCGTCAACTGGACGCGCATCGGCTTCCTGCGGATCCTCGAGCGGATGGGCGCCCGGGTCGAGGGCGAGCTCGAGCCGGTCCCGGCGGCGGGCGACCCGGTCGCCGCGGCTGAGCCGATGTCCGACCTCGAGGTTCGCTGCGGCCCGCTGCGGGCGACGGTCGTCGAGGCCGAGGAGGTGCCGCTCGCGATCGACGAGCTGCCGCTCGTCGCGCTGCTCGGCTGCCATGCCGAGGGCGAGACGGTGGTCCGGGGTGCGCGCGAGCTGCGCGTCAAGGAGTCAGACCGCATCGCGGGCGTCGTCGACGGCCTGCGTGCGCTGGGCGCGAACATCGAGGCGACCGAGGATGGCTTCGTCGTCACCGGCGGCACGCAGCTGCGAGGCGGCACGATCGACGCGCGCGGCGATCACCGTATGGCGATGCTCGGTGCCGTCGCCGGCATGGCCTCGCGCGAGGGCGTCCGGGTCATCGGGATGGAGGCCGCCGCGGTGTCATATCCGGGCTTCCTCGCGGATCTCGGCCGGCTGCGCTGAAGGGGGCGAAACTCCGACGCCGACGCCTATGTGAGGTATGGGCGACAACGGAAGGACGGTCTACGATGAACGCCATGCAGATGGCGCAGCGCATGACGGCGCAGGAGTACCTCGCGTTGCCGCACGACGGCATCCCGACGTGGCTCGTCGCGGGTGAGATCGTCGTGAACCAGCCTGCGCACCCTCACCAGCATGTGTTGCTTGAGCTTGCCAGCGAGTTGCGAGCGTGGACCAAGTCCGAGCACGGTCGCGGCCTCACCTCGCTGAGCCTCGACTCGAAGCTCGACGAGCGCAACGTCTTCGGACCCGACCTGCAGTGGTATGCGGCCGAGCGTGCGAGCCTCGAGTCGAAGGGACCGTACCCGCTGCCCGACCTCGCAGTAGAGGTGCGCTCGCCATCGACATGGCGCTACGACGTCGGCGCGAAGTGGCTGGCCTACGAGCGGGCTGGGCTCAGGGAGCTGTGGCTCGTCGACACCGTCGCGCTGACCGTCATCGTCTGTCGTCGCAGCAGCGCGCTCGCGTCGACGTTCGACGTCCTGCTCGAGGTCGTCGCGGGGGAGCGGCTCACCTCACCGCAGCTGCCCGGCTTCGCACTCGACCTCGCCTCGTTGTTTACCGGCTGACCGGCGCCCTTCGCCGGCGACGGCCGCGAGCGATCAAGGCGTCGCGCCGGCGGTGTGCGTGTCCGCCAGCACGTCGAGGAGCTCACCGACGCGCTTCTCGCGGGCGACGGGATCGGGGAGCGAGATCCGGCCGTCGATCGTGTAGCGGTTACGACGTCCGTCGCGCTCGCGCGTGATGTAGCCGGCAGCGGCCAGCTCGGTGACGATGCCGTACGCCGCTCGTTCGGTGATGCGGACCCGTGCGCCGATGTCGCGCACGCGGACGCCTGGATCGCCCGCGATGCAGTCCAGCACCCGGGCGTGGTTGGTCAGAAACACCAACCGGGTGGGGCAGGTTCCATCGTTCTCTAGTTAGGAAAGTATTATCTAGAACCAAAATACGTGTTATCTTCATCATGCGTTGTGGGTGGGGGGAACCGCTCTGCGATGCGACACAACGGACCCGTGGGCGGACGTCGTCCTCCCGAACGGGCCGGCCTCGCAACCAGCCCGGTCGGCTCACGGTCCTCCACAGAGGAGCACCACCATGAATCACCTTGACCATCGACGTATCGGCAAGGGGATCGTCGCGACGCTCGCCGCGGGACTCGCGCTGGCAGTCGCTCCTGTAGGCGCGCAAGCGGCCGTCGGATGCACGCAGGTCGTGACCGGGCCGCACAATGGCGTCATCAACGTCGCCGCGAACCAGAAGCTCTGCATGCTCGTCGCGGTGCAGAACGGCGCGGTGAACGTCGCGCCCGGAGGCTCCTTGTCCGTCGTGAGCTCGATCATCACCGGAGCCGTCACCCTGAAGTCGGGGTTCGGGACGTTTGAGTTCTGCGGCAGCACGACCGTACGCGGCGCGATCTCGGCAACGGGCGGCGCCGGGTCCGTGCTCATCGGCGGCACCGATCTGCTGGGCGCGCTGCTGTGTCCGGCGAACACGATCGACGGCGCGGTGACGCTGACCGCCAACAACGCCGGCGTGAAGCTCGGCCGCAGCTTCGTCGGCGGTGCGGTGACCGCCGTCGCGAACCTCGGCGGGACGACGATCTCGGGCAACCGGATCGGCGGCAGCCTGACGTGCGCCTCCAACGCCCCGGCTCCCGTCAACGGCGGCGTGGCCAACGCGGTCGCGGGCGGCAGGTCCGGCCAGACATGCTCGGTGCTGACGTTCTGAGCGTTCGTCGCGGGAGTACCTGCACCGCAGGTAATCCTGCGCGGGCCCTGAGTTGACGTGCCACGGCCTCGGCTCGCCACCGCGGGCCGGGGTCGCCGCACCACCGCGCACCGAGCGCGCGACCTATCCTCGTGCGCGATGCTGATCGCCATCGACGGGCCCGCGGGCGCCGGCAAGTCGACCGTCGCCCGCGCCGTCGCGGACGCGCTCGGCTTCACGTACCTCGACACGGGCGCCATGTACCGCTGCATCGCGCTCGCCGACCTGCGCGGCGCGGCCGACCCGACCGCGTGCGCGATCGGCTTCGATGGCGGCGTCACGCTCGACGGCGAGGACGTCACCGCGCAGATCCGCACGCCGCAGGTCAGCGCGCGGGCGTCGGAGGTCGCCGCCCGGCCCGAGGTGCGCGCCGCGCTCGTCGAGCGCCAGCGTGAGCTCATCGCGGCGGGGGACTACGTCGCCGAGGGTCGCGACATCGGGACGGTCGTCGCGCCCGACGCCGAGCTGAAGGTCTTCCTCACGGCCTCGCCCCGGGAGCGCGCCCGGCGTCGCGCCGCCGAGATCGGCGCCGACGCCCAGACCGTGCTCGCCGAGCAGACGCTGCGCGACGAGCGCGACTCGACGCGCGAGCACTCGCCGCTGGCGGCTGCCGACGACGCCATCGAGGTGGACACGACCGGCCTCGACATCGACGAGGTCGTGCGGCGAATCGTCGCGCTCGCCACCGCCTCCTAGACTCATCGGGTGATCACCACCCCATGAAGGTCGCGGTCGTCGGCTACCCCAACGTCGGAAAGTCCTCGCTCGTCAACCGCTTGACCGGCTCGCGGGAGGCGGTCGTGCACGAGCGCGCCGGCATCACGCGCGACCGCAAGGAGATCGCGACGGAGTGGAACGGGCGGCGGTTCACGCTCATCGACACGGGCGGGATGGACTCCGAGGACCCCGATCCCGTGTCCGGCTCGATCCGCGACCAGGCTCGCGCCGCGCTGAACGACGCGCAGGTCGCGCTGTTCGTGTTCGACGCGAAGGCCGGCGTGCGACCCGGCGACGAGGAGCTCGCCGACCTGCTCAGGCGCACGAAGATGCCGGTCGTCGTCGCGGCGAACAAGATCGACGCGGCCGTCGACATCCCGCTCGCCGCCGACGCGCACCGCCTCGGCTTCGGCGAGCCGATGGCCGTCAGCGCGTCGCAGGGCCTCGGCACGGGCGACCTGCTCGACCGGCTCGTCGAGCTCTTGCCCGAGGACGACGAGGTCGAGGAGGAGGGCACGATCCGCCTCGCCGTGATCGGCCGGCCGAACGTCGGCAAGTCCTCGCTCGTCAACCGCTTCGCCGGGACGGACCGCGTGATCGTCTCCGAGGTCGCGGGCACGACGCGCGACGCGATCGACCTGCCGCTCGAGGTCAACGGGCGCAAGCTCATCGTCGTGGACACCGCCGGGATGCGCAGGCAGTCGAAGGTGTCCGAGTCCGTCGAGTACTACACCGTCCTGCGCTCTCAGCGCGCGGCCGAGCGCGCCGACGTCGCGCTCGTCGTCTGCGACGCGAACGACGGTGTCACCGCGCAGGACATGCGCGTCGCCGAGCTCGCGATGCAGTCGGGCTGCGCGACGGCGATCGTCCTGAACAAGTGGGACACGGCGGAGATGGACGAGAAGGATCTCGACCACGAGCGCGGCAAGGTCGCAAACAAGCTGCGCCTGCGGCCGAAGGTGATGACGGCGAGCGCCCTCACGGGCCGCCACGTCGATCGCCTGCTCACGGAGGTTCTCGCGCTCGGCGATCGCATGCAGGGCCGGATCCCGACGCCGGAGCTCAACCGCTTCATCGGCGAGACCGTCCAGGCGCGCCAGCCGCCCGCCAAGCAGGGCCACCGGCTGAAGCTCCTGTACGCCGCGCAGATCGGCGAGCGCCCGCCCCGGTTCGCGATTCAGGTCAACTCGCGCCAGCGGGTGACGCGCGACTACGCGTACTTCGTCGAGAACCGCCTGCGCGCCCGCTACGGCATGGACGGGGTGCCGCTCATCATCGACTTCGTCGAGCGCAAGTCTCGTCGCGGCGAGGACCGATAGCCTCTGCGGATGACCAACTTCGCTGAGAACGAGTACCTGTTCACCTCCGAGTCGGTGACGGAAGGACACCCCGACAAGGTCGCCGATCAGATCTCCGATGGCGTTCTCGACGCTGTCATGCGCGACGACCCGACCGGCCGGGTGGCGTGCGAGACGCTCGTCAACACCGGGCTGGTCGTCGTGTCGGGCGAGATCTCGACGGAGACCTACGTCGACATCCAGGCCGTCGCGCGTGACACGATCCGCGGCATCGGCTACATCGACGCGGACCTCGGGTTCTCGGCGGATTCGTGTGCCGTGCTGAACGCGATCGACAAGCAGTCGCCCGACATCGCGCAGGGTGTCAACCAGTCCTACGAGACGCAGTCCGACCCCTCCGACGAGGACGAGCTCGACATCGCCGGCGCCGGCGACCAGGGGATGATGTTCGGCTACGCAACCAACGAGACGACGTCGATGATGCCGTTGCCGATCTCGCTCGCACACCTGCTCGCCAAGCAGCTCGCGAAGGTGCGCCACGACAACACGCTCGAGTACCTGCGCCCGGACGGCAAGACGCAGGTGTCGGTGCGCTACGTCGACGGCAAGCCGACGGCGATCGAGAAGCTGCTGATCTCCACCCAGCACGCGGACAGCGTGACGCGCAAGCAGATCCTCGACGACCTGTGGGAGGCCGTCGTCCTGCCGATCTTGCCCGCCGACATGTTCGACGCCAACGCGCTGCGCAAGGACTTCCTCGTCAACCCGACCGGACGGTTCGTCATCGGCGGGCCCGTCGGCGACTGCGGGCTGACGGGACGCAAGATCATCGTCGACACGTACGGCGGCATGGCCCGCCACGGCGGCGGCGCGTTCAGCGGCAAGGACCCGTCGAAGGTCGACCGCTCGGCGGCGTATGCCGCGCGCTGGGTCGCGAAGAACGTCGTGGCGGCGGGGCTCGCGGATCGCTGCGAGGTCCAGGTCGCCTACGCGATCGGCGTCGCGCACCCCGTCTCGGTGATGGTCGAGACGTTCGGCACGGAGCGGATCGGCAAGGGCCAGATCATGGCGCTCATCGACGAGCACTTCGACCTGCGCCCCGGCGCGTTTCGCAACGAGCTCGACCTGCACCGGCCGATCTACCAGAAGACCGCTGCCTACGGCCACTTCGGCCGCGACGACGACGACTTCACGTGGGAGGCGACGGGCAAGGCCGACGCCCTGCGCGACGCCGCCGGTCTGGGCGCCGCCGTCTAGACCCGCCGCCGGCGGCATCGTGGCGAGTTGATCCCGGATAGCGGGATCAAATCGCCACGATCGTCGTGCCGCGCTGCCACGAACGGGCGTGTCGAGCCGCCGCGGGCAGCCCTTCTATCCTTGCCGCTCGCCATGGCCGCCGACTACCGCTACGACCCCGCCGAGATCGAGCCCCGCTGGCAGCGCGTGTGGGCCGACGAGGGCACCTGGGAGGTCGCGAACGACAGCGAAGACCCGCGACCGAAGTCCTATGTGCTCGAGATGCTGCCGTATCCCAGCGGCGAGCCGCACATCGGCCACCTCAAGGTCTACTCCGTCGGCGACGCGGTCGCGCACTTCCATCGCCGCAACGGGTGCCGGGTCCTGCACCCGATGGGCTACGACGCCTTCGGCCTGCCCGCCGAGAACCACGCGATCAAGACCGGCGTGCACCCGCGCGAGTCGACGAACGCGTCGATCTCCGCGTTTGCCAAGCACTTCCGCGAGTGGGGCATCTCGATCGACTGGACGCGCGAGTTCGGCACGCATGAGCCGCGCGTCTACCGCTGGACGCAGTGGATCTTCCTCGAGCTCTTCAAGCGCGGCCTCGCCTACCAGAAGGAGGCGGCGGTCAACTGGGACCCGGTCGAGGAGACCGTGCTCGCCAACGAGCAGGTCAAGGACGGGCGCGGTGAGCGGTCGGGCGCTCTGGTTGAGGTCCGCCAGCTCACGCAGTGGTTCTTTCGCATCACCGACTACGCCGACCGGCTGCTCTCAGATCTCGCCACGATCGAGTGGCCCGAGCACGTCAAGATCATGCAGCGCAACTGGATCGGCCGCTCGCAAGGCGCGGAGGTCACGTTTGCATGCGAGGAGGCGGGCACCGACTACGTCGTCTTCACCACGCGGCCCGACACGCTCTTCGGGGCGACGTTCTTCGCGATGGCGCCCGAGCATCCCGACGTGCTGCGCCTCGCCGCGGGGACCGAGCACGAGCAGGCGGTGCGCGAGTACGTCAACCGCGCGCTGACGGCCGACAAAGAGCTGCGCGGCGACGTCGACAAGCCCAAGACCGGCGTGCCGCTCGGGCGGACGGTCACGAACCCCGTCAACGGCGAGCAGCTGCCGATGTTCGTCGCCGACTACGTGCTCATGGAGTACGGCACAGGCGCGCTGATGGCGGTGCCCGGCCACGACGAGCGCGACTTCGGCTTCGCGCAGAAGTACGGCCTGCCCATTCGGCGCGTGATCGAAGGCGACGAGCTGCCGTACACCGGTGACGGGCCGCTCGTGAACTCGGCGCCGGAGTTCGACGGCATGAACAACCGCGCGGCGCTCGCGGCGATCGTGTCCTGGCTCGACGAGCAGGGCAAGGGCCGCGCCTCCGTGAACTACCGCCTGCGCGACTGGCTCATCTCGCGCCAGCGCTACTGGGGCACGCCGATCCCGATCGTCCACTGCCCGACGTGCGGGATCGTGCCCGTGGCGTCGGAGGATCTGCCGGTGCTGCTGCCCGACGTCGAGGACTACAAGCCGCGCGGCCGCTCGCCGCTCGCCGCGGTGGAGGACTGGGTAAACGTCGCGTGCCCGTCGTGCGAGGGTCCGGCGAAGCGCGAGACCGACACGATGGACACGTTCGTCGACTCGTCGTGGTACTTCCTGCGCTACTGCGACGCCGGCAACGACGAGGCGGCGTGGGACCCCGCCGCGATCACGCAGTGGATGGCGGTCGACCAGTACATCGGCGGCATCGAGCACGCGATCCTGCACCTGCTCTACGCGCGCTTCTTCACGAAGGCGCTGAGCGATCTCGGCCACCTGCCAGAGGGCGTGCAGGAGCCGTTCGCACGGCTGTTCACCCAGGGCATGATCCTGCGCGACGGCGACAAGATGTCCAAGTCCAAGGGCAACGTCGTCTCGCCGGAGACGATCGTCAAGCGCTTCGGCGCGGACACGGCGCGCTGCTATGTCCTCTTCATCGGCCCGCCCGACCAGGACGCCGACTGGTCGGACACGGGCGCCGAGGGCATGCACCGCTTCCTGGGCCGGCTGTGGCGCACATGCGCGGAGGCCGCCGGCGAGCTTGCGGCCGAGCCCGTCCCGGCGCCGGCTGCGCTGGGTCCCGACGACGAGCGGGTGCTGCGCAAGGCGCACTGGGCGATCGACAAGGTCACGAACGACATGGCCGGGCGCTTTAACTTCAACACGGCGATCGCCGCGGTGATGGAGCTCCTCAACGAGCTCACTCCCGCCAAGCGCGGCGACGCGTCGGCGGGGACGATGCGCTTTGCGCTGAGCACGGCGGCGTCGCTCATGTCGCCGTTCGCGCCGCATATGTCCGCCGACGCCTACCACCTCCTCACCGGCGAGCGGGTCTGGGAGCAGCCGTGGCCGGTCGCGGATGAGGCGTACCTCGTCGCTGACACGTTCGAGCTCGTCTGCCAGGTCAACGGCAAGGTCCGCGATCGAGTGCCGGCACCGACGGGCGCTTCGAAGGACGATCTGCTGGCGCTCGCACGCGCGGCGCCGAAGATGCAGGCGCATCTCGACGGCCACGACGTGATCAAGGAGATCGTCGTGCCGGACAAGCTCGTCAACATCGTCGTGCGCTAGCCCGTCCGGGCAAGGCGCCGTCCGCGGGGCTCAGCTCGGGCTCGCGAGCAGCGTGACCTTCACGCGGCCGGAGCCGCGCAGCTGCGCCTCGGCGCGTACGGCGCAGAAGGCGATCGCGCGCTTGGGGAGCGTCAGCGCGCGGACGTCGGGCGGGGTCGTCACGTACGTCCCGCCGGTGCCCTTGTCCTTGCCGTTGTCCTTCCTCGGGCACGACAGTCCCCAGGTGACCGTCACGCGCTGCTTGGGCGCGGCGCTCGCGCGCACCGCGATGGCGGCGGGGCGATCGGCGATGCCTTCGGCGGTGGCTCGTGCTTGCTTTCCGCTGGCGCGGCCGACGTCGATCGTCACGCGCGACGGCGGTTGGGCCGAGTCGCCGCACCCGGCCAGCAGAACGACCGAG
The DNA here is from genome assembly GCA_963810605.1 of uncultured Actinomycetes bacterium. Lineage (GTDB taxonomy): Bacteria > Actinomycetota > Thermoleophilia > Solirubrobacterales > Solirubrobacteraceae > CADCVQ01. The sequence continues at coordinate 106,513 of CAWEOF010000019.1, forward strand.
AGCACGAACGCGGCGGCGGAGGTGAGCCTCATGACGCAGATCCTCCCCTGATCGCCAGCTCGCGGCGCCGTCGCAGGGTGCGAACGCGCCCTGCGCGCGTTGCGCGCAGCTCGCGCTCGGCTGAGGTCCGGCGCGCCGCTCGCTGCGCAAAGACTCCGCGGGATCTGCGCGAGATCGTTGCGATCCGCGTGTCCCATGACACGCGACCGGACGTAGCCTCGGCCGGGTGTCCGACCTCGACCGCCCGAGGCTCGCGCTCTACCTCGCGCTCGGCCTGCTCGTCTGCTTCCTCGGAGCGCGCTACCTGCGCTCGCCGGCGACAGATCCGGTCCCCGCGAGCGGTCAGGTCGCGCAGCAGCCTGCGACGACGGCGCCGGCGCCCGCCGACGCGACCACGCCGAGCGTGCGCCTCGAACGCGCCGGCGGCGGACAGGTCGTCGTCCACGTCGCGGGCGCGGTGCGTCGCCCCGGCCTCTATCGCTTGCCGGCGGGGGCGCGCGTCGACGACGCTCTGCGCCGCGCGGGAGGGCCCGCAAGCCGAGCCGACCTTGCCGCCGTCAACCTCGCGGCCAAGCTCGAGGACGGGCGCCAGATCCTCGTCCCGCGCAGAGCGCCGACGGTGGCCGCCGGCGGGGGAGGAGGAACCGCGCCCGCCGGAGGCTCGGTCTCGGCCGGTGGCGCCGTGGCGCAGCCGGGCGCGCCGGCCGCGCCCATCAACCTCAACACGGCGACGCTCGAGCAGCTCGACACGCTCGACGGCGTCGGACCGGGCATCGCCCAGAGGATCCTCGACTACCGCGACCAGCACGGCGGCTTCCGGCGCGTCGAGGAGCTCGCCGAGGTGCCCGGCATCGGCGCGAAGCGCCTGGCCACGCTGACCCCGCTCGTCACGGTGTGAAACGTCGCCGGGGACGCAAGGCCCCGCCCGCGCGCGCATCGCTTCGAGCGGGCTGCGAGGCGGCGCGGCGGGCCGCGCGGCGCGGCGCGGCGCGTGCTCGCGCGTGGGTTGGGGCCGGCCGTGAGGTGGCGCGGCGGGCGGCACGGCGCTGCGCGGAGCGTGCTCGCGCGTGGCTTCGAGCCGGCTCCGAGGCTGGGCGGCGGGCGGCGCGGCGCGGCGCGGAGCGTGCTCGCGCGTGGGTTGGAGCCGGCCGCGAGGTCGCGGCGCGCCATCCGCGCCACGTCGTGCTTGCGGCGATCGTCGCCGGCCTGCTGGCCGGGCCGCGGTCCCCGGCGGCGCTGGCCGCCGCAGGGCTCGTCGCGCTCGTACTTGGCCGTGACACCCTGCTCGCCCTGGGCGCCGTCGCAGCGATCCTCGTCGGCGCAACGATCGCGCAGGCGCGGCTGGCCGCGCTCGATCGCACGGCACTCGGACCGCTGCTCGGCCGCCAGCTCGACGTCCGAGCGACGCTGCTCGAGCACCCGCGCGCGCGCTCGTTCGGCACGCGCGTCGCGGCGATCCGGCTGCAGTCCGCGCCGGGCCGAGGCGAGCGGGTGGTCCTGCGCGCGTCGGGGCACGTCGCCTGGCCGGCGGGATCGCAGCCGGGAGCCGAGCTCGCGGTCACCGGTACGCTCGCCGCGCTCGGCCCGTTCGACGCGCACGAGCGCCGGCGCAACGCCCACGCGCTCCTGCGCGCGCAGGCCATCCGCGCCACGGGTCGCCGTCGCGGCGGCATCCTCGGCACGCTCGACGGGGTCCGCGCTCGCACGGAGCGGGCGCTGACGAGCGGACTGTCGCCACCGCGGGGCGCGCTTGCCCGCGGCATGGTGCTCGGTCAGGACGACGCGCTGACCGAACCGGTGCGCGAGGACTTCCGCGCCACCGGCCTCGCGCATCTCGTGGCGGCGAGCGGAGCGAACGTCCTGCTGCTGGCGACCCTCGTGCTCGCCGTCGGGACGGCGGCGGGCCTCGGGCTCACCGCGCGTCTGTGGTTCGCGATCGCCCTCGTCGCGGCGTACGTCCCGCTCGCCGGCGGCGGACCGTCGATCCAGCGCGCCGCGGTCATGGGCGTCGCCGGTCTCGTGGCGGCGCTGGCCGGACGCCCGGCCTCGCGCTGGTACGCGCTGCTGCTTGCGGGCGCCGTGACGCTCGCCCTCAACCCGCGCGCCGCCGAGGACCCCGGCTGGCAGCTGAGCTTCGCCGCCGTCGTCGCGATGCTCGCGCTCGTCCCGGCGCTGTGCGCGCGCCTGCGCGGCGCCGGCGTACCGCGCGGGCTCGCCGAGGCGCTCGCGGTCACGATCGCCGCGACGCTCGGAACCGCGCCGCTCGTCGCCTTGCACTTCGAGCGGGTGTCGCTCGTGTCGCTGCCGGCGAACGTGCTCGCCGCGCCCGCCGTCGCACCGGTGATGTGGCTGGGCACCATCGCCGGCGCGCTTGGCCAGTTCGCTTCCCCGCTCGCGGCGCATGTGGCCGAGCTCGCGGCCCTCCCGCTCGCCTACCTGACGTGGCTCGCGGACCGCGCCGCCGCGCTGCCGTTCGCCGAGCTCGGGATCGGCTCGCCGGGCCTCGGCGGTGTCGTGGCGTCGTACGTTGCCGCGGGCGTCGCCGCGCTGGCATGGCGGCGGCTGGCCGCGCGCCGCGCCGCGCGCTCCTGCGCGCCGCCGACGCGCGCGCAGCGAGCCCGGCGTGCCGCCTGCGCGCTCGTCGTGGCCGCGGGCGCGATCGCCGGGGTCGCGCTCGCGTCGCGCCCGCCGCAGCCGCCGCGCGACCTCACGATCTCCTTCCTCGAGATCGGCCAGGGCGACGCGACGCTCATCCAGCATGGCCGGGCGGCGGTGCTCGTCGACACCGGCCCGCCCGGCGGCCCGATCCTCGCGCGGCTGCGCGAGGCGGGCGTGCGCCGGCTCGACCTGCTCGTCGCGACCCACGCCGCCCTGGACCACGACGGCGCCGCCGCGGAGCTCCTCGACGAGGTCCCGGTCGCAATGGTCCTCGACGGCGAGGAGCGGGGGGTGTGTAGATCTACAGCCCTCAGCAGGGAGCAGATCTACACACCCCGGGCGCCCACGGCGCCGGCCGGGCCGTTCGGCGCGCGCCCGACCGCGCCGATCGGCCTCCTCGCCGCCCGCCACCGCGTCGCCTGCACCCCCTCCGACGCCGGCCAGCTTTTCCGCGTCGGCCCGCTCGAGCTGCGCGTCCTGTGGCCGCGTCGCGATCCGCCCGCGCCGCCCGGCGCCGAGCCGAACGACCGCGCGACCGTCATCCACCTGCGCGACGGCGCGTTCGATCTCCTGCTCACGGCCGACGCCGAATCAAACGTCACCGCGGCGCTCGACCTGCCCGAGGTCGACGCGCTCAAGGTCGCTCACCACGGCAGCGACGACCCCGGCCTGCCCGACCTCCTGAACCGATTGCGGCCACAGGTGGCCGTCGTCTCCGCCGGCCGGCGCAACCTCTACGGGCACCCGACCCCGAGCACGCTGCGGGCGCTCGAGGAGGCGGTCCCGATCGTGCGCCGCACGGACCGCGACGGCACGGTGCGGCTGCGCATAGAGGATGGCCGCATGACCGTGCTGCGGACGCCGTGACAGCCCCTACACTCGACCGCCGATGGCCACCTTCAAGCCCGCCTACCTCATCCACGGCGACGACCACGGCCGCATCGGCGAGCGCCGCGCGGCGCTGCGCAAGGTCGCCGAGAGCGAATCGGGTTCGGGCGGCGTCGAATCGTTCGAAGGTGACGCAGCGACGCCGGAGGCGATCGCCCGCGCGCTCGACGCGATGACGTTCGCCATCGGCCGGCGCTTCCTCGTGGTCGACGGCGTCGAGCGCTGGAAGGAGGCCGACGTCAAGGAGCACCTCGCCCCGGCGCTGAAAGCGATCGCGCCCGACACGACGATCGCGTTCTTCGGCCGTGACGAGGGGCGCTTCAAGGTGTGCGCGGCGCTCACGAGCGCTGTCGAGAAGGCCGGCGGCGTCGTCGCTGCCGAGCGCGTGCTGAAGGCCAAGGAGTTGCCGCGCTGGTTGCAGTCCGAGGCCCGGAAGCTCGGCGTCGAGCTCGATCGCGACGGCGCGCAGGCGCTCGTCGGGCTCGTCGGCGAGCGCCAGCAGCGCCTCCTGCGCGAGCTCGAGAAGCTCGCGCTCGAGCTCGGGCCGGGCACGCGGATCGGCCGCGACATCGTGCAGGACACGGCCGCACACTCCTCCGAGCGCCAGGTCTGGGGTCTCGTCGACGCGCTCATCGCGGGCGACGGCCCTGCCGCGACGCGCGCGTTTCTCACGCTGAGCGCGCAAGGCGAGTCGGTGGGCAGGCTCGTCGGGCTGCTCGCGCGCCGTGTCCGCGACGTCCTCGCGATCGCCCAGCGCCTCGAGGCGGGGGAGGCCCCGCCGCAGATCAAGGCGTCGATCAAGGGCAGCCCGTGGCAGACGGACAAGCGCATCGCCGAGGCCCGTCGCTCGGACTCCTACCGCCTCAGCCGCGCGCTCGAGACGCTCGCGGACCTCGAGCTCAGCTCGCACGGCGCCCCCGGGCTCAGCGACCGCACCGAAGCCATCCGCGCGATCGCGAGCATCGCGGCGTAGTCACCCCAGCGCGCGCCGCAGGATGTCGCGCAGCACGCGCTGATCGTCCTCGCCGAGCGAGGCCAGGCCGGCGGGCACCTCGGACATGACCTCGATGAGCCGGGCGCGGACCTCCTTGCCGCGATCGGTGACGACGAGCATCCGCACGCGGCGGTCGTGCTCGGCCTCGCGCCGCTCGACGAGGCCCTGGGCCGCGAGCCCGTCGACGAGGCCTGTGACGTTCGAGCTGTCGCAGTGCAGGGCCGTCGCAAGCGCGCGCATCGGCACGGGCTCGTCGGGGTCGAGCGTCTTCAGGGCGAAGAGCTGCGGAGGGGTGAGACCGAACTCGCCGGCGACGCGGATCATCCGCGGGCGCACCTCCCAGAAGAGCTGGCCCATGAGCGCCCACGCCTCGTGCGCGGCGGTGGGCGGCTGTGCGGCAGATTCCATGACGGACAAGATAATGGATTGAGGCAATGGTTGACAGGCTCAACCAAGCGCGCCTATATTGCGCACCATGAGCGACGACCGCAGCATCCACGTCGCGGGCTTGGTCCGCGAGTTCAAGGGCTCCATCCGAGCCGTCGACGGCATCGACCTGCACGTCGCGTCAGGCGAGATCTACGGCTTCCTCGGGCCCAACGGGGCCGGCAAGTCCACGACCGTCAAGGTGCTCACGACGCTCCTGCCGCCGTCGAGCGGCAGCGCCTCGGTCGCGGGCTACGACGTCGCCAAGGACGGTGCGCATGTGCGCGCCGCGATCGGCGTCGCGCTGCAGGACGTCGCGCTCGACCCGATGCTGACCGGCCGCGAGCACATGCGCCTGCAGGGCGGCCTGCAGGGAATCCCGCGCTCGGAGCGCACGAAGCGCGGCGACGACCTGCTCGAGCGCGTCGGCCTCATCGACGCCGCCGACCGCAAGGCCTCGACGTACTCCGGCGGCATGCGCCGGCGCCTGGACCTCGCCCTCGCGCTCCTGCACAAGCCCCGCATCCTCTTCCTCGACGAGCCGACGACCGGCCTCGACGTGCAGTCGCGCACGGCGCTGTGGGACGAGGTCGCGCGCCTCGCCAAGGATGAGGGCACGACCGTCTTCCTCACGACGCAGTACCTCGAGGAGGCCGACGTCCTCGCCGATCGCGTGGGCATCATCGATCGCGGCAAGATCGTCGCGGAGGGCACGCCCGCGGCGCTGAAGGCCCAGGTCTCCAAGCCGACCGTCGAGGTCACGCCCCGCGACGCCGAGGACTGCCGCGCCGCCCGCGCGGCGCTCGAGCCGTTCGGCGAGCTCGTCGCGGAGCGCACCGCAGGCTCGATCGCCGTGCGCCTGGGGTCGGGCGGCGAGCAGCTCGCCGGGATCGTGCGCGCGCTCGACGCCGCGAACGTCGCGGTCGCGCACCTCGCGATGCACGAGCCGACGCTCGACGACGTCTTCCTCGCGAAGACGGGTCGCAGCCTCGAAGGCGCGGGCGAGGGCGCGCCGCCGCCCATCGAGACACCGCCGCGCGAGAAGGCGGCCGCGTGAGCGCTGCCGCGGCGGCTCCCCGGAGCAGCACGCTGGGCCAGATCGGCTTGCTCGCGGGCCGCTCCGCCCTGCACGCGATCCGCACACCGGCTCAGCTCGTCTTCCCGATCGTCTTCCCGCTCGTCCTGCTCGCGGTCAACACGTCCGGCCTCGACGCGGCCACCCAGCTGGACGGCTTTCCCACCGACAGCTACCTGGACTTCGCGCTCGCGGTCCCGTTCATGCAGGGTGCGCTGTTCGCCGCGCTCAACGGCGGCCAGGATCTCGCGCGCGACATCGAGCACGGCTTCCTGGACCGGCTGGCGCTGACCCCGATGTCCGGCTCGGCGCTGCTCGTCGGACAGCTCGGCGGGGCGCTGTTCACCGGCATCATGAGCGCGTTCATCTACCTCTTCGTCGGCCTCGCGTTCGGCGCCGGGATCGCGGCGGGCGTCGGCGGGGCGCTCATGCTCGTCGTCCTCGCGGTGACGATCTGCATGGCGTTCGCCTGCTTCGGCACGTTCGTGGCGCTGCGCGCCGGCTCCGGTCAAGCCGTGCAAGGGTTCTTCCCGCTGTTCTTCGTCTTGCTGTTCCTCAGCTCGGCGTTCTTCCCGCGCGACCTCATCGAGCAGGACTGGTTTCGCACGATCGCGACCTACAACCCGGTCTCCTACATGGTCGAGGGCATCCGCAGCCTGGTGATCACCGGCTGGGACGCGAGCGCGCTGTGGCCGGCCTTCGCGATCTCCGCGGCCGGGATCGCGCTGTTCCTCGCGCTGAGCGCGCGGGCCCTCAGGACAAGGCTGCTGCGGACATGAGCAACCTCGCACGCACCCGCTCGGTCGCGCTTGCCGTCGCCTGGCGCTCGATCCACAACGCGTTCACCAATCCGGCGATCCTCCTGCCGAGCATGCTCTTCCCGCTGTTCTTCTTCATCGCCTTCGCGGGCGGCCTCTCCAGCGTCCAGAATGCGCCGGACTTCGAGTACGCCGGGAGCTACACGGCGTTTCAGTTCGGCTTCGTGTGCATCCAGGCCGCGGCGTTCGGCGGCGTGTTCACGGGGTTCGCGATCGCGGCGGACTTCGAGTTCGGCTTCGCCCGCAGGCTCCTGCTCGCGGCCCCGAACCGCGGCGGCATCGTCATCGGCTACATGATCGCGGCGGTGGCGCGCACGGTCGTCGTGCTGGCGGTGGTCTTCGCCGCGGCGCTCGTCAGCGGGATGGGCGTGCTCGGATCCTTCGCCGACATGCTCGGGCTGCTCGTCCTGTCGCTGGCGGTCAGCGCGACCTCCACGCTGTGGGCCGCCGGCATCGCGATGCGGCTGCGCACGATGCAGGCCGGGCCGGTCATGCAGATGCCGATCTTCATCCTCATGTTCCTCGCTCCGGTGTACGTGCCGCTGGCGCTGATCGCCGGCTGGGTGCACACGGTGGCCGCGTACAACCCGGTGACGGCGATGCTCGAGGCGGCCCGCGGCTTCATCGCGGGCGAGCCGACGAAGGTCGCGATCACCGCGGCGAGCCTCGTCGCGATGTTCGCCCTCTGCGCGTACTGGGCGCGCGGCGGGCTGCGCTCGGCCGAAGCCGCCGGTTAGGGTTCGCGCAGGAATAACTGCGTGGGTTTGGGTGCCGGATCGTGGATGCCAGGCGCCGCGCGCGAGCGCAGGCGGGCGCCAGCCCGTCGAGCATCGCGGGTGGCGCATGGCGCCGCGAGACGGTGGCCAAACCCCGCAGTTATCGCTGCGCGGGCCCTTAGCACGAATCCCCGCCGTGCAGGCGCGGGCGGTTGGCGTATCCTCGCGGACCATGGACCTTGAGGCCGGGGAGCATGTGATCTTCGAGGGCCACCCGTCGTGGCGCTCGATCCTCGACTTCTACATCAAGGGCCTGCTCATGGTCGCGATCGCGGGCGCCATCGTGGCAGGGGTGACGAAGGTCCTCGACGACGAGGTCAACACCGGCCTCGTCACGGCGGTCGCCATCGGGCTGCTCGCGATCGTCCTGCTCGTCGGCTACCTCAAGCGGCTGTTCACGACCTACACGATCACGAACAACCGCCTGCACATCCGCCGCGGCATCATCGCCCGCGCCGAGCAGCAGACGACGGTCAACCGCGTGCAGAACGTCAACACCCACCAGTCGGTCATCCAGCGGATGATCTTCATCGGCAACGTGAACTTCGACACGGCCGCGGGCGACGACTACGACTTCCAGTTCGCGGGCGTCGCGAGCCCGCACGAGGTCGTCGAGGCCGTCCATCGCGCCCAGCGCGAGGCGGACGCCGCGACGCCAGTCCGCAGCTGAGCTATCGGCCCGCGCGCAATGCGCCAGGCAGCGCGACCGTCTGACCGTAGCGGCGCTCCAGGCCCGAGAGCTCGAGCACCTACGAGCCGAACTCGAAGCGAATGAACCGCGTCTGGTTGGAGTTCTCGCAGTGCACGAGGAAGAGCTCCTTGCCGGCCTGGCCTACCAAGCACGTGAAGCCTCGCACCGTGCAGCCGCCCGCCGCGGGCAGACAGGCCTTCTTGGCCGGGACCACCCGTGCGACGGCCCGCGCCCGCGTGCAATCCACGGCCTGCGCGGTGATCGCGTACGCGTTGCCGGCACCGCCGGGGATGTCGCCGCAGTCGCGGATGGGCGCCCGCGCGTCGGCGACCGCGACAGTCGTGACCATCGCCGCCGCGACCGCACCGAGGGTTAGGGCCGGGCGGAAGAGGTGTGTGAGTGTCGTCATGAGCCAATCGCCTCCCTTGAGGTGTGCGTCGCCGCATCCTCGTCGTGAAGTGTCAACTTCGACCATACGCTAGGGTACGGTGATGGCGATGTCAAACGCAAGGGTGTGGTCGCCGCGCGTGCCGTACGGTAGCGTACGGGATGTGGCGCTCTCCGCGAACGACTGGACCGAGGAGGCCCTCCTGGTCATGGCCAGCGACGGGCTTTCGGGCATCGCTGTCGAGCCCCTGGCTCGCCGCCTCGGCGCGACCAAGGGCAGCTTCTACTGGCACTTCGCCGACCGCGGCGAGCTCGTCGGCGCAACCCTGGATCTCTGGGAGCAACGCGCGACCGCAGAGCTGATCGAGCGCATCGAGGCGATCTCCGACCCACGCGAGCGGCTGTTGGAGCTCGCAACAGGCGCGTACGCCGGTGCGGCCCGTGGCAACGCGTACGCCGCGCTGCTCGCCGGCGCGTCCGACGCGCGCGTCGCGGCGCTGCTGGAGCGTGTCGCCCGCTCGCACCTGATGTTCCTGGAGCGGCTGTACCGCGATCTGGGCTTAGCTGCCGACCAAGCGGCGCCCCGTGCTCGCCTGGCCTACGCGGTGTACCTCGGAATCAGCCAGCTGCGCCGCGCCGACCCCGACAACGAGCCCGCGGGCCAGGAGCTCGACGACTACCTCAACCTGGCCGTCGACAGCATCATGCCGCCGGATCGACCTGCGTAGACGGCGGCCCTCGGCCCTGGCCGGGCGCAGACCTTCAGGACGCCGCGACGCCAAGACCGGGAGGATGCAGCGCTGATGGCCGCCCCGCGCAACCTCGTGAACCTCAAGGACGTCGCCAAGGGCTACGGCAGCCGCTCGGTGCTGCGCGAGATCACGCTCGGCGTCGCCGCGGGCGACCGCATCGGGGTCGTGGGCCGCAACGGCGACGGCAAGTCCACGCTGCTGCGCCTCATCGCCGGCGCCGAGACGCCCGACGAGGGGGCGATCACGCGCGCCGGCGACCTGCACCTCGCGCTCCTGGGCCAGCGCGACGAGCTCGACGACGCGCACACGATCCGCGAGGCGCTCGTCGGCGGTCGCGCCGACCACGAGTGGGCGGCCGACAGCCGCTTTCGGTCCGTCCTGGACGGGCTGCTCGGCGGGGTCGAGCTCAGCCGTTTCCCGGCCGGCATCGACACCCCGATCGCGCCGCTGTCCGGTGGCGAGCGCCGCCGGATCGACCTCGCCAAGCTCCTGCTCGACAGCCCCGAGCTGCTCCTGCTCGACGAGCCGACGAACCACCTCGACGTCGAGGGCGTCGCGTGGCTGGCGGCGCACCTCGCCGGCCGCCGCGGCGCGATGCTCGTCGTCACCCACGACCGCTGGTTCCTCGACGCCGTCTGCACCCACACATGGGAGGTGGCGGACGAGGCCATCCACCGCTACGAGGGCGGTTACGCCGCGTACGTCCTGGCGCGCGCCGAGCGAGACCGCCAGGCCGCCGCCCGCGACGACCGGCGCCAGCAGCTTCTGCGCAAGGAGCTCGCGTGGCTGCGCCGCGGCCCACCGGCGCGCACGGCGAAGCCGAAGTTCCGCATCGAGGCTGCCAACGAGCTCATCGCCGCCGAGCCCGAGCCGCGCGACCGCGCCGAGCTTTTGCGCTTCGCGACCTCGCGCCTGGGCGACAAGGTGCTCGAAGCGATCGGGGTCACCGTCGCGTTCGGCGAGAAGGCGGTCCTGCACGACGTGACCTGGCGCCTCGGGCCCGGGGACCGCGTCGCGCTCGTGGGCGTCAACGGCTCCGGGAAGACGACGCTGCTGGCGCTGCTCGGCGACGAGCTCGCGCCGACCTCCGGGACCGTCGAGCGCGGCGCCACCGTCAGGCTCGCACACCTCTCCCAGGACACCGCCGAGATCCCCGGTCACCTCGACGTCCTCGAATCGCTCGAGGAGGTCAAGAGCCTCGCGACGCTGTCGGGCGGTCTGAAGATCACGGCCGCGCTGCTGTGCGATCGCTTCGGCTTTCGCGGCGACAAGGCCCGCACGCTCGTCCGCGACCTGTCCGGCGGTGAGCGGCGCCGGCTGCAGCTCATGCGCCTGCTCATGGGCGAGCCGAACGTCCTGCTGCTCGACGAGCCGACGAACGACCTCGACATCGACACGCTCACCGCGCTGGAGGATCTGCTCGACGGCTGGCCCGGCACGCTCGTCGTCGTCAGCCACGACCGCTACTTCGTCGAGCGCGTCTGCGACGACGTCCACGCGCTCACCGCCGCCGGCGAGCTGCGCCACCTCCCGCGCGGGATCGAGCAGTACCTGGAGTCGCGCGAGCCCGGGCCGCAGAGCGCAGCGCCCACCGGCGCGCCCACGGCACGCAACGGCTCGGGGGCGAAGGCCGGCGCCGGCGCGAAGGCGCCGGCCGGCGCGGTTCTGCGGGCGAGTCGCAAGGAGGTCGCCCGCCTGGAACGCGCGATCGAGAAGCTCGCCGCGCGCGAGACGGCGCTGCACGAGGACATGGCGGCGAGCGCGACCGACCACGTCGCGCTCCGCGAGCTTCAGACCGCGATCAAGGCGCTCGTCGCCGAGCGCGAGCAGCTCGAAGCGACGTGGATGAAGACCGCCGAGGCCCTGGAGCCGTAGATCGCGCCCGTGCTACGCGGCGCGGCGAACGCGCGAGGCGCGGGACTTCTTGCGGGCGCCGGTGTTCTTGTGCAGCGCACCGCGCTTGACGGCCTTGTCGATCGTCGAGACGAGCGTCTTGTGCTCGGCGTCGGCGAGCGTGTCGTCCTTGGCGGCGACGGCGGCTTCGAGGCGGCGGAAGTACGTGCGGATGGCCGACGTGTAGTGGCGGTTCTCGAGGCGCTCACGCTCGGAGCGCAGGATCCGCTTCTTCTGTGAGTGAATGTTGGCCATAGCGTGAACGAGCCGCGGGCATTGCCGCGGCGCCTGCGTAGAGTAGCGCACCGATGGCGGCCGACACGAGCCCGACGCCCGCGAAGCCCGGCCGCATCGCCCGCAACACGGCGATCTTCTCGATCCTGACCGGCCTGTCGCGGATCGCCGGCCTGATCCGCGAGATCGTCGCGTCGAGCTACTTCGGCACGAGCGGACCGTTCTCGGCGTTCACGCTCGCGTTCCAGGTGCCGAACCTCGTGCGCAACCTGTTCGCCGACGCCGCGCTCTCGGCGGCGTTCGTACCGGTCTTCACGGAGCTGCTCGAGAAGGGCCGCCGGCGCGAGGCGTTCCAGCTCGCCTCGACGTTCGTCGTGCTCATCGTCGCCGCGCTGACGACGATCAGCGTCTTCTTCGTGCTGGTCGCGCCCTACCTCATGCCGGTGCTGACCGGCGACGGCTTCGACCACTCGCTCGACGACCTCATGATCGGCCTGTCGCAGGTGCTGTTTCCGATCGTCTTGCTGCTCGGCCTCAACGGGCTGCTGGTCGGGATCCTCAACGCCTACGACCACTTCACGATCCCGGCGCTCGCGCCGCTCGTCTGGAACTTCGTGATCATCGGCCTGCTGGTCGTGCTCAAGCCGCGCTTCGACGGCCCCAACCAGCTCTACGCCTACGCGATCGCCGTCCTCGTCGCCACGTTCGTGCAGCTCGCGATGGCCGTGCCCGTCCTGCGCAAGCTCGACTTCCAGTTCGAGCGCAAGATCGACCTGCGCGACCCGCGCGTGAAGCAGGTCCTCGCGCTCATGCTGCCGGTGACGCTGAGCCTCGGCCTCATCAACTTCAACATGCTCATCAACTCGGCGCTCGGCTCGGCGGTCTCCGATGCCGCGCCGCGCGCGATCGACGCCGCCTTCCGGATCTACATGCTGCCGCAGGGGATGTTCTCGGTGGCCGTCGCGACGGTCCTGTTCCCGGCGCTCGCCCGCCTGGCGACGCGCCGCGACTTCGACGGCCTGCGCGAGCTGACCGCCACCGGCATGCGCCAGATCTTCCTGCTGCTGATCCCGGCCGCCGCGTGCACGCTCGTGCTCGCCGAGCCGATCACGCGCCTCATCTACGAGCGCGGCGAGTTCGACGCCGATTCGACCGAGCTCGTCGCCGAAGCGCTCTTCTGGTTCTCCTTCAGCCTGCCGTTCGCGGGTGCGAACCTGCTTCTGACGCGGACGTTCTTCGCGCTGCAGCGGCCATGGCTGCCGACGGCCCTCGGCGGCGCGACGCTGCTCCTCAACGCCGCGGTCGCCGTTGCGCTGTACGGGCCGTTCGGCGTCGGCGGGATCGTGTTCGGCACGGTGGTCGCGAGCGCGGCGATGACCGCCGGCCAGGCCTGGTACCTGCGCCGCGAGCTGGGTGGCAGCTTCGAGGGCGCCGCCACCGCCGCCGCGCTCGCGCGGATCGTCGCGGCGTCGGGACTGCTGGCGGCGGTGACCTACGGCCTCTACGTCGTGCTCGACGATCTCTGCGGGCGGTCGCTGATCGGGCAGGTCGTCTCGGTCTGCGGCGCCCTCGGCGCAGGCCTCGGCGCCTACACCGTCGCGGTGCTCGCGCTGCGCGTGCCCGAGGCGACGCAGATCCGCGACGCGTTGCGCTCGCGGCTTCGCCGCTAACGGCGTCTGTGCGGGGTGTCACAATGGCCAGCGGACAGCTCGCTCACCATCAGTGCTGGGGATTTCCATGCCTCCGACGACAACCACCCAGCCGTGCGTCTTCATCAGCTACCGCCGCGACGACGCCGGTGGCTGGGCCGGTCGCATGGAGGACGACCTCGCCGAGCGCTTCGGCTCTCAGCGCGTCTTTCGCGACATCAAGATCCCGGCGGGCGTCGACTACGAGCAGCACATCGAGCAGGTGCTCGACGCGTGCCATGTCGTGGTCGTCGTCATCGGCCCGGACTGGGCGACGCTCAAAGCGGATGACGGGACGCTGCGCCTGCGCCAGGCAGACGATCTGCTGCGCCGCGAGATCGAGCGGGCGCTGGCGCGGCATGACGTCGAGGTCATCCCGGTGCTGGTCCAGCGCGCGCGGATGCCCGCTGCGCAGGCGCTTCCGCCCGAGCTGCGAGCGCTCGCGCGGCGTCAGGCGATCGAGCTGTCGGACTCCCGCTGGAACCACGACATGGGCCAGCTCATCGCGCAGCTCTGCGAGGTGCTCGAAGGCACGAGCGCCGTCCACGCGACGGTCCCGAAGCCCGCGCCCGCGCCCGGGCCGGCACCCGCGCCGGCTCCTTCGCCGCGCGAGCGGCGCAGGCCGGATCGGTCCGAGCCGGTCGATCCCCGCGCGCTGACGAGCGCGCAGCGACTCATCGCGGCCGCGTCGATCGTGGTGGCGGGGGGCCTCGGAGTCGTCATCGCGTCGCTCTTTAACTCCGGGCTCGCCGACCGCCGCGGGATCGGGGCGCCGCAGAGCGACCGGATCATCTACTTCGCCGCCGAGCGCGCGGTGATGGGCGCGTTCGTCGGCACGCTCGTGCTCACGGCCGTCGCGCTGACGCTGCGCCGCGACGGCGCCGCGACGGCGGGTTGCGCGCTGGCGGGGCTCGGCGCCGGCCTCGTCGGCGGCGCGCTTGGCGGCGCGCTGTACATGGTCCTCAAGGACCAGGACATCGTCGCGAGCGAGGATCTCCTGCGCGGCATCGCCGCCGCCGCGCCCGGGGCCCTGGTGGGCGCGGCGATCGCGAGGATCGTCGCGGGCCCGCGCTCGGCGTACGTGCTCGCGGGCCTTGCGGGCGGCCTCGTCGGCGGGGTCCTCGCGCAGGCCATCCTCGGGGACACGGGGCAGACCCGGGGGGTCAGCAAGGTGCTGTTCGAGACGATCGTCGCGATGGGCGCGCTCGCCGCCGTCGCGACCACCACCTCGCCGGCGCGCGCCGCGCGCGGCCAACCCGCCCGCACCTGAGCGACACCTCGCGGCCGGCGCCGCGAACCGCGGCCGCGCGTCCGGCCAGCTCGGCGATGGCAGCGCCCTACCCTGTAGCGAACCCCATGGCCGACCAGGCACACATCCGCAACTTCTCGATCATCGCCCACATCGACCATGGGAAGTCGACGCTGGCCGATCGCATCCTCGAGATGACGAAGACCGTCGATCCCCGCTCGATGCGCGCCCAGGTGCTCGACTCGATGGACCTCGAGCGCGAGCGCGGGATCACGATCAAGGCCCAGGCGGTGCGCGTCCTCTACGAGGCGCGCGACGGCGAGACCTACCAGCTGCACCTCATCGACACGCCGGGTCACGTCGACTTCACGTACGAGGTCAGCCGCTCGCTCGCCGCGTGCGAGGGCGCGCTGCTCGTCGTCGACGCGTCGCAGGGCGTCGAGGCGCAGACCGTCGCCAACACGTACCTCGCGATCGAGAACGGCCTCGAGCTCATCCCCGTGCTCAACAAGCTCGACCTGCCGGGCGCCGAGCCCGAGCGCGTGGCCGAGGAGGTCGCCGACCTGCTCGGCGAGCCCGGCGACGACATCCTGCGCATCTCGGGCAAGACGGGCGACGGCGTCATCGACGTGCTCGAGCAGCTCGTCGAGCAGGTGCCGGCGCCGACGGGCGATCCCGACGGGACCCCGCGCGCGCTGATCTTCGACTCGGAGTTCGACCAGTACCGCGGCGTCATCGCGTACATCCGCGTCGTGGATGGCGTGTTCAAGAAGGGCGACGTCATCCGCTCGATGGCCGGCGACACGGTCGCCGACATCGACGACATCGGCTTCTTCACGCCGGCGATGGTCGTGACCGATCAGCTCGGCGCGGGCGAGGTCGGCTTCATCATCACGGGCATCAAGGAGGTCTCGGCGCTCGCCGTCGGCGACACGCTGACGACGAAGGACGGCTGGGCGCGCAACCGCGAGCTCGAGCCGCTGCCGGGCTACCGCGACGTCCAGCCCGTCGTCTTCTGCGGCCTGTTTCCGATCGACTCCGACGAGTACCCCGACCTGCGCGACGCGCTCGAGAAGCTCGAGCTCAACGACGCCGCGCTGTCGTGGGAGCCGGAGGTCTCCGAGGCGTTGGGCTTCGGGTTCAGATGCGGGTTTCTCGGCCTGCTGCACATGGACATCGTGCGCGAGCGCCTGGAGCGCGAGTACGACATCCAGCTCATGGCGACGATGCCCTCGGTGCGCTTTGACGTCACGCTCACCGACAACTCCGAGATCGAGGTCCACATCCCGTCGGACTTCCCCGATCCCGGCCGCATCGCCGAGATCCGCGAGCCGATGATCGAGGCTTCGATCCTCACCCCGAAGGAGTACATCGGGCCGATCATGGAGCTCTGCCAGGAGCGCCGCGGGACGCACAAGGGGATGCACTACCTGTCCGCGGAGCGCGTCCAGCTGCAGTACGACCTGCCGCTCGCGGAGATCGTCATCGACTTCTTCGACGCCCTGAAGTCGCGCACGAAGGGCTATGCGTCGCTGGACTACGAGCTACGCGGGATGCAGGCCTCGAACATGGTCAAGCTCGACATCCTGCTCGCCGGCGAGCAGGTCGACGCGCTGTCGATGGTCGTGCACCGCGACAAGGCCTACGAGGTCGGCCGGACGCTGACCGAGAAGCTCAAGGCGAAGATCCCGCGCCAGCAGTACGACGTCCCGATCCAGGCGGCGATCGGCGCCGCGATCGTGGCGCGCGAGACCGTCAAGGCGTACCGCAAGGACGTCATCGCGGGCTGCTACGGCGGCGACATCTCGCGCAAGCGCAAGCTGCTCGAGAAGCAGAAGGAGGGCAAGAAGCGGATGAAGAAGGTCGGCCGCATCGAGGTGCCCCAGGAGGCGTTCCTCGCGGTGCTCGAGCTCGGCGACTGAAGGGCGTACCGGCCGTCGTGCCGTCAGCTCAGGTCTGGCCGGCCCACCGCACGCAGCCCCGACGCACCGTCGGTTGACACGCGGCGGCCGCCGGGCCGGGTTCGTCGCCGCGGGGAGACTCCGTCGCAGCTCACGGCCGGAGCACGGCTACGCCGAGTCCGTCGAACACGCGGTCGGCGCTGACGACGATCCAACCGCGGCGCCGGGCCGTGGCGGCGATCAGCCGATCGAACGGATCGGTGCGTGAAGGCGGGAGATCCCGCACCGCCCACGCATCGCGGTGGTCGACCCCGACCAGCGAGAACCCTTGCGCCTCGCAGATCGATCGGGAACGTCGCGCCTTCGTCCAGATCGAGAGCGAGCCTGCCGATCGCTGACTTGATCGCGACCTCCCACGTCGTCGCCGCGCTCACATGCACGGCGGACGCCTGCATGACCTGCTCGCGGGTGCCGGCGCCGAGCCGCGGGTCGTCAGCCAGCCACCAGAGCACGACGTGCGTGTCGAGCAGCAGATCGGTCAAGCGCGCAGGTCGGCAAACTCGGGGAGCGGGTCGTCGAAGTCATCCGAGATCTGGATACGGCCGCTCAGGGCGCCGGGCGGCTGGATCGTGGATCCTGGCTCAGGCACCAGCCGCGCCACCCGCTTGCTGCCGCGCCTCAGGACGATCTCCTCCCCGGCCTCGACGCGGCGGACGAGCTCGGAGAGCCGCGTCTTCGCCTCGCCGATCGGGATCGCCTCGGACATCCTCGGGAGCATAGATGCAAACACTTGACCTGGTCAACCTGGTCGAGCCGTTGACAGACGCGGATCGCTGACGCGCGACGGCCGCTACGCCGCGGCCATCTTGCCCGCCAGATCAAGGTCGAGATCGCCGGCAGGGCGCGCCGGAGCAGCTCATCGCCGAGAAGGCCGCACGCGGCCCGGTCGTGCGGCCTTCTCGCCACTGACGCTCGCACGTCGTCGCGTTCAGCGCTCGCCCGCCGGGGGCCGCGCGTCAGCCGTTGTCGCTACGTGGCGGGCGCGGGAGCGCGCAGGATCCAGATCGCCGGCGCCGCGACGAGAGCGGCGCCGCCGACGGCCAGGGCCGCGACGCCGAGCGCCGTCAGCGCGAAGCCGCCGAGCAGGGCCAGGCTGGCGCCGGTGAGCCCGGCGAGGAGGTCGTTGAACCCCAGCAGCTTGCCGCGCTCGGATGGCTGGGTGCTGTCGGACAGCACGGCCGTCGCGGCCACGAACGAGAAGTTCCAGCCCAGGCCGAGCGCGAACAGCGCGACCCCGCTGACAACGACGCCGGTGACCCACAGCAGGCTGATCGCGGACGCGGCCATGAGCAGCAGCCCGCCGGCGAGCGACCGCGTGCGGCCGAAGCGGTCGACGAGGTCGCCGACGACCACGATGAGGCCGAACATCCCGACGACGTGCGCGCCGATGATCGGGAAGACGGTGTCTGCCGCGTGGTGGTGATGGTCGACGATGACGGCGCCCGTCAGCGTCATCAGGGCGACCATCACCGCGAAGCTCGCCTGCGCGGCGATGAGCGCGGGAACGACGCCGGGCCGGCGCAGCAGCGTGCGCAGCGGAGCCGCGGCCGCTGGCGGGGGAGCGGTCTCGTGGCGAAGCAGCTCGGCGATCCGCGTCGGATCTGGCCGCACGCAGCACACGAGCACGAGGCCGGCCGCCATGAAGCCGCCGGCGGCGAGCCACAGCGTCGCGAGCGCCGCGCCGTCGAGCTCGCGACCGGCGAGCAGCGGGCCGAAGACGCCGGGTCCGAGGATCGCGCCGAAGACCGAGCCGAACAGCACGAGCGCGATGCCGCGGGCGCGGCGCTCGGGCGGGTACATGTCGCCAGCCGCGGTCCGGGCAAGCAGCGCGGTCGCGTTCGCGGCGCCGACGAGCACGAGCCCGCCAAGCACCGCGGCCGCGTGGCCACCGGCGCTGCCGAGCGCGGCGAGCCCGCAACCCAAGATCCCGGCGGCAAACCCGGCGGCGAGCACCGGGACGCGCCCGACACGGTCCATGAGCAAGCCGGCGGGCAGCGCGACGAGCGCGCCGGACGCGAGGACGATCGCCGGGCCGAGCCCGAGCAGCCCGTCGACGTGCAGCACTCGCACGAGCGTCAGCGAGGCGACGGCGGCGGCGAGCTGCAATGTCGCGGAGTTCGTCGCCAGCGATCCCGACAAGAGCGCGGTGTTGCGGCGGATGGGGAGTGCGCAGGACGCCGCCACGGATCTCGAGCGTAACTCGCGCCAGCTCCCGCCGGCCCGTCGTGAGCTTCGCCGCCGAGGGGCGGCGCTGCCGGGCGGCGTTGCGGGCCGCGCCGGCCGCCGGCCGTTCGCCGGAGAGCGGCGGTGCCGCGACACGGCGGGCGGTACGTTTGCATCGTGCGCAGGCTCGCCGCTTGCATCGCCGCCGTCGCCGTCGCGCTCGCCGGCGCCTCCGTCGCGCCCGCGGCGACGCTCAAGAAGACGACGTCCTCGTACGCGACCATCGGCGGCGACCCGGCCGCGCCGTACTCGCGCCTACGGCTGCTCGCGGGTTGGAAGCGCGTGGTGCGCAGCGACCTCGCGACGCCGCGCAAGGGACGCCTGAAGCGCCGCAGCTCGCTGCTGTACTTCGCGCAGCTCTCGGACTTCCAGCTCGCCGACGAGGAGTCGCCGGCGCGCGCCGAGCTGCTGGACATCGCGGGCTCGCCGTTTCAGTCGGCGTGGCGCCCGCAGGAGGCGCTCGAGCCGTTCACGGTCGACGAGGTCGTGCGCCAAGTCAACCGCTTCGACTCAAGCCCGCTGCGCAACCGCGGCCGCCGCCACGCCCGGCTCGCGCTGACGATCACCACCGGCGACTCCGCCGACAGCCAGCAGATCAACGAGGTCAAGTGGGTCGTGCGCCT
Source organism: uncultured Actinomycetes bacterium (assembly GCA_963810605.1). Lineage (GTDB taxonomy): Bacteria > Actinomycetota > Thermoleophilia > Solirubrobacterales > Solirubrobacteraceae > CADCVQ01. Next base: position 125,849 of record CAWEOF010000019.1, read on the forward strand.
GCTCGAGGGCGGTCGACTGAACCCGAACTCGGGGGTCGAGGGCGCAGCGTGCGGTGCGCTGACAGGCCCGCCGGGCGAGGCCGCCCGCTACACCGGCGTGCAGGACGACCAGGACGTGCAGGAATCGGGCCGCTTCTATGACCCAAACCGTCCCTCCGGGGCGTTCGCCGCGTTCCCGAGCTATCCGGGGCTCATGGACCGCGCTCAGCTACCGTTCGACGCGGTGGGCCTGAAGCGGCCGAGCTACGTCGCGTTCGGCAACCACGACGGCGAGGTGCAGGGCAACATCCACGCGCTCAAGGCCCTCGACGACGTCGCGCGCGGCTGCGTGAAGCCGCTCGGCGACATCGGCGCGTCGAGCTTCCTCGCGCTGCTCACGAGCCCGGGCCGCTCGATCGTCGTGGCGCCCGATCCCGAGCGCGGCTTCGCCGACCGCCCGACGTACAAGGCGCTGCACGCGACCGGCAAGCAGGCCGACGCGCACGGCTTCGGCCACGTCGACCGCGACGAGCTCTCGGCGTCCAGGGGCCAGGCCTCGTACTACGCGCTGCGCCCGAAGCCGGGCATCAGGCTCGTCGCGATCAACACCGTCGCCGAGGGCGACTTCCTGAACTCCAACGGCAACCTCGACGAGCCCCAGTTTCGCTGGCTGGAGCGCGAGCTGAAGGCTGCCGACGCGCGCGACGAGCTCGTCGTCGTCTTCGGCCACCATCCGATCCGCAGCCTGACGAACCGCGCGGTCGACGAGGACGCCGGCGACTGCGCGCTGCGGGCCGTCACCGGCCCGGGCTGCGATCTGGACCCGCGCAACTCGCAGCCGCTGCACCTGGGCCCCGACCTCCAAGCCCTGCTGCTCGCGCACCCGCACGTCGTCGCGTACGTCGCCGGCCACAAGCACGAGCACCGCATCACGCCGTTTCGGCGGCAAGGCGGCGGCGGGTTCTGGGGGATCGAGACGTCGTCGGAGATCGACTGGCCGGTCCAGTCGCGCCTGCTCGAGATCATGGACAACCGCGACGGGACGCTGTCGATCTTCGGCACGCTCATCGATCACGCGGCGACGCTCGCGACGCCGCTGCCCGGCACCTCCGCCGCGGGCTTCAGCACCCAGACGCTGGCCGCGCTCGGTCGCGAGCTGTCCTACAACGACCCCCAGGCCGGCGCCGAGGAAGGCGCCGAAGGCCGCCCCGAGGACCGCAACGTCGAGCTGCTGCTGGCGGATCCGCGATGACGGAGCCCGACTACCTACGCCGCAACCGCGAGCAGTGGGATGGCTGGGCGGAGTCCTACGTGACGGCGGGTCGCGAGCAGTGGGACGCCGCCGAGCCGTCGTGGGGCGTCTGGCGCGTCCCGGAGTCGCAGCTGCGGATGCTGTCTGACGACCTTGACGGCCGGGACACGATCGAGCTCGGCTGCGGCACCGCGTACGTCTCGGCCTGGATGGCGCGGCGCGGCGCGCGGCCCGTGGGCATCGACAACTCGCAGGCCCAGCTCGCCACCGCGCGGCGCATGCAGGACCAGCACGGCATCGCGTTCGAGCTCCTGCACGGCAACGCCGAAAGCGTCCCCAAGCCCGACGCGAGCTTCGACTTCGCGATCTCCGAGTACGGCGCGAGCATCTGGTGCGACCCCTTCGCGTGGATCCCCGAGGCCGCACGCCTGCTGCGGCCGGGCGGTCGGCTCGTGTTCCTCGTCAACGCGCCGCTGCACCTGCTCTGCATCCCGGACGTGGAGGGCGCGCAGCCGACCGACCGCATGCTGCGCCCGTACTTCGGCATGCACCGCTTCGAGTGGAGCGACGACGACTCGGTCGAGTTTCACCTGCCACACGGCGAGCTCATCGCGCTGCTGCGTGCCAGCGGCTTCGAGATCGAGGAGCTCATCGAGGTCCGCCCGCCGGAGGGCTCGACGACGGCGTACGCCTTCGGGTCGCTCGAGTGGGCGCGGCAGTGGCCGTGCGAGGAGGTCTGGAAGGTCCGAAAGCGCTCCTGAGTCACTCGCCCAGCACTTTGATGACGAGCCGCTTCGGCCGGCCGCCGTCGAACTCGCAGTAGAACACGGCCTGCCAGGGACCGAGGTCGAGCCGGCCTGCGGTGATCGGCAGGATGACCTGGTGGTGGACGAGCAGGTTCTTGAAGTGGGCGTCGCCGTTGTCCTCGCCGCCGCGGTGGTGGCGATAGTCGCCGGGGTCGGGGGAGAGGTCGCGCGCGACCTCGTTCGCCGGCTCCTTCCACGATGGCGGCGCGAGCTTGTCGAGCCACTCGAGGGTGTCCTCGAGGATCCCCGGCTCGTCGTCGTTGACCCAGACGCCGGCCGTGATGTGCATCGCCGAGACGAGCACGAGCCCCTCCTCGACGCCGGACTCGGTGACGGCCGCCTGGACGTCGTCGGTGATGCGGACGAACTGGCGGCGCTGCTGCGTGGTGAACGTGCGGTAGACGGTGTGAGAGCGCATCGCGCTAGCTTCTCAACCGACATGGATCTGGGTCTTGACGGCAAGGCGTGCATCGTCACCGGCGCGACGCGCGGCATCGGCCTCGCGACCGCTGCGCTGCTGTGCGCGGAGGGCGCGCGGGTGCTGCTCGTCGCGCGCGACGGCGGCGAGGTCGCGCGGGTGGCTGAGTCGTTGGGCGGCGAGTCGCTCGCCGCCGACGTGACCGTGGCGGCGGACGCCGAGCGGATCGTCGCGGCGTGCGTCGAGCGCTTCGGCGGAGTCGACGTGCTCGTCAACAATGCCGGGACGAGCTTCGTGCGGCCGCTCGACGAGCTGGATGACGAGGACTGGCAGGGCCAGTGGGAGCTCAACGTCATGGGTCCGATGCGGCTCATGCGCGCGGCGGCCCCGCTCATGGCGGCGGCGGGCGGCGGACGGATCGTGAACGTCTGCTCGTCGTCGGGCAAGCGCCCGTCGCTGACGAACGTCGCCTACTCCGTGACGAAGGCCGCGCAGCTGTCGCTGTCGCGCCATTTCGCGGACGCGTTCGTCTCCGACGGCGTGCTCGTGAACGCGGTCGCACCGGGGCCGGTGACCTCGCCGCTGTGGCTCGCCGAGGGCGGTCTGGCCGACCAGGCCGCCGCGGCCCGCGGGGTCTCGCGCGAGGAGGCGCTGGCCACGCAGCAGGCGAAGGTGCCGCTAGGCCGCTTCGCCGAGCCGGAGGAGATCGCGGCGGTCATCGTCTTTTTGTGCTCGGCTCGTGCGAGCACCGTGGCGGGTGCGGCGTGGTCGGCCGACGGCGGGACCGTGCCGAGCTTCATCTGACGCGGCGCTCACCGAGCAGGCGGTCGACGTCGTGGTGCAGCGGCCGGGTCCGTCGCAGGCGGCGGCGCGCAGCGCATTGCGCGCGGCATCGCGCTCGCCGTCGGGCGCGTTGATCGCGCCGGGCACGTCGCCGGCCTCGGGCATCGTCCCGCGGTACGCGCTACGGCCGCGGCGGCCTGCTATCACTCTCGCTCTCATGGCCGTCAACACCGATGTCGTCGGCAAGTCCTATCCACCGGCGCTCTACGCGGTCGGGCGCGAGAAGGTGCGCGAGTACGCCCGCGCGGTGGGAGAGACCGACCCGCTGCACCACGACGTCGACGCCGCGCGCGAGGCCGGCCACGCCGACGTCGTGGCGCCGCCGATGTTCGCCGTCGTCTACGCGATGCCGGCCGTCGCGCAGGGGATGTTCGACCCGGAGGTCGGCATCGACTTCTCGCGCCTCGTGCACGCCGGGCAGGAGCTCGTCTGGGGCCCGGTCGTCGTCGCCGGCGACGAGATCTCGACGACCGTGACCCTCGAGGACGTCTCCGAGCGGCGCGGCAGCGGCTTCTTCGTCTTCGAGTCCGTGTCGCGCAACCAGCGCGACGAGCTCGTGTGCACGGCGACGTGGTCGAACATCGTGCGAGGAGCGTGAGCATGAAGCCCGGCGACGAGATCCAGGCGCTGTCCGTGACGCCAGACCGCTACCTCACCGTCCGCTACGCGGGCGCCTCCGGTGACTTCAACCCGATCCACATCGACGAGCAGTTCGCGCGGCAGGTCGGGCTACCGGGGCGCATCTTGCACGGCCTGTACTCGATGGCGCAGGTAGCGCGGGCGGCGACCGCCGCGGGCGGCGGGGGGCCGGAGTCGCTGCGGTCGCTGAAGGTGCAGTTCCGCGGTATGGGCGTGCCCGAGCACGAGTTGATCGTGACCGGCACCGTCGGCGAGATCGCGGATGGCGTCGCAACCGTCGAGCTCGTCTGCACGCAGGGCGGCAAGGCGATCATCCGCAACGCTGAAGCCAGGGTCGCCACCGGCCAGTAGGCCCCGGGAGCGGCCTATGCTGTGGGGGATGGCGCGCTGTTGTCGGAGCCCCCCGCGATGACCGACGAGATCGCCGTCCTCGACCCTACCCCGGTCAGGCGCGAGGGCATCGCGAGCGTGCTGGCGCCGCTGGGCGTTCGCGTGCGGACAGGGGACCTCGGCGCGCCCGACGGCGGGCCGCCACCGGCAGCGATCATCCTTGCCGGGGGGGAGGCGGAGTTCTCGGCGATCTGCAGCGTTCTGCGCGCGCACGCGTCGACGCCGTCGCTGGCCCTGCTGGAGTCCGCGTGCTTCGCCGCCGACCGCGTCCACGCCGTGTGGCACGCCGGGGCCGACGGCGTACTGCCGGCAAGCGTGGACCCCGAGACGCTGCTCGCCGCGCTGCGGCTCGTGCGCGCCGGGTCGGCTGTCCTGCCCCGCGAGGCGCTGCCGCTGGCCGGCCAGCCGCCTGCGGCCCGGCAGCGCCCGGTCCTCGACCCGCAGCAGATCGTGTGGCTGCAGCGGTTGGCGGACGGCGGGACCGTCACCGAGCTCGCCAGGGAGACGGCGTACTCCGAACGGGAGATGTACCGCTTGCTCGAGCAGATCTACTGCCGGCTCGGCACCCGCCAGCGCTCGCGCGCGCTGGTGCTCGCCGCGCGGCTCGGGCTCGTACGCTGACGCTGGCACCCCGGGCCGCAAGCTCTGCGCGCGTTCCCGGCGCCGATCCGTGCTGACGGCCGCTGGCGCCCGCCCATGTGCACCAGCATGCGGGCGGGACACCACGGACCGTCAGCCACGGCCGAGTACCCGTTCAGCCGGCGCGCCTGCGCTCAGTCGCCGCGGCAGCCGCGACGAGCCCGACGCACCACACGAGGAGTACGGCGCACGCGAGCCCCGCTGACAGTCCCAGGAACTCGCCGAGCTCGCGTGCACGCGACTGCGAGTACGTCGGATCGAGGCGATCGGTCGCGTTGGCCGGCAGCAGCGGCCGCAGGAGCGACAGCCGCTCGGTGCTCTGACTGAGCGGCGCGACGATGAGGCGCGTGCCCACCAGCGCGACGAGCGCGAGCGTCGGGCCGGCGATGGTCGCGAGCGCCGCCGCCAGCAGCCCGTCGACGACGAAGACGATGACGACGAACGCCCACAACTGCGCCGGCGACGCGCTGGCCGTCGGCGCGCCGACGGTCGCGACGAGCACGGTCGCGACGGCGACGGTCAGGGTCCCTGCCGCGGCGCAGACGAGCACGCACGCCCGCAGGCGGCTGCCCAGGAGCGCGAGCCGCGGGCGGCCGGTCAGCCATAGGTCGCGCAGGACGCCGGCCTGGCGGTCGATGCCGCCCAGCGTCGCGCCGAGCACGATCGCCGACAGCGAGCAGAACGGGAGGGCGTGGCGGACGACGCTCCACCCGTCGCCGTCGGCGCCGCGCAGGAGGATCCCGAACGCCACGGGCCCCGCCGCGAGCGTCAGCGCCGCGACGACGGCCCACCGCTGACCGCGCAGCTTGAGCAGCTCGGCCCGGATCACCGGGCCTCCTGCAGCGAGTGGGTGATCGCCACGAAGCGATCCTCGAGCGACGGGCGCTCGATCCGCGCCTCGAAGACCTCGACCCCGGCGTCGACCAGCTCGCGGATCGCCGCGGCGCTGACCGTCCTCGCCGCCCGCAGGCCCGGCGGGAGTCCGACGTGCAGGTCGTCGCCGTGCAACGCGCAGGCCGTGCCCGCATGACCCAGGACCGCCACGGCGTCGTGCGGCCGTGCCGCGCGCAGGACGAGCGTCATCTCCTGCCCGCGCACCTCCGCGACGGAGCCCGCGGCGACGAGCCGGCCGCGGTCGAGCACCGCCACCGCGTCGCACACGAGCTCCACCTCGCTGAGGTCGTGCGAGGACAGCAGCACGGTGCGACCCTCCTCGACGAGCGCGCGCAGCAGTGAGCGCAACTCGATGATGCCGGCCGGGTCGAGGCCGTTGAGCGGCTCGTCGAGGACGACGAGGCGCGGGTTGCCGAGCAGGCAGCGCGCGAGCCCCAGCCGCTGGCGCATGCCCTGCGAGTAGCGGCTCACGCGGTCGCCGGCGCGCGCGGCGAGGCCGACCGTCCGCAGGGCGTCGTCGATGCGCCCATGTGCGTCGCCGCCGCGAGCTGCGGCCACGATCGCGAGGTTCTGGCGACCGCTGAGACCGTCGTGAAAGCGCGGCTCCTCGATGAGCGCGCCCACGCCGGCGAGCGCCGCCCGCAGGTCGCGCGGGACGGGGTGGCCGAGGACCCGCACCTCGCCGCCGGCCGGTGCGATCAGCCCGAATGCCGTGCGCAGGAGCGTCGTCTTGCCGGCGCCGTTGTGTCCGAGCAGCCCGAACACCTGGCCGGGGGCGACGTCGAGGTCGACGCCCGCGAGCGCGACGCGCTCACCGAAGCGCTGCGTCAGACCGCGCAGCTCGAGCACGGGTGCATCGCCACGTCTCATCCCGGCACCGGCTCCTCGGCCTGCGCGCGGACGAGCTCGGCGTAGGCGCCGCCGTCCGTCACGAGCTCGTCGTGAGTGCCGATCTCGGCGACGGTCCCGTCGCGCAGAAGGACGATGAGATCGCTCGTACGGACCGTGCTGAGCCGGTGCGCGACGACGACGCGCGTGATGCCGAGTGCGTCCAGCCGCGCCTCGACGGCCGCCTCCGTAACCGCGTCCAGGTGGCTCGTCGCCTCGTCGAGCAGCAGCATGCGGGGCTCGCCGACGAGCGCGCGGGCGAGGCACAGCCGCTGGCGCTGGCCGCCCGACAGGCCCGCCCCGCCCTCGGAGAGCAGGGTGTCGAGGCCGAGCGGGAGCGTCGCGAGGTCGCCGGCGAGTCCCGCGGCGTCACAGGCCTGAAGCAGCTGGTGCTCGCCTGCCTCGGGCCAGCCGAACGCGAGGTTCTCGCGGATCGTGCCGCTGAACAGCCACGGCTCCTGCAGCACGACGCCGAGCTGCGTCCGCAGGACGTCCCTTGGCCATGAGGCAAGCGGCACGCCGTCGACGAGGATCTCGCCGTCGTCCGGTTCGAGCAGTCCGAGCAGGACGTGCACGAGCGTCGTCTTGCCTGATCCCGAGGCGCCGACGATCGCGATCTTCGCCCCTGCCGGGACGGTGAACGAGACGTCGCGCAGGACCGGCCGTTCGCCGCCGAGGTAGGAGAACGTGACGCCGCGGATGTCGAGCCTGCCCTCGAGTGCCCGCCAGGCCCCCGGCGGGCTCACCGGCTCGGGCTCCTCGGCGAGGATCTCCGCCAGGCGCTCGAGGTGGCCGACGGCGGCCTGCGCGCTGTGCAGCGCGGACACCATCCGCGTCAGCGGTGCGACGAACAGCGCGCTCAGCAGGACGACCGCGAGCATCGAGCCGGGCGTGAGGCGCTGGTCGATGACGAGGCCGCTCGCGAACCACAGCGCCACGAGCGGCGTCGCGACCGTCAGCGCCGTCGTCAGGGCTTGCACGGCCCCGGCGAGCGCCGAGCTGCGCGAGTCCGCCTCCTGCTGGGCGTAGAACAGGCCGGTCCAGTGCCGCGCGGCGCGGCCGGTCGCCCCGGCCGCCTTCAGCGACGCGACTCCGCCGAGCAGCTCGAGCGCGTAGGACTGGCTGCGCGACTCGCGCCGCAGCGCCTCGCTCGCATGGCGCTCGACCGCCGACCACGACAACAGCACGACCGCGATCTGCGCCACGGCCAGGCACAGGACCACAAGCCCGACGAGCGGCTCGATCGCGAGTAGCGCGACGAGGAAGACCGTCGCCGCGAGCCCGTCGACGAGCGCGCTGACCGTCTGCGCGGCGAGCAGCTCCCGGAGCGCGTACGTGGAAGTCAGGCGATGCAGGAGGTCGCCGCTGCCGCGCAGCTGGAGCGTCTCGAACGGCAGCGCGAGGACGTGGTCGAGGAATCCGAGCAGAATCGCCCCGTCGAAACGGGCGCGGAGGTGGACGAGCAGCGCCGAGCGCAATAGCCCGATGACCAGCACGGCGACAAACAGCACGACGACGCCGACGAGGATCGTGGTGCGCAGATCGTCCATCCGCCATGGGATGACGTAGTCGAACATCGCCCGCATGAGCAGCGGGAACGCGAGGGCGAGCAACTGCAGCACGAAGGCCGCGGCGAGCACCCGGGCGAGCAGCCCTCCGACCCGCGCGGCCCGCAGCGCCGCAAGCAGCAGCGCGCCGGGACGAAGCCGGCGGCGCGCGGGCCGGGCGGTCGCGCGGCGGCGCAGGCGGCGTCGGGGCCGGTCGGCGGGAACGAGGCTCGGGCGCGGCGCCGCATGCAGCACGACGCCTGTGAACGACTCGTCGAGCTCGCGCGCCCCGACCCGCCGCCGGCCCGCGGCGGGATCGACGATGGTCGCGACGCCGTCGCGGACGCGCTCGAGGACGACGAAGTGGTTGAAGCGCCAGTGCAGGACGCACGGCAGCGCCACCGCGCGGAAGTCGGGCTCGGGCAGCGCGTGGGCGGTCATCCGCAGGCCGAGGGACTCGGCGAGAGCGGCGAGTCGGCTCGCATCGGCGCCGCTTCGAGATGGCGGCACGATGCGGCGGCAGTCCTCGAGCGCGACGTCCCGGCCGTGCCAGGAGGCCAGCATCGCCACGCAGGCGACACCGCACTCGCTCGCCTCACGCTGGCGGATGACCGGTACCCGCGGACGGCGCGCCCAGCCGGAGCCGCGTCGGCGGCGCGCGTCGTGCTCGCGCGCTCTCACGTCTCGTCTCGCCTCGTCCCCGCGGTCAGGAGCGCCCGATGTCCGACCGTGATCGCGACGATCGCGACGCTGCCCTCGAACCGCCGGCGCTCGTCCGGGCGGAACTGGCCGGCGGGGAAGCGGACGACGATCGGGACCCCGGGCTGGAAGGTCGCGCCGGCCAGCCGGCCGAGCCGGTAGCGGCGCCGCGCCTCGTCCGGGGACAGGACCCGCTTGCTTACCTGCTCGACGCGGCCGCGCAGCCCGCTGCGCCGCGAGCCGAGGATGATCGCCACGTCCTGGCCGACCGCAAAGCGCTCGCGCTGGCTGACATCGCCGAACGCGACGAGCCGGATCCCGGGCCGGCTGTCCTGGCGGACCACGCCCGTCGTGCGCACGAGCACGGGCACCTGGGTCGTCAGGGTCACGACGAGCGCCGCGATCGCGGTGGCCGCGGCAGCCGCCAGCAGCGCTCGCGTCCACCTCCCGGTCGCGCGCGGAAGCGGCACGCGCTCCTCGCGGCGCTCGCGCGCGGCAATCGCGGCGCCGCGAAACGGCGACGGCGGGCTCACGCCGACGCGCCCCCGAATGCGAGCTCCAGCACCGACGGCAGTCCCGACGGTTCGGCGATGCGCAGCAGGCCGTAGCCGATCCCGGCGAGGCCGACGAGCAGGCCGGGCACCTCGACGGCCCCCCAGCCGCAGCGCCACGCGCCGTCGCGGCGCCGCTCGGCGACAGCGCGCGCGGCCGCGCGCTCGGCGGTCGCTCGCAGCTCGGGGCGATCGTCGCGCTGCGCGGCGAGCAGCAGCGCGTCGGCGTCGCCGAGCACGCCGTGGCAGAGCGAGTGGTCGCCGCGCAGCCCATGATCGACGGTCTGGGCGATGGCTCGCTCGATCTCCACATCGACCAGGGCGTCGGCCAGGTCGCGTGGCAGGCCGAGGCGTCCGACGAGGATGCCGGCCGCGCCGTTGCACCACGACGGGGCGGCGAGCGGCTGCGGGTCGCCCGCGAGCCGCAGATCGAGCCAGCCGGCGCGGCGCTCGTCCCACAGCGAGCGCTCGAATGCGAGAACGCGCGGCACGAGGTCGGCGACCGCCGTCGCGAGGTCCGCGGCGTGCGGCCCGGGCTCGGCTGCGGCGGCGGGCTCCCCGGCGGATGCAGTCGCCGGCGCGACAGCCGCGTCCGCGGCCCCGGGCTCGGCTGTCGCGCCCGGCCCCCGCGCGGCGGCAGTGGCCGGGACGGCAAGGACGTCCCGAGCGCGACCGAGCGCGAGCGCGAAGCCGGCGGCGCCGTGCGCGAAGCCCGCGACCGGCCGGCCGGCGACCGGCACCGTCCAGCCGACGCCGGCGGGCTGTGGCGTGGCGGTGGCCAGCAGTCGCCGGACGCAGCGTCGCGCCAGCGCGCCAACCTCGGGATCGCCGGTGCGCTCGAACAGCCCGCAGAGGATGAGCGCGGTGCCGGCGACGCCGGAGACGACGTCGAGGCGGTCGTCGGCGTCGATCGCGCAGCCGAGGTCGCGCGCAGCGGCCACGGCTTCGGCCAGCTGCCGCGGATCGCCATGCAGCTCGGCCAGCCTGACGAGCGCGTACACGCGACCCGCCGCGCCGAGGAAGGCGGACGCGTCGCGCGCGGGCTGCCCGCCGAGCACGGCTTCGGCGGTCGCCAGAGCACCCTCGGCCGCCTCGGCGAAGCGGACCCTGCCGGTTCGCGCGGCGAGCGTCGCGAGGTACAGCGCGATGCCGCTGAGGCCGCCGTACAGCGACGGATCGCCCAGCGCGACCTCCCACGCGTCGGGCCCCGCGGGGGCGGGGGCGAGCCACGTCAGGCTGCCGTCGCTGCCGCGGGTGGCCGTCGCGATGAGGCGATCGCCGAGCGCGGTCGCCTCGCGCTCGAGTGCCGCGGGTCCGATCCGGGGTGCGCCGGGCCCGGGCCCGTGCCTGACCGGCTGCTCGCTCGGGCCAGCGCCCGGCAGCGCATGCAGGCGCCGCGGCAGCAGCGCCGTGCGCAGCCAGGCGAGCTGGAGGTCGCGATCGGCGTCGCCCAGCATGGCGAGCCGCTGCCGTGCCTCGTCGAGTCCCGACCACGGCAGCGCGCCCGCCACGCCGGAGATCGCGGTCTCGTCCGCGCGCACGCCGAAGCGCGGTACGTCGTCGTCCAGCAACTGGCTGCGCTCGTGCGCGGTCAGGGCACGCACGACGGGGTCGCCGGCGTCGACGCCGGCCCACAGCCGGCCGGCGAGCTCCTCGCGGGCGCTCTCGTCGCGCAGCGCATCGGGGTGGCGCATCGCTTCTCGCAAGAGGCCGTAGACGAGCGTGGGGCGCAGCACGCGCCGGACCTCGCAGCCTGCGAAGCCCTCGAGCTGCGCCGCGATGTCCCGGCGGTGCTCGACGAGCAGGTCGTACGTCGCTCGGAAGCCCTGCTCGAGATCGGGTCCGTGGCGATCGAGGGGCATGCCGGCGCCCGGCCGGGGCGCGGAGGGCGCGACGGTGGCGAACTCGCGGACGATGCGCATGCGATCGGTGCCGCCGTCGGCGACCTGCGCGATGCGCACCGGCGTGCGCTGCGCCTCGCCGGCGCCGAGCCCGCTGACGTCGATCGCGCCGTCGCCGATCGCCAGGCGAAAGGGCAGCAGCCCCGTGCGAAGGATGCAGCGATGGGCGTCGAGCGCCGCGCGACCGAGCGCAGCGCCATCCACGGCGCGGCGCGGCGGCGCCTGGAGCAGGACCTCGAGATCGACGAGATGCGCATCGGCCCCGGCGGCGACGACGTTCTCGTGGTGCATGTCCGCGCCGGCGAGGAGGTGGAGGATGGCGAGGTAGCCGCCCTGCTGGCGGTAATAGCACCGCGCCGCGGCCGCGCTCGCGGCGATTGGCCCGCCGACCGCAGCCTCCCACCCATGATCGCCCCCGTCGTGGATCCAGCGCAGCGGGAACGCGGGGTCGGCGCCAAGCGCGTTCAGCGTGCTCAGCAGCCCGAGGAAGCGGTCGGCGATCGCCAGCGAGCGTGGCTTGTAGAAGACGCGGGTACCGCCCGCGAAGTGCAGCGCGCAGGTCGTCCGACCGCCACCGTGCGGGTCGCCGAGCCCGGTGTGGATGCGCCACACGGGCCCGAGCCGGCCGTAGTGGCGCTCGAGCACCGGCCGGTCATGCTCGAGGTCGGCGGCGAGACGGCGCAGCGCCTGGCTCCAACGCGTGGCATGCGTCGCGAGGTGGTGCGCGAGCACGGGGTACTCGGCAAGGATCGCCGCGCGCGCGCCGGCGCGGCGCAGGCGTGCCGCCGCGAAGGCGTCGAGGCGCGCCGCCCCGTCCGCGCCCGCGAGGTTGCCGCGAAGGCGATCGCAGTGCAGCTCGAGGAGCAGGGTCGGCAGCGCGATGCGTAGCAGCGCGTCCTCGAGGTCCCGAGTCGCGTCGTGCAGCCAAGCCGGGTGGCCCAAGTCGCTGCCGAGGCCGCCGGCCGCCGCGGCGGCGATCGGGTGCACGAACGCCGCGAGCGGTGAGCGCGGCGCGCCGGGCGCGCCACCGCCGGTCCTGCCGGGGACCGGCGAGGGGGGCCGCCCGCGGGCGGCCCCCCCGTCCGGTACATCCGTCTGCGGTTCGGGCGCGGTCGGTCTCAGCAGCCCGACCAGTCGCACACGGTGACGCCGTTGGTGCACGTGCACTCGCCGGTGTAGGTGCACACCCAGCCACAGCCGCAGTCGGCGCCGACGACGGCGGCGAGCTCATCTGGAGCGAGCTCGCGCGCCATCGCGCCGGCCGGGTGCTCGGGGGTGGCGTCGGTCCGTAGCGAGGGGTCCTTCCATGCGGCAACGATCTCTTCGACCGTCATGTGTGCTCCTTTCGTCCGTGCCGCCTAAACGGCGGCGTTCCCCTACCGGAGCGAAGGTAGGGGCGGGCCGGCCCGAATTCCATGCCCGTCAGCCCGACGCGCCTGCCAGGTGCGTCAGCCGTCCGGCGGACCCTCCGCAGGTTCATGCCGCCGGGGACCCCGCTGACCGAGCTCGTGAGCCATGGCGACGGCCTGGAGGCGATCGCGCGCGCCGAGCTTCGCCAGGACCCCGGCGACATGCGTCTTGACCGTCGGCGTACCGAGCTCTAGCGCCGCGGCGATCTCGGCGTTCGAGCGGCCGGCGGCGAGCAGGGCGAGAACCTCGCGCTCGCGGTCGGACAGCTGCGAGCCCGCGGCGACCAGTGCTCGGCGTCGCTGACCCGTGCTCGCCGCGTTGGCGAGGACCCGATGCGCGACACGCGACGAGAGCCACGCGCCGCCGGATGCGGCGACTCGCACGCCCTCGGCGATCTGCTCCGGCGTCGCGTCCTTGGTGAGATAGCCCGCGCTGCCGGCGGCGAGAGCGTCGTCGACGAGCTCGCCGTCGTCGAACGTCGTGAGCACGAGCACCGCGGGCGGGTCGGCGAACGCGCGTATCCGGCGCGTGGCCTCCACGCCGTCGATGACGGGCATGTGGAGGTCCATCAGCACCACGGTCGGTCGCAGCCGCTCGGCCAAGGCGACCGCCTCGAGGCCGTCGGCCGCCTCGGCGACGACGTCGATGTCCGCCTCGCGGCGGCAGAGAACCGCGATGCCGGCGCGGACCAGCGGATCGTCGTCCGCGACGAGGAGTCGCAGCACTAGGCCCGGGACGCGGCCGGGGGGAGCGTCAGCCGCACCACGGTCCCGCCTTCGGGCGCCCGCGCGATCTCGATGGTGCCGCCGAGCGCTACCGCCCGCTCGTGCATGCCCCGCAGCCCGCGCCCCGCTCCGAAACCCTCGGGCGGGGGTCCGGAGCCGTCGTCGCTGACGGCGACGTGCACGGCATCGCCGTCGGCGCGCGCTCGGACCGTGGCCCGGCCAGCGCCCGCGTGGCGGACGACGTTCGTCAGCGCCTCCTGGACGAAGCGGTATGTCGCCGCGGCCTGCGCGCCGCGCAGCGGGGCGAGCGCGTCGATGCCGTTCACGGACGTGACGAGCCCGGTCGGCCGCAGGCGCCGCTCGAGGTCGCCGATGCGCTCGGGGAGAGCGGCATCCTCCTCCGCTGCCGGCGTGCCCCCGCGCGACGGCTCGAGCGTTTGCCGCAGCTCGCGCAGCGCATGCCGGCCCGCCTCCTCGATCGACCGCAGAGCCCGCTCGGCGGCGTCGGCGTGCTCGTCCGCCGCTCTGGCCGCCGCGGCGGCCTGGACGACGATGGCGCCGAGGCTGTGCGCGACGACGTCGTGCACCTCGCGCGCGACGCGCGCCTGCTCCTCGGCCGCCGCGCGGGCCGCGACGGCCGCGCGCCCGGCCTCGAGGCGCGCCGCCTTGTCCTCGAGCTCGGCGAGCAGCATCCGGCGCGAACGCCACGCCGCCCCGGCGACCCAGGCGCCGACGATGAGGGCTTCGTAGAAGCCCGCCGCGAGCAGGGAGTCGGCCTGCCCGACGAAGGCGATCGGCAGCGGCGCAGCGCAGGCGAGCGCGCAGCCGACCGCCGAGCGGCGGGGCGGCAGCTCGGCGGCCGCGGTGGCGACGGCCACGAGCAGCGCCCACGGCACAGCCCCGCCGAGGGTCAGCGTCACGAGCATCGTGCACGCGAGCACGACGAGCAGCGCCGGACCCGGCGCCCGCCGTCGCAGCGCAAGCGCCACGCCGGCGACGAGGATCGCCGCGGACTCCGCGGGATGCGCGGCGGGCCGGTCGCCGAGCGTGAGCAGACCGGCGACGGTGATGATCGCCGCGAGCAGGACGTCGGCGCCCGCGCGGGTTGCGGGCATAGACCTGCGCCCGAGGCGCGCGCGGGAGACGAGGCGGTGGATCATGCCGTGGGCGTGGGTCATGCGTGTCGTGACCTGGACGGCTGCGCTCGGTCAGCGTAGCGCCCCCTCCGGGCCTTCGCTCGGACCCGCAATCCTCCGAAATCCAGCGGTTCGGCGTGCCGGGGCGGGTGGTTGGCGGTTGCTAGCCTCGCAGCGGACAGCGTCACCGCCATGACCTCGAGAGCATCACAAAAGGAGCGGGCGCGAGCCCGACGCGAGGCCGAGGAGCAGGCTGCCCTCGCCGCCGACCGTCGGCGCGCGCGCCTGCTGAGGCTCGCGGGGATCGGCGCGCTGGCGATCGTGGCGGTCGTCGCCGCGGTGGCGATCAGCCAATCCAGTGGCAAGGACGACACGGCGACGCCGCAAGCCCTGGCGCGCGCGCCCGCCGAGGTCGCGGCGCTGTTTCGCGGGATCCCGCAGGACGGGACGTCGCTCGGCTCGGCGAGCGCCCCGGTGACGCTGACGGAGTTCGCCGACTTGCAATGCCCGTTCTGTCGCCGCTTCGCAGTGGACGCGTTGCCCGTGATCGTCGAGCGCTACGTGCGTCCGGGGCGGGTGCGGCTCGAGTTCCGCGACTTGGCGTTCCTCGGGCCGGACTCCGAGCGCGCGGCGCGCGTTGCCGCGGCCGCCGCGGCTCAAGATCGGTTGTGGCAGTTCGTCGAGCTGTTCTACCGAAACCAGGGTGAGGAGAGCTCCGGCTACGTCACCGATGCGTTCCTGCGCAAGCTGGCCGCCGGCGTCCCGTCGCTGGACGTCGAGCGCGCGATGCGAGCGAGCGAGTCCGAAGCCGCCGCGCGCCCGATTGCGGCGGCGCGCGCGCAGGCGCAGCGCCTCGGCATCGATTCCACGCCGTCGTTCACGGTCGGGCCGACAGGCGGGCAGGCGCGCGTGCTCGTGTCCGCCGACCTGACGGCCGAGGCGTTCGCGAAAGAGCTCGACGCAGAGCTCGCGCGGCGGTGACCGATGCCGGGCTGCGGCGGGCGACGGCCTGTCTCGGCGTGCTCGGCGCGGCGATCGCGGCATACCTCGTGTGGGTGCACTACCGCGGCCTGGATCCGGTGTGCGTCGGCGGCGGCGGCGGCTGCGAGCGCGTGCAGAGCTCGGACTACGCCGAGCTCGGCGGCGTCCCGGTCGCCGTGGTCGGTCTTGCGGGCTACGTCGCGATCGTCGCGGCCATGGCCGTCCGCGGCGAGGCCGGGCGACTTCTGGGCGCCTTCCTCGCGCTCGTCGGCTTCGGCTTCAGCGCCTACCTGACCTACCTGGAGATCTTCGTCATCGAGGCGATCTGCCAGTGGTGCGTCGCGAGCGCGGTCGTCATGACGGCGTTGCTCGGCGTGGCGCTGGCGCGCGTGCTCGCCGCCCCCTGAGGCGGGCATGGCGGAACGCAAACGGCCCGCCGGATGGCGGGCCGCTCGCGGACGACACTGCTGGGCGGGACGTGTTCAGCCGACGCCGAGCTTCTCGGCGGCCATGCGGGTGCCCTCGACGCGCGCCTTGATCTTCTGAAAGGCGATCTCGCGGGCATAGTCCGGCGAGCCGTGGTTGGGCTTCTCGTCGATCGAGAACGGCGAGAACCCGCAGTCATCGGTCGTGCCGAGACGCTCCTTCGGGATGAAGTCCGCGGCACGCACGACCATGTCGCAGATCTCCTGCGCGGACTCCGGACGCGGCGACTGCGTGACCGTGACGCCGATGTAGCACATCTGATCGTCGCGGCTGTGCTGTCCGATCGACTCGAAGATCGGATCCTTGTCACGCTCGGACGCCAGCTGGATGAGGAAGTAGCCCGCGTTGATCTTGAACATCTCGGGCAACAGGTTGTTGTACGGCACGTCGGCGGAATGGACCGAGTCGCGATCGCCGCCCGGACAGGTATGGATGCCGATCTTCGCGCGCTCCTCGTCGGAGAAGTTCGCCAGCACCCGGTTGTTGAGCTCGATGAAATGCGGCAACAGGCCCGCACCCGTCCACGGGTTGCGCGGATCCTCACGCGTCGCCAAGCGACCCTCCGTGAAGTCGATCGAGACCCTGGCGGCACCCGCCTCGAACGCCTTGCGGATATCCGTCGTGCACTCGTCGACGATGTCCTGCTCGAACTCCTCGCGCGAGTAGCCGTCGACCGGGTCTGTCAGCGGATACAGCAGCGCAAGCATCGACGGAGCGATGACGGCCTGCTTCATCGGCTTGGTCGCATACGGCAACGACTTCGCCAGCGTGTCGGCCGCGTAGAAGTTGTACTTCAGCGGGCCGCCCGTCAGCTTGGGCAGCTGACGTCCGTGACCGTCGGCGAAGATCGCGAAGAACTGGCCGCCCGGCCCGAGGTTCGCCGCCAGACCCGTCCCCGCCAGCGTGTCGGCGATCGGGTACGTCGCAAAGCTCGACCAGCGCTGCTCACCATCGGAGATGATCGGCGCGCCCGTCGCCTCGCCACGCTCGATGGAGTCCTTGCACGCCGCGTCCTGCTCGGCCTCCAGGTCGTCTTTGGAGATGTTCCCCGCGTCGTACTCTGCGTACGCCTTCTGCAAGCTGCTCGGCCGTGGAAGGGAACCGACGGGCTCCGTGGGAATGCCCGTGTCCGTCCGCGGATCGTAATCTGACATGCGTTGCTCTCCTCGCTGTTGACTCATCGCATGCTGCGGTCGCCGTCACCGGTCGTGACGGGCGACGTGCGCTTCATCCTCGCTAGGTCTGCTGGCGCCGACCTCACCCAAAGCCGCGATACAGACCCGTCTCCTCACCCTCGCACACGCGAACATATTTCGCCCCGCCGTTCGCGTCAACCCCGTGGCCTCGTTCCGAGGGACGAGGGACCGTACGACGCCAAGTCTTCGCGCACCTAAAGGACCCGGAGCCGCCGCTCGTACAATCGGCGCGGATGCTGACGCCACGCCAAGAGCTGATCCTGCGCAAGGTCGTGCTCGCCTATCAAGCGACGGTGCAGCCCGTGGCCTCGCGGACCCTCGCCGCCGACCCCGAGCTGTCCGCCGGCCCGTCGACCGTGCGCCACGAGCTCGCGATGCTCGAGGAGCACGGGCTGCTCGCCCACCCGCACACGTCCGCCGGACGCGTTCCGACCGACTCGGGCTATCGCTACTTCGTCGACCGCCTACTGCCGATCAAGCGACCGACCGGCCATACGATCGAGCTCGCGCTGACCCGCCGCGAGGTCGACGAGGCCATGCGCGTGACGACGGAGACGCTGTCGCAGGTCACGAACCTCCTCGCGATCGTCTCCGCGCCACCGCTCGAGACGGCGACGATCCGCCACATCGAGGTCCTGCCGCTGCAGCCGCAGATCGTCATGGTCGTGATCATCACCTCGACGGGCGGCGTGTCCAAGCGCGTGCTGACGTTCGACAGACCGGTCGACAGCGGCCTCATGA
Source organism: uncultured Actinomycetes bacterium (assembly GCA_963810605.1). Classification (GTDB taxonomy): domain Bacteria; phylum Actinomycetota; class Thermoleophilia; order Solirubrobacterales; family Solirubrobacteraceae; genus CADCVQ01. Next base: position 143,970 of record CAWEOF010000019.1, read on the forward strand.
AGTGGGCCTCGGAGTTCCTCAACGAGGAGCTCGTCGGGCTCGGGCTCGGCGCGCGCAAGCTGCACACGCGCCTCGCCGATCCGTCCATGGGACCGACCGAGCGCCGCTTCCTGGATGCCCTCATGCCCGCCTTCACCGAGCTCGCCGACACCGCCGACGACACGCTCTACGTCGAGGGCGCCGCGCGGCTTTTGTCCGAGCATCGCTTCCAGGACCTCTCGCAGATCAACGAGCTGATGTACATGCTCGAAGGCCGAGTCGTGCTGCTTGAGATGCTGCGCCAAGCCGTCGACGAGCGCGAGGTCATCGTCCGCATCGGCGCCGAGAACAGCGCGCCAGCGATGCGCTCGCTCGCCATGGTGACCGCCGGCTACGGCCTGCCCCTGAAGCGCCTCGGCACGGTCTCGCTCATCGGCCCGGTCGCGATGGACTACGGGGCGACGATCGGGATCGTCCGCGACGCCGCGCTGCAGCTGTCGCACTTCGTGGAAGACGTCTACGACGCATGAAGCGCGATGCCTACGAGGTGCTCGGCGTCGGCCGCACGGCCGACGATAGCGAGGTGAAGAAGGCCTTCCGCAAGCTCGCCCGCGAGCTTCACCCGGACGTCAACAGCCACGACCCGCAGGCCGAGGAGAAGTTCAAGCAGGCCGCCGAGGCCTACGAGATCCTGTCCGATCCCGAGCGCCGCGCGACGTACGACCGCTACGGCCACGAAGGCCTCAAGCGCGGCGGCCAGAGCCCGAACTTCGACGGCTTCGGCTCGATCAACGACCTCTTCTCGGCGTTCTTCGGCGGCGGCTTCGGCGGCGGGCCGGCGGGTCCGCGCGGCGGCGGCGACGCCGAGGTCGCGATCGAGATCGAGCTCGAGCAGGCGGCGGCCGGCTCCGCGGTCGACGTCAACTACCAGGTCGTTGACCGCTGCGAGCGCTGCCGCGGCAACGGCGCCGAGCCCGGCACCCCGATCACGACGTGCGACCGCTGCGCGGGCAACGGCGTCCTGCAGGCCGTCAGCCGCACCCCGTTCGGGCAGATGTCGCGCACGGTCACCTGCGACGTCTGCGGCGGCGACGGCAAGAAGGCCGAGCGTCCCTGCACGCGCTGCCAGGGCAAGGCGCGCGAGGTGCTCACCCACGCCGTCTCGATCGACGTGCCCGCCGGGATCGGCGACGGCCAGCGCATCCGCGTGAGCGGCCGCGGCCATGCGGGCGAGGCGGGCGCGCACGCCGGCGACCTCTACGTGCACGTTTCGGTCAAGGCGCACGAGCACTTCATCCGCGACGAGCACGACCTCGTCACGGTGCTCGACGTCCCCGCGCCGCTGGCGGCGCTCGGCGCGAAGCTCGAGGTGCCGACGCTCGAGGGTCCCGAGGACGTCCACGTCCGCCCCGGCACGCAGCCGGGGGAGACGATCGAGCTGCGCGGCCGCGGGATGCCGATCCTGCGCCGGCCCGGCCGTCGCGGCGACCTGCGGGTCGTCGTCAACGTCATCATCCCGCGCAAGCTCAACGAGCACCAGCGCGGGCTGCTCAACGAGCTCGCCGCATCGATGACCGACGCGAACCTCAAGTCCGACGAGTCGATGTTCGCGAAGCTCAAGCGCACGCTGCGGGTGTAGCGGCGTGATCCGCCTCGCGCTGCGCGTCGCGCGCGCGGACGCGGAGATCGTGCTCGCCGAGCTGCTCGAGCTCGCGCCGACGGGCGTCGAGGAGGTCGATCGCGGGACCGACGTCGAGTACGCCGTCTACGGGTCGGCGGGCGAGCTGCCGGCGCTGCCCGCGCTGCGTGCCGCCGCCGGGGCGGCGCTCGTCGACATCACGACGACCGAGATCGCCGACGACTGGTCTGAGCGCTGGCGCGACTTCCACAAGCCGGTGACGATCGGCGAGCGCTTGCACGTCCGCCCGCCGTGGTGCCCGGCGCCGGCGCCGGCCGCGGGCCTGCTCGACATCGCGATCGATCCCGCCCAGGCGTTCGGCACGGGCGCGCACGACACGACCCGGCTGTGCCTCGAGGCGCTGCTCGACCTCGGGAGCCCGACCCCGGGCGGGGGCGGTGTCCTTGACCTCGGGTGCGGCTCAGGCGTGCTCGCGATCGCCGCGCGCAAGCTCGGCTGGCAGCCGGTCCTCGGGCTCGACCACGAGCCCGAGTCCGTCGAAGCGACGCGCGAGAACGGTGCGGCCAACGGCGTCGACGTGGAGGCGCGCCTCTTTCACCTCCTGCGCGACGGCCCGCCGCCGGGCGCGCCGGTCGTCCTCGCGAACCTCCTGCGGCCGCTGCTGCTGCATGTCGCCGAGGAGGGCTTCGCCGGCGAGCCGCCGCGCGTGCTCATCGCCAGCGGCCTGCTCGCGCACGAGGCCGACGAGGTCGCGGCCGCGTTCGCAGAGCGTGGCCTGCACGAGCGCACCCGCCGCCACGCGGGCGAATGGGCCGCGCTGACGCTCGTGAGAGCCGCGTGAGGCGCACGCAACTCGTGTGAGGGCGTAGCGTTCCTATGGTTATGCGCCGCCTCACGCTCGCCGCCCTGCTCGCGTTCGCCCTCACCGCCGTGCCGGTCGCCGCCGGCCAGGCCGACAAGACCACGCCCGACCCGGGCATCACGAACGGCAGCGAGCAGCGCGCGCTGTCGAGCGCCCGCAAGACGTGGAAGCGCCAGGGCGTGCCGTCGTACACGTACAAGCTCTCGGTGAACTGCTTCTGCCCGCCGACGACCGACGTGAAGATCGTCGTGCGCAACGGCCGCCCCGCGAGCGCGACGCGCAAGAGCCTGCTCGCCCGGGCGACGGTCCCGCGCCTGTTCAAGACGATCCAGGAGGCGATCGACGGCAAGGTCTCAAAGCTCGTCGTGACGTACGGCAAGCGCGGCGTCCCGCGAGCGATCTTCATCGACCGCTCCCAGCGCGTCGCCGATGACGAGATCGGCTACATCGTTCGGGGATTCGCGCCGCTGAGGCGCTAGCCTCGATCGCATCGCCTGGAACGTCGTCATCGCCGGCGGGGGCTTCGGTGGCTTCTACGCCGCCCGCACCCTTGCGCGCCTGCTGCCCGCCCACAGCGCCCGCATCAGGCTCGTCAACGACGTCAACTTCATGCTCTACACGCCGCTGCTACCGGGTGCCGCGGCGGGCGTCCTGGAGCCGCGCCACGTCGTCGTGCCGCTGCGCGAGCAGCTGCCGCGCGGCGTCGACCTGCGCCTCGGCCGCATCACCGGCGCGACCCCCGAGCGCAACACTTTGCAGGTCGAGAGCCTCGAGGGCCGGATCGAGGATCTCTCCTACGACCAGCTCATCGTCACGGTCGGGTCGGTGAGCCGCACGCTGCCGCTGCCGGGGCTCGCCGAGCACGCCCGCGGCTTCAAGTCGCTGCCCGAGGCGATCGCGCTGCGCAACCACGTCCTGCGCACGCTCGAGCAGGCCGAGACGCTCGAGGACGGCGCGGCGCGACGCGAGTTCCTCACCTACGTCTTCGTCGGCGCGGGCTACGCCGGCCTGGAGGGGCTGGCCGAGCTGCAGGACTTCGTCGCCGACATCCTCGACCTCTACCCGCGCTGCAGCGTGACCGGGGTGCGCTGGATCCTCGTCGAAGCAGGGCCGCGGGTCATGCAGGAGATCCCGCCGAAGCTCGCGCAGTTCGCCGAGCGCGAGCTGCGCGGCCGGGGGATCGAGATCCGGACGAACACGACACTCGATCGCGTCACCGCGCATCACGCGTTCCTGTCGGACGGCGAGCAGGTCCCGACGCGCACGCTCGTCTGGACGGCGGGGGTCAAGCCGCAGCCCGTCGTCACGCGGCTGGGCTTGCCGCTCACCGAGCGCGGGCGAATCGAGTCGGACAAGCACATGCAGGTCCCCGGCCACGACAACGTCTGGGCGATCGGCGACTGCGCTGCGGTCCCGGACCCGGCGCGCAAGGGCGAGCCGTGCCCGCCGACCGCGCAGCACGCGATCCGCCAGGGCCGGACCGTGGCGCACAACGTCGCGGCCGCGCTGGGCGCCGGAGGCCGCAAGCGCGCGTTCACGTACAAGACGAAGGGGGTGTTCGTCGACATGGGGCGCCGCGAGGCGGTCGCGATGACCGGGCCGATCACCTGGAGCGGCTCGCCGGCATGGGTCCTCGCCCGCTCCTACCACCTCGCCGCGATGCCCGGCATGGGCCGCCGCGCGAGGCTGCTCGTCGACTGGAACATCGGCCTGCTGTTCGGTCGAGACACCGCCGAGCTCGGCGGCGTGGCGGCCGTCAACCCGCGCGAGCCCGCGAGACTCGAACCCGACACCGCGGACGATGCCGCGGCGCCGGACACGTCGCTGACGCCGCGCTGAGCGGATTCGCCTGGGCGACCGCTAGCCTTGATCGGCAGATGACGCTGGTCGACACCGTCAAGCAGGATCTCGTCGCCGCCATGAAGGCGCGGGAGTCAGATCGCGTCGGCGCGCTGCGGATGGTGCTCTCCGAGCTGCAGAAGTCCGCGAAGGACGGCAACGCCGACGAGATCGCCGTGCTGCGGCGCGAGCGCAAGCGCCGGCTGGAGTCCGCGTCGGCGTTTCGCGGGGGCGGCCGCGCCGAGCTCGCCGAGATCGAGGAGGGCGAGGCGCGGCTCATCGAGGCCTACCTGCCGGCCGAGATGCCCGAAGCCGAGCTGCGCGGGATCGTCCGCGAGGCGATCGCCGAGACCGGCGCGGCGTCGCCGAAGGACCTCGGCCAAGTCATGAAGGCGACGATGGCGAAGGTCGGCGCGCGCGCGGACGGCAAGCGCGTCTCCGCGCTGGCCCGGGAGGAGCTCGGTGCGTAAGCAGATCGAGCTCTCCAACGAGGTCGCCGCCGAGCTCGCCGGCTCCGGCGACTCCGTGCTGCGCGCGCTCGAAGGCCACGTCGCCTGCGAGCTGTACCTGCGCGGCAACATCGTCACGCTCGACGGCGAGCCGGCCGCGGTGCAGGCCGCCGCGACGGTCATCCGCGAGCTCACCGAGCTCATCGAGCAGGGCCATGACATCGCGCCCGGCACGATCGACGCCGTGACCGCCGCGCTGGACCAGCACGCCTCGCCCGCCGCGATCCTCGAAGACGTCGTCTGGCGCCACCGCTCCAAGCAGATCGCGCCGAAGACCGTCAACCAGAAGCGCTACGTCGACTCGATCCGCGACAACACCGTGACGTTCGGGATCGGGCCGGCGGGCACCGGCAAGACGTTCCTGGCGGTGGCCTTGGCCGCCGCGGCGCTGTCGCGCGGCGACGTCAACCGGATCATCCTCACCCGACCGGCGGTCGAGGCCGGCGAGCGCCTCGGCTTCTTGCCAGGCGATCTCATGGCGAAGATCGACCCGTACCTGCGCCCGCTGTTCGACGCGCTGCACGACATGCTCGAAGCGGAGAAGGTCGCGTCGTTCATCGAGCGCGGGCAGATCGAGGTCGCGCCGCTGGCGTTCATGCGCGGCCGGACGCTCAACGACAGCTTCATCATCCTCGACGAGGCGCAGAACACGACGCCCGAGCAGATGAAGATGATCCTCACGCGGTTGGGCTTCAACTCGAAGATGGTCGTCACGGGCGACGTCACGCAGATCGACCTGCCCAAGCAGGACGCGTCGGGCCTCGTCGTCGTGGCGGACATCCTCGAGGGCATCGACGGCATCGACTTCGTGCGCTTCGGCGGCGAGGACGTCGTGCGCCACCGGCTCGTGCAGCGGATCGTCGAGGCGTACGCCGAGCACGCCGAGAGCCGGACGTCGGAGCTTCGGCCCGCGGATCGACGCCGAGCTTGAACGCGAATACCCCGAACCTCGCGGCGTCTCGCCACCGATCCTCGGTGGATTCGGGTTGAGCTCCCCCTTCGAGCAGGCGCTCGAGATCGAGGTTCTCGGGGTCACCCGCGTGCCGCTGGAGGAGATCGAGCGGCTGCTCGCGCTTGCGCTCGCCTCGGCCGGGATCGACGCGGGCCATGTCGCCGTCGAGTTCGTCTCGGCCGAGCGGATCTCCGAGCTGAACGCCCAGCATCGCGGCAAGCCCGGTCCGACGGACGTGCTGTCGTTTCCGATCGACGGCGAAGACCCGTCGCCGGGACCGCGCGAGCTCGGCGACATCGTCATCTGCTCCGAGCACACCGCCGATCTGCGCGAGGCGATCGTCCACGGCGCGCTGCATTTGACCGGCATGGACCACGAGACCGACGACGGCGAGATGCTCGCCGTGCAGCGCGAGATCATGGCCTGGGTCACGCCCGCGGATCACCCGTGAGCACGCGGTCGGGCTTCGTCGCGCTCGCCGGGCGCCCGAACGTCGGCAAATCGACGCTCGTCAACGCGATCGTCGGCGAGAAGGTCGCGATCGTCTCCGACAAGCCGCAGACGACGCGCCGCGCGATCCGCGGCGTCGCGATGCGCGGCGACGCGCAGCTCGTGCTCGTCGACCTGCCCGGCGTGCAGCGTCCGCGCGACGCGCTCACCCAGCGGATGCAGTCGCGCGTCGAGCGCGAGATGGGCGACGCCGACGCCGCGCTGCTCATGCTCAACGCCGAGCAGGGCGTCGGCCCCGGGGACCGCTTCATCGCGGGTGCGCTCCAGCGCGCGGAGGTGCCCGTCGTCGTCGCGATCAACAAGATCGACCGCATCGACCACGCGCACATCGTCGCGATGCTCCAGGCGACGTCCGAGCTCGAGGTCTCCGACGACATCTTCCCGATCTCCGCGCGCAAGGGCTCGGGCGTCGACGCGCTCGTCGAGCATCTCTGCGGCCTGCTGCCCGAAGGCGAGTTCATGTTCAGCGTGGACGACGCGAGCGACCAGCCCGAGTCGGTCATGCTGGCCGAGCTCATCCGCGAGCAGATCCTGCGGCGCACCTTCCAGGAGGTGCCGCACGCCGTCGAGGTCGTCGTGGACGACGTCGACACGAGCCGCGACGACCTCATCCGCGTGACGGCGCTCGCCTGGGTCGAGGCGGAGTCCCAGAAGGGGATCCTCATCGGCGCGCAGGGCAAGATGATCAAGGCGATCGGCACCGCCGCTCGGCGCGAGCTCGAGCGCCACCTCGACTCGAAGGTCCACCTCGACCTGTCGGTCCGCGTCCGCCGCCATTGGCGCGCCGACGACGCGCTGCTGGATCGCCTCGGCATCGAATAGCCTCGCCTCGCGCTGAGCGATCCGCGGCGAAGCCGATTCGGGCGGAAGATCACCGGGCCGCGCGACGCATACAGTGCGCACCGTGACCACGCCTGCGTACGACATCCTCCTCATCGGCGGCGGCATCGCCTCCGCGAGCGCCGCGCACGAGCTGCGCGAGCGCGGCTTCGAGGGCTCCATCCTGCTCGCGACGCGCGAGCTCGATCCGCCGTATCACCGCCCGCCGATCACGAAGGGCTACCTCCAGCGCCGCGAGGACCGCGAGTCGACGCTCATCCACCCCGAGGCGTGGTACGGCGAGCACGACGTCGAGGTGCGCACGCGGGCGGGCGTCATGGACATCGACACCGAAGCGCGCACGGCGAAGATCGGGCGCGAGCTCGTCGGCTTCGGCCAGGCGCTCGTCGCGACCGGCGCGGGCGTGCGCAGGCTGCAGGCCGAGGGCGGCCAGCGCGACGGGATCCACTACCTGCGGGCGCTGCCGAACGCCGACAAGCTGCACGCAGACCTCGACGGGATCGAGCGGGTCGCCATCGTCGGGGGGTCCTACATCGCGACCGAGGTCGCTGCGTCGCTCACCGTGCTCGGCAAGCGCTGCACGCTCGTCATGCAGGAGGAGCTGCCGCTCGAGCGCGGCTTCGGCCCGGTCGCGGGGCGCTTCGCGCACGACCTGCTCACGTCGCACGGGATCGAGATCGTCGCGGGCGCGGACGTCAGCGCGTTTGACGGCGAGGGCGAGGACGGGCGGGTCGACGCCGTCGTCTGCGCGGACGGCCGGCGCGTGGAGGCGGACCTCGTCGTCGTCGGCGTGGGCGCGACGCCGGACGTCATGCTCGCCCGCAAGGCCGGCCTGACGCTCGGCGACAGCGGCGGGGTCGCCTGCGACGAGCGGCTGCGCACGTCGGCCGATGCGATCTTCGCCGCCGGCGACATGTGCGAGTTCGCAAGCGTCCGCGACGGCCGCCGGCTGCGGATCGAGCACGAGGAGGTCGCCGCGGCGCAGGGTCGCCACGTCGCCCGCGCGATGCTCGGCTCCGACGACCCGTACGACGACGTCCCCTACTTCTGGTCGGACCTCGCCGACTGGGCGACGCTCGAGTACGTCGGCAACGCGTCGACGGGCTGGGACGAGGAGATCGTCCACGGCGATCCGGCGACCGGCGCCTTCAGCGTCTGGTTCATGCGGCAGGACACGCTCATGGCGACGCTTGCCGTCGGCCGCACCGACGACATCGAGCTGGGCGGCGCGCTCATCGTCGCGGGCGCGAGCGCCGAGCGCGTGCGCGGCGCGCTCGGCGGCGCGTCGTAGGCCGTCAGCGCGCGAGGATCGCGCCGGCGACGATCGCGATCCCGCCGGCGATCAACAGCGGCGCGCCCGGCCCGACCGAGCTCGAGACGAGCGCGTTCGTCAGGAGCTTCTCGATCTGGCTGGCGCCGTCGGCCTCGATCTCGATGACGTTCGAGAGGTAGTACAGCAGCGCGCCGCCGCCGGCGATGGCGACGAGGCCGAAGACGAGCAGCGCCTTGCGCGCCACGTTCAGCAGGGCGAGCACGACGACGACCGCGCCGATCCCGAGCACGACGGGCCACAGCGATGTGTCGGTCCCGTTGACGGTCCGCGCGCCCGGCGCGACCTCGGCGCCGATCGGGCCGAGCTCGAGGCCGAGGCCCTTGATCGTCACCCACGGCAGGACGGCCGCGAGCGCCAGGCCGGCCGCGCCGGCGAGCAGGAGGATGCGTGAGAGGAAGGTCACGGCCGCCCACCGTAGCGAGGCGGGCCTCCCGACACCGGCGTGCGACCCTTGAGCGCCGCCGGGCAGCGCGCGGGTGCGCGATCGCGAGGGCGAGATTGCGCAGAAGGCCGGTTTGAGTCCGTCGGGCCGGCGCGCAGGGCGCCGCCTAGACTGCACCGCTCATGGAGATCGCCTACGACGAACGCGGGCTCGTGCCGGTCATCGTGCAGGACTGGCGCTCGGGCGAGGTGCTGACGCTCGCCTACGCGAACGCGGAGGCGGTCCGGCGCACGCGCGAGAGCGGGGAGCTTCACCTCTACAGCCGCTCGCGCTCCGAGCAGTGGCACAAGGGGGCGACCAGCGGCAACACGCAGGCCGTCCGCGCGCTGCGGCTGGACTGCGACGGCGATGCCCTGCTCGCGCTCGTCGAGCCGGCCGGACCGGCCTGCCACACCGGCGAGCGGACGTGCTTTCACCACGGCGCGCTCGAGCCGCCCGCGCCGCACGAGGCGCTCGCGATCCTCGACCGCACGCTCGTCGAGCGCGACGCGACGCGGCCCGCCGGGTCGTACACGACGCAGCTGCTCGAAGATCCGGCGCTCGCGGGGGAGAAGGTGCTCGAGGAGGCCGAGGAGGTCACCCGCGCCGCCCGCGAGGAGACCGACGAGCGCGTCGACAACGAGGCGGCCGACGTCCTGTACCACCTCGCCGTCCTGCTGCGCGGCCGCGGGCGCTCGCTGACGGACGCCGGCGCCGTTCTCAATGGCCGTCGCCGCTGAGGACCCGTCCCGCGGACCCGGCCCGCCCGCCGGCGGGGAGGGATCGCTGCCCGTCGAGCCGAGCCTCGACGAGGTTCGCGAGCTCGCGGCCGACTACAACCTCATCGCGCTGCGCCACAGCTTCATCGACGACACCGAGACGCCCGTCTCGGCGTTCTTGAAGCTGCGCGGCCGCCAGCCCGAGTTCCCCGCCTTCCTGCTCGAGTCCGCAGAGCGCGGCCAGCAGGTCGGGCGCTACTCGTTCATCGGCGTGCGCCCGCGCAAGATCGTGCGCTGGTCGCTCGGCGACGAGCCCGCCGATCCGTACCAGCTCGCCGCGGACGAGGCCGGTGCGTTTCGCCAGGCGCCGTTCGCAGACATGCCGCCGTTCGCGGGCGGCGCGGTGGGCTTCTTCGGCTACGACCTCGTCCGCACGGTCGAGCCGCTCGGCGACCCCAACCCCGATCCGGTCGGCCTGCCCGACATGGCGCTCATGCTGTCCGACGTGCTCGTCGTCTTCGACCACCTCAAGCACACGCTGAGCATCCTCGTGAACGTCTACGCCGACGGGCCGCAGACGGACCTCGGCGCCGCCTACGAGGATGCCGTCGCCACGATCCGCAAGGCGCGCGACCTGCTCGCCGGACCCGTGCCGCGTCCCGAGCCGACGCCCGCCCGGCCGCGCCCGACGTTCTCCTCGAACATGTCGCGCGAGCAGTTCGAGGCCAACGTCGCGCGGATCGTCGAGTACATCCACGCCGGCGACGCGTTTCAGGTCGTGCCCTCGCAGCGCTGGTCGGCGGACCTCGACATCGACCCGTTCAGCGTCTACCGGGGCCTGCGCGTCGTCAACCCGAGCCCGTACATGTACTTCCTCGACTTCCTGGACTTCCAGGTCGCGGGCGCCTCGCCGGAGCCGGTGCTGACCGTCAACGGCAGGCACGTCGCGACGCGCCCGGTCGCCGGCACCAGACCGCGCGGCGCGACGCTCGCAGACGACGAGCGCATCGCCGAGGAGCTCTTGGCCGACGAGAAGGAGCGCGCCGAGCATGTCATGCTCGTCGACCTCGGCCGCAACGACCTCGGGCGCGTATGCGAGTACGGAACGGTGGTCGTCGATCGCTTCATGGCCGTCGAGACCTACTCGCACGTCATGCACATCGTCTCCAACGTCTCGGGCAAGCTGCGCGACGGCGTCACGGCGATGGACGCGCTGCGCTCGGTGCTGCCGGCGGGCACGCTGTCGGGGGCGCCGAAGGTCCGGGCGATGCAGATCATCGACGAGGTCGAGACCATCAAGCGCGGCGGCTACGGCGGCGCGATCGGCTACCTCTCCTACGCCGGCGATCTCGACACGGCGATCCACATCCGCACGGTCGTCATCAAGGACGGCCGCGCGCACGTCCAGGCCGGCGGCGGCACGGTCGCCGACGCGAAGCCCGCCTACGAGTTCGCCGAGTCCGAGGCGAAGGCGCGCGCGGTCCTGCGCGCCGTCGACCTCGCGTCCCAGCAACCCAACTGGCCGTGAGCTCGTCGCTACGAGCTCGGTCCGTGTCGTGGAGCGGCAAGAGACCGACACCACGTGGCTAGCAACTACCAAGCGATCTACTACCGGCGGACCGACGGCACTCAACCCGTTGAGGTCTACATCGACGAGGAGGTCCCGGCGAAGCAGCAGCCCGCAATCCTCCGGCAGGTCGACCGCCTGAACACCCTCAATGACGCTATGCCGTACCTGCCATTTTCCGCATAGCTCGCAGATCGACGGAGAGCTCCGAGAGCTTCGGTGCCACTACGGCAACACGCTCTACCGCATCCTCTACCGACGCTCCGAGCGGCTCATCGTCCTGTTGCACATGCTGCTCAAGACGACGGGCGAGGTCCCGCAAGCCGACATCGAGGCTGCAACGTCGGCATGGGAGGACTACAAGGCAAGGATGGACGCATCGCCTCGCGTCCCGCCACGCGCGGCGGGACGCGACGCCCCGTAGCGCAGAACGCTTGCGGCGCACATAGCACGCGTGCTAACTTGCGGAGAGCAACACGAAAGGACCCTTGGTGGAACGCGGAGCCGTCAGCAACGTCAGTGCCGCAGGAACGACCGTCAGTGCTCACCTTCAGAGGAAGCTCCAAAATCCGGAGTTCCGAGCGGAGTACGAACGCCTCGCCTCGTTCGAGCAGCTTGCGCGCATCGTCATCACACGCCGCACAGCGATGGGCTGGACGCAGAAGGAGCTCGCCGAGAAGATGGAGACCACCGCGTCAGCGGTCTCGCGGCTTGAAAGCGGTCAGCACCGGATGAGCCCGGAGACGCTTCGCAAGCTGGCCAAGGCGTTCAACGCGCGCGCGGTGATGGGCTTGGATTTCGGGACCGAAGCTCAGCCCGAGCAAGAACTGGTCGCGCTCTGATCGGACGAGTCGCCATCGCCGGTAGATCACGGGCTCCGCTACGGGCGGAGCTTCGGTGTCCGCGTGAGGCGAAGGCAACGCGTGTCGATGCTGGACACTGTGCGCGATGAACACCGGGGATCGGGGCAACGGCGAGTTCGGCAAGCGGCTGTGCAGCGTCCTCGTCGTCGACAACTACGACTCGTTCACCTACAACCTCGTCCAGTTCCTCGGCGAGCTGGGGGCGGACCTCGAGGTCGTGCGCAACGACGTCGCCTCGGTCGACGATCTGCTCGAGCGAAAGCCCGACCGCGTCGTCGTCTCGCCCGGCCCCTGCACGCCCAACGAGGCGGGCATCAGCATGGCGACGATGCGCCGCTTCCCCGAAGCCGGGGTGCCGACGCTCGGCGTCTGCCTCGGCCACCAGTCGCTCGCGCAGGCGTTCGGCGGGACCGTCGTTCGCGACCGGCCGGTCCACGGCAAGACGAGCGAGATCGAGCACGACGGCAAGACGATCTTCGCCGGGCTCTCGCAGCAGTTGACGGTCGGCCGCTACCACTCGCTCGTCATCGACCCGGACTCGCTGCCCGACGCGTTCGAGATCTCCGCGCGCGGCGGCGGCGTCATCATGGCGATCCGCCACCGCGAGCTGCCGGCCGAGGGCGTCCAGTTTCACCCGGAGTCCGTCCTCACATCGGAGGGCAAGCTCCTGCTGCGCAACTTCCTCGAGGGCTGAGTTCTAGGTGTAGTACCGTTGGCAAGCGGTGTTACACTTGCCTGCGTGCCGACCAGCAAGCCTCGCTATGCGATCACGGACACGACGGCCGTCGCGCGGACGCTCGACGACGCCGCGCGGCGCTGGCCCGAGCTGGCGGAGGACCGCAAGGCACTGCTGCTGCGCGTGCTCGAGGTGGGGGCGCGGACGCTGGCGAACGAGCCCCGGGACGAGTCCGTGCCGGCGTCCGAGCAGCGACTGCGCGTGACGCGCCGGCTGCCGGACCTCGTCGACGTGAGCGCCCTGCTCGACGATGCGCCATGGCGCTGACGACGCCGCTGATCGTCGACAAGAGCGCCTGGGTCAGGGCTGCCGAGCCGGCCTATGCGGCGGGATGGGAGGCGCTGAGCGACGCGGACCGCCTGCGCATGTGCGATGTGACCATCCTCGAGGTACTGGTCAGCGCCCGCTCCGCAGCCGACGCCAGGGAGCTCGAGCGTGGCCTGGACGCCTTCCCTCGCGCACGCATGGACGCGACGACGTTCGGTTCGGCGCGCTCGGCGTTGCGTGAGCTGGCCGCCGTCGGCGCTCATAGGCTCCCGATCCCGGATGTGCTGATCGCGGTGTGCGCGCAGCAGCACGGGCTCGGTGTGCTGCATCTCGACCGGCATTTCGAGGTGCTTGCCGAGCACCTCGGGTTCCCGGCGGTGTCGTTGCGAGACCTGGCATGAGCCGGCGGGCTGCGAGAATCGCGCCCATGGCACCCGAAGACCACGGCGAGCGGCTGACGAAGACCTACCGCTTCGCGCTGGGCATCTGCATCCCGACCGTGCGCTGGTGGGGGCGCTTGGAGGTCGAGGGGCTCGAGCACGTGCCGGCGAGCGGGCCGCTCATCGTCACGTCCAACCACGACAGCTACTGGGACCCGGTCGTCGTCGGGATCGCCGCGATCGAGAAGCGCCAGATCCGGGCGCTCGCGAAGTCCTCGCTGTGGAAGGTCAAGGGCATGAACCTCGTGCTCGACGGCATGCGCCAGATCCCGGTCATCCGCGGGACCAAGGACACCGATGCGCTGGACCGGGCGATGACCGAGCTGCGCGCGGGGTCGTGCGTCGGGATCTTCACGGAAGGCACCCGCAGCCTCGGGCGCAAGCTGCGGGCGCGCAGCGGCATCGGCCGCATGGCCGCCGCCGTGCCCGAGGCGACGGTCGTCTGCGCGGCGGTCATCGGGACGACGGACATCCCGCGCTTCCCGAAGCGCCCGCGGTTGAAGGTCGTCTTCTTTCAGCCCGCGGGCGGGCAGATGCGGCCCGGCGAGGACCCGGCGCAGTTCGCCGTCCGCGTCACGGCGGAGATGCGCGCGATCGCCCCGATCAGCGCGGCAGGGCGCAAGCGCAAGGCGATCGAGGCCGCGGCCGACCCGGCGCCCGAGCCCGACGCGGGGCTCATCCCGCCCGCCGGCGAGCGCTCGAGCTAGGTCCCGGGCGACCCATCCGCCGCCGCGCGCGCCTGAGCGACGTCCGGCGAGCGCGTAGTCTCCCCGCGAAGTGCCCGACCCCGTACTTACGCGCGCGATCGACGCCGCCGCCTCCGGTCGCGACCTCAGCGCCGACGACGCCGCCGAGGTGCTCGCGGTCATCATGTCCGGCGGCGCGTCCGAGACGCAGATCGCCGGCCTGCTCATCGCGCTGCGCACGAAGGGCGAGACCGTCCAGGAGCTGGCCGGGCTCGCGCGCACGATGCGCTCGTTCGCGACCCCCGTGCGGTGCAGCCGCGACGACCTCGTCGACACGGCAGGCACGGGCGGCGGGCGCTCGACGTTCAACGTCTCCACGACAGCGGCGCTCATCGCAGCCGCGGCCGGCTGCGCGGTCGCCAAGCACGGCAACCGCTCGGCGACGAGCCGGTCCGGCTCGGCCGACGTGCTCGAGGCGCTCGGCGTCCGCATCGACCTGTCGCCCACCGCCGTGGGGCAGTGCATCGACGACGTCGGCTTCGGCTTCATGTTCGCCCCCAACCACCACAAGGCGACGCGCTTCGTCGTGCCGGTGCGCAAGGAGCTCGCCGTCCGCACGATCTTCAACTTCCTCGGCCCGCTCACGAATCCGGCGGGGGCGCGAAGGCAGCTTATCGGCGTCTCCGATCCGGGGTACGTGGAGACGATGGCCGGGGCGCTGGCGCTGCTCGGCGTCGAGCGCGCGCTGGTCGTGACCTCACAGGACGCGCTCGACGAGATGAGCATCACCGCCCCCACCACGGTCGTCGAAGTCGACGGGACCGAGCTTCGGACCTACACCGTGCGTCCCGAGGACGTCGGCCTGACGACGTGCGACGACGCGGACGCGCTCGCCGGCGGATCGCCCGAGGAGAACGCCGCGACGACGCGCGCGATCTTCGGCGGCGAGCAGGGTGTCCGGCGCGACTTCGCCGTCATCAACGCCGGCGCCGCGATCTTCGCGGCCGGCCGCGCGGACGACCTCGCCGCGGGCGTCGCCGCCGCGCAGGCCGCGATCGACGACGGGGCCGCGACACGCACGCTCGACGCGCTCGTCGCGCGGACGACGGAGCTGGCCGCGTGAACGTGCTCGAGCGGATCGTCGCCGGGACGCGCGAGGATGTGCGCAGGCGCCGCAAGGAGGTCCCGCTGAAGACGCTCGAGCAGGCGCTCGCGGCGCGCGGCGACGACCGCCCGTTCTGCGAAGCGCTGACCCTGCCCGGGGTGTCGGTCATCGCCGAGCACAAGCGCCGCTCTCCGTCGGCCGGCACGATCCGCGAGGGCGCGACGGTCGCCGACGTCGTCGCGGCCTACGAGCGTGGCGGTGCCGCCGCCCTGTCGATCCTCACCGAGGGCCCGCATTTCGGCGGCTCGCTCGACGACCTGCGCGCCGCCCGCGCGGCCTCGTCGCTGCCGATCCTGCGCAAGGACTTCATCGTCGACGCCTACCAGGTGTTCGAATCGGCGGCCACGGGCGCGGACGCGATCTTGCTCATCGTCGCGGCGCTGGATCCCGACGAGCTCGGCGAGCTGTACGCGGAGGCGGCCGGGCTCGACCTCGACGTGCTGGTCGAGGTGCACTCCGAGGAGGAGCTCGAGATCGCGCTCGAGGTGCTCGACGCCGACGTCATCGGCATCAACAACCGCGACCTCGGCGACTTCAGCGTCGACATCGAGCGCACGTTCGAGCTCTTGCGCGACATCCCGGCCGGCAAGACCGTCGTGTCGGAGTCGGGCTTTCACGCCCGTTCGCAGCTCGACGAGCTCGAGCGCGTCGGCGTGGACGGCGTGCTCGTGGGGGAGACGCTCATGCGCGCGCCCGACCCCGAGGCCGCGCTGCGCGCCCTGCGAGGCGCCGACGCCGACGACTTCTGAGGACGCGCTCGGTGGTCGTCCGGCTCGGTCGGCGGCCGACCCTCGGCCCGTAGCGGGCCGTGCGCAGCGCGGTCTCGGGCCGAGCACGCCAGACTGCACGACCATGCCCAAGCTCGTCACCACCTTCCTCGTCGCGCTACTCGGGGCCGTCGTCGGCGCCGGCACCGTCTTGCTGACCGGCATCGGCGGCGGCTCCGACACCACGACCGTCGTCGAGCAGTCCTCCGCCGCGCCCTCCAATCCGACGAAGGGCGCGCTCGCGCCGCGGACCATCTACCGGCGCGACGCGCCCGGCGTCGTCTTCATCCGCGCGCGCATCACCGAGAACGGCCAGACGGGCGACGCCTCGGGCTCGGGGTTCGTCATCGGCCGCGGCGGCTCGATCGTCACGAACGCCCACGTCGTCGGCGACGCCAAGACCGTCAGCGTGAAGTTCTCCGACTCGAAGGTCGCGACCGCGAGGGTCGCGGGAACGGATCCGTCGACGGATCTCGCGCTGCTGCTCGTCGACCCCGCCGGCCTGGACCTCCGCGCGCTGAAGCTCGGTTCCTCGAAGGACGTCGAGGTCGGCGACCCCGCGCTCGCGATCGGCAACCCGTTCGGCCTCGAGCGGACGCTGACGACAGGCGTGATCTCGGCCGTCGCACGCCAGATCCCCTCGTTGCAGGCGGGCTTCGCGATCGGCGGCGTCCTGCAGACGGACGCCGCGATCAATCCCGGCAACTCCGGCGGCCCGCTGCTGGACGCCCGCGGCAACGTCATCGGCGTCAACGCCCAGATCCGCACGGCCCCCACGGCCGCCGGCGAGATCAGCAACACCGGCATCGGCTTCGCAATTCCGGTGGACACGGTCAAGGAGGTCGTCCCGCGCCTGCGCAAGGACGGCTCGATCCAGCGCGCATTCCTCGGCGTCGGGACGCGGACCGTCGATGACTCGCTCGAAGCCCTCGACCTCCCGGTGGACGACGGCGCGCTCGTACAGACGGTCGAGCTCGGGAGTCCGGCGGAGAAGGCCGGGATCCGCGCCGGCAAGTCGCGGCGCACGATCGGCGGCGAGGCCGTCATCGCCGGCGGCGACATCATCACCGCGGTCGACGGCAAGCGTGTCCGGACGAACGCCGACGTCGCGGAGATCATCGGCAAGAAGGGGCCCGGCGACCGCGTGAAGATCACGACCGTGCGCGACGGCGAGCCGCGGACGGTCACGGTGACCCTGGCCAAGCGCCCCGGCTGAGCCGGGCGGAGCCCGAGGCTCGTCGGGGCGAGCGCTCTACGATGCAGCGTATGGCCACGCGCATCAAGCACTGCGGGATCACGAGCCTCGACGACGCGCACCGCGCCGCCGAGGCCGGCGCGTGGGCGCTCGGGATGATCTTCTGGGACGGCTCGCCGCGGCGCTGCGAGCTTGCCGAGGCGCAGCTCATCGGCGCGGCGCTGCGGCGCACCGTGCACCTGTGCGGCGTCTTCGTCAACGCGCCGCTCGACGAGATCGACGCGACCGTGCAGGCGGCCGGCCTGTCGATGGTCCAGCTGCACGGCGACGAGGGTCCGATCTTCTGCCGCGAGGTCGCGCGCCGGACCGGGGCGAAGGTCATCAAGGCCTCGCGTGTCCGCTCGAAGGCGACGCTTCAGGCGGCCGCGGCGTTCCACACGGACTTCCAGCTGCTCGACGCACACGTCGCGGGGCTTCGGGGCGGAACCGGCCAGACCGTCGACTGGGACCTCGTGCGCCGCCACAAGTTCAGCGCGCCGATCATCCTCAGCGGCGGCCTGAACCCCGACAACGTCGCCGCTTCGATCGCCGCGACGGAGCCGTACGCGGTCGACGCGGCGAGCGGCACCGAGCGCTCGCCGGGCGTCAAGGACCCCGAGAAGCTGCTCGCGTTCGCGCGCGCCGTGCGCTCGACCTGGCCCGTGGCCGATGAGCTGGCCGCGCAGGCGCAGGAGTCCGCGGCGGCCGCGAGGGCCGAGGTCGTCGGGTGAGCCGCGTCGAGTCGGGCGTCGAGCATCGCTTCGGCCGCTACGGCGGCCAGTACGTGCCCGAGACGCTCATGCCGGCGCTGGCGGAGCTCGAGGCCGCGTGGGTGCTCGCGCGCGACGACCCCGGCTACCGCGCGCAGCTGCGCGGCCTGTTGCGCGACTTCGCGGGCCGGCCGACGCCGCTGTACCTCGCCGAGCGGCTGTCGGAGGTCGCCGGCCGCGAGCTCTGGCTCAAGCGCGAGGATCTCAACCACACCGGCTCGCACAAGATCAACAACGCGCTCGGCCAAGCGCTGCTCGCCAAGCGGATGGGCAAGCACCGGATCATCGCCGAGACCGGCGCGGGCCAGCACGGCGTCGCCACCGCGACCGCCTGCGCGCTGCTGGACCTGCAGTGCGTCGTCTACATGGGAGCCGAGGACGTTCGCCGCCAGGCACCCAACGTGCAGCGGATGAACCTCCTCGGAGCCGAGGTCGTCAGCGTGCAGGCCGGCGCGCGCACGCTCAAGGAGGCCGTCAGCGAGGCGATCCGCGACTGGGTCACGACCGTCGCGACCTCGCACTACATCATCGGCTCGGCGGTCGGCCCGGCCCCGTACCCCGCGCTCGTACGCGACCTGCAGCGCGTCATCGGCGACGAGTCGCGCGCCGAGCTGCTCGAACGCGCGGAGCGGTTGCCCGACCGCGTCGTCGCGTGCGTCGGCGGCGGTTCGAACTCGATCGGGATCTTCACGGCCTTCGTCGGCGACGCCGACGTGCAGCTCGTGGGCGTCGAGGCCGCGGGCGAGGGTCTTCGCTCCGGCCGCCATGGCGCCCCGCTGACCGTCGGCGGTCGCGCCGGTGTCCTGCACGGCTCGCTGTCGGCGATCATGCAGGACGCGGACGGCCAGGTCACCGAGGCGCACTCGGTCTCGGCGGGCCTCGACTACCCGGGCTCCGGCCCCGAGCACGCGCATCTGCGCGACTCCGGCCGCGCCACGTACGTCGCCGTCACCGACGAGGACGCGCTCAAGACCTTCCGTCTCGTCACCCGCCTGGAGGGCATCATCCCGGCGCTCGAGACCGCGCACGCGCTGCACTACGCGATCCACGAGGACGGCGGCGGCTCGACGCTCGACCTCATCTGCCTCTCGGGCCGCGGCGACAAGGACCTCGCCGAGGTCATCGCGCACGATGGGTAGGAGGCCGCCCGGCCACACCGACCGGGTGACCTCCAAGCCCGCCCGCGACCGCGTCCCGGCGGTCGTCACGACCGGCCACGACCAGATCGCCACCGCGTTCGCCGCGCGCGCCGGCCGCGCCGCGCTCATGCCCTATCTCATGGGCGGCTTCCCGGACATGGCGACGTCGCTGCAGATCGGCCTCGCGTACGCGGACAACGGCGCCGACCTCGTCGAGCTCGGCATCCCGTACTCCGACCCGCTCGCCGACGGTCCCGTCATCCACGCCGCCGGCACGGCGGCGCTGCGGGCGGGCGCCACGCTCGACGGCGTGCTCGAGAACGCCGAGCAGCTCGCGCGGCGGTTGCCCGTCGTGCTCATGTGTTACGTCAACCTCGTCCTGGCGCGCACGGCCGACGCCTTCGCGGCGGCCGCGAGCGCGGCCGGCGTGAGCGGGCTCATCGTGCCCGACCTGCCGCTCGAGGAGTGCGCGGAGATCGAGGCGGCCTGCGACGCGCACAACATCGCGCTCGTCCCGCTCGTCGCCCCGACGACGCCCGACGATCGCCTCGCGGTCATCGGGGCGAGGGCGCGCGGCTTCATCTACACGGTGTCGGTCGTCGGCACGACGGGCGAACGCAGCGGCGAGGACGCCTACGCACCGATCCTCGAGCGCGTCAAGCGCCATGCGCCGGTGCCCGTCGCCATCGGCTTCGGCATCTCGACGCCCGAGCAAGCGGCGGCCGCGGCGCGCGCCGGAGCCGACGGCGTCATCGTCGGAACGCGCCTCGTGCGGGCCGCCGCGGAGGCCGACGACCCCGCCGCCGCGGTCGGCGAGCTCGTTGCGGGGCTTGCCGGCGGGCTCATCCGTTAGGCTGCCGCGCTCATGGGACTCGTCCTCGGCACAACCTTCGCGCTCATCCTCTGGATCGTCGCGTGGGCGATCGGCTTCAAGTCCTTCGACGGCTTCTTGATCGCCATGGTCATCATCACCCTCGGGGCGACGGGCCGGATCCTGAAGCCGTACCTGCCCGGCCGGGCGTAGGGGTCCGTCCAGGGATGGGCCTCCGGGCCGTCACGGCCTGCGTCGTCGTCGGGCTCGCGCTCGCGATCGGCGCCTGCGGCGACGACAAGAACGGCGACGACGGCGGGCCGACGAGCGGCAGCCGCACGATCACGATCTACTCGAGCCTGCCCCAGTACGGCCCCGATCGCCGGCAGTCGCAAGACATGGTCAACGCGATCAAGCTCGCGATCGAGCAGAACGGCGGCAAAGCCGGGGCGCTGACGATCACGTACGTCGCGCTGGACTCGTCGACGCGCGAGGCGGCGGCCTGGACGGACGATCGCGTGCTCGACAACGCTCGCCAGGCCGTGCGCGACATCAACGCCATCGCCTACATCGGCGAGCGCGACTCCGCGGCGACGGCGCTGTCGCTGCCGCTGACCAACGAGGGCGGCATCCTGCAGGTCAGCCCGACGAGCTCCTACGACGGGCTGACGCGCCCCGGCGGCGTGCGCACGGGCGAGCCGGAGCGCTTCTACCCGGCCGCCACGCGGACGTTCGGGCGCATGGTGCCGCCCGACCACGTCCAGGCCTCCGCGCTCGTCGGCTACATGAAGACCGAGGGCGTGCGCACGCTCGCGCTCACCGGCGATCGCCAGCTCGAGGGCGGGGGCCTCGCCGACCAGATCTCCACGGCGGCTGCCGCCCAGGGCATCGAGGTCATCGACAAGGGCCGCATCGACGCGGCGAAAGGGAAGCTCGCGGGCCACGCGCGGGACGTGGCGGCGACCGGTGCCGACGCGTTCCTCTTCGCCGGCGACAGCGCCAGCGGCGCGGCGCGGATCGTCCAAGCGGTCGGCGTCGCCGCGCCGAGCATGCTGCTGTTCGGCCCCGCCGCGGTCGCGCAGCCGAGCTTCATCGACGAGCTGAGTCCGGCGGTCAAGCGGCGCGTGCGCATCACGACGCCGACGCTGCCGCCGAGCCTGCTGCCCGCTTCGGCGCGCGAGTTCCGCACGGCATTTCGCACGGCGTTCGGCCGTGTGCCCGCGCGCGAGGCCCTGCTGTCCTACGAGGCCACGCAGGCGGTGCTCGCGTCGATCCGCGCGGCGGGGGCGAAGGGCAACGACCGCAGCGCCGTGGTCGCCGCGTTCCACGCGATCCGCAACAGGCGCTCGGTGCTGGGCACGTACTCGATCGATCGCTTCGGCGACACGAGCCTGAGCCGGTTTGCCGGCAACACCGTCCGCGGATCGCGGCTCGTGCTCGACAAGGTGCTCGAGGTTCGTCCGTAACGAAGGTCCGACGGTTTGCGCCCCGCTCGTGCAGGCCTCCGACCAGACTGCCCTCGCGCCATGTGAAGCGGTGTACGATCGCGAGGCTTCTGCGTTCATTTCACGAGGGAGGGACCCATCTTGCGCATGAATCGAGCAGTGGCGGCTTGCCTGCTGGCACCCGCACTGGCGTTCGGAGTCGCTGCATGCGGTGACGACGACGAGGGCGGCTCTGCCGGCACGACGACCGGCGCCACGGCGGGCGGCAACGTCACGGTCTACTCGAGCCTTCCACTGCAGGGTGCTCAGCGCCCGCAGACCATCGACCTCGTCAACGGCATCAAGCTGGCGCTCAAGCAGGCCGGCGGCAAGGCCGGGGCGTTCACGGTCAAGTACGTCTCCAAGGACGACTCAAGCGCCCAGGCCGGCACATGGACGGCTGAGAACGTCTCCGCGAACGCTCGCGCGGCCGCGCGGGACTCGACCACGGCGGCCTACATCGGCGAGTTCAACTCGGGTGCGAGCGCGATCTCGATCCCGATCCTCAGCGATGCGCACGTCCCGCAGATCTCGCCCGCGAACACGGCGGTCGGCCTGACGTCCGACGAGCCCGGCGCAGAGCCCGGAACGCCGGCGAAGTACTACCCGAGCGGCTTTCGCAACTACACCCGCATCGTTCCGAAGGACACGATCCAGGGCGCGGCGCTGGCGACGATCATGAAGAAGGACGGCTGCGCGAAGGTCGCGATGGCCAACGACAAGGAGGTCTACGGCGCGGGTCTCGGCCGCAACGTCGAGATCGCGGCGGAGTCCCAGTCGCTGAACATCATCTTCAACCAGGGCATCGACCCCAAGGCGCCGAACTACCGCTCGCTGGCGTCGCGGGCCAAGTCGCAAGGCGCGGACTGCTTCGTCTTCGCCGGCATCACGTCGAACAACGGGGTCCAGATCTACAAGGACTTCTCGGCGGCGATCCCGGCCGCGAAGCTCTACGGACCCGACGGCGTCGCCGAAGCCGGCTTCTTCGATACGAAGGAGGGCGGCATCCCCGCCTCCGTCGCGAAGAAGGTCAAGCTCACGGTCGCCACGCTGTCGCCTGACAGCTACGGCGACGTCGGCAAGAAGTTCTTCGCCGACTACGAGGCCGAGTACGGCGAGAAGAATCCGAACCCGTACTCGATCTACGGCTACGAGGCGATGTCGCTGGCGCTTGACGCGATCGCGCGTTCGAAGACCGGCAAGAAGGACGACGTCATCAAGGCGCTGTTCGCTACGAAGGATCGCGACAGCGTGCTCGGCACGTACTCGATCGACGCGAATGGCGACACGACGCTGACGGACTACGGCGTCTACAAGATCGAGAACGGCGAGCAGGCGTTCCTCGAGACCGTGAAGGCCGAGAAGTAGTCACCACCAGCACCGGCGCACGGGGGGCGGAGTCCGCTCCGCCCCCCGCTCGCACCTGACCGCGAACGAGCAGCGAGGTCTCCCTGGCATGGCAGCCGCAAGTCTCCCCGCAGCACCGTCCGCCGGGCTCGTCGCTGTCCGCAAGTTCCTGTCGCAGTACGGCCTGATCGCCGTGCTGCTCATCATGCCGGTGGCGTTCGGCATCCACGACCTGCGCACCGAGGGCGACCTCTCGCGCCTGGGCAACAACCTCGTCGACGGGCTGTCCAACGGCTCGATCTGGGCGCTCGTCGCGATCGGCTACACGCTCGTCTACGGCATCGTCGAGCTCATCAACTTCGCCCATGGCGACATCTTCATGCTCGGCTCGTTCGTGTCGGTCGGGTTCTTCGGGTCGATCGGCCTGACGGCCGCGACCGGAGTCCCCGGCCTCATCTTCGGGCTGCTGGTGACGCTGATCGTCTCGATGATCGCGCTCGGCGCGCTCAACGTCATGATCGAGCGCGTCGCCTACCGGCCGCTGCGAAACGCCCCCAAGCTCGCGCCGCTCATCACGGCGGTCGGCTTCTCCTTCATCCTGCAGAACGTCGGCTTGCTGTGGCGCGGCGGCTCGCAGCAGGGTATCGAGGACCTCATCCACTCGCAGGCCGAGCTCTTCAACGTCGTGGGCGTCAGCGTGACCCACGGCGACATGCTCGCGGTCTGCGTGACGATCCCGCTCGTGCTCGCGATGACGATGTTCATCTCGCGCAGCCGGCTCGGCAAGGCGATGCGCGCGACCGCGCAGGACCCCGACGCCGCGCGGCTCATGGGCATCAACGTCGACACGACCATCTCCGCGACGTTCCTCATCGGCGGCATGCTCGCCGGAGCAGCCGGCCTCATCTACGCCCTGTACCAGACGACGATCTGGTTCTTCCAAGGGTTCACCGCCGGGCTGATCGCCTTCACGGCCGCGGTCATGGGCGGGATCGGCAACATTCGCGGGGCGGTCCTGGGCGGGCTCATCATCGGCTTCATCCAGCAGATCTCCGACAACCGGATCGGCACGGAGTGGACGCCGGCGATCGTGTTCGGCTACCTCGTCCTCATCATGGTCTTCAAGCCGTCCGGCCTGCTCGGCGAGCAGACGCGAGAGGCGGGGTGAGACTGAGATGAGCGCCGCCACCGCGGCCCGCCCGTCGCTGCGCCGCGGGATGCCCGAGCTGCCGCGCGAGGCGAAGATCGCGATCGCCGGCGCGGCGATCCTCGCCGGGGCGCTGCTGCCGCTGTTCGTCGACGGCGGCGGCGGCTTCATCGACGACGCGACCGTCGCGCTCGCATACGTCGTCATGGCGCTCGGGCTGAACATCATCGTCGGCTTCGCAGGCCTGCTGGACCTCGGCTACGTCGCGTTCTTCGCGATCGGCGCGTACACGATGGGCTACTTCGGCTCGCTGTTTCACATCACGGCGAACAACGGCGATGGCGTGCACATCCTCGTGAGCGGGCCCGCCGCGAACCTGCCCGGCATCCACCTGAACTTCCTCCTCATCGTCGTGCTCGCGATCATCGCGACGACGATCGCCGGGATGGTCATCGGGCTTCCGACGCTGCGCCTGCGCGGCGACTACATCGCGATCGTGACGCTCGCGTTCGGCGAGATCGTCGGCCGGATCGCCATCAACGGCGACGAGATCACGGGCTTCGGCACGCGGCTCACGGCAGGGCGCCAGGGCATCACGCCGGTCGACAAGATCCAGCTGCCGTTCCTCGACACGTTCAACTCGCTGGAGCTCAGACCCTGGTACTGGGTGGCGTTCGTCATGGTGCTCCTCGCGCTCTTCGTGAACTTCCGCCTGCGCGACTCGCGCCTCGGGCGCGCCTGGATCGCGCTGCGCGAGGACGAGGTCGCCGCCGTCAGCATGGGCGTCCCGGTCGTCAAGACGAAGCTTTTGGCCTACGGCACCGGGGCGGCGTTCGGCGGCGTGTCCGGCGCGTTCTTGGGCTCCTACCTCAACACGGTCAACGCCACGCAGTTCGAGTTCTCCTTCTCGATCTTCGTGCTGGCGATGGTCATCCTCGGCGGGCTCGGCTCGATCTGGGGCGTCGTGCTCGGCGCGATCATCCTGTCGTTCATCAACAACCGCCTCATCCCCGACGTGCTCAACGACGTGCCGGGCAAGCTCGGCCTCGAGTTCGACCTCACCGAGCTGTCGTTCGGGATCTTCGGCTTCCTGCTCGTGATCATGATGGTGCTGCGACCAGAGGGCCTCGTGCCGGAGAGACGAAGGCGGATCGAGCTGCACGAGGGCATCGAGGAGCTCGGCGTCGACGCGGAGACCGTCTACCAGGCCAAGGTGCCATGAGCGACGCCAAGAAGACCGACAACCTGCTCGACGCGAGCGGCGTGATCAAGCGCTTCGGCGGCCTGACGGCGGTCAACGACGTGTCGTTCTCGATCCCGCGCAAGGCGATCGTCTCGCTCATCGGTCCCAACGGTGCGGGCAAGACGACGTTCTTCAACATCCTCACCGGCCTCTACAAGCCGACCGAGGGGCGCGTCATGTTCGACGGCTCGAACATCACGGGCGGGCGGCCCGACAAGATCATGGCGCTCGGCGTCGCGCGCACGTTTCAGAACATCCGCCTGTTCGGGACGATGTCGGCGGTCGAGAACGTCATGGTCGGCCAGCACGCGCGGATGAAGGCGGGGCTCATCGGCTCGATCCTGCGGCCGCCGCGGGTGGGCAGGGAGGAGCAGGCCGTGCGGGCGAAGGCCGCCGAGATGCTGTCCTATGTCGGCCTGAATGCCTCGCTGCACGACCAGCTCGCCACGAACCTCGCCTACGGCGACCAGCGCCGCGTCGAGATCGCGCGCGCGCTGGCCTCCGAGCCCAAGCTGCTGCTGCTCGACGAGCCGACCGCCGGGATGAACCCGCAGGAGTCCGCGAACCTCACGCGGTTCATGGAGCGCCTGCGCGACGAGCTCGGCATCTCGATCCTGCTCATCGAGCACGACATGAAGGTCGTCATGGGCGTGTCGGAGTACGTCACGGTCCTCAACTACGGCGAGAAGCTCACCGAGGGTGACCCGCACGCCGTGCGCAACGATCCGCTCGTCGTCGAGGCGTACCTCGGCAAGGACGAGGCCGAGCGCCAGCGTCAAGAGAGCGGTGGTGCGTGATGTCGATGCTCGAAGTCCGGGACATCCACACGTTCTACGGCAACATCGAGGCGCTGAAGGGGATCTCGCTGACCGTCGAGGAGGGCGAGTGCGTCACGCTCATCGGGTCCAACGGGGCCGGCAAGTCGACGACGCTGCGCTCGATCTCCGGGCTGACGCCGCCGCGTACGGGCGACATCGTGTTCGAGGGCGAGAACATCACGCGCACGCAGCCGGCGGACATCGTCAAGCTCGGCATCTCGCAGTCGCCCGAGGGCCGGCGCTGCTTCGCGCGCATGACGGTTCGCGAGAACCTCGACATGGGGGCCTACCTGCGCCGCGACAACGAGGTGGGCTCGGACATGGAGCGCGTCTTCGAGCTCTTCCCGCGCCTGCTCGAGCGCGAGAAGCAGAAGGCGGGCACGATGTCCGGCGGCGAGCAGCAGATGCTCGCGATCGGCCGGGCGCTGATGGCCAAGCCGCGGCTGCTCTTGCTCGACGAGCCGTCGATGGGGATCGCGCCGATCCTCGTCGAGCGGATCTACGAGACGATCGCGGAGATCAACCGCCAGGGCGTGACGATCCTGCTCGTCGAGCAGAACGCGAACTACGCGCTGTCGGTGTCCCAGCGGGCGTACGTGCTCGAGACGGGCGTGGTCGCGCTGAGCGACGCGTCGGACAAGATGCGCACGAACCCGGACGTCCAGAAGGCCTACCTCGGGGGTTGATGGCCATGCTCTTCGCCGTCATCGGAGAAAGCGCGCTCTACCTGCTGTACATCTGGCTGCTCGCGGCGATCATCGCGTCGTACCTGTCGGGCAAGAAGGGCTACGGCGAGCGCATCGGCCTGGCCTGCGGCTTGCTGTTGTCGGTCCTCGCGATCGTCATCTGGCTCGTGGTCCCGTCGAAGCCGACGTCGGACTGGGGCCGCCGCAAAGCAGAGCGCCGGGCCAAGCCCGCCGGCTGACCGCGTCGCGGGGCCGGGGGGTGGATCCATCTACGCTCCGCAGCGGACCGTAGAAGTATCCACCCCTATCTACATCCACCGCCATGACGCGCTCTCGGTCCGTCGCCAGAGCCCGGCGCGACGGAGCGTCAGCGCAACGTGTCGCTGAGGGCTTCGTCGAGGTCGGGGTGGCGAAACTCGTAGCCGAGCTCGTCGGCGCGGCCGGGGACCATGCGCACGCCGGTCAGGACGATCTGCGACATCGCGCCGTACATGCCCTTGATGACGATGGCCGGGACGGGGGCCATCGCCGGGCGGTGCAGCGCCTTGCCGAGCGCCTTGCCGAAGTCCTTGTTCGTCGCCGGGTTCGGAGACGACGCATTGACCGGGCCGCTGAACGTCGGATGGTCGATCGCGGCGAGGTAGATGCCGACGAGGTCGTCGAGGTGGATCCACGGCATGTACTGCTTGCCGCTGCCGATCGACCCGCCGAGCCCGGCCCGAAACGGCGGCAGCATCTTCGCGAGCGCGCCGCCCTCCGTGTCGAGGACGATCCCCGTGCGCACCTTCACGACCCGCAGGCCGAGCTTCGCCGCGTCGGTCTGCTGCTCCCAGCGCACGCAGACCTCCGACAGCCAGTCGGTGCCGGGCGGCGCGGTCTCGTCGACGATCTCGTCGCCGTGCGGTCCGTAGTAGCCCGACGCCGACGCGCCGATGAGCGCCGGCGGGCGCGGCGTCGCGGCGAAGATGCCGGTGACGAGGTTGCGCGTGCCCTTCTCGCGGCTCGCGGCGATCTCCTTCTTGACGTCGTCGCTCCAGCGCTGGCCGACGTCCTCGCCGGCGAGGTGGACGATCGCGTCGCGTCCGGCCAGCGCCTCGGAGGGAGCGCCATCGCTCTTCGGGTCCCATTCGAACGCCTCGACGCCGAGCAGCTCGCTCGCGCGCTTCGGGTTGCGCGACAGGACGCAGACCTCGTCGCCGCGGTCCTTCAGCGTCTTGACGAGACGGGTGCCGACGCGCCCGGTCGCGCCTGTCACCGCGACCCGCTTCATGTGCCGGGCGTCGCGAGGACGCCGGTCGTGGACGCGTGCATGCAAGCGAGCATACGGACCGCTGCGCGCCGCCGGCACGACCGGTGGGGCGCCGCATCCGGGGAGCCGCGCCCGGCGAAGTTCGCGCCGCCCTGTCCAAGGACCCCCTCAGGAGGGTAAAGTCCTGGCATGTCGGTCCGGCCTGACGATGGCAGGGCGGGGACCATCGAGAGATGGCGCTCCGGCCTCAGCGGGCCGACGCTCGACGCCACGCCCGCGCAGCCGGCCCCCGGCGCGCACGAGGAGCCCGCCGCGCCGTACGCCGGCCCGCCTGAGCGCGACCGCTACGACGAGGACTTCGACTACTACTGGGGCAACTGGCGCGTCCCGCTCTGGATCGCGCTGATCATGCAAGTGCCGTGGCGCCAGCGCCTGGACATCTTCGTCATCGGCTTCATCGTCGGCCTCGTTATCGCGGGCATCGCGGTGTCGTGGGGCCTGCTGCTGTCGCGCTACTGATCGCGAGAGGGGCGCGTGCCGCTCTGCACGGGCGAGTCGCCGGGCGCGCCCGCGCGAAGGGGCCGCTCAGCGTTCGCGGTAGTAGATCAGCGGCCCGATCTCGTTGGGCGCCGCTCCCTCGCTGAAGACATAGACGGTGACGAGCACGGCGTCGCGGCCGTTCGGCGCCTTGAGCGCGGTCGCCGTCGGGTTGCCGAACGACTTCGAGCCGCCATGGGTGACGATCTGCAGCGGCCGCGGGACCCCGCCGCGCGGGTCGATGAGAAACGGGCGCCAGCTCGAGTAGTCGCCGGACGTGTACTGCGCCTCCTGGAGGTCCAGGCGCACGCCGTCGAAGACGATCTGGTCGCGGTCGCCGATGTTGCCGCGCGGCGCCTGCACGAACTCGGCATGGCGGAAGGGGGTGCGCATGAGCGCGTCGTCGAGCTCCGGCGCCGCGCGTGCCGTCCAGGTGCTGAAGTTGGTGAGCACCGCGGTCGCCTGACGATCGGCGTCCGACGTGCCGTTGCCGTCGAGGTCGGCGAAGTAGTGCATCCCGATCTCGATCCGCGAGCGCGAGATGAGCCCCTTCTTGATCTTGACCTTCGTGATGTTCGGCGTCCCCTCGGCGGTCGGCGACAGCCGGCGCGGTGCCGTGAACTCGCGCGCGAACTGGCCGTGCAGGAGCGCTTTGACCGTCCGGTAGTAGCGAAAGCGGATGCGGATCCGGTCCGTCGGGCTGTCGAGGATCGGTCCGACGACGGACTCGAGCGTGTCCGTGAGCGACGACAGCGGGCCGAGCTCGACGAGGCTGACCTTCTCGTAGGCGACGATGATCCCGCCGCTCGGCAGCAGGGCGATCGTGGGCTGCGAGGCGCCCGCGTCGATCGTCGTCTCGCGCTTCCAGGCGATGAGGTCGTTCGAGGTCGCGACGTAGACGTTGAAGCGGCCGTCCTTCGCTGGGGCGTGGTAGATGCCGAGGTTGGTGTCGTCGACCTGCAGCACCTTCAGGCCGTCGAGGAGCGCGCCGCGGTTGTCCTTCGCGCGGTAGCGGTAGGCGGTCGTGCGGTCGACCTGCTCGACGATCGATGCCAGCCCCTCGCGAGCGAGCGACCGCTGCGTGTTGGTCGGGCCGGCGTGCGCCAGCGGCGCGACGACGAGCGCAGCGGCGAGGGCGCGCAGCGCGACGGCGGTCATCGTGACTCGGGTTCTCATCTGCGCTGCGGCCGCCACATCCGATGGCGACCCTCTGTCAGCGAGGGTACGCTGCCGAGCGCCGTCGCGCCACAACGAACCGTCGCGGCCGGCGCGCCGGGCCGGCGCAACGCGCGAAGGGAGTGGTGCCCGCGAGCCACGCTGTCGTTATCGGCAGGCACGCAGCGGGGCATGAGGGTCGGGTGTTCGGCGGCGCGTCGACGGACTCGCTGGCGCGGTAAGCCGCCGCCGCCCGCCGCGTAGAGTGCCGGGCCGATGGCGGACCGTCCCGAAGAGCTCTTCCTGATCGATGGCAACTCGCTCGTGTACCGCGCGTTCTTCGCGCTGCCCGAGTCGATCGCGACGTCCACGGGCTTCCCGACCAACGCGATCTTCGGCTTCGCCTCGATGCTCGTGAAGATCCTCACCGAGCACGGCACGAAGCCGACGGTCGTCGTCTGGGACGCGGGCTCCAGCGGGCGCAAGGAGGTCTATCCCGCGTACAAGGGCACGCGCTCTGCGCGACCCGACCTGCTCAAGGAGCAGTGGCCGCACTTCGAGCCGCTCGTCGAGGCGTTCGGCTACACGAACGCGCGCGTGGAGGGCTTCGAGGCCGACGACGTCATCGCGACGCTCGCCGAGCGCGCCCGCGAGCAGAAGATCCCGGTCGTCATCGTCACGGGCGACCGCGACGCCTTCCAGCTCATCGATCCCGAGGGCATCGTCAAGGTGATGGCGACCTCGCGCGGCATCACGGAGACGAAGCTCTACGACCACCCGGCCGTCGTCGACAGGTATGGGATCGCACCTGAGCTGATTCCCGACTTCTACGGGCTCAAGGGCGACACGAGCGACAACATCCCCGGCGTCCCGGGGATCGGCGACAAGACGGCCGCGACGCTGCTGCAGACCTACGGCGATCTCGAGGGCGTGCTCGGGTCGATCGACAAGATCTCCGGCGCCAAGCGCAAGGAGAACCTCACAAACCACGCCGAGGACGCGCGGGTGTCCAAGGTGCTCGCAACGATGCGGCGCGACCTGCCCGTCGACCTCGACATCGCCGTCGAGGCGGGCCGCGCGCCGGACCGATCGAAGCTGCGCGAGGTCTTCCGCGAGTTCGAGCTGCGCGACCCGCTGCGCCGCCTGGAGGAGTTCCTCGGAGCCGAGGAGGCCGCGCCGTCGCCCGACGCGCAGATGACGCTCAGCGCGCGCGTGCGCGAGGGCTCGCTGCGCGACGTCGCCGGCCTGGACGGCGACGAGCTCGTGCTCGCCGTGCGCGCGGGCGAGGTCGCGGAGGGCGAGCTCTTCGCCCCCGACCCGACGTGGCGCTTCGCCGTCGCCGCCGGCGACGAGGTGCTGACCGGCACGATCGAGGATCCGGCCGAGCTCGTGGCCGCGGTCGGCGGGCGCGCGGTCGTCGCCTACGACGCGAAGGCCCTGCGCGTCGTCCCGCCGAACCTCGTCCACGACGCGCTCGTCGGCGCGTACATCCTCGAGCCCGCCCGGCGCGGCTACCCGCTGCGCGAGCTGCTCGAGGAGCGCGGCCTCGGATCGCCCATGGAGGACGAGGTCGCGGCCGAGGCCGTGCTCGTCCGCGAGTTGTCGGCGTGGCAGCGCGAGCAGATCGTCGCGCGCGACCTGACCGTCGTCATGCAGGACATCGAGCTGCCCCTCGTGCCGGTCCTGCGCGCGATGGAGGTCGCGGGCGTGCGGCTGAACACCGAGCGGATGAAGGAGATCACGACGCGCGTGCGCGACGAGGTCCACGATCTGGAACTCAAGATCTGGGACCTCGCCGGGACGGAGTTCGTCATCGGCTCGCCGCAGCAGCTCGGCGAGATCCTCTTCAACAAGCTCGGCTTGTCGAAGAAGCGCCGTGGCAAGACCGGCTTCTCGACGGACGCGCGCGTGCTGCAGGCGATCCGCTCAGAGCACGCGATCATCCCGCTCGTCGAGCGCTGGCGCGAGCTCAACCAGCTCGACAAGACGTACTTCAGCGTGCTGCCGCAGCTCGCCGAGCGCGACCCCGAGTCGCGCATCCACACGACGTTCCTGCAGGCCGCGGCGACGACGGGCCGGCTCGCCTCGACGGACCCGAACATGCAGAACGTCCCCATCCGCACCGGCCTGGGGCGCGAGGTGCGCGGCTGCTTTCAGGCCGCGCCCGGCAACGTGCTGCTGAGCGCCGACTACTCGCAGATCGAGCTGCGCGTGCTCGCGCACATCGCCGACGAGCCGGTGCTCAAGGAGATCTTCGTGCGCGGCGAGGACGTTCACACGGCGACCGCCTCGAAGGTCTTCGCGACCGCTCCGGAGGATCTGGACCTCGGCCAGCGGTCGAAGGCGAAGATGGTCAACTACGGGATCGTCTACGGGCTCTCGGACTACGGGCTGGCCGACCGGCTCGGCATCCCGCGCGAGGAGGCCAAGGAGATCATCGACACGTACCTCGACCGCTTCCCGCGCGTGCGGGCGTTCATCGAGGAGACGATCGCGCAGGCGACCGCGGACGGCCACGTCACGACGCTGTGGGGCCGGCGCCGCCAGATCCCCGAGCTCAAGGCGCGCAACTGGCAGGTGCGGACGCTGGGCGAGCGGCTTGCGGTGAACACCGTGATCCAGGGGACGGCGGCGGACGTCATGAAGCTCGCGATCGTGCGCGTTGCGCAGGCGCTGGGCGACTCGCCGGTCAAGCTCATCCTCACCGTCCACGACGAGCTGCTCTTCGAAGGCCCGGAGGACGACGTCATCCTCGCGAAGTCGATGATCCGGCGCGAGATGTGCGGCGTCTGGGACCACGACCCGCCGCTCGCGGTCGACGTCGGGATCGGGCCTACCTGGATGGAGGCGAAGTGAGCCGTCCGCGCACGGCAAGGGCCCCCATCAAGCCGATCGTCGTCAGCGCGAGGCTCGCGAGGGGGGCGGCGACCGCGACGACATGTCCGGCGTCGAACGCGAGCTGCGCCGCGACGCACAGGACAGCGGCCGCCGCCACGACGGCCGGCAGCGCGAGACCGGGCCGCAGCCACAGCACGAGGCCCAGCGGCAGGAGGCCGAACGCGACGATCAGCGCGATCTCCGCGCCGGCCCCCGCACTTCGCAGCGGGAAGTCGTCGAGCGCGGTCGCGATCGCGTTCGCCTGGATCTCGTGGCCGAGCATCGCGCCCGAACCCGCCGCCGAGGTCGTCGACGGCAACTCGGACGTGCCGATCACGACGATCTTGTCGCGCAGCGCCGCGAGCGCCTGCGGCCGGCGCTCGACGACGTCGTAGAACGCGACGCTCGGGTACGTGCCCGGTCCGCCGCGGTAGTCGATCCAGCCGACCTTGGGCGCGCTTCGCCCGGGGCGTTGCGCGAGCCGCGCGGCGACGATCGCGAAGTGGTCGAGCGGCTCGTCGCCGGGGGCAATCGACACGTCGCGATCCATCCGGCGCACGGGCCCGGCGGCGCCCTCGGGCTCGGCGAGAAACGCCTGGTAGCCGACCGCCGGCTCGGCCGCGTCGCCGTCGGAGTCGGCGTCTTCGGTCGTGGGGTTGTGGTCGGAGTAGGTCTCGCTGTCGCGCCCGAACATCCGCGACGTGCCCGCGGCCGACAGCCGGTCGGTGGTCAGGACGAGGCGGTCGTGCAGCGGGCCGCGAACCGCGCCGAGCAGCCGGCCGTCGGCGCGTTGGAGCTCGCGACGGGCAGCGCCGGCGGGCGCGGGCTCGCCGTTGCGTGCCGCGCTGCGGTCGGCGACCTGCGTCCCGCTCCTGGCGAAGAGGATGTTGACGGCGACGGCACGCGGCCGCGCGGTCTCGATCGACGTCAGCGCGCGCGCGAACGTGGCGCGAAACCCGTCCTCGGCGAGTCGCCCCAGCGCCGCGTCGTCGATGGTGACGAGCGCGATCCGCGGATCAGGGGCCTGCGTGCCGCGGATGTCAAAGCGCGCGTCGACCGCCGCGAGCTCCATCCGCTGCAGCGACTTCGGGTCGAGCGCGTACGCGACGAGCGCGATGGCGACGGAGGTCATCGCGACGAGCGCCAGCAGCAGTCGCCTCGCGCGGCGCTCGACGCGCCGCGTGCGGTGGCGCACGCGCCAGTCGAGGGCGGGCTCGGCCAGGACCGGCGACACCTCATAGCCGCTGGCTTTGCTCGCACCCGCGGGCGCGGCGACGGAGCGCAGGATGCGCGCCGGCGCACGGGCCAGCGTCTCGGCGAGCGCCTCGACCTCCCGCTCCGAAGACTCCGTGAAGTCGGCCAGGTCGTGCGCGGTGAGACATGCCGACGCGCCCGAGGGCGTGACGAGGAAGCGCAGCATCTTCTCCGCGAGGGCCTGCTCGTCCTCCGACAGGCGACCGAGGGCGCCGTCGAGATGGGTCGCGACGATCGTCTCGGCGCCGCCGAGCCGCTTCAGCGTCGCGAGCGTGATGACCGTCCCGCCGCCGTCCGCGACGTCCTCCTCCCACAGCCGCCGCATGACGAGCTGCAGGAACGAGGCCTCGACCCGCGGCTCGGGCGCCTTGCCGTCGGCGGCGGCGCCGGCGCCCGCACGGCGGCGGCCGCTCAGCGCGACGAGCTCGTCGCGGACCGCCGTGGCCAAGCCGTCCTCGAGCGAGATCTCCGCTCCGCCGCGTCCCTCCCGCGCCCAGGCGGCGCTCCGCTCGACGGGCCCTTCGATCGCCTCGAGCGCGGCGCCGGGCGACAGCGGACCGAGGCGCAGGACGTTGCCGAGCAGCTTCGGGATCCGGCCCGCGAAGCGGTCGAGGTCCGCGAGACGGTCCTCGCGGACGGCGATGAGCGTGCGCACGGGCAGCCGGGGGTCGCGCGCGAGGGCGCAGACGACCTCGTCGAGCGCCATGCCGCGCGGGTCGGGATGCAGGCGCATGTAGTCCTCGAACTGGTCGAGGATGAGCAGCAGGCTGCCGTGGCCGCGCGCCGCCAGCGCCGCGACCGCATCCCGCGCGCGCTCGGCCGCGTCGCCCGCCGCCCGGTTGCCGTCTGTGCCGGCGTCGTCGCCGATCTGGGCGCGGATCTGCTCGACGAGTCGCTCGGCCGGATCGCCGGTCCAGTCGTCGGCGATCACGACGATCGTGCCCTGCTCGTCGCCGTCGCCGCGCCCATCCTCGCGCAGCCGGTGCACGACGCCGGCGTGCAGCAGCGAGGACTTGCCCACCCCGCCCGGCCCGTAGAGCACGGTCGTGCGCGACGCGTACAGGTTGGCGACGATGAGATCGCATTCGAGCTCGCGCCCGAAGAAGAGCTCGGCCTCGTCTTGGCCGTCGCCGTAGGAGGCGAGGCCGGGGTACGGCGGGGGCCGCGCCATCGTCGCGCTAGGCGCGTGCACGAGCGGCCGCCTCTTCGAGCGCCGCCTGCAGTCCGGCGATGTAGTCCGACAGCAGGCGCTCCTGCAGGTCGACCTCGCGCGCGGCCCAGAGCTTGCGGTCGAGCGCGTCGACCTTGTGCTGCACGGCCCACGACTTGAAGCGCATGTCGCGTTCCTCGAGGACCTTGTGCAGGATCACGCGCAGGTTCCAGTCGCGCATGCCGTACCCGAGGAAGAGCAGATGGCTCTTCGCGAGCTTGGCCAGCAGCTTGACCGGGATGAGCTCGTTCGGATTGGAGCGCGTCAGGTACTCGATGTAGTGATCCTCGGTGATGACGTAGGAGTCGTCGTCCTCGTCGTCGCGATCGACGGACCCGTGGATCTTCAGCACGACGGTCCGCTTGTCGGCGTCGACGTCCGCGTAGGTGTTGGCGGATTCGATGATGTGCTCGTCGCCGTCGGGCCGCACGTGGACGAACTTGCCCTTGCGCTCGGGGGGGCCGTTGGTGAGGTAGCGCACGAGGTCAAACGGCACGCGCGGCTGCGCCTCGCCGAGCGCTCGCTCGACGAGGTCGTCGTAGTTCGTGGACACGATGAGCAGGCTGCGCACCGGCGGGTCGCGCTTGGAGGTGCCGTGCTGGGTCATCCAGCGCGGCAGGTCGGCGAGGAACCGGTGCAGCGACGTGATCGGATAGTCCTTGCCGAAGACCCCGCGCAGCTTCGCGTACAGCCCGCCCTCGCCGGCGCGCATGACGTCGGCGTACTGCGACACCTTGACGAGGTCCGTGGTGTCCGGGACGCGGCAGCGAAACTCCCTGGCGAGCCACTCCGAGAGCTCCGCGCCGCTGGGCAGGTCGGTCCCCCCGGGATTCCACGCCTTCGGGTCGAACGTCTCCACGGGCTCGCGGTCGCAGAGGTTGGCGCCGGCGCCGAGCACGACGACGACCCTGCCCTCGAGGATCGCGCTCGCCACGTACTCCAGGTGATCCGCGAAATCGGGATCGCGCTCGAACAGCTCCGACATGTTCATGACGGGATGAAGTACGAGCGGCCGGCGGTCACGCGCCTGGTGATCTTTCGCCGCGAGCGCGACACGAAGTCCAGCCGGACGGACCCCTCGGCGACCCTGATCGTCGCGCCGCGGCAGGTCTCCGTGAACGTGTAGCGCGTGTGCTCCGGGGTCACGCTCTTCTTGCCCTTCTTCTTGCCGAACCTGATGTTGCCGTGGCCGCCCTTCCTGGACCCCGAGACCCGCACCTTGGTCTTCTTCCCGCCACCCCGCGCGCCAGCCGCCGCGACGGCGGCGCCCGGGCAGTCGAGCGGGTCGAGTCTGAGCGTCAGCGCGTCGGGCGTGGTCTTGGCCACGGTGAACTCCGCGCCCGTCACCTCCATGCTCGAGACCGGCGTGCTGTCCGACACGGCGGGCCTGCGGAAGCCGATCGTGATCGTGCCGTTCGTGGCGTCGACGTCGGTCCCCTCCGGGAGCGTCTGCGCACCGCCCGTGCCCGAGACCTTGCCGCCGTCGCGCCGCGTGATCTCGACGTCCGCGGTCGCCGTGGCGACAGGCACCGGGAGCCGCGCCCAGACCGGCTCGGTCGCGCCGCCGGCGACGAGCGTCTCGGCGCCGCCGGTCCACGGGATCACGCGAACGCCATCCGCGGCGCCATAGGCGATCTGCGTGCCGTCGGGCGACCAGGCGGGGAAGCCGCTCGACGATGACGCGGTTGCCAGTGCCTTGAGATCGGCGCCCGCGGAGTCGATCGAGAAGATCCGCCGCAAGCCGCCGCGCGGTGCGGCGGAGAACGCGAGCCGCGTCCCGTCCGGCCGCCATGCGGCCTCCTGCTCGTCGATCGCCGGCGTGGTCGTGAGGCGACTCGGCGAGCTCCCGTCGGGCGCCATCTGCCAGATGTCGAAGCTGCCGGCGCTATCGCTCTCGTACGCGATCTTGCTGCCGTCGGGCGACCAGTCCGCCTGCTGCTCGATCGTCGGGTCGGACGTCAGCCGCCGCTCGCCGGTGCCGTCGGCGTTGATGACGTAGATGTCCGGCGAGCCGTTGCGCACGCTCGTGAACGCGATCTGCCGGCCGTCCGGCGACCATGTGGGGTCGATCGAGCCGGCGTCGGCGACGAGCCGCCGCGGGTTGTTGCCGTCGGCGTCGATGGTCCAGATCGCCGGAGGACCGCCGGCATAGGCGGCGGAGAACGCGAGCTTCGCGCCGTCGGCCGACCACGCGGGGTTCGCGGTGTCCGACCCGACCCCGGGAATCCCCCTCGACGCGAACACGCCGGTCGGGGCGACCGGATCGACCGTCCGGATCGTCGTGGGGCTGCCGGTGACTTGAAACGCGATCAAGCCGTTGGTGGCGGTCGCCGCGCCCGCCGGCGCCGCGAGCCCCGCGAACAGAACGGCCGACAGCCGCAGGCAGAGGGCTGCGCGCCCGCCGCACCGTGATGGCTGCTCGTCTCCGTCGGATTCATGTGAACTCGGTTGCACGGTTCCCACTATGCGAGAGTGCCACACAGCGGCGCTGTCGGTGAGATAGCTGCGTCCGCAACCGCCGCGCTGTGATCGATCTCACGGTCGCGGGAGGCGAAGCTCACATGCGCCCGGAAGCGGAGTTGGATCCGCCCGCGGTCACCCGGCCGGGCGGCTGAGGTGCAGAAACCCGCGTTCGACCTCGAACCCCTCGGCCGCGTAGAGCGATTGCGCGACATGGTTGTCGACGGCGGTCTCGAGCTGGACGCGCAGCCCACCTGCCTGCGCCGCAAGCCGCAAGACCTCCCGGACGAGCGCGCGGCCGAGCCCGCTGCCGCGCGCCGCAGCGTCGACGTAGAGGTCGTTGAACGTCCAGACGCGGGCGAGCGAGAGGGAGGAGAACGTCTGGTAGACCTGCGCGAAGCCGGCGGGCGTGCCGTCGGCGGTGCGTCCGAGCAGCACGAGCGAGTCGCCGGTCTGCAGCCGCTCGCGCAGGAACTCGCGCGCGTCGCCGGGGTCGCGCTGCACGCCGTAGAACTCGAGGTAGGCGCAGAACAGCGCCGTGACGTCGTCGAGATCGTCCAGCGTCGCCGGGCTCACCGCGGTCATGCGGACCCCGCGGCGAGGGTCACGGGTCGGATGTCCCAGGCGGCGCCGACGCGCTCGCCGCGCGCGTCGTAGGCGACCGCGCTGAACGCCCGGACGGCGTCGACGAGCACGCCGCCGCGAAATGCCGGCGCGGATGTCAGCGCGTCGGCGAGCGCGTCGACCATGGCGTCGACGCAGGCCTGCCCGCCGTCCGGGAAGCGCGCGACGAGCGCGCCGCGGGCCGACTCGCCCGCGAGCTCGGCGAACTCCGCCACGCCGCAGTCGTCGACGAACGCGAGCCGCGCCGTGCAACCGGCGGCCGCGAGCCGGCGCGCGATGTCCGCCGCGGCCCGGTGCACCCCGCTGACGACGAGGCCGCCGCGCCAGACCGTGGCGTCGACGGGTCGCACGCGCGTCGCCCCCGCCGCCGCGACGCGCGCGGCGAGCTCGATGCCGTAGCGGCTTGCGTCGTCGACGACGGCGACGCCCGAGCCGCCGAGCGCGTCGACGAGCGCGCGCGCCTGGTCGTCGTCGGTCGGGCAGTGGCGCAGGACGAGGCTCGGCGCCAGTGCCGTCAGCGCCGGCGCCGTCGCGAGCGGCAGCAGGCATGCGACGCCGGCCGCCGCGTACTCCGGCAGCGCGAGCGCCGCGCCGCCGCTGTTGAAGTGCCCCACGACGGCGACGGCGCCACCGTCGATCGCGCGGTGCGCGCAGGACCGGCCGAGCTCGGCGCGGCCCTCGTCGTCGACCTCGATCCAGTCGACGTCGTCGCGGCGGCGCGCGGCGAGCTGCAGGAGATGGCCCCACGCGCGGCGCGGTCCGCTGAACGGCGCGACGATCGCCGCGCGCGAGCGCTCACGCATTCGCGGGGACATGGTGTCGTGCGCCGGCGGCGGGTGAGGGACCCGCCGCCGGGCGGGCCGAGTCGAGCTCGGCGTGCACGGAGCCCGGCGCGTCGCGCCGCGTTGCGGGCGTCGCGTCGGAGTCCGGCGAGTCGCGCCCCGCCGCGGGCGTCGCGTCGGACCCGTCCGCGGGCGTCGCGTCGAGCACCGAGCCCGCCGGCGCGGCGAGCGGGCGGCCGGCAGGCGGCGGGACGAGCGCGGCGACGTCCGCCGTCATCGGGCCGGCGTAGCCCGTGATCGCGGCCACGCGCTCGGCGATGGTGGGCGCGAGCGGCGCCGACCACGCGCCGAGCGCCTGCAGCGCCGTGAGCTGCGCCGTGAGCGCCGCGCGATGGAGCCCGCTCAGCGACGGCACGCCCGCGGCATGCTCGTGCGCGTAGCCGAAGTCCGCGACGCCGGAGAGCATCGCTTCGAGCAGGCGCACCGCGCGGCGCGGGTCGAAGCCCTCGACGGAGTACGCGGCGCGCAGCTCGGCGGCCGTGGCGAGCAGGCTCGACCGCAGCGCCTCCCACTCGGGTCCGGCGGGGCGCTGCACGGGCACCTCGCCGTCGCAGGCGTCGAGCAGCCGGGCGATCCAGCCGTCCCACAGCTCCTCCAGGCGCGCGCGCGTCGCCGCGAGCGCGTCGAGCGTGAAGTTCGTCTGCCGGCCCTCGGGCCGGTCGCGCAGGACGTGCCAGCGGACGACGTCCGGGCTCTCGTCGCGCAGCAGGTCGGCGGCCCACACGGCGTGCCGGCGGCTCGTCGAGAACTTCAGTCCTTCGAGGCGGTAGAACTCGTTGACGACGAAGCGCGTCGGCAGGCGGATCGCGGGGTCGTAGGCGCGAAACGCCGCCGGGAACAGCAGCGCGTGGAAGTACCCGTTGTCAAAGCCGAAGAACTGGACGAACGGGACGTCGTCTGCGTGCGTCAGACGGGCGGGGTCGACGCCGGTGGCCTCGCCGCCGCGGCGCGCCTCGTGCAGGTAGCCGGGCGCCATCTCAAACCAGACGTAGATGCGCTGGTTCTCATAGCCGTCGACGGGCACGTCGATGCCCCAGTCGCCTGGCTGCGTGACGGCGATCTCGGGGAGGCCGTCGGCGAGCATCGCCTCGCAGAGCGCGCGCAGGTGCGGGGGCATCCGCGTCTGGTCCCAGAACGCGACGAGCTCGTCTTCGAAGCGCGCCAGCGGCAAGAACAGCCGCTCGATCTCGCGCAGCTCACCGGCCGCGCCGCAGATGGCGCAGTGCGGGTCGACGAGGTCGCCGCAGTGGTTGGGGCGCCCGCACGCCTCGCACGCGTTGCCACCGGACGTCTCGCCGCAGTGCGGGCAGCCGCCCTTGACGAACGCCTCGACGAGCCACCGCTCGCACGAGCCGCACCACGGCACGGGCAGCGTGCGCGCCACGAGGTGGCCCGCGTCGTAGAGCGCGCGGAAGAACTCGCGCGTCAGCGCGGCGTGCTCGGGGTCGCGGCGCGGGCGGACGCTGACGTCGAACTCGACGCCCGCGGTGCGCCAGGTGGCCTCGATCGAGTCGCCGTAGCCGTCGGCGATCTCCTCGGCGCTGCGCCCCTCGCGCAGGCCCGCCGTCTGGCAGTACGTCTGATGGTCGTCCATGGCGGTCGTCAGCACGGGATTCAGGCCGAACGCGGCGAGGTGGCGGCGCAGGACGTCGGCCGCGATGTACGGGCCGGCCATGTGGCCGACGTGCAGCCCGCCGTTCGGGGTCGGCGGCGTGGCGGTGATGAACGCGGTCATGAGTGCGCGCGCGGCTCGTGCAGCGGCCAGTACAGGGCGATCCACGTCAGCGCGGCGAGGCCGTCGTTGACGACCGTGTGCTCGCGGTTTCGCTCGAGCACGACGACGTCGCCGGCCGCGATCGGTTCGCGCTCATCGTCGAGGAGCACGGTCCCGGCGCCCGACAGCACGAGCATGACCTCGTCCTGGTCGTGCACGTCGGGCGCTGACGACGCACCGGCGTCCAGAAAGCAGGCCATGGCTCCGAGCGGCGGCTCGGCGGACGCGCCGGACCACGGGATGAGGCGCTGGCAGGCCATGCCGAACTCGGTCTCGGCGGCGGCGGGGTCGATACGGAGCTTCGTGATCATCGGGGGTTCTCCACGGGGTCAGGGGCAAGGGCGTCGGTCAGGACGTCGACCGTGATGAGCGCGGCGGCGCGCCGGGCGAGCTCGAGCGCCTCCTCGGGCGAGTCGGCGGTCGCGTAGACCCAGCCGACGCGGTCCCACGAGCTGCGCAGCTCGTTCACGCGATCGCCGGGCTTGACGAGGACGTCGGCGGACAGCACGCCGTCGAGCGCGCGCGCCGCCTCGACGCCGTCGACGCTGACGACCTCGCCGGGGTCGGCGCGGATGAAGATCACGCCCGAGCCGGCGGGCGCGGACGTCGGCAGCGGCGCGGGCTGCTCGCCGCGCATGACCGTCGCGAACGCGCCGACCATGTCGGTCTGCCAGGCGCGATCGATCATCGGGACGATGAGGTCGCCCGGCATCCGGCCCGCGCACTCGACGAGATACGGGACGCCGCGCATGACGATCCACTCGCAGTGCACGAAGCCTGAGCCGAAGCCGACGGCGCTCAGCACGCGCCGCGTCTGCGCGACGAGGAGGTCCGTCAGCGCGGGCGGGATCGGCGCGGGGACGGCGTGGCCGAGCTCGATCGGCCGCGGGCCGTCGAAGAGGTGCTTCTCGGTGACGTTGGCAAACAGCGGCTCGCCGTCGCGGACGAGCAGCTCGACGGAGAGCTCGTCGCCGGCGACGAACTGCTCGGCGAGCATGACGAGCGGCTTCGCGCGGTCGGGCGCGTAGACGCCCTCGTCCTGCTGGGTGCACTCGTCCCAGGCGCGGTCGATGGCGTCGGCGTCGCGGATGACCTGCGTGCCGACGGACGCCTGGCGGTTGGCCGGCTTGAGGACGATCGGCCCGTCGCACGCGGCCATGAACGCGCGCACATCGGCGGGGCTGCGCACGTACTCCGAACGCGGGTTGGGGATGCCGGCCGCGCGGGTGACCGAGCGCGTGAGGGCCTTGTCGGTGAGGATCGTCGCGGCGCCGAGCGTTGCGCCCGCGAGGCCGAAGCGCTCGGCGAGCCGCGCTGCGAACGCCACGGCGTACTCGACGCCGGGCAGGATCGCGATCGGGTGCAGGTCGCGGTGGGCGGCGTAGAAGCGGTCGGCCGCGCCGGCGAGCTGGTACTCCCAGCGCACGAGCTCGGCGCCGGAGCCGGCGAGGTGCTCGTCGACGTTGCGCTTGCGCGCGACGTCGGGCTCCTCGACGAAGACGACGGGATCGGTCGCGCCGGCCATCACCTCCTGCCAGGCGAGCGAGTAGCCGACGAGCAGGATGGGACGGGGGTTCACTGGGGAGTCTCCTGTGGTGGTCGAGGGGGCGGGGCGCAGGGCAGCGGTCGAGGGGGCGGGGCGCAGGGCAGAGGGGCGAGCGGCCGGATCGCTTGATGGCATCGGCTGCGAGGCGGCGGTCGCGGCCGGAGCGTTTGCCTCGGCGGCGGCGGGCCCGGCCTCGCGCAGACCGGCGAGCGCGGCGAGCGCGGCGAGCGCGCCGATCGCGGCACAGACGGCCCAGACGGTGCTGCCGATCGCCTCGAAGGCGAGGACGCCGAGCAGCGGGCCGAGGGCCGCGCCGAGCCCGAACATCGCTTGCGAGGCGCCCGCGTAGGCGCCGCGAGCGGCGACCGGCGCGACGCGTGCCGGGTGAGCGAACATCGTCGGGCCGCTGACGATCTGGCCGAACACGCCGACGAGGCTTGCCGCGAACAGCAGCACGAGGCCGCCCTCGATGCCGTATGCGCCGAGTCCCAGCGCGAGCAGCGCGATCCCGCTGGCGGCGGCCACTGTCGGACGCCAGGTCTGCACGCGCTTGGTCACCAGCAGCTCGCAGGTGATGACCACGCCGGCCGACAGCGCGAGCACCGCGCTGTAGACGAGCGCGGAGCGGCCGTCGTCGCGGATCTGCAGCGGCAGGACCGAGAAGTACTGCATGTAGATCACGGCGCTCGCGAACATCGCGAAGAGGTAGAGGAGGTAGCGACCGTCACGTAGGACGGCGCGGTAACCGGCCGGCGGCGAGGCCACCACGCCGCGCGTCCGCTCGGCGTTCGCCGCGGCTTCGGCGCCCTCGCCGCGCGCCTGGTCGGCGTTCGCCGCGGCTTCGGCGCCCTCGCCGCGCGCCTGGTCGGCGTGCGCCGCGGCTTCGGCGCCCTCGCCGCGCGCCTGGTCGGCGTTCGCCGCGGCTTCGGCGCCCTCGCCGCGCGCCTGGTCGGCGTGCGCGACGGCCACGGCCTCGGAGCCGGCAGCCGGTGCCTCCCGGCCCGGCAGGAACCGGCGGGCCAGCAGCGCGCAGGCGATCGCGGTGACGCCGTCCGCCCAGAAGAGCAGGTCCCAGGACACGGTCATAAGCCAGGCGGCGACGAGCGGCCCGATGACCGCGCCCGTGTTCAGCGCGACGCGGTACATCGAGAACGTCATGACGAGCCGGTCCGCCGGGACGAGGTCGGCGAGCATCGCCGAGGCGGCCGGGCGGTAGGCCTGCGTCATCGCGCCGTCGGCGATGACGACGAGCAGCAGAAGCGGATAGAGCTCGGGTGAGCCGAGGAACGAGATCGAGATCGTCAGCGCCGCGGCGCAGAGCATCGAGCACGTCATCGTCGTGCGCCGGCCGAGCCGGTCGGCGAGGCGCCCGCCGAGCAGCGCGCCGAGCACCGACCCGGCACCGTACGCGCCGAGGGCGAGGCCGGCGCGCCCTTCGCCGACGCCGTTGTCGACGAGGAACAGCACGAGGAAGACCTGCACGAACGCGCCGAGCTGGTTGACGAAGACGCCGAACAGCAGCCAGCGCACGGCGGGATCGCTCGCGCGAAGGGTGCTGCCGATCGCCCTCTCATCCCGTCCTGTGCGTCCGAACATCGTCACGCTCCTCGTGGGTACGGGCGGCACTCTGGCGCCGGGGCGAAGCGGTTGGCATACGGCTGGCAGGCCAACGAAGGTGTGGCTAACCGAAGGTCGTTCGAGCGCCGCCGATTCAGCGTGCTGCGGCGCACAGTCTCCGGGCTGACCCTGACCCGGAAATCCGCCATTTCGCGCGTTCGAACCGTGTCGCCGCTCACGCTCGGAGCGCGGTGCGGCGCGCATGCGCCCTCACCGTGCGATCGGTCACACGATGTGCGCGGCGCGGGCTTTTTACCGCGTCGAGGGCCACCGCGTCGCGGCGTCCAGGGCGTTTGCGCGTACCGGCGCCAACGGGGGAAGCTCGCGCGCCGACGAGCGTGGTCACGT
The DNA here is from genome assembly GCA_963810605.1 of uncultured Actinomycetes bacterium. Lineage (GTDB taxonomy): Bacteria > Actinomycetota > Thermoleophilia > Solirubrobacterales > Solirubrobacteraceae > CADCVQ01. Next base: position 188,236 of record CAWEOF010000019.1, read on the forward strand.
TCGACGACGCGTGCGAGGCCGCGCAGCGTCCGCGCGTCCGCCGTGAACGCCCGGAACCTCCCAGTCACCCTGCCCCGGTGATGCTGACCGGAGCGCCGAGCCTGTGGCTGGCGCGGCCGGCGAGATTTCTTCCACACGCGGTAGCCGACGAGCTAGCCTGAAACAGTCGGCGGTTCAAGCAGCCATCGTGCCAGGGGAGACTATGAGACGTCAGGCCGTTCGCGTGCTGCTCGCAACCGTCTTCGCTCTGCCGCTCGCGGGCGCCGGGAACGCTGCTGCGGCTCCGGTCGACCTCGTCTGTCCGTTTGCCGCGACGATTCATTTCTCGCCCGGGCTGGGGCTGACGCCCACGCTGCAGCACATCACCGGTACGACTGCCTACGGCCTCGCTGCTTCTCCGTTCACACCGTGTTCATCGCTGCTAACTGGTGTGCCGTACACGGGGGCAACCGGCCCGGTGTCGGGCACAGGCATGCTCGCGTGCGTCGCAGCCGGGGTCAGCGGCGTGCTCGCCAGTGCCAGCGGGACAGTGCAGTCCACATGGAACACCGGCGACACGTCGACGATCAGCTGGAGCGTGACCGTCGGCGGGCTGGTGACGAGCATCGATGCGACCGTGACGAGCGGAGCGTTGCAGGGATCGAGGGTCGCGCTGGCCGGGGTTCCAACAGGACTCACCGGCAACTGCATCACACCGCTCACCAGCCTCAGCGTCAGTGGACTCCTACCCTTCGTGGGGTTGCCGGCTTCGCGCACCCGTGCCGCGCGCGTGCGACCGACGCCTCGCCGTCTCCGGGGTCCGGCGAGGTCGGAGCGGCGGACCGCCCGGTAGAGCGGCCGACGAACGCCCGAGCATGACCTCCGCAGCTGCCACCCGCGGGCACGACGAGCGGCGTCCCAATCGCGCTGTTCGAGCGTCTTGATCGTCTCGCGCGGGTTTCGTCACCCCGGAGGATCCGAGTCACGCGCGTTGTTGGGCGGCGGCGGTCGCGCAGTCGTCACCGGAGCCTCGTCGGGCATCGGTCGTGAGCTCGCTCGCGATCTTGCTGCACGCGGACATGCTCTGCTACTCGTGGCGCGCCGCGCAGAGCGCCTGGAGGAGGTCGCGGCCGAACTGCGCGATCGACACGGCGTCGCGGTCCAGGTGTGGCCGTGCGACCTCGCGGACCGTGACCAGCGGGCCGCCCTGGTTACGGAGCTCAGGTCGCGGGCCGTCTGCGTCCTATGCGCCAATGCCGGATCCGCGAGCTTTGGCCTCCTGGCTGACGCGGATGAGGATCGGGAGGCCGAGGTGCTGACTGTGAACGTCACTGCGCTGCACGAGCTGACGCTCGCTGTCCTCCCGGACATGGTCGCCCGCGACGACGGTGCAATTCTCATGACCGGCTCAACCGCCGGGATGCAGCCGCTGCCCACCGTGGCCACGTACGCGGCGACGAAGGCGTTCGTGAACACGTTCGCACAGGCGCTGAGCCTCGAGCTACACCGCACCAACGTGACGTGCACGCTCCTGGTGGCGGGGCCTGTTCGCACGGAGTTCTTTCAGGTCGCCGGCGTCGGGCGGATGCAGTCGGTTACCCCATGGCTGTCATGGCAGGATCCGCAGCGCGTTGCCACCGACGCGCTCAACGCCATGGAGCGCGGGCGGAGCGTCGTCACGCCGGGCCCATGGCACAAGGTGCAGGCGCTCGCGGGTCAATACATGCCGCGGGGGCTGCTCCTGCTGTTCCTTCGCCTCGCCTCGCCGGCTGTCGTGCGCCTCAGCCAGTCGAAGACCCCCCAGCCCTGACCCGGGGCGGCGAGCCCGCAGATCTTGGGTCGAGCCCGACCGCGTGCGGGACCCGTTGCCGGACATGCGCTGGAACCTCCCGGCCCTGCCCGGCGACGAACACTGTGCGACGCCAGCACATGCGCGCGGGTCACGCTGGCCGTCTCGAACCGAGAGCCGTTGGGCACAGACCCGCGGTGCCGGCGATTCTCAGCCGCGACGGGCATCACCATGCCCGCGGGTCCCTCACTCCTAGCAACCATCGTTCGGAAGGTTCACGCGGTAGTCGACACCGCGTCTTGCGCTCGCGGCCGTGATGTCGCGCAGGCCGCGCCCCGGTTGGGCGCGATCACGAGCAGCGGTGCGGATCTAGCTGGAGGAATGACCTGTATACAACCGGACGACCATGGTTCACCCGTTGACGTGAACCGCTACGCCGCGGCTGCCGGGATCGCGGCGTCGATCCACGAGAGGTCGGGGCGGTCGCCTTGAAACGCCGGTGCGCGGTCATAGCCCAGCGTCACCGCAGCCGATGCCTCGTCCGCCGCGGCGCGCGCCGCCGCGCGGTCGTCCGCGACGCAGATGAGCTGCGCGTAGCGGGCGAGGTAGCCGCGCGGCGGCAGGCGCAGGACGGCGCCTTCGCGGGCGGTCGCCTCGGCGAGGTGCAGGCCGGGGAGGTCGCAGGGGAGCTCGACGGTGCGGACGATCGAGTCCTCGGTCGGGTAGAAGAAGCGGATCTCGGCGGCCGCCGAGCGCGTCATCTCGACCTGCGGCTCGCGGCCGAGGACGACGTCGACGGCGACCCGCGCCGGGTCGATCCCCGTGGCGAGCATCCCGACGTAGGGGATGAGGTCGCCGCCGAGGCGGGCGTTGATCTCGACGATCCGCGGGCCCGCGCTCGTCAGGCGGACCTCCGAGTGCGTCATCCCGCGGCGCAGGCCGAGCGCGACGTGCGCGGCGCGCAGCATCTCCATGAGCTCGGGCGAGCGCTGCAGCTCGTCGCTCGCGTCGACGACGTGGCCCGTCTCCTGGAAGTACGGATGCGCCGAAAGCTGTTTTGTGGCGACGAACAGCGGCACGTAGCGCCCGTCGAGCACCGCGCCGTCGATCGAGATCTCGGGGCCGTCGAGGTACGTCTCGACGAGGACGCCGTCCTCGTACGTCGGAACGCCCGGGTACCACGGGGTGTGCGCCGTCTCGTAGCCCGCGTCGAGCTCGTCCTCCGACGCGACGAGGATGACGCCCATGCTGCCGGCGAGGCCGCGCGGCTTGAGCACGACGGGGTAGCCGATCGCCGCTGCGACCGCGCGCGCCTCCTCGAGCGAGGACACCGCGACCGACTGCGGCTGGGCGACGCCGGCGGCGGTCAGCGCGTCGCGCGTGCGGCGCTTGTCGCGGCAGTTGCGGATCGCGGCGCTCGAGAAGCCCGGCAGGGCGAGCGCCTCGACGACGCGCGCGGCCGGCTGGACGTACTGCTCGTTGTAACAGAGCAATCCGCCGGGCTTGACGCGCTGAGCGACGAGGTACGCGGCGGCGGTCAACGCCCGCGCGTCGCTCGGGTCGACCTGCGTGAAGCCCTCGATGTACGGCGTCTGCCACGTCGGCGGCTCGGCGTCGAACAGCCACACGCGGGCGCGGCGCGCGACGCCCGCGAGCAGGTACTCGCGGTCATGGCGCAGCCCGCAGCCGACGATGAAGACGAGCTCGTCGAGGCGCTCCGCGTCGCGCGCGGTCTGCGCCGGCAGCGGCTCGATGTCGAAGACGCCGGCGCGGTTGAGCTCCTGGCAGCGCTCGATGTCGGCGAGCAGCGCGGCTTCGCTCGCGTGCTTGAGCATGACCGTCGCGCCGTACGTCTCGCCCGACCGCGTCGCCTCGACCAGGTCGCCCGGCTCGGGCATGTCGACGTCACCCGCGTAGGACGCCAGAGCGCGGAGCTCGTTCAGCGCGCTGATGCGCACGAGCGTCCCGCGCTCGCGCACGACGAACGAGTAGTCGGCGACGTAGCCCACCTCGCGGCGAAACCCGGGCGCCCGCTCGATCTCGGCGGCCGTGCGCAGCGGCGCGGCGTCGGACTGGCCGAGGATGCCGAGCAGGCGACACAGCGTCGGCAGCGGCTCGGACGCCAGCCGGGGCGCGAACTTCACGACCTTCGCGCCGCCGTCCGGCGCGACGACGAGCTCGAAGTGCACCGGGCCGTCGCCGAGGCCGCTCGCCAAGGCGACCGCCTCGAGCCGCGGATGCAGCGACGTCACGAGCGGGCCGCCGCAGGGCTCGTTGATGACCGAGGTGAGGATGTCGCGGATCCCGGCGTCGATGGAGAAGCAGCGCCAGCAGTCGGTCGCGAACAGCCGGCCCTCGACGACCACGCCGTTGACGAAGTACGGGTCGCCCTCGACGAACTCGTGGACGACGACGCGCGGCGAGCGTTCGAAGAGGACCGCGGTGTCGTCGATCGTCAGCGGCAGCGTCGGGCGGTGCAGCAGCGCCGACCCGCGCTCGTCGGAGAGCTCAGGCCGCACCACCTGCGTCGCGTGGGCCGCGTCGAGGTAGGCGTGCAGCGCCGCCGGATCGTCGAACACCTGCAGGTCGAAGGCGAGGGCCGCAGCGGCGCGGGCGACGAGGTCGCGCTGGGCGATCTTGCTGGCGAGTCCGGCGGGGGTCGTGATCGGGGTCATGTCAGCGCTCCTCTGAAGCGACGGGCTCGAAGTGAAACGACGTGATGAAGCAGTCGCGCGGCTGCGCGACCGCGAAGGCGATGCAGTCAAGGAGCGACTGCGCGGTGAGCAGGTCGTGCGGTCCGCGCTGCGTCGCGTCCCACTCGGGCGACAGCGGGTCTGCGTTGCGGAAGTCCGGCGGGTACAGCGAGATGACGCGGATGCCCTCCGGTCGCAGCCGCTTGGAGAGGATCTGGGCGAACCCGGCCTGCGCGGATTTCGCGGCATAGAAGGCGTCGTGCGCGGACGAGCCGCTGAAGCCGCGGTCCCCGCAGACGGAGATCATGTTCACGATGTCCGGGCGCTCGGAGGCGCGCAGCAGCGGTAGGAAGTGCTTGACGGCGAGGACGGTGCCGGTGGCGCCGGAGTCGAGCGTCTCGACGATCTCGTCGTCCGAAGCGCAGAGGATGTCCTCCCCCTCCAGCCAGCGGGCGCCGTTGTTGACGAGCACGTCGACGTGGCCGGCTTGCGAGGCGACCGCCGCCGCGAACGCCGCGACCGACGCGGGGTCCGACAGGTCGCAGGCGAAGGCGCGCGCGGCGGGGTTGCCGCGCGCGGCGATCTCGTCGCGCACGCGCTCGGCGGCGTCGAGTGAGCGGGCGGCGAGGAAGACCTCGGCGCCGCGGTCGGCGAAGTGCAGCGCGACGCTGCGGCCGAAGTCGCGGCCAGCGCCGGTGACGACGATGCGGACGCCGTCGAAGCTCATCGGACGGGCTCGGCGACGACGATGCCGGGGACCTTCAGCGCGCTGCCGGTGGGCGCGCGCACGGCGGTGTCGAGGATGAACCCGATCGCCTGCGACGCCCATTCGGCGGGCGAGGGATACGGCACGTCGAGCTCCTCGGGCAGGCAGGTGTCGAGCATCGCGGTGCGCACGCCGTTGCCCGGGTCGAGGCTGACGACTCGGATCGGCGCGGGCACCTCGAGCGCGACGGACTGCACGAGCCCCTCGACCGCGAACTTGCTCGCGCAGTAGGGCGACAGGCCCTCCTTGCCGCGCCGGCCCCAGCCGGAGGACATCGCGACGAACGTGCCGCAGCCGCGGGCGATCATCGACGGCAGGAACGCGCGCGCGAGGTTGGCGACACCGCCGACGTTGACGGCGAGCGCGGTCGCGAAGGTCTCGGGCGAGAGCTCCCAGATGGGGGCCGGCGAGTTGACGACGCCCGCGTTCGCGATGACGAGGTCGGGCGTTGGGAGATCTGCGGCCCACGCGGCGACGGCAGCGGCGTCCGCGACGTCGACGACGCGCAGCGAGAGGGGGGTGGAGTCGTCTGCAGTCCGCTGCGGTGCGTAGACGACTCCACCCCCCTCGGCGGCAGCGGCCACCGAGGCGGCGGAGGAGCCGCAACCGGCGACGGTCCAGCCGTGCGCGACGAGCTCGCGTGCGAGCGCGAGGCCGAGGCCCTTCGTCGCGCCCGTGATCACCGCGACCGGGCTCATGCCGCGATCCCCGCGACCTGGCGCGCCGCGCGGCGACCGAAGGCCGGCTGGTGGCCGCCCTGGCGCCCGGCGACCTCGGCGACCTCGGCGGCCTGCGCGGCCAGCGCGGCCTCGGCGACCTTCGCGGCCTGCGCGGCCTGCGCGGCCTGCGCGGCCTGCGCGGCCTGCGCGGCCTGCGCGGCCTGCGCGGCCTGCGCGGCCTGCGCGCCCTTGGCGACCTTCGCGGCCTGCGCGGCCTGCGCGGCCTGCGCGGCCAGCGCGCCGACGGCGACCTCGGCGGCCCGCGCGACCGAGGCGGCCTCGGCCACCCCGCGGCGCGCGCCGAGGTCGGCGACCGCCGCGGCCTGAAGGCCGCCGCGCACGAGGCCGCCGCGCACGAGGCCAGCGGGGTCGAGGTCGCGCACGACGGACACGCGCTCGCCGCGGGCGATCGCCAGCGCCGCGACCTCGGGATCCAGCGAGTAGCGCTCGACGAACACCGCGCTCACGCGGTTCTGGCTGGCGGCCTGCAGGTCGGCGAGGCTGTCGCCGATCACGACCGCGCCCTCGCGCGAGCTGCCCGTGAGCGCCAGCGCCTCGCGCACGCGCACGGCCTTGTGCTGCTCGCCGCCGAGGATCGCCTCGAACGCGCCGTCCAACCCATGCGACCGCAGCACGGCCTCGGCCTCGGCCGTCGGCGTGCCCGTGACGACCGTCATCGGCACGCCCGCCGCGTCGAGCGCCCGTAGCAGCGACCCGGCACGCGCGCACAGCGGCGCGCCGGCGTACCGCGCCCGCACGAGCGCGCCGTAGGCCCCGCCGTAGATCGCGTAGAAGTCCTCCCAGCCGTGCTCGTCGCCGCCCAGGTGGTGGGCGTACAGCCGGCGGAAGTGCTCGAAGCGCGAGCGGCCGAACGAGACGCGGAACTCGTCGACGAACGGCGCGACGACCTGCGGGCCGAGGCCCGCGATCGCGTCGATCATGCAGCGCACCTTGAGCTCGTTTGAGTCCAGGAGGACGCCGTCGAGGTCGAAGTGCACCGACTCGCGCCCGGCCAGCAGCGAGATGAGCGTGCGGTCAGGCATGCGCCCCGACCGCCTCGTGCATCAACGACGCGTGAAACGAGGTCGCGCCCGCGCGCCCGAGGAACCGCAGCACCTCGAGCTTCTCGCCCACGCCGACCGGCGAGTCCTCGAGGAGCTGGACGTAGGTCGGGTGGATGTGCTGCTGGCCCGCGATCGCGTAGTAGACGCTCGGGCCCCAGCCGTGCAGCGCGAGCAGCGGGTAGAAGTACCGCGCGACGAACGCGAACAGCTCGTGCTCGGGCTCGCGGCCGCGCAGCAAGCCGAGCAGCTGCTCGGTCTTCGCGTTGCCGGCGCCGCGGCCCATTCCGCACATCGTCGCGTCGATCCACGCCGCGCCCGCCTCGATCGCCGCCAGCGAGTTCGCCAGCGCGAGACCCTGGTTGTCGTGCGCGTGGAAGCCGATCGCGTGCGGCGTCTCGGACGCGAAGCGGCGGACGAGCTCGGTGACGCGCTCGGGGCGCATCGAGCCGAGCGAGTCCGCGAGGTAGACCGCGTCGACGCGATCCAGCCCGGCCAGCGCGTCCAGGCACGCCCGCTCGGCGGCGCGGTCGGCGACGTCGATCTGCATGAGGTTCACGCACACCGCGAAGTCGGCGTCCACCAGCGCGCGGATCGTGTCGACCGCGCCCGCGAGCTTGGAGTAGTTGACGGCGACGCGGATGACCGTGATCGGCAGCGACGACGCCGACACGAGCGCCTTGAGCTCGTGGACGATGCCGCGCGGCGAGCGCCCGGCGAACGCGTTCGCGTCGACCATGACCGCGAAGCGCGTCCGCGAGCCGGCTCCAAGCCGCGCGTCCAGGCCGGCGGGCAGGTCGCGAAACGAGCCGCGGGCATCCTCGCCGAGGCGGACGTACCCGAGCTCGACGACGTCGACGCCGTGCCGGTCGACGATCTCGACGTAGTCGCGCACAAGCTCGGCGTCGAAGCGCCAGTCGGTGTAGTAGCCGCCGTCGCGAAACGTGCAGTCAAGGACCGTGAGCTCACGCATCGGAACGTCCTGCGGAGAGCACGCGCTCGTCGACGTAGGAGTAGACGCGCTCCATCGGGGCCCAGTTCAGCTCACCGTCGTTCTCCGGCACGCGCTCAAGCAGCTGTGAGTGCATGATCGCGTCCCACTCAGCGACGCGCGGGTCGAGGTCGTTGGCGCGCGTGAAGTCGCGCACGGGCTCGAAGTCCGCGTCGCCCTCGACGTACATGCAGAGCGTCAGCGGCTTCATGAAGAAGATCTGCATCTTCAGGACGCCGATGGTCTCCAGGGCGCCGCCGGGGCCGGCGATCTGCGGCCAGACGTCGCGGTGAAACTCCTTGTAACGGGCCACGGCGTCTTCGTCGCGCAGCCGGATGGTGAAGCAGTGGTTGTTCATGGTGTCAGCGAGTCCTTGTCGAGTGCAGGAGTGTTGACGCGCGCGCGGCGTCCAGCAGGCCGTCGTAGATGCGCTCGACTTCCTCGCGCGTCTCGATGTCGAGGTCGAAGCGGACCGGGCCGCGGGTGTGGGTCGCCTTGACGATGTTGCGGCGCGCGAGCAGGTGCTTGGCGAGCGCGCAGTAGCAGTCGATCGAGTTCATCATGTGGCACATGAGGTAGGAGAGGCGGTGGGCGATCGGCTCGGCGATCTCGCGCTCGCCGGCCTCGAGCAGGTTCCACAGCGCCACGACGATCTCCGCGGTCTCGGTGGCCGGGATCGTCCCGGTCAGCCCGCGGCGGTGGCAGTCCAGCAGCATCATGCCGCCGTCGCCCTCGAAGATCCGGGCTTGCCCCCCAGTGCGGTCGCGCAGCTGGCTCAGCCGCGGCGGCGTGGGGGAGGCCTCGGGCTTGAACATGACCCGATCGGGGCCGAACTCGTCGAAGAGGCGCACCTGCGCGTCGATCGAAAGGGGCTGCTTGGCCATGCTCTTGGCGTGATGGATGAGGACGGGGATCTCGACCGCGCGGATGACGCGCGAGAAGTACTCGACCATCTCGTCGTCGTGCATCGCCAGGGCGCTCGGGTGCATGAGCAGCAGCGCGTCGACCCCGACGTCCTGCGCGTGGACGGAGTAGTCGATCGCCGACTCGGCGCTCTCGCCGCCCGTGCTCATGATCGCCAGCCCGCGTCCGGCGGCGGCCTCGACGCACAGCTCCGCGACGCGGTAGCGCTCGAAGGTCGTCAGGCGCATGACCTCCGACACCTGGCCGACGACGAAGCCCGAGCAGCCGACGTCGAGCACATGCTCGGCCTGGCTGTGGAAGTCGTCCTCGTCGATCGCGCCTGCGTCGGTGTATGGCATCAGGACGACGGGCAGCACGCCCTTGATCTCACTGCTCATCGAGTGCTCCTTGCGGGGTTGATGACTTCGTGTAAGAGGCCGACGACGTCGAGTGCGGCCCGGGGGGCCATCTTCAGTCCGCCGCCGGAGAAGCCGGTGGCGATGACGATGTCGCCGCGCGAGTCGACGGCGCGCACGCGCGCGAGCGGATCGGGCGCGTAGCACTCGGGGTGCCGGCGCCCGCCGCGCGACTCGCTGGAATCGATCCAGGAGAAGCGCTTGCGACCCTCGGCGACGATCCGCGCCGAGTGCGCCGCCCGGACCGGGGCGGCATCGAGCGACGCGGATTCCAGGCCCGTCGGCAGGCCGATGAGGACGGCGTCGGACGCGGGGTCGGGACGGCCGTTGAGGTCGTAGACGTCGTCGATGAACGCCGGCTGGTCCTGCGGGCCGTACGGCGGCGTGCGCACGTCGACCTGGATGTCGCGGTTGAAGAGGTCGTGCTCGATGCCGAGCGCGTCGAGCAGTCCGGGCGTGCGTACGCCGGTCGCGAGGACGATCGCGCGAGCGTGCAGCTCGCCGATGCTCGTCTCGGCGCGGATCGCATCCTCGCGCGACAGGCCGTGCAGCGCGACGCCCTCGATCAGGCGGCCACCCTGCTCGACGCCTGCGCGCACGAGCGCGCGCGTGACGTCGCGAGCGTCGATCCAGCCCGACTCGGGCTCCCACACCGCACCGCCGCTCACGTCGGCGAGCAGATGGCCGAAGCGGTGCTCGAGCGCCGCCTCGTCGAGCCAGGCGATCGGCACGGCGCGCTCCAGGCGCTGCACCTCGGCGCGCGCGTACGGGCGGCGCTCGGGCTTGGGGAAGTAGAGAAAGCCGGTCTCGCGGAACGGCACGTCGATCCCGCGAGTGGCGAGCGAGCGGTAGAAGCGCCAGCCGTAGACCGCGCGGTCCGCGGACTCGGGGTCGTCGTGCATGAGGCGCACGACGCCGCCCGACCAGGCTGTCGCACCGGACGCGACGACGTTGCGCTCGACGAGCGTGACGTCGTGGCCGCGCGAGGCGAGCTCGAAGAACGTCGCGGCGCCGACGATGCCCGCGCCCACGACGATGACATCGACGCGATCAGACATGGCTCGTCACCCCGAGGCCGGCGGAGGCGGTCGCTGCCGCGCGGTCGCGAGCCGCGAGCAGCGAGTCGAGGATCTCGCCGGCGCGCACCGCCGTGGTCGACAGCAGCGACGACGACAGGCCGTGCGACTCCTGGCAGGCGCCCTGGACGTAGATCGAGCCGGTGACCAGCGGGGAGGTCTCGACGCGGTAGTCGCGGCGCAGGCTCAGTCGGCCGTCGGTGTCGCGCAGGCAGTACGCGTCGACCTCGCCGAGCAGGTCCGTCGCGTCGGTTGGCACGTAGCCGGTCGCGAAGACGATCGCGTCGGCACGCAGCATCGACGTCTCGCCGTCGGCCAGCGAGCGGATGACCGCGACGACGTCGTCGCCGGTCTCGTGGACGTCGGTGACACGCGCGACGTTGACGAAGCGCAGCCGCGCTACGCCTCGGACCTTCTCCTGGTAGGCGCGGCGGTAGAGCTCCTGGATGAGCTCGAGATCGACGACCGAGTAGTTCGTGTTCGCGTGGTAGTCGACGAGCATCCGCTTGGCGTCGGCGCCGGCGTCGAAGTACGTGTCGACGGCGGCGGGGTCGAAGATCTGGTTGGCGAAGGGCGAGTCGTCGGCCGGGCTGTAGCCGTAGCGCGAGAAGACGGAGCAGATCTCCGCGTCGGCGAAGCGGCTGTGCAGGTGCTCGGTCGCCTCGGCCGCGCTCTGGCCGGCGCCGACGACGACGAAGCGCCGGGGCGGCGTTTCGCCGAGCTGCGCGAGGCGCGGCAAGAGCTCGGAGGTATGCCAGACGCGCGCGGAGCGCTCGATGCCCTGCGGCAGGGTCGGCGTCAGGCCGGTCGCGACGACGATGTTGCGGGCGCGGGTGACGCGGCCGTCGCGGGCCACGACGTCGAAGCCGGCCACGCTCGTGCCGTCGAGCACCGGGCGCACGTCGACGACGTCGGCGTCGTAGGCGACGAGGTGGTCGAGCCGTGCGGCGACCCACTCGAGGTAGCCGTGGAACTCGATCCGCGACGGGAACAGCGACTTGCCGTTGATGAAGTCGACGAGACGATCCTGCGCGTGCAGGTAGGACACGAAGCTGAACGTCGAATGCGGGTTGCGCATCGTCGCGAGGTCCTTGAGGAACGAGACCTGCATCGTCGTGCCGGGCAGGAGCATCCCGCGGTGCCAGCCGAAGCGCCGCTGGCGCTCGACGAACTTCGCGGTCACGGCGCGCTCGGGTCCGACGGCCGCGTTGTGCTCCTCGATGGCGATGCCGAGCGCGAGGCCGGACGGGCCGAAGCCGATGCCCACGACGTCGTAGACGTGCGGGGCGTCATCGCCGGCGGGCCTCCATGCCTGTTCTCTGCAATCGAACATCGTCACGCTCCTGTGCTGTCGCCCCGCTCGGGTTGCTGCTGTGCGAGCGGCACTCTTGCGAGGTGCGGGGCGGCCGTTGCTACGGCTGGCAGGCGGGTGTGGGTGTGGCTAACCGAAGGTCATCCAAACGCCGGCGTTTCACTGTGCGGCGGCGCACAGCCTCGGGGCAACCCCTGACCCCGCAAATCCGCGGTTTTGCCGATTCGCTTTGTGAGCGGAGTCACGTTTGGGGCTGCTTCGCGGCGCGAATGCGGCGCGGCGTGCGGTTGGTCACACGACGTAGCAGGGCGTGTGACGGCCGTCACGTCGTGCCGCCTCGCGTCAGGCGGCCCGTCGCTCGACGCCGGCGGGGGCCGGGGCGCAGGCCGGCGCACGTCGGACGCCGGTTGCGCTGAAAGCCGCGGCCGCGGGGCTAGCATGCAGCGGGTGGTGCACCGGGGTCGCTATACCGCCGCGCTCGACGGAGACTTCGTCGTGTTCCTCATCGGGATGCGCATCAACCGCCCGTGGAAGCCGCACAAGTGGCTGCCCGTGGTCTTCGCGATGCCGCGGATGCTGTACTGGCTGCACAAGCGCCCGGAGGCCGGGCTGCTGGGCTTCACCTTCGCCTGGATCCGCGGGCCGGCCGTCGTGCAGTACTGGCGCAGCTTCGAGGATCTCGAGCGCTTCGCCCGCGGTGACGGGCAGCCGCACCTCCCGGCGTGGCGGCGCTTCAACCGCGCCGTGCGTGCGACGGGCGACGCGGGCATCTGGCACGAGACGTACAAGGTCCGCGCCGGGGAGTACGAGTGCGTCTACGCGAATATGCCGCGCGTCGGCTTGGCCGCGGCGGGCGAGCACGTCGCGGTCGGCACCGGCAGCCAGACGGCCGCACGCCGCGTCGGGTCAGCCGACGCCGACGAGCCCGCGGTCGCTCCCTACGACAACCCCTGATCCGCCTTGGCGCATGGTTTCGCCGACAGACACCTCGCCCAGGCCGCGCGGGCGTGTGTATAGTATGCGCATGGCTCGGGTCAACATTACGATCCCCGACGATGTACTCGCACAGGCGCGGACCGCTGGCCTCAACGTCTCGCGCGTGGCCGCCTCCGCACTGTCCGAAGAGCTCGACCGACGCGCGAAGATCGCCGCTCTGGACGACTATCTGCGCGAGCTCGACATCGCGCTGGGGCTGGTCCCGGCCGAGGACCAAGCCGCCGCGCGCGACTGGGCGGCACGCGCGTTTGGCGACGGTATGCCGCCTGCGGCCGGCACGGCCCGCCGCGCCTCGTGACGCTCGTGCTCGACGCCGGCGGCCTCAGCGCGCTGGCGGGGCAGCGGGCTCGCCTGCATGAGCTGCGCCGCCGAGATCTGTGGCCGGCGCAGGTGCCTGCGGTGGTGCTCACCGAGTCGCTGACGGGCGATCACCGGCGCGACTTCCACGTCAACCGCCTGCTGCGGGCGTGCCAGGTGCGCGACGTCGACGAGGCGCAGGCGCGCGAGGCGGCGCGGCTGCGGGCCGCGACGGGCCGAGCGGGGAGCATTTCGGCCGTGGACGCGGTGGTCGTCGCGTGCGCGGCCGGCACGCCCGGAGCCGTGGTCCTCACGACGGACCCCGAAGACCTCCTCGCGCTCGCCGAGCAGGCACCGGCGCCGCTGTGCATCGTCGCGATGTGAGCAGCGCTTGCGCGGCCGGAGGCGTCAGACGGCGGCGGCGAGCTCGGGCTCGGCGGCCCGGGGGCGTGGGCGCTCGAGTGCGTATGACGGCGGGCAGATGCCGAGGTAGTGCTGAAACGCGAAGTCGACGAACCGCTGGGTGTTCATCATCCGCAGGCCGAGCGGGAGCAGGCGGGTGGGGGTGATGCGCCCGACGAGGTGCTGGACGCGCAGCATCCAGCGGTAGGCCCACAGGTGGTCGTGCGAGAACGCGCCGTAGCGCGTGAGCGCCTGCTCGCGCGTCTGGCGGCCCTCGACGACGTCGCGCAGCTCGCGGCCCAGCGCGAGGCCGAAGTAGAACGCGGGGCGGATGCCCTCCGCCGTCGTCGGCAGGCAGTGGCCGGCGCTGTCGCCGACGAAGAAGATGGAGTCCTCGACCGCGGGGCGCAGCTCGTGCGGGATCCAGTTGCCTTGCCAGCGCTCGGCCGGCACGCCGACATCGGCGGCTAGCTGCAGCGTCGGCTCCTTGACGTGGTCGCGCGGGTCGAACGAGCCGACGCCGACGCGCAGCTCGCCGTCGGCGGGAAACGACCACGAGTAGCCGCGCTTGACGTACTTCGGGTCGATCCACAGCTCGAGGTCGTCGCCGCCGGAGTGGGGGTGGACTTCCAGGCCGCGCGACAGGCGCGCGTCGGGCGGCTGGACGTTGGCGCCCTCGCTCAGGATCCTCCGCCAGCCCAGGCCGTCGACGATGAGCGGGGCGCTCAGGTCGCCGCGGTCGGTGTGGACGGTGAACCCGGTGCGTCCCTCGACCTTCGCGGTCTCAAACGAGCACGAGCCCTCCGACTGCGCGCGCAGCAGGGCGCAGATGCGGCGGTAGTCGAACGTCGAGAACGTCCACGGCAGCTTCCAGCGCAGCGAACGACCCGGGACGTGGATGACGAGGTCCGAGAACGTCTGCTGGACCGCGTCCATGAGGTCGAGGTGCTCGAGCCATTCCGTCGGCGCCGCGCACGCGCTCGTCTGGCGCTCGCCGACCTCGTAGCGGTCGATCATGAGCACGCGCGCGCCGCTGCCGTGTAGCTCGCGAGCGACCGTCAGCCCGGCGAAGCTCGCGCCGCAGATCAGCACGTCGTAGTCCCCGCTCAGCGGGGTGCGCTCGTCACCGCGCTTCGTCGCTCGAACCGGCATCGCCACGGGATGATATGCCCGCCCGCCGGCCTCCCTCCGTCCGGGGTGCAATGTTGGCCGGAGACCCACTAACCTCCCACGACACATGACCACCATCACCGAAGCTGCACCTGAGGCAAAGGTCGTCGAGGGTTCGAACGGCCTGCTGCTCGAGATCGACGGGCAGATCGTCCCCAATTACGACGCGACGTTCAACCCCTTCGAAGAGGGCGAGGTCGTCACCGGCATCGTCGTCCGCATCGACAACGACGAAGTCCTCGTCGACATCGGCTACAAGAGCGAGGGGGTCATCCCCTCCAACGAGCTTTCGATTCGCAAGGCCGTCGACCCGCACGACGAGGTCGAGATGGGCGAGGAGGTCGACGCCCTCGTCCTCACGAAGGAGGATCAGGACGGCCGCCTGATCATGTCCAAGAAGCGCGCTCGCTTCGAGAAGGCGTGGCGGCGCATCGAAGCGGCCGCCGAGTCCGGCGAGCCCGTCGAGGGCACGGTCATCGAGGTCGTCAAGGGCGGCCTCATCATCGACCTCGGGGTGCGCGGCTTCTTGCCCGCCTCGCTCGTCGACATCCGCCGCGTGCCGAACCTCGACGAGTACATGGGCACGAAGATCGAGTGCAAGGTCATCGAGCTCAACCGGGCGCGCAACAACGTCGTCCTGTCGCGCCGCGCCGTGCTCGAGGAGGAGCGCAAGGAGCAGCGCCAGGAGATCCTCGATCGCCTGCAGCCCGGCCTCATCGTCGAGGGCCAGATCTCGAACATCGTCGACTTCGGCGCCTTCGTGGACCTCAACGGCATCGACGGCCTCATCCACATCTCCGAGCTGTCGTGGTCGCACGTCAACCACCCCTCCGAGATCCTCTCGATCGGCGACACCGTCGCTGTGAAGGTCTTGGATATAGACCGTGAGCGCCAGCGCATCAGCCTCGGCCTCAAGCAGACGCAGGAAGATCCGTGGCAGCGGGTCGTCGACACGTACAACGTCGGCGACGAGCTCGAGGGCACGGTCACGAAGGTCGTCACGTTCGGCGCGTTCGTCGAGATCCTCGACGGCGTCGAGGGCCTCGTCCACATCTCCGAGCTTGCGCCGCACCACGTCGAGAACCCGCGCGAGATCGTCTCGCCCGGCGACGAAGTCAAGGTCAAGATCCTCGAGATCGACTCCGAGCGCCGCCGGCTGTCGCTCAGCGTCAAGCGCGTCGAGGGCCAGGTGCTCACGCCGAAGGTCCTGCCGCCCGAGGAGCTCGCGGAGGGCGCCGGCGACCTCGACGATCTGCCGGAGCTGGGCCTGAGCGAGGACGTCTTCGCGGACGCCGCCGCCGCGCCGCCCGCCCCGCCGCTTCAGGGCGACGAGGGAGTCCTGATCTCCGACGCCGTCGACGCGGAACCTGCCGAGGAGGTCGCCGCCGAGGTGCCCGAGGCGATCGAGGAGACCGCCGTGCGCGAGGTGCTCGAGGCCGAGGCAGAGGCCGAGCCCGCCACGGACGAGGAGATCGTCGTCCCCGACGCCGTCGAGCCCGAGACGACCGTCGCGACCGTCGCGACCGAGGCGACCGACGCGACCGAGCCGACCGCCGCGACCGAGCCGACCGCCGCGACGGACGAGCCGGAACCGGACGCGCCGGCCTGAGCCAAGCGTGAGACGCATCCCGTTCGCTGGGCTGACGGGCGGGATGGGAGCGGGCAAGTCGACGGCGCTCGCGGCGCTTGAGCGCCTCGGCGCCGCGACGCTCTCGACGGACGTCGTCGTCCATGAGCTGTACGCATCCGCCGAGGTGCGCGATCTCGTCGTCGCCCGCTGGGGCGGTGAGGTCGCGCCGGCGGGCATCGTCGATCGCGCGGCCATCGCGGCGCGCGTCTTCGCCGCACCCGAGGAGCGGGCCTGGCTCGAGGGCGTGCTGTGGCCGCGCGTCGGCGCGCGTGTCGCCGCCTGGCGCGACGAGGTCGCGCGCCGCGAGCCGCCGCCGCGCGCGGCCGTCGTCGAGACGCCGCTGTTGTTCGAAGCCGGGATGGACGCGATCTACGACGCGACGATCGCGGTCGTCGCGGACGAGCAGGTGCGGGTGCAGCGGGCGTCGGCGCGCGGGCACGTCGCCCCCGCCGAGCGCGCCGCGCGCCAGCTCTCCCAGGACGAGAAGGCGCAACGTGCGACGTTCGTCGTACACAACAGCGCTACCTTGGACGATCTCGAGCGTCAGCTGTCTGACCTGCTCGCCAGACTGTCCTCAACGTGACTGCCCGTCCCGCCACCCGGCCCGCGATCACGCGATCCGGGCGCCCCGTACCCGTGCGCCGTCGCCGTCGCAGGCGCCGACGCGGCCTGACGCTGCTCGGGTTCGCGGCGCTCATGACGCTGCTCGCGGCGGTCGTCGTACCGCGCCTGCCCGACGCCGTGCGCGAGCTCGCGCTGCCGCTGAAGCACGAGGACATCATCCGCCAGCAGGCGAGCGCGAAGGGCATCGATCCGTCGCTCGTCGCGGCGGTCATCTACGCCGAGTCGAAGTTCCGCGACCAGACCTCGCACGCGGGCGCGCGCGGGCTCATGCAGATCACGCCCGCGACCGCGAAGTACATCGCCAAGCTCTCGGGCGGGACGGCGTTCGAGCAGGGCGACCTCGCGACGCCGCAGGTCAACATCTCCTACGGCGTCTACTACCTGCGCTATCTCATGCGCCGCTACGGCGACAACACCGTGCTGGCGCTCGCCGCGTACAACGGCGGCGAGGGCAACGTCGACCGCTGGGTCGGCGAGGCCGCGATGGCCGAGCGCGCATTCGGAACCGGCGACATCCCGTTCGCCGAGACGCGCGAGTACGTCGGGCGCGTGCTGGAGGCCCGCGCCGACTACCGGCGCAAATACAGCCGCGAGCTCGGCTTGTAGGCGCGCAGCTCGTCGGCGACGAGGCGCGCCGCGATCGCTGTGCCGGCGACGTTGAGGTGGACGCTCGCGACGAAGCGCCGTTCGGCGCGATCGCAGCTCCAGGTGGTGGCGTCGCGCAGGTTCGTGAGCACCTCGTCGGGGGCGGCGATCGCTGTCCCGGGCGCCATGAGGCGGTCACCGACGCGCTCGAAGTACGCGACGGTCGCGCCGGCGGCGCCGACGAACGTGAGGTCGACGACGCCGATCCGGCTGACGTCGGCGGCCATCCCGTTCGTGATGGGCGACGTCTGGCGCCGATCCAGCGGTGCCAGGCGGCTCGCGAGCTCGCCGTCGCGGACGCGGGTCCCCGCCCGCGAGCGCACGGTCGTCAGCTTGCGGCGAACGAAGACGCCCTTGCGCGGCCGGCGAAACGTGCGGTCGGCCGTCAGCCACAGCTCGGAGGCGTCGCCGAGCTGCGCGGGAAGGTCGAAGCTCAGCCGGCCGCAGGGGTCCGTGGCCCGGGCGAGCGACCGGCGGGCGACGGTCCTGCCGGCGCGGCGGAAGTGCGCGTACAGCCGCGTCCCCTCGGGCAGCCCGGTGAGGCTCCAGCGCTGCGTCGCGCGGATCGCGAGATGCGCGCCGCCGGTGACGAGGACGCCCGGCTGAGGGCGCGCAGCTGCGCCGTCGCCATGATCTCGAGGTTCACCGCGGTGCCGGGCGCAAAGCCACGGCCGAAGACCGCGAACCGCTCGCCGGTGTAGGCGCACGTCGTGGTGACGGAGATCGTCGGCGCTGCGATCGCGCGGCCCGGCGCGAGGATCGCGGCGGCGATGGCGCACGCCACGGCGATGGGGAGGCTCGGCGCACGCACTCGATGCAACGCGGGCGCCGTCAGAACGTGATGCGGCCCGAGCGGATCGCCCGGAACTCCTCCTCGGTCCAGATGCCGGGGTCGTAGTCGTCCTCTTCGCCGGGCGGTCGCACCGCGGGCGCCCGCGGTGCTGGCGGCGCAAGCTCGGCGGCGGGAGCGGGCTCGGCCGGTGCGTACGGCGGATCGTACGCGTGCTCCGGCGGCGCGTACGACGGCTCGTACGGGTGCTCGGCCGGCGCAGGCGGCGGGGTCGGCAGTTGCACGGGGGCGGGCGCCGGGGCGCTGCCGTGCCCGACGCGGTCGAGGTCTTCCGGCGAGGCGACGTAGGGGTGCACGCCGCGGCCGATCTCGAAGCGGTCGGCATCCTGGAAGAGGTCGCGAAAGCCGCTTGTGCCGGCGGGCTGGAAGTCGATGTCGACGTCGGCGTAGGCGGTCATGAACGTGCAGGGCGCTAGCTCGCGCAGGTCCATCTGCCGCCAGTCCAGGGCACGCGGGTCCGGCCGGCCCGCGATCCCCAGCTCGGCGTTCAGCGTGCCCAGCGCATGGGCGAGGCGATCGACGTTGCGCCCGTAGCCGCCGGGCACGATCGCGACCGCGGAGACGATCCCGCCGTGGTCGTAGATCGCGTTGGCGAGGTCGCCCACGAGGACGAACTCGACGCGGTGCGTCTGAAGTGCCGCGAGCGTGGCGACGAGGTTCGGATCGAGCTGAAGCTCGCTCATGGCGACGGTCTTCGAGGGGCAACGCGCCAGTCCTGCAACGACCCGCGCGAACTCGTGCGCGCGTAGGAGCGGCGAGCCGGTACCCGTGGTCTGGACCGATATGCGCTCCGCGTCGGCGCGCACGAGGATCGAGGAGGACGCGGCGCGGGCGGACGAACAGCAGGCGCCGCGACCCGGCGGACAATCGCCCTGCGCTACCCTTCCGCGCAGCCATGGCCGTCCCCAAGCAAAAGCAGTCGCATAGCCGCACCGCCAAGCGCCGCGCGAACCACAAGATGGCGGCGCCGGTCTACAACGCCTGCCCGACGTGCCATGAGCCGCGCCGCCCGCACCGCGTGTGCCCGAACTGCGGCAGCTACAAGGGCTCGGAAGTCGTCGCGCCCTCGCACGATCACCACGATCACGACCACTAGTCCCCGGCCGGTCGGTCCGCGCATGCGGATCCTCCGGTTCAACGGCTAGTCTCCGCCGGCGGATGCCGGCACGCCTCGACAGACTTCGCCTTGCTCGCTCACGGGCTGGCGAGGAGCCAGACGGCCCGCGCGCCGTCCCCGTCGTCGCGGTCGATGCCAACGGGGCCGACCTCGGTCCCGCGGAGGTGGCCGAGGGCGCCAACCTGGCCGCCCGCCAGGGGGTGCGCGTGCTGCTGTTCGGCCCCGCCGCCGAGATGGGCAACGCCGGCCCGGGCATCGAGGTCATCGACGCGCCGCTGTCGATCGCCAAGGAGGCCAATCCCGCCGCCGCCGCCCGCGCGCACCCGGAGTCCTCGATCGTGCGCGCCGCCAAGGCCGTGGCCAACGGCGACGCCGACGCGCTCGTCTCCGCAGGCGCGACCGGCGCCGCCCTCGCGGCCGGCCTCTTCAACATCAAGCGCGACCGCGGGATCCTGCGGCCCGCGCTCGCCGCGCAGATCCCGGTTCCGGGGATGCCGGTCACGCTCGTCGACGTCGGCGCCAATACCGAGGTGCGCGCCGAGCATCTCGTCCAGTTCGCCTTCATGGGCGCCGCGCTGGCCACCGTCGTGCACGGCGTCGTCCGTCCGCGGGTCGCGCTTTTGTCGGTGGGGGAGGAGGCGACGCGCGGCACGCAGCTCGTCCTCGACGTCCATGCCCGCCTGTCCGCGTCGCAGGAGCTGCACTTCGTCGGCAACATCGAGGGCCACGAGCTGACGGAGGGCAAGGCCGACGTCGTCGTGACCGACGGCTTCACCGGTAACGTCACGCTGAAGGTCATGGAGGGCGTCTCGGACAAGATGATCGCGCTGCTGCGCGAGACGGCGACCTCGACGCGCCGCGCCCGCGCGGGCGGCGCGCTCATGCGACCCGCGCTGCGCAGCTTCCGCGACGAGATCTCGCCGGAGACCGCCGGCGGCGCGTACCTGCTCGGCCTGCGCAGGATCGGGGTCGTCGGCCACGGCCGCTTCACGAGCCGCGGCTTCGAGAGCGCGATCCTGCTCGCCGCTCGCGGCATCACGGGCGATGTCGTCGGTCGCACGCACGATGCGCTCGAGCGCGCGGGGGCGCTGCGCAAGCCCGGCGCCGCGCTGTCCGAGAGCGGCTCTACCGTGTCGGCTTCATGACCCGCGAAGAGGTCTTTACGCTCATCTGCGCCCATCTCGTCGACGAGCTCGAGGTCGATCCCGCGCGGATCGACGACACGACGAGCTTCCGGACGGACCTCGAGGCCGACTCGCTGGACCTCTACACGCTCGTCCAGGAGCTCGAGGACTCCTACGGCGTGAAGATGCCCGAAGAGCAGGCCGCCAAGATCACGACGGTCGGCCAAGCGGTCGACTTCGTCCTCGCGAACGCCCCTGAACACGAGCCGACCGAGTCCTGAAGCTGCTCACCGCACTCCTCGAAGAGCTGCCCGAGCACCTGCACCGGCAGGTCTTCACGCATGCCTCATGGACCGAGCGCCGCTCGGACTCCTACTCGCGCCTGGCCTTTCTCGGAGACAGCGTCCTGGGCCTCGCGCTGACGGCGCACCTGTACCCGCGCCTGGAGGCCGAGCGCTTCGGCGCCGGTCGCCTGACGAAGATCCGCGCGCAGAGCGTCAGCGGGGTCTCGTGCCGGGCGGTCGCCGAGCGCCTCGGCGTGCCCGACCGGCTGCGCAAGTCCGCGCCGGCCGGGGTGGGGCAGAGCGTGGACTCGCTCGTCGGCACCGAGCGGGTCTTGGCGTCGGTCATCGAAGCGGTCATCGGCGCGTGCTATCTGCACGCCGGCTACGAGCGCACCGCGGCGGCCGTCGTCGAGGCGTTCCAGCCGGAGATCTCCAACGCGCTCACGCACCCGGTCGACTTCAAGTCGACGCTCCAGGAGCGGCTCGCGCGCCGCGCCGAGACCGTCGAGTACGAGGTCGCGGCGGAGGACGGCCCGCCGCATGACCGCACGTTCGAGGTCATCGCGACGGTCGCCGGGGCGCCCGTGGGCCGCGGAGCGGGCCGGTCGAAGAAGCACGCCGAGCAAGAAGCTGCGCGGATTGCGCTCGAGACGTTGCATCCGGACGCCCCGGGTCCCCCCGACGAGGACGAGCTGTGGGAGTCTGGACGTACGTAGATGCACCTCAAGTCGCTGACCCTCAAAGGCTTCAAGTCCTTCCCTGACCGCACAAGGCTCGATTTCGGTCCCGGCGTGTCGGTTGTCGTCGGGCCCAACGGGTCGGGCAAGTCGAACGTCACCGACGCCGTGCTGTGGGCGATGGGCGAGCAGTCGCCGCTCGCCGTGCGCGGCCAGTCGATGCGCGACGTCATCTTCGGCGGCGGCCGCGGCGTGCAGGCGCGCTCGTCGGCCGAGGTCGAGATCGTCATCGACAACTCCGACGCGGCGGTCGACATCCCGCTGGGCGAGATCTCGATCGCCCGCCGCCTCGACCGCTCCGGGGAGGGCGAGTACCGCCTCAACGGCGCCCGCTGCCGCCTCGTCGATGTGCTCGAGGTCCTCAGCGACACCGGCCTCGGCAAGGAGATGCACTCCGTGGTCTCGCAGGGCCGCGTCGAGACGATCGTCACGTCCAAGCCGCGCGAGCGGCGGCTGCTCATCGAGGAGGCCGCCGGCCTCGGCAAGCACCGCAAGCGCCGCCGGCGCGCGCAGCTCAAGCTCGAGCGCACGCAGGACAACCTCGATCGAGCGCTGGACGTCGAGCGCGAGGCCCGCTCGCGGCTGCGGCCCCTGAAGCGCCAGGCCGAGGCCGCCGAGCTGCACGAGCGCCTCGAGCGCCAGACCGTCGAGGCGCGCTGGGAGCTCGTCCGCGACGTGGCGCGCGCCCGGCGCGCGGACCTCGCCGCGGCCTCCGCTGCCGCGACGGCCGCCCGTGCGGCGCGCGAGGAGGCCGACGCGCAGCTCGCGGAGGTCGCCGCGCGCCGTCAGGCCGTCGACGAGGCGCTGGCCGCGCGCAGCGAGCAGCGCGAGGCGTTCGCCCGGCGCGTCTACCGGGCGCGCTCGGCGGCCGAGCGCATCGAGCTGCGCCTCGAGCGCACGCGCACGCTCGCCGACGATCTGCGCGAGCGCATCGAGCGGCGCGAAGCCGAGCTCGCGGCGCTCGTGGCGGGCGCCGAGCACGTCACGGAGGGCGGCGCGCTCGAAGCCGCCGGGCGCGAGCGGATCGCGGCGCTCGAGGCCGAGCTCGAGCGGCTCGCCGCCGACCACGAGGCCGAGCTCGAGCGAGAGCTCGTCACGCTCGAGCGCGCCCGCGTGGACGCCGAGCAGCTTGTCGCGGAGCAGCGCGAGGCCGCCGACGTGCAGCGCGCGCTGCTCGCGAGCGCCGAGGCGACCGCCGAGACCGCGCGCAACGAGCGCCGCGCCGCCGACCGCGCGCTCGAGGGCGCGCGCCGCGACGCGGCCCGCGTCGGCGCCGACCTCGCCGCCTGCAACCAGTTCCTGCGCACGCGCGCCGGCAGCAGCGCCCACGGGCGCGGCGTCAGGTCGCTCGCCGACGCGCTCGACGTCAAGCCCGGCTACGAGCGCGCGGTCGCCGCCGCGCTCGGCGGCCTGCTGCGGGCGGGGCTCGTCGAGGGCGTGCGCGACGCCAAGGCGCTGCTCGACGCCGCCGGCGCCGACGGCGGGCGCGTGCTCATCACCGGCGACCTCGCCCCCGGCCCCGCACGCGCGACGCACCCGCCGGCGCCCGGCGCGCGCCACCTCTGCGACTTCATCGAGGCCGAGACGCACGACGTCGCCGCCGCGCGGCGACTGCTCTGGGATGCCTGGGTCGTCGAGGAGATCCACAACCTGCCGCCCGGCTTCAACGGTATCGCCACGACCCGCGACGGCCGCGTCTGGCACGGCCGGCACCGCGAGCTGCGCCAGGCGCCGGAGGGCGGCGAGGAGCGCGTCCTCGCCGAGCGCAACCGCCGCGAGGAGCTCGTCGCGGCGAGCAGTTGCGCGGTGGCCGCCGAGGCGGGCTGCAAGGCCGCGTGCGAGCGCGCCGAGCAAGCTGTGCGGGCCGCCGACGGCGTCCGTGAGGAGGCCGACCGTGCGCGCCGCGAGGGCTCGCGCGCGCTCGCGGGCGCCGAGGAGGACGCGCGCCGTGCGACGTGGCTCATCGCCAAGCGCCGCGAGGCGCCGCTGGAGGGCGCGTCCGCGGTGCGCCGTGCGCAGCTCGACGGCGAGCTGGCCGCCGAGCGCCGCGTGGCCGAGCGTGCCGAGCGCGACCGCGCCGACCGGGCTCGCAGGCTCGCCGGCCTGCGCCACCGGATCGCCGCCGATCGCGCCCTGGAGCCCGGCGCGGCCCGCCTGACCGCGGCCCTCGACGGGGCCGTCCAGGCGATCGGTGTCCGCGTCGAGGCGCTCGAGGCCGAGCTCGCTGCCGATCGCGCCGCCGGCGAGGATCTGGCGACCCGCCTGCGGGCGTGCGCCGGCGAGGAGGCCGAGATCCAGCGCCGGCTGCGCGAGCGCGGCGAGCTCGTGACGGCCGCCGAGGTGCGCGCGCAGCAGGCGCGCGACCAGGCGGCGGAAGCCGACCACGAGCTCGGACAGCTCGCGGAGCGCCTCGGGCTGCCGGCCGAGCCCGCCGCCGACGCGCTCGAGGCGGAGGCCGCTGCCGCGCTGCACGCCCGCATCGAGCGCCTGGCGCGCCGGCGCGAGCAGCTCGGCCCGGTCAACCCGCTCGCCAAGGACGAGTACGACCAGGCGCTCGAGCACGTCACCGAGCTCGAGGCGCAGCGCAACGATCTCGAGACGGCGCTGCGCGAGCTGCGCACGCTCATCCGCGACACCGATCGCCAGATCAACGACACGTTCGAGGAGACCTTCAACGCCGCCGCGTCCAACTTCGAGGAGCTGGCGGCGCAGATGTTCCCCGGCGGGCGCGGCCGGCTGCGGCTCGTCAAGGAGGAGTCGGGCATCACCGGCTTCGCGGGCGAGCCGGCGACCGGGTCGCCGGCCGTCGCCGATGCGGACGACGCGGCGGACGCCGAGGTCGCGCTGCCGGGCGAGCCGGACGAGATGCTCGGCGTCGAGATCGAGATCACGCCGGCCGGCAAGTCGACCAAGCGCCTGTCGCTGCTGTCCGGTGGCGAGAAGTCGATGACGGCGCTGTCCTTCCTCTTCGCGATCTTCCTCGCCAAGCCGTGCCCGTTCTACATCCTCGACGAGGTCGAGGCCGCCCTCGACGACCCCAACCTCACGCGCTTCCTCGCGCTCCTGCGCCGCTACGCCGACCGCGCGCAGTTCATCGTCGTCACGCACCAGAAGCGCACGATGGAAGCTGCCGACACGCTGTACGGCGTCTCGATGGGCGACGACGGCGTCTCGAAGGTCATCTCGCGCCACCTGCCGCGCGAGGACGAGGGTGCGAGCGTCCCCGCCGCCGGTGCCGCCTGAGCCGAGCGCGGTCGACGGTCACGCCGCTCGCGCTGTGTGACTGAACTCACCCCGCCCGATCCGTCCGCGCGACTACGGTCGAACGCATGGATTTTGACCACGCGTTTTCGGTGACGATGCCCCTCGACGCGGTCTGGGCGGCGTTGGCCGACGGCGAGCTCATCGTGCCGTGCATCCCCAACGCGCGCTTGACCGGCCGCTCCGGCGCCGACAGCTACGACGTCGACATCGAGGCGGACATCGGCCTCGTGACGCTCAAGACGAAGGCCAAGGTCACGCTCTCCGATCGCGACGGCGCCAGCCACAGCCAGGTGCTGCGGATCGTGGCGCGCGAGGCCGACGGCGACGAGCTCGCGGACGCCACGGCCACGATCGTGCTGAGCGACGCGGGCGGACGCAGCCTCGCGGCGGTGCACACGAGCGTCGAGGTCAACGGCGTCGCCCGGTTCGTCTCCGAGGACAAGATCGACGAGGTGGCCAACCGGACGTTCACGACATTCGGCGCGAACCTCGAGGCGGCGCTGCGCAACTGACCCGGTAGTCGCCGGGCGCTCACAACCGCTTTTCGGCGAAGTACACGGCGATGTGGTTGGCGTTGTACTTCGCGATCTCGCGCGTAGCCCGTGCGCCGGAACAGCGAGATGCTGTGCTGCTGTGCGGGGCCGGCGTCCAGCCGCACGCGCTCGTAGCCGAGCGCGCGAGCGCAGTCCTCGAGCCCTTCGAGCAGGGCGCGGCCGACGCCGCGCGAGCGCGCCGCGGGGACGACGTACATCCGCTTGATCTCGCAGACCCCGTCGTCGGCGAGCGGTCGCAGGCCACCGATCGCGATCGCCCGCCCGTCCTCGTAGCCGACGAGGAACGCACCGCGGGGCGCGACCATCTCGTCGGGCGTCGTCACGGAGCCCGGCTTGGCCGCGCGGCCGGGATACTGCGCGTCGAGGAGCGCGTTGAGCTCGCGCATGAGCTCCGCGCCGGGGGACTCGTCGGAGCGGCCGGGGCAAAACTCGATCGCCATGGCGCTATCGTCGCGCATCGCCCATGGCTCGCGACTGGTCCGATCTCTTCATCACCGACGTCGCGCGCCCCGGGGCGGCGGCCGAGGCCGCGGCCGAGGACGAGCCCGAGCGCAAGCGCGGCTTCTTTCGCAAGCTGCGCCAGAACCTCTCGAAGACGCGCGAGGCGCTCGGTGCCGAGATCCACGCGACGCTGCTCGAGGGCGACGTCGACGAGGAGACCTGGGAGCGCCTCGAGGAAGCGCTGATCATGGCCGACGTCGGCGCGATGACGACGGCGCGCGTCGTCGGCGAGCTCGAGGCGCAGGCCGCGGGCGGCGAGATCGTCGGCGGCGAGGCGCTCAGCGCGCGGCTCGCGGAGATGCTCGCGGAGATCGCGCGGACGGGCTCCGATCGCATCGACGTGCGCGCGGCCCCGACCGTGATCATGGCGGTCGGCGTCAACGGCACCGGCAAGACGACGACGATCGGCAAGCTCGCGTGGCACCTGCAGCGCGAGCTCGGCCTGAAGGTCGTGCTGGGCGCCGCCGACACGTTTCGCGCCGCGGCCGTCGAGCAGCTGGCCGGCTGGGCCGAGCGCGCGGGCTGCGAGATCGTGCGCGGGCGCGACGGCGCCGACCCCGGGGCGGTGGCGTTCGAAGCGATCAGGCAGGGTCGCGAGCGCGGCGCGGACGTCGTCATCATCGACACCGCCGGCCGGCTGCACACGCAGGACAACCTCATGGCCGAGCTGACGAAGGTCCGTCGGGTCATCGCCAAGCAGCTCGAGGGCGCACCGCACGAGACGCTCTTGACCGTCGACGCCACGACCGGCCAGAACGGCCTGCGCCAGGCGAAGCTCTTCTCCGAGGCCGTGCCCGTCGACGGGATCGTGCTGACGAAGCTCGACGGCACGGCGAAGGGCGGCATCGCGCTCGCGATCGCCGGCGAGCTGGGGATCCCGGTGAAGCTCATCGGGATCGGCGAGGGGCTCGACGACCTGCGCCCGTTCGACGCCGACGACTACGCACGCGCGCTGCTGACGTAGATCGCGGCGGTCCCGCCCAAAGGTGTAGGTCTCGCCACCCGGGGTCTGTCTACGGCGGCCGCGCAACAGCTACAGTCGTGCCCACATGGACCCCTGGATGATCTGGATCCTCATCGCCGTGCTCTTCGCGGCCGGCGAGGTCGCATCGCTGAGCTTCTTCCTCGCGCCGTTCGCGGTCGGCGCCCTGCTCGGCGCGGTTGCCGACTTGGCGGGGCTCTCGACCGTCGCGGCGGTGCTCGTCTTCCTCGTCAGCTCAAGCTTGCTGCTCGGCTTCGTGCGTCCGATCGCGCGCCGGCACCTGTACACGGCACCGAAGATCCGCACCGGGACCGCCGCGCTCGTCGGCAAGACCGCGCTCGTCACCGAGCAGGTCGACGACCGCGCGGGCAGCGTGAAGCTCGACGGCGAGCTGTGGACCGCGCGCACCTTCGTCGAAGGTGAGGTCATCGCGGTCGGGCGCCGGGTCCACGTCGTCGAGATCCGGGGCGCGACAGCGCTCGTGAGCGACACCGAATAGGAGTTGGAATGGAAGCCGGACTGATCCTGCTCGTCATCATCGCCGTGTTCGTGATCGTCCTGGCCGCGAAGACCGTGCGCATCGTTCCGCAAGCGCGGGCGGGGGTCGTCGAGCGTCTCGGGCGCTACTCGCGCACGCTGAACCCCGGGCTCACGATCGTCGTTCCGTTCATCGATCGCGTCGGCGCTCTGATCGACCTGCGCGAGCAGGTCGTGACGTTCAAGCCGGCCGGCGTCATCACCCGCGACAACGTCGGCATCCAGATCGACAGCGTCCTGTACTTCACGATCACCGACGCCAAGTCGGTCTCCTACGAGGTCGCCAACCCGCTGCAGGCGATCGAGCAGCTCACGGTCACCACGCTGCGCAACGTCATCGGCGGCCTCACCCTCGAGGAAGCGCTGACGAGCCGCGACGAGATCAACGCGCAGCTGCGCACGGTGCTCGACGATGCCACCGGCCGCTGGGGCATCCGCGTCAACCGCGTCGAGGTCAAGGCGATCGACCCGCCGGCGTCGATCCAGGAGGCGATGGAGAAGCAGATGCGCGCCGAGCGCGACCGCCGCGCCTCGATCCTCACCGCCGAGGGCTCCAAGCAGTCGCAGATCCTCAACGCCGAGGGTGCCAAGCAGGCCGCGGTGCTCACGGCCGAAGGCCAGCGCGAGGCCGCGATCCTGCGCGCCGAGGGCGAGGCGAAGGCGATCGACACGGTCTTCCAGGCGATCCACGACGGCAACCCCGACCAGGGCCTGCTCTCCTACCAGTACCTGCAGATGCTGCCGAAGCTCGCCCAGGGCGAGGCGAACAAGATCTTCGTCATCCCGTCTGAGTTCAGCCAGGCGCTCGGCAACGCCGCGGGCGCGATCGCCGGTGCCGTGAACCCAGCACCGCCGAGGGTGCCGCCGCCGCTGTGAGCGCGGACATCGTCGACGGCGACGTCGAGGCGTACGCCGCCGCCCACACCACGCCGCCGGCAGCGCACCTGCGCGCGCTCGCGGAGGAGACGCGGGAGACGCTGACCTCGCCGCAGATGCTCACGGGGGACGTCGAGGGCCGCTTCCTCGAGTTCCTCGTGTTCCTGGCGCAGCCGCGCTCCGTGCTCGAGATCGGCACGTACTCCGGCTACAGCGCGCTGTCGATGGCGGGCGCGCTCGCGCCGGATGCCCGCATCGTCACCTGCGAGCTGCTCGACGAGCACGCCGACGTCGCCGAGCGCCACATCGCCGCCGCCGGCGAGTCCGAGCGGATCGAGGTCCGGCGCGGCCCGGCGCTGGACACGGTCGCGACGCTCGACGGCCCGTTCGACCTCGTGTTCATCGACGCCGACAAGGAGGGCTACCTCGGCTACTACGAGGCCGTCCTGCCGAAGCTCTCCGCGCGCGGGCTGATCGTGGTCGACAACGTGCTCTGGAGCGGGCGCGTCGCGCAGCCGCCGTCTGGCGACGACGCCGAGTCGACGACCGCGCTGCGGGCCTTCAACGACCGCGTCGTCGCGGACCCGCGCGTGGTGAGCGTCGTCCTGACCGTCCGGGATGGGATCATGCTCGTCCGCCGCGCCTGAATGGGCGGCGGGCTTGCCTCGCCGTGGCACAGTCGCTAGAACGTGTCGTGCAGGTGAGGGGGAGCGGGAGCCGCTTGCGCGGCCCGTGTGTTCACATCGAGGAGGAACGCTATGGAGGAGAAGTCCAAGGGTGGAGACGCTCTGCTGGTGTGGGGCGGCGCGATCCTGATCGTGCTCATCGTCATCATGGCCATCGCGGTCGGCTGACCGACCCGTCTAGACGCGCTCAGGGCTCGGTTGCGCCGCCAGCGAGCGGTGTGACGAGCCCCGGTGCGCCTCGGCCGTAGCGCCGAGCAGCGAACGCGCGCGAACAAGCTCTCGCGCACTCGCACGATCCTCGGCGCCTGCGGCCGTAGACTGGCGTGCCGTGTTCGACACGCTCTCCGAGAAGCTGCAGGCAACGCTCGCCGACGTCCGCTCGCGCGGGACGCTGACCGAGGCGGACGTCAACGCTGCGATGCGCGAGATCCGCCTCGCGCTGCTCGAGGCGGACGTGAACTTCAAGGTCGTCAAGTCGTTCACGACGACGGTCAAGGAGCGCTGCCTGGGCTCCGACGTGCTCGGCCAGCTCAACCCCGGCCAGCAGGTCGTGAAGATCGTCAACGAGGAGCTGACCGCGCTGATGGGCGGGTCGAGCGCCGGCGTCGCGTTCTCGCCGCGCCCGCCGACCGTGATCTTGATGGCCGGCCTGCAGGGCTCCGGCAAGACGACCGCGACCGCGAAGCTCGCGAAGTTCCTCATGAAGGAGCACTCGTCGTCGGTGGCCCTGGCCGCGTGCGACGTCTACCGCCCGGCCGCGGTGGATCAGCTCGTGAAGGTGGGCTCGCAGGTCGGCGCCACGGTCTACGAGCAGGGCACCGATCGCGATCCGGTGGACATCGCGCGCTGGGCTTTGGACCAGGCCAAGCGCGACGGCAAGGACGTGCTGATCGTCGACACCGCAGGTCGCCTGCACATCGACGAGAAGCTCATGACCGAGCTCGTCGCGATCCGCAAGGCGGTCAAGCCGACGACCGTGCTGCTCGTCGTCGACGCGATGACCGGTCAGGACGCCGTCAACGTCGCCGAGCAGTTCGCCTCGGCTGTCGCGTTCGACGGCGTGCTGATGTCCAAGCTCGACGGCGACGCTCGCGGCGGCGCGGCGCTGTCCGTCAAGGCCGTCACCGGCAAGCCGATCCTCTTCGCGTCGACGGGCGAGCACCTCGACCAGTTCGAGCGCTTCCATCCCGACCGCATGGCGCAGCGGATCCTCGGCATGGGCGACGTGCTGTCGTTCATCGAGAAGGCCGAGGCGCAGATCGGTGAGGACGAGGCGAAGGAGCTCGAGCGCAAGCTGCGCCGCAACGAGTTCACGTTCGAGGACTTCCTCTCGCAGCTGAAGATGATGCGCAAGATGGGGCCGCTGCAGTCGCTGCTCGGGATGATTCCCGGCTTTCAGGGCGCCGCGATGAAGAACATCAAGGTCGACGAGCGCGAGCTCGATCGCATCGAGGCGATCGTCTTGTCGATGACCCCGCTCGAGCGCCGGCGGCCCGATCTCATCAAGGGATCGCGGCGGTTGCGCATCGCTCGCGGGTCCGGCACGACGGTCCAGCACGTCAACCAGCTCGTCAAGCAGTTCGGCCAGATGCAGAAGATGATGAAGCAGCTCGGGAAGGGCAAGATGCCCGACCTCCAGGCGTTGATGCGCCAGGGCCGCTAACCTCACTGCCACATGGCTGTTCGACTGAGACTTACCCGAGTGGGTGGCAAGAAGGATCCGATCTGGCGCATCGTCGTCGCTGATCAACGCTCGCCGCGCGATGGTCGCGTGATCGAGACGATCGGCCACTACAACGCACAGACCGAGCCGTCGACGATTCGCGTCGACGAAGAGCGTGCGCGCCACTGGCTCGACCGCGGCGCGCAGCCGTCGGATCAGGTGCGCAAGCTGTTGCGCATCCAGGGCATCGCCTAACCGGAGCTCCGACCCGATGCAGGAGCTGCTCGAGTATCTCGCGCGAGGTCTCGTGGACGACCCCGATGCCGTCCGCGTCGAGAAGTTCGACGAGGACGACGGCAGCGTCGTGCTTGAGCTCGCCGTCGCGGAGGATGACTACGGCAAGGTCATCGGGCGCGGGGGTCGCACGGCGAACGCGCTGCGGACGGTGCTCAAGGCCGCCGCGGTGAAGGAGCAGTGCCGCGTGTTCGTCGACATCGTCGACTGACATGGCGACCCCGGACGAGCTGAACGCCGGGCGCGTCGGACGGCCGCACGGCCTCGACGGGTCCTTTCACGTCACGCGTCCGCGGCCGGTGCTGCTGTCGTTGGGCGGCGCGGTCCGGATCGGCGAGCTCGCGCGGTCGATCGTGCGCCGTGCCGGCACCGACGACCGCCCGATCCTGCGCCTGGAGGGCGTCGACGACCGCGCGGGCGCCGAGGCGCTGCGCGGCGAGGATCTCTTCGTCCTGCGCACGGCGGCGCCCAAGCTCGACGTGGGGGAGTACTGGGCCGAAGATCTGCAGGGCTGCGACGTGGTGACGGCCGACGGGCGCTCGCTCGGGGTCGTCGAGGGGCTGCGCGCACTGCCGTCGTGCGAGGTGCTCGAGGTCGGCGAGCTGCTCGTGCCGATGGTCGGCGACGCAGTCCAGGTCGTGGACATCGCCGCCCGCCGGATCGTCGTCGATGCGGCCTTCCTCGGGGTGGACGAGGCGCAGCGGCCCGCGGCGTCCGATCCTCCTCGGGGCTGAGTCCTGCGCCTCGACATCGTCACGCTGTTTCCGGGCTGGTTTGAGTGGTTCTCGACGCAGCGCCACGTCGCGAATGCCTTGGCGGCGGGGCATGAGCTGCGCACGCTCGACCTGCGCGAGCACACGCCGCTGAGCGGTGGGCAGGTCGACGACACGCCGTTCGGGGGCGGTGCCGGGATGGTGCTGCGCGTCGACGTCATGGACGCCGCGCTGCGCGGCTTCTACGGTGTCGACCCGGTCGACCTGCGCCGCGAGCGGCGCGTCATCGCGCTGACGCCGACCGGACGGGTCCTCGACGACCGGCTCGTCGACGAGCTCGCGGCCGAGCCGGACGTGACGCTGCTGTGCGGCCGCTACGAGGGCTTCGACGAGCGGATCGTCGAGCACTTCGCGACGGACGCGGTCTCGATCGGGGAGTACGTGCTCGCCGGCGGCGAGCTCGCGGCGATGGTCGTCTGCGACGCGGTGCTGCGCAAGCTGCCGGGTGCGCTCGGCGACAGCGCGTCGGCGCGGGAGGAGTCCTTCTCGGTCGCGCTCGAAGGCCGGCCCGAGTACCCGCACTACACGCGCCCGGCGGCATACCGTGGCTGGCCGGTGCCCGACGTGCTGCTCTCCGGCCATCACGAGCAGATCCGGCGCTGGCGCGATGAGCGCTCGCGCGAGCGTGCAGACGACGCACGCGGGCGTCTGTCCGCGGGGTCGGCCGGCGACCTGCCCGGGCCGCCCTCCGCGGGGTCGGGCGGCGACCCGCCCGGGCGCGCCTGCGGGGAGCCCTCGGACCCCGGCGGGCCTCCGGCGTAGACGCTTCGCTACCATCATGCCTCCGGCGCGGCCAGCTTTCGTCCGCGCCCTTTCTTCGCCTATGTCCTCAGTCATCGAAGCCCTCGAGCGCGCTCAGCTGCGCCGCGTCCCGTCCTTTCAGGCCGGTGATCGCCTGCGCGTGCACTTCCAGGTCGTCGAGGGCACGCGCAAGCGCACCCAGGTCTTCGAGGGCGTCGTCATCAAGCGCCAGGGCCATGGCGTCCGCGAAACGTTTACCGTCCGCAAGCAGTCCTTCGGCGTCGGCGTCGAGCGCACGTTCCCCGTGCACTCGCCCAAGATCGAGAAGATCGAAGTCGCTGCCCGCGGCGACGTGCGGCGCGCAAAGCTGTACTACCTGCGCGACCGGGTCGGCAAGCGAGCGCGCGTCCGCGAGCGCCGCTACACGGGTCCGGAGGAGAAGGTCGTCGCCGGGCTTCTGCACGATCCCGCCGCACAGCTTGAGGCGGAGGCCGCAGCCGAGCCGGAAGCGGTCGACGCAGCAGGCGCCGTGGCCGGGGAGACGGTCGCCGAGGCGAGCGCCGCAGCCTCCGGGACCGCT
The DNA here is from genome assembly GCA_963810605.1 of uncultured Actinomycetes bacterium. GTDB lineage: Bacteria > Actinomycetota > Thermoleophilia > Solirubrobacterales > Solirubrobacteraceae > CADCVQ01. Next base: position 221,268 of record CAWEOF010000019.1, read on the forward strand.
GCCGGAAGCGAGGCCGAAGCGGCCTCCACCGGCAAGCAGGCGTGACCGAGTCCGACACCTCCGTAGGCGAGCGAGCAGGCGCCGCATCAGAAGGCTTGGACGGCAAGCGGGGTGATGGCGTGAATCCGGACGGCGGCAGGGACCCCAAGCGCCGGAGGGCGGGCAAGTCCGACGACTCCAAGGGGAACTCGGCGTTCGAGCTCGTGCTCATCGTCGCGGTCGCGCTTGGCCTGGCGCTCGGCATCCAGGCCTTCCTCGTCAAGCCGTACCGCATCCCGTCGGAGTCGATGGTGCCCACGCTCGTCATCGGCCAGCGCGTGCTCGTCAACCGCATCGGCAACCGCTTCGGCGATCCGAACATCGGCGACGTGACGGTCTTCCATCCGCCGAGCGGTGCCGAGAACGCGAACGAGTGCGGCGCCCCCCACAAGGACGATCAGCCGTGCCCGTTGCCGACGAAGACCAAGGCTGACACGAACTTCATCAAGCGGATCGTCGCCGGCCCCGGCGACACGATCGCCATCGTGGACGGGCACGCCGTGCTGAACGGCAAGCGTCAGAACGAGCCGTTCATCCGGCCGTGCAGCGGCGGCGACCAATGCAACTTCCCGACGCCGATCAAGATCCCGGCCGACCACTACTTCATGATGGGCGACAACCGTGGCGCCTCCGACGACAGCCGCTATTGGGGTCCCGTCCCGCGCGAATGGATCATCGGAAACGCGTTCGGCACGTACTGGCCGCCGAAGCGCATCGGCCTGTTGTAGCGGCCCGTTGGCATCGCGGTGGCGTCTGGCGCCGCGAGGCGGCTGCTCCGAGCCCGCAGCTGTCCGCGACCGCGCATCTCACGCAGTCGGCCGCGCCGCGCTCGTGCATGATGGTCGGCGAACGTGGAGCCTTCGACGCCAGCCGCCGCCGAGCCGACCGGCGCAGCCGCACGCGCCGCCGGCCGCCCGCGGCCCGCCGTCGCCGCGCCGGCGCTGCCGCGCGCCGCCAGCGGCGCAAGGCGAACGCTGCGCGCAAACGCTCGAGCGGCCGGCGGCTGTTCGCGTACGACCGGCGCCTTGGTATTCGGTGGGTCGCGGGCGCCGACGAGGCTGGTCGCGGCTGCCTGGCCGGGCCGCTCGTGGCAGCGGCAGTGCTGTTCGACACCGAGGCGCTCACGACCCGTGAGCTGCGCGCGTTGAGCCGGCTCAACGACTCCAAGCAGCACACGATCGAGGTCCGCGAGGAGCTGTACCCGATCGTCCTGCGCACCGCGTCGAAGGTCTGCGTCGTTTCGCGCTGCGCTCGCGGCATCGACGAGCGAGGCCTCCACAAGACCAACCTCGCGGCGCTTCGCGACGCGCTGCTCGGCGTCGCCCGACCCGGTTGCATCTGCCTCTCCGACGGCTTCGCCGTCGGCCGACACCGGCTACGCGCAGCGGGCCATCGTCGAAGGTGACGCGACCTCGGCGGCGATCGCCGCGGCCTCGATCGTCGCGAAGGTCACGCGCGATCGCTACATGCACCGCGCCGACGCGCTGCACCCGGGCTGGGAGTTCGCCTCCCATGTCGGCTATTCCACGCCCGAGCATCGTGAGGCGATTCAGCGCCTTGGCGTGTCGCCGCTGCACCGGCTGAGCTTCCAGTCGACGGCATACCAGCAGCTCGCGCTCGTACGACCGCGTCCGACGCGCGGCTCAGAACGCCGCCTCGAGGTGGTCGAGGCGCACGAGCCGCCCGCCGTGGTCGACGGTGACGCCGACGACGTCGAAGCGCAGCTCGCCGGCCGCGGCCGGTCGCGCCGCTCGCGCGAGCCAGGCGCGCCGCCATGCGGCGGACCTGACGCTGCTTGCGCCGCGAGCGACGCGCTCGCAGCGACGCTCGCCGCCGCGCCCGCGCGCGCGCGTCTTGACCTCACGAAGACGATCGTCGCGTCGTCGCAGACGATGAGGTCGAGCTCGCCGAAGCGCGTGCGGTAGTTGCGCGCGAGCACGCGGAAGCCCAGGCGCTCGAGGTGCTCGAGGGCGAGATCCTCGCCGAGGCGGCCGAGGTGGTGGCGGACGTCGCTGGACATGCCGGCGACGCTAGGCGTCCGCGCGTCACGAAATCAGCACGCGATCGCAACGATTCTGCGCAGGAACGCAGCACGTCATCGCGCAGCCCCGATCGTCGCGATGTCGCGCGTGGATCTGCGCGCTGATTTGTTGCGATGTGGTGGTGTTTCGTCACGCGATGGCGCCTAGCTTGCGTCGGGTGCTCGCCCGCGTCACCACCTTCGCCATCGACGGCCTCGACCTCACGCCGGGTCACCGTCGAGGTCGACCTGCGCACGCGGCCTGCCCGCGTTCACGATCGTCGGCCGCGGCGACGCGGCCGTGCGCGAGTCGCGCGAGCGCGTGCACGCGGCGCTCCTGAACTCCGGCTTCGAGTTCCCGCAGCGGCGCGATCACGGTCAACCTCGCGCCCGCGCACCTGCGCAAGGTCGGGCCCGGGCTTCGACCTCGCGATCGCCTGCGGCGCTGCTCGCCGCCGGCGGGCAGCTGCCGCCGCGCGCGCTCGAGCGCTGGGCGGTCTTCGGCGAGCTGGCGCTCGGCGGCGAGCTGCGCCAGTGCCGCGGCGCGCTCGCCGTCGCCGAGGGCGCGCGCGCGCGCGCGGATCGCGCGGGCTCATCGTGCCGCGCGAGTGCGCGCGCGAGGCGGCGCTCGTCGAGGGCTCGTGGTCGCGGGCGTCGCGAGCCTGCGCGGAGGTCGCCGCGATCCTGCGCGGCGGAGCCGGCGCCCGAGCTGCCGCCGCCGGCGCCGGCCTCGACGGCGAGGCCGCGCCCGACGAGCCGCCGGACCTCGCCGACGTGCGCGGCCACGCGCGACGCGATCCGCGCGCTGACGATCGCCGCCGCGGGCGGCCACAACCTCCTGCTGTCCGGGCCGCCGGGCACCGGCAAGACGATGCTCGCCCGGCGGCTGCCGTCGATCCTGCCGCCGCTGACGCGCGACGGAGGCGCATCGAGGTCACGCGCATCCACAGCATCGCCGGGCTGCACGTCGGCGGCGAGCCTCGTGACGCGGCGGCCGTTCCGCGCGCCGCACCACACGATCTCCGCGTCCGGGCTCGTCGGCGGCGGCGCGATCCCGCAGCCCGGCGAGGCGAGCCTCGCCCATCACGGCGTGCTCTTCCTCGACGAGCTGTCGGAGTTCAGCCGCTCGGCGCTCGAGGCGCTGCGCCAGCCGCTGGAGGACGGGCGCGTGGCGATCGTCCGCGGGCAGCGCACGGCGCTGTTCCCGACGCGCTTTCAGCTCGTCGCGTCGACGAACCCGTGCCCGTGCGGTCTTGCCGGCGGCGCGCGCTGCCGCTGCACGGAGGGCGACATCGCCCGCCACCGGCGCAAGCTCAGCGGGCCGCTGCTGGACCGCCTCGACCTGCTCGTCGACGTCTAGCCGTCCGCCGCCGAGCAGCTCGAGTCGGACGTCGCACACGACGTCGGCCGAGGTGCTGGCGGCCGTCCTCGACGCGCGCGAGCGCCAGGCCTCACGCCTCGCGGGCACTGCCGCGTCGACGAACGCAGCAGCTCACGCCGAGGCTCGTCCGCGACTTCGTGCGCGCCGATGCCGCGGCGGACGCGACGCTGCGCGCGGCCTACGAGACAGGCACGCTGAGCGCGCGCGGCCATCAGCGGATCCTGCGCGTCGCCCGGACGATCGCCGACCTCGACGGCAGCGAGCGGGTGCGCGCGGATCACGTGGGCGAGGCGCTCTCGCTGCGCCAGGACCAGATCCTCGACGGGGCGCAGGCGGCATGACGGAGCGCGATCAGGCAGTGACCGCCGGGCCAGGACCACAGCCTCGATCGGCGGCCGGCGCTGACGGCGTGCGACGCCTGCCTGCGCCGGACCGCGCTGGTCGCCATGCTGGCGCCGCACATCGAGCACGCGCGGCGCCACCGCCGCCATATCTCCGAGCTGCTCGCCCTCGCCGACGCGGATCTCGTCGCGGCCCTCGCAGGGGAGCGCCGCGGCGCCATCGAGCGGGCGCTGGAGGCGTTCGACCCGGAGATGGCGCGCGACGGCGCGGTGCGAGCGGGGCTGCACGCCTGCTGCCGGCACGACGCGGGCTACCCGCGCCGCCTCGCGCAGGCCGCGGACGCGCCCGCGCTGCTGTACGTCGCCGGCGACCCCGATCGGCTGTCCGTGCTGTGCGACGAGGACGTTCCGGCGGTTGCCGTCGTCGGCGCGCGACGGGCCGGCCCGGACGGCATCGAGGTCGCCCGCGGTCTCGGCCGCGGGCTGGCCGCGGCCGGCGTGACGGTGGTCAGCGGCATGGCGCTCGGCATCGACTCCGCCGCGCACGCCGGCGCGCTGGAGGTCGGCGGCCCGACGCTCGCGCGTGCTCGCCAGCGGCGCCGACGTGCCGTACCCGCCCAGCAAGCGCGGCTTGTACCGCGCGATCGTGCGCACGCAGGCGCGTGGTCTCCGAGATGCCGCCGGGATTCAAGCCGTTTCGCTGGTGCTTTCCGGCGCGCAACCGCACGATCGCGGGCTTGGCGATGCTGACGATCGTCGTCGAGGCGGCGGAGCGCTCCGGGTCGCTGATCACCGCCGAGCTCGCGCAGGACCTCGGCCGCGCGGTCGGCGCGGTGCCGGGGCCGGTGGGCGTGCCGCGCGCTGCAGGCTCCAACGCCCTGCTGCGCGACGGCGCGCTCGTCATCCGCCACGCGCAGGACGCGCTCGACGAGGTTCTCGGCATCGGCGTCGCGACGGCGCTGACGGGGCGCGGCACGGCCGAGCTCGACGGACCGCTGCGGGCGTTGCTCGAGCGCGTGGAGAACGGATGCGACACCGTCGGTGACCTCGCGACGACGCCGACCGGAGCCCGGGCGGTGATGGCCGGCCTCGCGGAGCTCGAGCTGCGCGGCTTCCTGCGTCGCGGAGTGGGAGGGCGGTATGTGCGCCGCGCGTAGCCGGGGGTCGGCTGCGTATCCTCGCGTCCGTGTCCGGTCGTCGCGTGCCCGTCGTGCTCTCGATCGCCGGCTCGGACTCGGGCGGCGGCGCGGGGATCCAGGCGGACCTCAAGGCGTTCGCCGCGCGGGCGTGCACGGGGCGACGGCGATCACGGCGATCACGGCCCAGAACACCGTCGCGGTCAGCGCGGTCGCGCCGGTCGCGACCGGAGATCATCGCCGGCCAGGTGCGCGCGGTCGCGGAGGACCTTGGCGTCGATGCGGTGAAGATCGGGATGCTCGGCGACGCGCTGACGATCGAGACCGTGGCCAGGGCGCTCGACCGGCTCGCGCCGGGTACGCCGATCGTGCACGACCCGGTGATGGTCGCCGAGTCGGGTGCGCGGCTGCTGGCGCTCGACGCCGTGAGGGCGCTGCGCGAGCAGATCCTCCCGCGGGCCACCGTCATCACGCCCAACCTCGCCGAGGCGCGCACGCTCGCCGGCGACGACACGCTCGACGGGATCGAGCTCGTCCGAGCGTTGCACGCGCTCGGGCCGGCGTGCGTCGTCGTCACGGGCGGGCATCGCGACGCCGCCACCGACCTGTTCTTCGACGGCACGACGCTCACCGAGCTGCCCGGCGAGCGCCATCCCGACGGGGCGGCGCACGGCTCGGGCTGCACGCACTCCTCGACGCTCGCCGCGCGCCTGGCGCTCGGCGACGATCCGCTGGCCGCGGCGCGCCATGCCCGCGCGGTCGCCGCCGGGGCCGTGGCCGACGGGCTGCGGGACATCGGCGAAGGCCCCGGGCCGGTCGATGTCTTCGGCCTGGCACGTCGCGATTGAGGGCCGCCACGCGGGCGGCGAAGGTTCGCGCGCCGGACCCGCACTCGGGAGTTGTTCGCTTTGTCATAATCGCTGCGGGATGAGGTTCCTGCGGATGAAGCCGGGCCACGGCGAGGTGCTCATCGCCGAGGGCGACGTGGAGGTGCCCGAGGAGCACGAGGCGCTCGTCGACGCGTTCCGCGCGCAGCTCGACGAGGGCATGTGGGCCGCGGTGCCGCTACGGCTGCCGGCGGGCGCCGCGAGGCGCAGATGGTGACGAGCTTCGACGAGATCCCGCCCGACGCCGACCGCGTCATCTTCTTCCCGCGCGCGGCCGGCGGCCGTTAGAGGTCGATCGCGCGCCGATGTACCTCGCGATCTCAGCCAGCGTCATCGTCGTGCTCGTCCTGCTGTGGGAGGTCGGGTGGCCGGTCGCGTCGAAGCGCATCGAGCGCTGGCGCGCCAGCCGCCGGCGCGTGCCGTCCGACGGCTACGACCCGGGCCGCGAGCGCCGCGCCGAGCAGCGCGCGCGCCAGCTCCTGCGCTCGTGCGTCAACGACGGAGGAGTGGGCGATGTACCGCGACCTGGGCTTCATCCGGGTCTGGGGCTCGCTTGCGGAGGGTCCGCTGGCCGACCGCGACGGCCACGGCGCGCCGTACGCCTACCTCATCTACCCCCACAAGCCGATCGTCGCCTACCTGCCGCAGACCCGCCGGCTGCTGAGCGAGTACTGCATCACCTTCCTCGACGAGTCGCGGCCCTACGGCTCGGCGCTGCTGCCCGACTCCGACGACGTGCTCGCCAAGTGGATGGCGCTGACCGGCGACGAGCGGCGGATCATCAACAGCGCGAACATGCACCTGCCCGGCCGCCAGGTCGATCCCAAGCAGGTCAAGCGCGACCTCTGGCGCCTGGGCCAGTGGGAGCAGGCCCGTCTCCGCGATCAGCGGCGCGGCGCGGGTAGTGTTCCCGCCCAGTGAAGCCTCCGGCACCCGCAACACCTCAAGCATTCGATACGAAGCACCGCAGCCGGGCACTCACCGAGGGTCCGGAGCGCGCCGCCGCGCGCGCCTATCTCTACGGCATCGGCTTCGACGAGGACGCACTGAAGAAGCCGATCATCGGCGTCGCGTCGACGTGGATCGAGACGATGCCCTGCAACTTCCACCTGCGCGCGCTTGCCGCCAAGGTCAAGGAGGGCGTCCGCGCCGCCGGCGGCACGCCGATGGAGCTCAACACGATCGCGATCTCCGACGGCATCACGATGGGCACGAGCGGCATGAAGACGAGCCTCGTCAGCCGCGAGGTCATCGCCGACTCGATCGAGCTCGTCGCGCTCGGCCACCTCTTCGACGGCGTCGTCGCGATCTCCGGCTGCGACAAGACCATCCCCGGCACCGTCATGGCGCTCGCGCGACTCAACGTGCCCGGCGTCATGCTCTACGGCGGCTCGATCGCGCCCGGCCGCTACAAGGGCAAGGACGTCACGATCCAGGACGTCTTCGAGGCGGTCGGCAAACACGCGGCGGGCACGATGACCGACGAGGAGCTCGACGAGCTCGAGCACGCCGCGAGCCCGGGCGCCGGCGCCTGCGGCGGCCAGTTCACCGCCAACACGATGGCGATGGCCTTCGAGGTGCTCGGCATCAGCCCGATGGGCTCCGCGATGGTCCCCGCGGTCCACGCGAACAAGGCGCAGGTCGCGGTCGAGGCCGGCAAGCTCGTCATGGACATCCTCGAGCGTGGCCTGCTGCCGCGCGACATCATCACGAAGGACTCGCTCGAGAACGCGATCGCCGCGATCGCCACGAGCGGCGGCTCGACCAACGGCGTCCTGCACCTGCTCGCGGTCGCCAGGGAGGCCGGCGTCGAGCTCGACATCGACGACTTCGACCGCATCTCCGAGCAGACCCCGATGCTGTGCGATCTCAAGCCCGGCGGCAAGTACGTCGCCAACGACCTCTACGCCGCCGGCGGCGTGCCGCTCGTCGCGCAACGTCTGCTCGAAGCCGGCCTGCTGCACGAGGACGCGATCACGGTCACCGGCCGGACAGTCGGCGACCACGCCCGCGAGGCCGTCGAGACCGAGGGCCAGCAGGTCGTTCGCCCCTTGAGCAACCCGATCAAGCCGACGGGCGGCCTCGCCATCCTGCGCGGCAACCTCGCGCCCGAAGGGTGCGTCGTCAAGCTCTCCGGCCACGAGCGCCGCCACCACGAAGGGCCGGCCCGGGTCTTCGAGGGCGAGGAGGCCGCCATGGCGGCCGTCGTCTCAGGCACGATTGAGCAGGGCGACGTCCTCGTCATTCGCAACGAGGGCCCCGCGGGCGGCCCGGGCATGCGCGAGATGCTCGCGGTCACGGCCGCGCTCAACGGCGTCGGGCTCGGCGAGCACGTCGCGCTGCTCACCGACGGCCGCTTCAGCGGCGCGACGCACGGCTTCATGGCCGGCCACGTCGCGCCGGAGTCCGTCCGCGGCGGCCCGATCGCCGCGGTGCACGACGGCGACATCGTCACGATCGACGTCGACGAGCGCCGGCTCGACGTCGCGCTCGACGCCGACACGATCGCCCGGCGCGTCGAGCACTACGTCGGACCGAACCACACGGAGCTCGGCGGCGTCCTCGGCAAGTACGCCAAGCTCGTGTCGAGCGCCTCGCAGGGCGCCGTCACCTAGCGCCGCGCCGACGCCGACCGCCGCGCGCCCCGCCGCCGGCCGCCCGACCGCCGGCCACCCGCCGCCGGCCGCCCGACCGCCGGCCGCCCGACCGCCGGCCGCCCGACCGCCGGCCGCCCGACCGCCGCCCGACCGCCCGGCCGCCCGGCCGCCCGGCCGCCCGACCGCCCGGCCGCCCGGCCGCCGGCCGCCCGACCGCCCGGCCGCCCGGCCGCCCGGCCGCCCGACCGCCGGCCGAGCCCCGGCGGCGCGGCCCCGGGGCCGACTGGACACACCGGCAGCAGCGCGTCCACGCTCCTCTACGCTTGGGTGTGGCGACCATGCGCATCGCGATCGACATCGACTCGACGTTGCACCACTACTGGGATCGGCTCTCCGACGCGGCCCGGCGGCGCTTCGGCATCGATCTGCCCTACGAGGAGCAGCTGGACTGGGGCATCACCCGCCTGCGGCCCGATCAGCTGCACCTCTGCATCCAGGAGACGCACGGCGAGGCGGCGATCCTCGCGGGCGAGCCGTACGCGCACGCGGTCGACACCGTCCGCGGCTGGCGCGAGGCCGGCCACTACATCCACGTCACGAGCCATCGCGATCCGCACTGCTACGACGCGACGGCTCGCTGGCTCGCGCAGATCGGTCTGCCCTACGACGAGCTGTACTGCGCGCACGACAAGGTGGGCCGATGTCTGGAGCTCGGGATCGAGCTGCTGGTCGACGACAGTCCGGAGAACCTCGCCAGGGCGATCGAGCACGGTCTCATCGTGGCCACGATCAGCCACCCGTGGAACCGCGACGTCTGCGAGGAGGAAGACGTCATCTGCGGCGCGGATTGGCGCGAGCTCGCGGCGAAGCTCGACCTCGTCTTGGGCCGGCGCGCCAACGTGTGACGCTCCTCACGCAGCTGCCGTAGCAGCCGACCTATGCGTCCCCTAAAGTGATCGCGACTCGCCGATCCTCCGAACAACCGCCAGGAAGGCATGCGACGCTCTCCTCTCATCATCTCCGTGGCCGGGCTCGTGCTGGTGCTCGTGCTCGCAGGCAGCGTCTACGCGTATGACTCGAGCCGCAGCGACACGATCGCCAAGGGCGTCAAGGTCGGCACCGTCGACGTCGGCGGGCTGACCATCTCCGCCGCCGAGGCGAAGCTCCGCGCGCGCCTCGTCTCACAGCTGCGCAGGCCGCTTGTGCTCGTCGCCGGCGAGACCGAGTTCCCGCTCTCCGCGCGCGAGGCGAAGATCAAGGCCAACGTCGACAAGATGGTCTCCGACGCCGTCAGGCGCGGTCGCGAGGGCTCGATCGTCACGCGCACGTGGCGCGGGCTCTCGGGCGCCGACGTCAAGGCGAGCGTGACGCCCGAGGTCGCCTACTCGGAGGCCGCGGTCCGGCGGATCGTCGACAAGGTCCGCGTCACGATGACGCGCAAGCCGGTCGAGGCGGACATCTCGGTCCACGGCGAGCGCGTCCAGGTGAAGAGGTCGAAGGTCGGCCTGTCCGTCGACGCGAAGGCGCTCACGCCTAAGGTGAAGCACGCGCTCGTCACCGACATCGACGACAACCGCGCCGTGCGCGTCGCATTGAAGAAGACGAAGCCCAAGATCACGACGAAGCGCCTCGCGAAGACGTACCCGGTCGTCTTGACCGTCGACCGCTCGAGCTACCGCATCAGCCTCTACAAGAAGCTCAAGAAGGTCGTGACGTACCCGATCGCCGTCGGCGTCGCCGGCCTCGAAACGCCGGCGGGCCGCTACAACATCCAGAACAAGGCGGTCAACCCGGCCTGGTCGGTCCCGAACTCGCCGTGGGCCGGATCGCTGGCCGGACAGGTCATCCCCGGCGGCATCCCGTCCAACCCGCTCAAGGCGCGCTGGCTGGGCATCGCCGACGGCGTCGGCGTCCACGGGACCGGCGACCGCGGCTCGATCGGCTCCAATGCTTCGCACGGCTGTATCCGCATGCTCGTCGAGGACGTCATCAAGCTCTACGAGCAGGTTCCCGTCGGAACCCCGATCTTCATCAACTGAACCGAGCTACAGCGGCCGATCAGCGCTGAAGATCGAAGGGCTCACCGGGCCGACCTCGTCGAGCGCGATCTCCTGCCACCCCTGCTCGAGCAGCCGAGCGTGATGGTCGGAGTGGCGCATGACGAGCGTGCCGAACCAGGCTCCGCGCTCGCGCCGGCGCAGCAGCGCGTACCACATCGTCGTGGCGTCGCTCGTGCCCTGGATGCGCAGCCACGGCCGCGGCGGCAGGTCGCTGCCCGCCATCACGCCGTCGGCGATGAGCTGGTGCTGCGTCGCGACGGCGCCGCTCGACGTGTCGATGAAGAACACCCCCATGCCGCAGCGAGGCTAGTGCACCGTGCAGGGCGCCGCGCCCCGGGCGTCGAACCACGGTCACGCCGATGCAGCCGCCGCTTCCTCCACCCGTCACGAGCCCCGCTTGGCGCACGGCGCTCGTGCGCTTCGACGAGGACCTGCGCCGGCGCGGCAACGCCGCGAAGACGCGCGAGGCCTACGGGCTCGACCTGCGCGACTTCGCCGCATGGGCGAGCGGCAGCGCCGCGGAGCCGACAGCCGTCACGCACCGCCTGCTGCGCCGCTACGCCTCGTCGTTGTCGGAGCGCCGCTTCGCGCCAGCGACCGTCGCGCGCAAGCTCGCGGCGCTGCGTGCGTTCTTCGGCATGCTGCGCGAGCATGGGGAGATGGAGGCCAACCCCGCCGACCTGCTCGCGGCTCCAAAGCTCGCCTCGGAGCTTCCGACCGTGCTCGCGCCCGAGCAGGTCAGCCGGCTGCTGGACCGCATTCCGGCGTCGACGCCGCTCGAGCTGCGCGATCGCGCGCTGTTCGAGATCGCCTACGCGAGCGGCCTGCGCGCGGAGGAGCTCGTCGCGCTCGACCTCGCATCGGTGGACTTCGACGGCGAGCAGCTGCGCGTCGAGGGGAAGGGATCCAAGACGCGGATGGTGCCCGCCGGCGAACCCGCGCTCAAGGCGCTCGCGCGCTACCTCGACCGCGCCCGAGCCGCGCTCTCGCAGGGCCCCGACGAGCCCGCGCTGTTCTTGAGCAAGTCCGGTCGCAGGCTGTCGACGTCCGACGTCCGCAGGCGCCTGAGCGTGTGGTCGCGGCACGCCGCGATGCAGGGCGCGGTGCATCCGCACGTGCTGCGCCACTCCTTCGCGACGCACCTTCTCGAAGGCGGCGCGGACCTGCGCTCGATCCAGGAGCTGCTCGGTCACGCATCCGTGTCCACGACGCAGACCTACACTCGGGTAGAGTCGGCGCGCCTGAAGGTTGCCTACGCGCGGGCACATCCCAGGGCTTAGTGACAGATGGAAACGAACGTCAAATCAATTGAGCTCAAGGACCTGTGGCGCCGCTACAAGCGCGACGGGGACGAGCGCGCGCGCGAGCGGCTCGTCATCGCCTACTCGCCGCTGGTCAAGTACGTCTCGGGCCGGATGGCGTCGGGACTCCCGGCCCATGTCGAGGAGGCCGACCTCATCTCCTATGGCCTCGGCGGCCTGATCTCGGCGATCGAGCGCTTCGAGCTGGAGCGCGAGATCAAGTTCGAGACCTACGCGATCACCCGCATCAAGGGCGCGATCATCGACGAGCTGCGCTCCCTGGACTGGGTGCCGCGCTCCGTGCGCGCCCGCGCCCGGGCGATCGAGCGGGCCAACGCGAAGCTCGAGCACAAGCTCCAGCGGGCACCGACCGACGATGAGATGGCCGACGAGCTAGAGATGACCGTCGGCGACTTCCAGGACGCGCTCCTGCAGATCTCCAACTCGACGGTCGCCGCGCTCGACGAGCTGTGGACCGTCTCGGACGCCTCCGGCGATCAGGTCTCGCTGCTCGACACGCTGCAGGATCCCGGCGCTCCCGACCCGGCCACGGTCATGGACGCGACGGACCTCAAGGACCGCATCGCCGACGCGATCGCTCGCCTGCCGGAGCGCGAGAAGCTCGTCGTCGCGCTCTACTACTACGAGAACCTGACCCTCCGCGAGATCGGCGAGGTCCTCGGCGTCACGGAGTCGCGCGTGTCGCAGCTGCACACGAAGGCCGTCTTGCGCCTCCGCGGGCGCATGTCCGACGAGAACATCGCCGACGGCCCGTAGCGCCGCGGGCACACCGCGCATTGCGGTGGACTGTTCGCAGACGGGGCACTAGCATCGCGGCTCCCCGAGGAGAGGAGCCGCGGCATGCACAAGTCTGCTGACCGCATTCGCAACGTAGCCCTTATCGGTCATCGTGGGAGCGGGAAGACCTCGCTGCACGAGGCGCTGCTCTTCGAGGCGCGCGCGACCAACCGGCTCGGATCGGTCCTGGACGGCACGACGGTCTCCGACTCAGAACCCGACGAGCAGGCTCGCAAGATGTCGATCTCGCTGGCGCTGAGCTCGTTCGAATGGGACGACCGCAAGATCAACCTCATCGACACACCCGGCGAGCCGAGCTTCGTCGCCGACGCGCTGGGCTCGATGCGCGTCTGCGAGTCGGCCGTCTTCGTCGTCAACGGCGTGATGGGCGTCGAGGTCACGACGCGCCGCCTCTGGGCGCGCGCGGAGGAGCTCGACCTCGCGCGGATGATCTTCGTGAACATGCTCGACCGCGAGCGGGCGGACTTCTATCCGCACGCTCGACTCGCTCAAGGAGGCCTTCGGCGCGCACGTCGTCGCGACGGAGATCCCGATCGGCGCCGAGCACGAGATCTCCGGCGTCATCGACCTCATCGACATGAAGGCCTACTCGTACTCCGACCCGCCCGCGCTGAGCGTCGACAACTGCACCGAGATCCCGATCCCCGACGACATGCAGGCGACCGCGGCGGAGTACCGCGAGAAGCTCATGGACGAGATCTGCGAGGTCAGCGACAGCCTCATGGAGCGCTACCTCGAGGGCGAGGAGATCGCGCACGACGAGATCGTGGCGGCGCTGAAAGATGGCACGAACCACGGCTCCCTGTTCCCGGTGACCTGCGGCGTCGCGACGCGCAACCTCGCGACGAACCGCCTCCTGGACGCGATCGTCGAGGACCTTCCGTCGCCCGTGAAGCACGGCGGGCTCGAGCTGCCCGAGATCACGCTCGAGCACCGCGACGACGCGCCGCTGTACGCCTACGTCTTCAAGACCCGCGCCGACCCGTTCGCGGGCCGGATCAACCTCTTCCGGGTCTACCAGGGGCTCATGCAGCCACGACACGCACGTCATGAACACGACGACCCACCACAAGGAGCGCGTCGGCCAGCTGCTCGTGTTCAGCGGCAAGGAGTCCGGCCACGCCGACGAGTTCGGCCCCGGCGACATCGGCGCCGTCGCGAAGCTCAAGGAGACGCGCGCGGGCGACTGGCTCGCCGAGCGCGACGAGCCGATCTCGATGCCGAAGATCACCCTGCCCGCGCCGGTCATGGCGTTCGCGATGGAGGCCAAGGGCGACGAGGACAAGGTCTACACGTCGCTGCGCCGCCTGCAGGAGGAGGACCCGACGATCGACCTGCATCGCGACCCGCAAACCGGCGACCAGATCATCGCCGGCCTCTCGCAGATGCACGTCGAGGTCATCATCGACCGCCTCAAAGAGCGCTTCGGCGCCGAGGTCGCGCTGCACCCGCCGCGCGTGCCTTACCAGGAGACGATCCGCAAGCCCGCCAAGGCGCATGGGCGCCACAAGAAGCAGTCCGGCGGTCGCGGGCAGTTCGGCGACTGCCACATCGAGATCGAGCCGCTGAAGCCGGACCCCGGCGCACCCTCGGACTTCGAGTTCGTCAACCACATCAAGGGCGGCGTCATCCCGACCTCGTTCATCCCGGCCGTCGAGAAGGGCGTGATCGAGGCGATGCACACGGGTCCCATCGCCGGGTGTCCGGTGAAGGGCGTGCGCGTGACGGTCTTCGACGGCAGCTACCACACGGTCGACTCGTCGGAGATGGCGTTCAAGCTCGCCGGCTCGATCGCGATGCGCGAGGCGATGGCGAGCGCCGGGCCGGTCCTGCTTGAGCCGATCATGCTCGTGACGCTGAGCATCCCCGAGGACTCCGTCGGCGACGTCATCGGCGACCTCAACTCCCGCCGCGGCCGCCCGCAGGGGATGGAAGGCGTCGGCGGCGGCGTGACCGAGGTCAAGGCCGAGGTGCCGATGGCCGAGATGCTCACCTACGCGCCGGACCTGCGCTCGCTGACGGGCGGCCAGGGCGACTACACGATGGAGTTCGAGCGCTACGAGGAGGTACCGGCGCACCTGCAGCAGAAGGTCGTCGACCAGACCGCCGATCAGGAGGCCGTCAACGCGTAACACCCGCGCCGTCGCTGACGCGCTTGCCTCGTGCGAAGCCCCGGGTAGCCGGCTTGGCCCCGGGTAGCCGGGCTTGGCCCCCGGCGGTACCCTGATCGGCGAATGGAGCGCAAGTCGATCACGACCACTCGTGCAGCCGTCGCCTGCGACGTCTGCGGGCGTACGCTGTTGCGCGGCGAGCATGCCGATCCGTTCATCACGGGCGGTGCGCGCCGGATGGTCTGCGAGCTCTGCGTCGCGCGCGCCGCGAACGAGGGCTGGATCCGCGAAGGCGCCGACAACGCGCTCGGCGTTCGTCGCCACGGCCCGCGCGCCGGGCGGTCGCTGTTCGGGCGGCTGCGGCCGGCCAAGGCCGCGGGCCGCAGCGCGCCCGCCGACGAGCCGATCGAGCCCGCCACGGCCCGTCGCCTCAACGGCAAGGTCGAGCGCATCCCGCGCGTGCCGCAGCCCGTCGAGGAGCCCGAGTCCTCCGAGCGCGACGAGCCCGCGCCGCCGGCCGCAGCCCCAGCGGACCCGGCGACGGCGCGCGAGCCGCGCCATGTGCGCGCCGTGCCGACGAACGCCGATCTCAAGATGGCTCGCGCCCTGGACGTCTTCAACGCGAGCGCGCACCCGCGCCGCATCGCCGGGGTGGCGCGCTCGCTCGGCCAGCCCACCGCGACCGTCCTGCCGTCGCAGACCGAGGGCGCGATCGTCTCGATCGTCGTCGGCTGGGAGCTCTGCTGGTATCGCTACGAGGTCGACCTCGCCGACGAGGCGGCAGGCGTGCGCGTCAGCGGCCAGGGCGCCGAGCTGACCGAGCTCACGCCGGCAGAGCTCGATGCCAACGCCGCCGCCGACGCCAGCGGCATGCTGACCCTGGCCGGATGATCGACTGCTCGCACGCGGACGCCCCCGGTAAGGTGGCGCGATGATCTACTGCGTCGTCCCGGAAGCCCTGGAAGCGGACCTCTTCGAGAAGCTCACGGCGTACTACGCCGACGACGACAACGTCACGGTCATCGTCGATCGGCGTAAGTCCGACCGGCGCAACAAGCGCGGCCCGGACGGCGAAGCTCCGCCGCGCGCCGATCCGGAGGTCGTCAAGCAACGCGAGGTGCGCGATCGCCGGCGCGCGCGCGTGCCGGGCGATCTTCCGCCCATGGCGGGCACCTGACCACGAGGGTGCCGAAGGCGATGAAGGTCGTCGTCCACGTCGACGGCGGCGCGCGCGGCAACCCCGGGCCGGCTGCGGCCGGCGCGGTGATCTCGACGCCTGACGGCGAGGTGCTCGACGAGGCGAGCGAGGCGATCGGCGTCGCGACGAACAACGTCGCGGAGTACCGCGGCCTGCTGCTCGGCCTTGCCCGCGCTCGCGAGCTGGGCGCCGACGAGGTCGAGGTCGTCAACGACTCCGAGCTCGTCGCCAAGCAGGTCAACGGGGTCTACAAGGTCAAGCATCCCGACATGAAGCCGCTGCACGCCGCCGCGCTCGAGGCGCTGGCCGGCTTTCGGCGCTGGTCGATCCGATCCGTGCCGCGGGCGCAGAACGCCGGCGCCGACGCGCTCGTCAACCAGGCCCTCGACGCGCGGGCCTGAGCGCCTCGGGCGTGGAGGGGTCGCGGTGCGTGGCGAGAGACCGGCTCGCGCTCGCGGCGCGCCCGACGCTGTGGCGCTCGAAGGCGCGCTGACGATCGCGTTCTCGGCGATCCTCGTCGACACGCGAACGTCAGCCCGGAGCGACGCGGTGTTTCGCTGCGCCTACGCGCTGCCGGTGCTCGGGGCGCTCGCGCGGGCGAGTGACGCCGCCTCGGCGCGCCATGCGCCGGGAGCTGGGTGCGCGCAGCGGCCGCGGGCGCGTTCTTCGTCGACGGACCTGATCCTCTGGCACCACGCGATCGCCGATGTGGGTGCGGGCCTGGCGTCAGTGCTCGCGAACCTCCAGGTCGTGCTCGTCGCCGTCGCGGCGTGGAGTGCTGCTGGGCGAGCGGTCGTCGCGCTGCGATGTGCTGGTGGTGCCGCTCGACTACGGCGGCGCGGTCCTCATCTCGGGCCTAGTGGGCGTGGGCGCCTTCGGCGACGTGGTGGCGCGCGGCGCGTTCTTCGCTGTGCTAAGCGTCATCGCTTACACGGGTTTCATCCTTGAATTGCGCGATATGGGCCGCGACCTGCGAAGACCCGCCGGTTAGCTGTTAGTGGTGACGCTCATGGCGACGTTCGTGGTGATTGCATTGATTGTGATGCTCGGCGAGCTTGACCTCGAGATGAGTTGGTTGGTGCATGGTTTTTAGTGATGTTCGTTATGATATAGTAGGTAGAAGTTTGTTTGTTTATCGCGATAGTGCTATTGTGTTTGTAAGTTATGATAATGTTTATCATAATAAATGTGAAATTAATAGTTTCAATAATAAAAAGTAAAATTATGATAGGTGAGAAAAAAAGTGAAGTGTGTAGTACGCGGGCGCGGCGTAATGCCGGATTGTCCTCGCACGCGCCGTCCCCGAGCCGGACGTTTGAGCGCCGATCTCAGTGGCGATGATCGTTGGGAGTTGCGCTCCGCGTAGCAACAAGAAACACTGCCGCTGATCATATGGCGCGCCCCGGGCATCGATGGCGCGCCGTCTCTCGGAAGGAGACCGCGTGGGCACTACCGTCCCAGTGCAGATGACCGTCAACGGTCAGAGCGTCGATGCACAGGTCGAGCCTCGACTGCTGCTCGTCCACTACATCCGCGACGTGCTCGGCTTGACCGGCACGCACGTCGGCTGCGACACCTCGAACTGCGGGGCGTGCACGTGCCACGTCGACGGCGAGTCCGTCAAGAGCTGCACCGTGCTGGCCGTCCAGGCCAGCGGGTCCGACGTCACGACGATCGAGGGCATGGCCGACGAGGACGGCACGCTGCACCCGCTGCAGGAGGCCTTCTGGGCGAACCACGGCCTGCAGTGCGGCTACTGCACGCCGGGCATGATCATGGCCGCCGCGGATCTCATCGCGCGCCACGGTCCCGGGCCGCTGTCGGAGGAGGAGGTTCGCCACGGCATCGAGGGCAACCTCTGCCGCTGCACGGGCTACCACAACATCGTCAAGGCCGTTCGGGCCGCGGCCGAGGAGATGGGGAAGGTGACGGCATGAGCACCGTCGAGGAGGCACCCGCCGCCAAGCACGTCGGCCAGGCGATCCGCCGCAAGGAGGACCCGCGCCTCATCACCGGCCGCGCGACGTACGTCGACGACTTCGTCCTGCACGGCATGCTCCACATGGCCGTCGTCCGCTCACCGGAGGCGCACGCGAAGATCGTCTCGATCGACGCGACCGCGGCACTCGCGCGCCCCGGCGTCAAGGCCGTCTTCACCGGCGAGGACATGAGCGATCTGGCCGCGCCGCTGCCGATGGCCTGGGGGCCGCCCGGCGTCGAGATCAAGACGCCCGTGCGCTGGCCGCTCGCGCGCGGCGAGGTCAAGCACGTCGGCGACGCCGTCGCGATGGTCATCGGCGAGGACAAGTACGACGTCGTCGATGCGGCGCAGTCGGTGCGCGTCGAGTACGAGTCGCTTCCGGTCATCGTCGACATGGAGGAGGCGCTGAAGGACGAGATCCTCGTCCACGAGTCGCTCGGCACGAACAAGACGCACGAGTGGTCGATGGGCGGCGGCGACGTCGATGCGGCGATCGCCGAGGCCGACGTCGTCGTCGAGCAGCGGATCGTCAACCACCGCGTGTCCGGCGCCTCGATCGAGCCGCGCGGCGTCATCGCCGAGTACCGCGCCGGCTATCTCACGGTCTGGTCCTCCACGCAGGTCCCGCACCTCATGCGGCTGTTCTACGCCGTGCAGATGGGCATCCCGGAGGACCATGTGCGCGTGATCGCGCCCGAGGTCGGCGGCGGCTTCGGCGGCAAGCTGCAGATCTGCGCCGAGGAGACGCTGTGCGCCTGGGCCTCGCAGAAGCTCGGCCGCCCGGTCAAGTGGATCGAGACGCGGTCGGAGGCGATGGCCGTCTCACACCATGGCCGCGCGCAGGTCGACCACATCCGGATGGCCGCGTCCTCGGACGGCACGATCACCGCGTTCGAGGCGAACATCCTCCAGGACTGCGGGGCGTACTTCGGCCTGCTGACGCCGATGATCCCCGAGCTCGGGGCGTTCGTCATGACGGGCTGCTACGCGATCGCGAACGTCCGGACGAACATCACCGGGGTGCTGACGAACACGTACATCACCGACGCGATCCGCGGTGCGGGGCGCCCGGAGATGACGCACATGATCGAGGTGGGCATCGACCTCCTCGCGACGAAGCTCGGCATGGACCCGCTGGAGCTCCGGCGCAAGAACTTCATCGCACCGGACCAGTTCCCGTACACGACGCCCTACGGCATCACCTACGACTCCGGTGACTACGAGACGGCGCTTGACAAAGCGCTCGACATCTTCGACCTCGACGCGTTTCGCGCCGAGCAGGAATCCCTGCGAAACCATCCCACCCACCCCATCCTGCGGGGTGTCGGCTTCAGCACGTACACGGAGATCTGCGGCCTCGCGCCGTCGCGCGCGGTCGGGCCCAAGGGCTTCGGCCTCGGCATCGGCCTGTACGAGTCCGCGCTCGTCCGCGTGCACCCGACGGGCTCGGTGACGGTCTACACCGGTGCGTCTCCGCACGGGCAAGGCCACGAGACGGGCTTCGCCCAGATCGTGGCGGACCGCCTCGGCACCGAGCCGGCGGTGGTCGAGGTCATGTCGGGCGACACGGCGACCGGCCCGATGGGCCTCGGCACGTACGGCTCGCGCTCGCTGGCGATCGGCGGGGTGGCGTGCGCGCACGCCGCCGAGAAGCTCGCGCAGAAGTGCAAGGAGATCGCGGCGTTCAACTTCGAGGCGTCCGTCGACGACATCGAGGTCGGCAGCGGCGGGTTCTCGCTCGCCGGCGACCCCGACAAGACGATGACGCTCGGGGAGATCGCTGGCTGCGCCTACATCGACGCGACGCTGATGCCCGAGGGCATGGAGCTCGGGCTCGAGCAGACGCTCATCTACGACCCCTCGAACTTCGTGTTCCCGTTCGGGACGCACATCTGCGTCGTGGACATCGACCCGAACACGGGCAAGGTCGAGGTCGTGCGCTGGGTCGCGGTCGACGACTGCGGACCGGCGATCAACCCGCTGCTCATCGACGGCCAGGTGCACGGGGGCGTCGCCCACGGCATCGGCCAGGCGCTGTTCGAGCAGGTGGTCTACGACGATCGCGGCCAGCTCGTGACCGGCACGTTCATGGACTACGCGCTGCCGACGGCAGCGGAGCTCCCGACCTTCGAGCTCGATCGCACGGAGACGCCGTCGCCATCGAACTCGCTCGGCGTCAAGGGCATCGGTGAGGCGGGCACGATCGCCTCGACGCCGGCGATCGTCAACGCGGTCATCGACGCGCTGCGCCACGAGGGCGTCTCGTACATCGACATGCCGCTCACGCCGCTGCGCATCTGGGAGGCGCTCGAGGAGGCGCGCGGCCGCGGCGACGGGCCGCCCGCCACCGAGCAGGGCGCTGAGCTGCCGGCGCAGGGCGACGGCTCCGCCGGCTCCGGACCATCCAACCCCGAAGGAGGTGCGGCATGATTCCGGCGGAATTCGACTATGCGGTGGCCGAGTCCGTCGACGACGCGATCCGCCTGCTCGGCGAGGGTGGGGGGGACGCGAAGCTCCTGGCCGGCGGGCACTCGCTGCTGCCGCTCATGAAGCTGCGCTTCGCCGCGCCGTCGCTGCTCGTGGACATCGGCCGGCTCGACGATCTGCGCGGCGTCGAGACGGGCGACGACTCGTTTCAGATCGGCGCGCTCACGCGCCATGCGGACCTGCAGTCGCGCGACGACATGGGGCTCGTCGCGGCGGCGGCGAAGCAGATCGCCGACCAGCAGGTGCGAAACCGCGGCACGATCGGCGGGTCGCTCGCCAACGGCGACGCGGCGGCCGACCTGCCCGCGGTGCTGCTGGCGTACGGCGGCACGGTCGTCGTGCGCGGCGCGGACGGCGAGCGCGAGATCGCGGCCGAGGACCTCTTCACGGGCTACCTCACGACCTCGATCGCGCCCGGCGAGGTGCTCACGCACGTGCGCATCCCGTCGCTGGCGGGCTACGGCTACGGCTACGAGAAGTTCAACCGCCGGGCCGAGGACTGGGCGATGGTCGGCGTCTGCGCGCTCGTCAAGAAGGCCGCGGACGGCACGTGCGAGGACGTCCGCGTGGGGCTCACGCACATGGCATCGACACCGCTGCGGGCGACCGCCACCGAGGACGCCCTGCGCGGCAAGCCGCTGGACGACGACCACATCACGGCAGCCGCGGCGTTCGCCGCCGAGGGCACCGACCCGACGGGCGACCTCAACGCCACGCCGGACTACAAGCGCCATCTCGCTCGCATCCTGACCATGCGCGCGCTGGCGACCGCGGTGCGAGGCGCGTGATCGCGGCACCGGGCACGGCGGCGATCTGCCCGTGATCGCCGCCGTCGTCCTCGCGGCGGGCGGTGCGTCGCGCTTCGGCTCGGCCAAGCAGCTGGCGCAGCTCGACGGCGTCCCCCTGCTCGAGCACGCGATCCGCGCGGTCGAGGCCGTCCCCGCGATCGAGCGGATCGTCGTCGTCCTGGGTGCCCGCGCGGAGGAGATCCGCGCGGGCGTCGACTTCGGCGGTGCCGAGGTCGCCGTCTGCGAGGACTGGGCGACCGGCCAGGCTGCCTCGCTGCGCTGCGGCATCGCGGCGGTGCGCGCGGATCCGGGCGCGGATGCCGTGGTGCTGACGCTCGGCGACATGCCGAAGGTCACGCCGCAGGTCATCGCGCGCTTCGCCGACCTCGCGGCCGAGCACGGCGCGCACACCCGCGCACGCGGCGTGTTCGACGGCGCGCCCGGCCACCCGGTCGCGCTCGGCAGCGCCTACTTCGACGAGATCGCGGCGCTCGAAGGCGACGTCGGCGCCCGCGACGTCCTCAAGCGCATCGGCGCCTATCCGATCGAGGTCGGCCACCTCTGCTCGGGCATCGACGTCGACACGCCCGACGCGCTCGAGCAGCTGCGCTCCTGACGCCGGGTGGCCGCCGTGGCGGCCCCCTCTCAAGTCGGTCGGCCGGTGTGTCGACAAACGTTCCATCGCACCCTTTACGAAAGGCCCGCTGACCGTGATCGCAAAGACCCACCCCGGCAGGTTGCTCGCCGTCCTCGCCCTGATCGCCGCCGTCGCCGCCATCGCGACGGCGATCGGCGCTCCGGCGGCCCAGTCGGCCTCGAGCACGAAGTGCAAGCTGTCGGCGAAGGAGCGCTACCCGCGCGTCACAAAGCCCACGTACAACCTCGCCGTCAAGGTGCGCGGCACCTCGTGCGCGACCGGCAAGCGCGTCGTCAAGGCCTACCACGCCTGCCGCTCGGTCAAGGGCGTCCGCTGCTCGAAGAAGGTCCTGCGGTCGTGGCGGTGCACCGGCAAGAAGACCTCGACGATCCCCACGCAGTTCGACGCGTCGGTCACGTGCAAGTACGGGAGCCGGCGGGTGGACGCCAGCTACCAGCAGAACACGCCGTAAGTGAGCCGGGCGTCGCGTCGCCGCCGGGGGTCGCGCGCGGCGCGCCCGGCAGCGGCGAGCGTCGCCATCGCCTCCGTCGTCGCCGCGGCGGCGCTGGCGCTGGGTCCGCCTGCGACGTCGGCGGCGGCGAGTCCGCGGTGCTTCGGCGCCGCGGCGGGCGATCCCGATCTCGCGTGCCGCAATATGACGCGCTCCGCGCGACGCCGCGCAACGTCGCCGTCGAAGGCGCTCGGACCGTACCTGCTGAGCGCGGTCCGCCGGCTCATCTCCGCCTGGTAGCGCGCCCGCGCCAATGGGAGGGCCGCACGACGAACGCTGGCGCGCCTGAGTACGCTCAGGTGAGCGCTTTCTGCGCGCGGTACATCCCTTGCGGGAGCGAAACCGCACCCGTGCCGCCGCCGTTCAATAGCGCATTCTCTATGAGATACGCCAAACATTTCGTTTGAAGGCAAAGACATCGACAGTGAGGACGCACGCATGAGCCTGGTCGAGGATCCGGCCGGGGCCGCCATGCGCGCGGTGCCCGAGCTGCCGAAGCGCCTCGAGCCGCTGGCGATCGCGGCGGTGCGCAACGCCGCAATGGCCGCGTACGTCTGGGCCGGACGCGGCGACGGCAAGGCCGCCGACGGCGCCGCGACCGAAGCCATGCGCTTGGCGCTCGGCGACGCGCACGTGCTCGGCAAGGTCGTCATCGGCGAAGGCGAGAAGGACAACGCCCCGATGCTGTACAACGGCGAGGAGGTCGGCGAGGGCGACCAAGTGAGCTTCGACATCGCCGTCGATCCCGTCGAGGGCACCGACCTCTGCGCCGCCGGCCAGGCGGGAGCGCTGACCACCATCGCATTCGCCGGCGTCGGCGGGCTGTGGTCGCCGGGTCCCGCGCACTACATGGACAAGCTCGTCGTCGAAGCCGCCGCGCGCGACGCGATCGATCTGCGCGACGAGCCCGAGCGCGTCCTCAAGCGCGTCGCGACAGCGCTGGGCAAGCGCCCGCGCGACATGGTCGTCGTCGTCCTCGACAAGCCGCGCCACGTCGAGCTCATCGCCCGTCTGCGGGCGTGCGGCGCTCGCGTCCAGACGCCGACCGCCGGCGACGTCGCCGGCGCGCTGCTCGCAGCGCTGCCCGGCACCGGCGTCGACCTGCTCATGGGCTGCGGCGGGACGCCCGAGGGCGTCATGGCGGCGTGTGCCGTCAAGTGCGTCGGCGGCGGCATGCAGACCCGCCTCGCGCCGCAGCGCGAGCCCGAGCGCGAGGCGATCGCCGCGGCCGGGCTCTCGACGACGGAGATCCTCGAGGTCGACGACCTCGTCAGGGGCGACGCGATGTTCGCCGCAACGGCCATCACCGGCGGAACGCTGGGCCTGAGCGCCCCGCGGCGCTCGGGTGGCTGGAACCTCACGCATTCGCTGATCGTGCGCCCGGGCTCCGTGCGCAGGATTGTCGAAAGCAGACCCGTAACCGACCAGGAGTGATCACATGCCGCTCGTGACCATGCGTCAACTGCTCGACGAGGCCGCCGCCGGCGGCTACGGCGTCGCGGCGTTCAACGTCAACAACCTGGAGCAGATCCAGGGGATCATGGAGGCGGCCCGCGAGACGCAGTCGCCCGTGATCGTCCAGGCCTCCCGCGGAGCGCGCGCGTACGCCGGCGACCACTTCCTCTACCACATGATGCTGGCCGCGGCCGAGACCTATCCCGAGATCCCCGTCGCGCTGCATCAGGACCACGGCAACTGCCCGGCGACCTGCATCAGCGCCATCGAGCTCGGCTTCACGAGCGTCATGATGGACGGCTCGCTCGGCGAGGACGCCAAGACGCCGCTGGACTTCGAAGCCAACGTGGCCGTCACGAAGGAGGTCGTCGACTACGCCCACGCGCGCGGCGTCACCGTCGAGGGCGAGCTCGGCACGCTCGGCGGCATCGAGGACGGCGTCGGCTCCGGCGAGATCTGCCTCACGGATCCCGCCCAGGCCGAGGAGTTCGTCGAGCGCACGGGCGTCGACGCGCTGGCCGTCGCGGTCGGCACGAGCCACGGGGCGTACAAGTTCTCGCGCGAGCCCGACGGTGACATCCTCGCGATGGAGATCATCGAGGACATCCACCGCCGCCTGCCCGACACGCACATCGTCATGCACGGCTCGTCGAGCGTGCCGGCGGACATCGTCGAGCGGGTGAAGGCCGCCGGCGGCGAGGTCGACGCCGGCTTCGGCGTGCCGATCTCGGCGATCAAGCGCGGCATCGAGCATGGTGTGCGCAAGGTCAACATCGACACCGACGGTCGCCTCGCGATCACGGCGTTCATGCGCGAGCACTTCCTCGACAAGCCCGGCGACTGGGACCCGCGCGGTCCCGGCAAGGCCGCGCGTGCGGGCCAGAAGTACATCTGCATGCAGCGGATGGTCGAGCTCGGCATGGCCGGCCACGCCGGCGACTACGAGCCGCTCTCACTCGAGCAGATGGCTGAGCGCTACGCCGCCGGCGTGCGCACGACGGTCTAGGTTCTGGTCGCTCTGTTCAGGTATCCCCGCCGATGATCGACGTCGCCTTCCTCGGGGCGGACGTTCGCCCCGCTGCGACGGCGGTCGTCATCGACGTCCTTCGCGCGACGACGACCATCACGCTCGCGCTCGCGTCCGGCTATGAGCGCGTGCTCGTGGCAGGGGAGATCGACCAGGCGCTCGGGCTTCGGGCCGAGGGCCGGGTCCTGGCGGGGGAGCGCGACTGCAAGCGCCCGCCCGGCTTCGATCTCGGCAACTCGCCCGAGGACACGATGACGCCGCTGGGGTCCGAGCTCGTCCTCGTGACGACGAACGGCGCACCGGCCATCCTTCGCGCGGTGGCCGCGTGCGACGACGTCCTCGTCGCGTGCCTGATCAACGAGGACGCCGTCGTCGAGGTCCTGTCGTCGCGCAGCGGCGACATCCTCCTCGTGTGCGCCGGCACGAACGGCAACATCACCGTCGAGGACACGTACCTCGCCGGTCGCCTGAGCGCACGGCTGAAGGGGCCGCGAACGGATGCGGCGCGCATCGCCGAGGCGGTCGCCGCGGCCCATCCCGAGCCCATCGAGGCACTCGAGGTGAGCGCCGGCGCACAGCAGCTGCATGCGGTTGGCCTGGGATCCGACGTCGCGTTCTGCGCCCGGGAGTCGATCACGACCGTCGTTCCGCGCGTGGTTGGGACGTTGGGCGACGCCGCGGTGCTGGAAAGCTCGTCGATGCAGGACGTTATGCCGGATGCAGCCCCCGAGAGCATCGGTGTCACGAACCGTGACTCATAGTTGTTTAGCAATGTAAACGAAACGATCTTTCGCTTTTTTTCTTAGGATTGTCGAGGTAGTGTGCCGATCAGGTACACGCGAGAGAGGACGGAATGAGCACCACCGAGAAGGATGGGCAGAAGAAAACCAAGAGTCGTTGGGACTCTGGTGTCACGCCGTACGCCGAGATGGGGTACTGGAACCCGGATTACGAGGTCAAGGACACGGACATCCTCTGCGCCTTCCGGATCACGCCGCAGGAGGGCGTCGATCCGATCGAAGCTGCGGCAGCGGTCGCCGGCGAGTCTTCGACCGCCACATGGACCGTCGTTTGGACCGATCGCCTGACGCCATACGAGCACTACCAGGCCAAGGCCTACAGCGTTGAAGAGGTTCCGGGCACCCCGGGCCAGTACATCGCGCTCATCGCCTACGACATCGACCTCTTCGAAGAGGGCTCGATCGCGAACCTCACGTCGTCGATCATCGGCAACGTCTTCGGCTTCAAGCCGCTCAAGGCGCTGCGCCTCGAGGACATCCGGATCCCGGTCGCCTACGTCAAGACGTTCCCGGGCCCCCCGCACGGCATCGTCATGGAGCGCGAGTACCTCGACAAGTTCGGCCGCCCGCTGATCGGCGCGACGACCAAGCCGAAGCTCGGCCTCTCCGCGAAGAACTACGGCCGCGTCGTCTACGAGGCCCTGCGCGGCGGACTGGACTTCACGAAGGACGACGAGAACATCAACTCGCAGCCCTTCATGCGCTGGCGCGACCGCTACGTCCATGCGATGGAAGCCGTGCAGCGCGCACAGGCCGCGACGGGCGAGGTCAAGGGCCACTACCTCAACGTCACCGCGGCGACGATGGAGGACATGTACGAGCGCGCCGAGTTCGCCAAGGAAGTCGGCTCGATCATCATCATGCAGGACCTCACCGTCGGCTACACGGCGATGTCGTCGATGTCGCACTGGTGTCGCGCCAACGGCATGATCCTGCACCTGCACCGCGCCGGTCACGGCACGTACACGCGCCAGAAGACGCACGGCGTGTCGTTCCGCGTGATCGGGAAGTGGTGTCGCCTGCTGGGCGTCGACCACATCCATGCGGGCACCGTCGTCGGCAAGCTCGAGGGCGACCCGGCGATGATCATGGGCTACTACAAGATCCTGCGCGACGGCTACAACAAGAAGGATCTCTCGCTGGGCATCTACTTCGACCAGGACTGGGCCTCGATGCCGGGCGTCATGCCGGTCGCGTCGGGCGGCATCCACGCCGGCCAGATGCACCAGCTGCTGCACTACCTCGGCGAAGACAGCATTCTCCAGTTCGGTGGCGGCACGATCGGCCACCCGATGGGCATCGCGGCCGGCGCCAGCGCCAACCGCACCGCCGTCGAGGCCATCATCCAGGCTCGCAACGAGGGTCGCGACTACTACGCCGAGGGCCCTGACATCCTCGTCGAGGCCGCCAAGGGCTGCCCCGAACTCAATGCCGCGCTCGAGGTCTGGAAGGACATCACGTTCAACTACACCTCGACCGACACGGCTGACGTCGAAGTCACGCCGACCTCGGCGTAGAGGAGATAGACATGAGACTCACACAAGGAACGTTCTCCTTCCTGCCCGACCTGACCGACGAGCAGATCGAGGCGCAGATCACGTACGCGCTCTCCAACGGCTGGTCGATCATGGTCGAGTACACCGACGACCCGCACCCGCGCAACGGGCTGTGGGACATGTGGTCGCCGCCGATGTTCGACCTCGAGGAGGGCGAGGCGGATGTCGTGATGCGCGACGTGCGCGCGTGCCGCGAGGCGCATTCGCACCTCTACGTGAAGGTCGTCGCGTACGACCGCTCGAAGGGGCGCCAGACCTCGGCGCTGTCGTTCATCGTCAACCGCCCGGAGGTCGAGCCCGGCTTCCGCTTGGAGCGCCAGGAGACGCACGACCGCGTCATCCGCTACACGATCCACTCCTACGCCGGCCTCAACACGCCGGCGGGCGAGCGGTACGGCGGACCGGGCGGGGACCTCGCGCCGGTCATCGCTCACGGCGGCAAGTCGAACGGCAAGACGGGCGAGTAAGTGGCACAGACGATCGAAACCCTGCCTGAGAAGGTCAAGGCCCTCGACGACGCCGACGCGGTCGAGGCGGTGCTTTCCGAGCTCGACGAGGAGCTCGTCGGCCTCGGTCCCGTCAAGGAGCGCATCCGCGAGATGGCCGCGCTCTTGGTCATCGACAAGCTGCGCCGCGAGGCAGGGCTCGAATCGTCGCGTCCGTCGCTGCACATGACGTTCACCGGCAACCCCGGTACCGGTAAGACCACCGTCGCGCTGAAGATGGCGGAGATCCTCCATCGGCTTGGGTACATCACCAAGCCGAAGGTGGTCTCCGTCACGCGCGACGATCTCGTCGGCCAGTACGTCGGCCACACCGCGCCGAAGACGCGCGACGTGCTGAAGCGCGCCAAGGGCGGCGTGCTCTTCATCGACGAGGCGTACTACCTGTATCGCCCGGAGAACGAGCGCGACTACGGGCAGGAGTCGATCGAGATCTTGCTGCAGGTCATGGAGACCGAGCGCGACGACCTCGTCGTCGTCCTCGCGGGCTACAAGGACCGGATGGACACGTTCTTTCGCTCGAACCCCGGCATGGGCTCGCGCGTCGCGCACCACTTGCACTTCCCGGACTTCACGGTCGACGAGCTGGCCGAGATCGCCGAGATCATGCTCAAGCAGCAGCAGTACGAGTTCACCGACGAGGCCCGCGAGGCG
Source organism: uncultured Actinomycetes bacterium (assembly GCA_963810605.1). Taxonomy (GTDB): domain Bacteria; phylum Actinomycetota; class Thermoleophilia; order Solirubrobacterales; family Solirubrobacteraceae; genus CADCVQ01. Next base: position 249,557 of record CAWEOF010000019.1, read on the forward strand.
TTTCGCGAGTACATCGAGCGGCGCGTCGAGCGCCCGCGCTTCGCCTACGGGCGGTCCATCCGCAATGCGATCGACCGCGCGCGCATGCGCCAGGCCGGTCGGCTGTACGATCGTCGCGATGAGCTCACCAAGGAGGATCTCGTCACGATCGAGGCGGATGACATCCTCGCGAGCTCGCTGTTCTCCGACGAGGACGGCGAAACGTCGGACGACGCCAAGAACGCCCCCGGGAACCAGAGCTAGTCGAGGAGTCACATAGATGCCCCGACCGATCATCCTCGGCGTCGTTGGCGATTCCGCGACCGGAAAGACCACGCTTTCTCGCGGCCTCGTTCGCATGCTCGGCGAGAACAACGTCACGCATGTGGCGGCTGACGACTACCACCGCTATGACCGCCGCCAGCGGGCGGAGCACGGCATCACGCCGCTGCACCCCGACTGCAACTACATCGACATCATGGAGCGTCACTTCGCCGAGCTCCACGCCGGCCACGCGATCCTCAAGCCCGTCTACGGGCACAAGGACGGCACGTTCGGGCCACCGGTGTACACGAAGCCGCAGCAGTTCACGCTCATCGAGGGGCTGCTCGGCTACCACACCCCCGAGCTGCGCGAGTGCTACGACGTCCGGAGTGTTCCTCGCGCCGCCGGAGGAGCTGCGGCGTCAGTGGAAGGTCCAGCGCGACTGCTCGCGGCGCGGCTACACGACCGATCAGGTGCTCGAGGAGCTCGATCGGCGCGAGCCCGACTCCGAGCTCTACATCCGTCCGCAGCAGCGCTGGGCGGACATCGTCGTGTCGTTCATGCCCGGCCGCGACCAGGAGCACCTCGACGCGGAGATCGTGCTGCGCAAGGGGCTCGATCACCCGGACTTCTCGGAGTTCGTCTCCGACGACGGCCTCACGCTCGAGGAGAACGACCAGGAGCACAAGCTCTTCGTGCCCGGGGACATCGACCCCGAGCGCGGCTCGGAGATCGAGGAGGCGGTGTGGGCGCGGATGCATTTCGCCAGCCACCTGCGCTCGGAGCGCCTGGGGGAGTTCACGGTCGGTACGGAGCTGCATCGTTCCGAGTCGCTTGCCGTCGTCCAGGTGATCGTGCTCTACCACCTCGTCACCGCGCGCGCTGCCGTGGCGCTCGGTGGCGACGGCTCGCGCGCCGACCGCGAGGGTCGCGCGCCCGCCTCACACCCGACGTAGACCGCCGCAGCCTGCCGGCGGGTGCCGGCAGATAGAGCGTTATCTCTATTTAAGCCATCGGAAATCCGATTGGTGGTGTGCGCCCGGTCTGGGATCGTGCGGTCTGTCACGAGCATCGTGGCAATCGACACAAACGCCCAAGGGGAAGCTCATATGACAGGGTCCGCGCCTCGCGTCCTCATCGTCGCCAATCGAACCGCCGCTACCGAGCCCCTTCTGGCGGCAGTCAGGCGGAGGGCGCAGGCCGGTCCCGCACGGTTTCATCTGCTCGTCCCGGCGACGCCGCGAGGCCTGCACCGGGTCGTCGACCCCGAGGTCGCGGGTCGCGAGGAGGCCGCGGAGCAGTTGGTGCTCGCGCTTGAGCTCCTGCGTGAGGCCGCCGGCTCGGAGGTCACCGGGCACGTCGGAAGCGCGGACCCGATGGCGGCGATCGCCGACGTCCTCAACGATCGCCGGGTGCACGAGATCATCCTCTCGACGCTCCCGCGCCGGCTCTCGCGCTGGATGCACCTCGACCTGCCGAGCAAGCTGCAGGGCATGCACATCCCGGTGACGCACGTCGAGGCCGTCCGCGCGCCGGCCGAGAGCGTCGGCGACAGGGCGGCGTAGTCGCGGTCAGCTGCTCGCGCTGGTGCGCGGGGCGCGCGCCGTGCCGGATGAGAGGACGGGCTCCTCGCCGAGCGCCTCGCGCGCGTCGGGCGAGGCGACGAACGTCATGAACCGCTCGACCGCGGTCCGGCGCGGGCCGACCGTCGAGCACATGGCATACCAGCGCCGCGCCGCCGGGCGGTGGCGGACCGGCAGTTGCGCGAGCAGCCCGGCCTCGAGCTCCATCGCGACGGCCGCGCGCGAGATGAACGAGACCCCGATCCCGGCGCGGGCCGCCTGCTTGATCGCGCCGTTGGAGCCGAGCGTCAGCGTCTGCGGCTCGAGCGAGGCGGCGGCGAGGAACTCCTCGTTGACGATCCGAGTGCCCGACCCGGGCTCGCGCAGGAGCCACACGCGGCGCTCGAGCTCGGTGGAGTCGATGATGCCGCCGCCGGCGTGCGGGTCGTCGGGCGCGGTGATGAGGACGAACTCGTTGGCGAGGATCGCCGTCGCCTGGATCCGCGGGTCACGCGGCGGGCGGCCGCCGATCGCGACATCGGCGCGGTGGTCGAGCACGAGGTCGAGGACCTGCTCGCGGTTGCCGACGGCGAGCGTCAGGCCGATGCCCTCGTTGCTCTGGCCGAAGACGCGCATGAGCGGTGGGACGAAGGACTCCGCCGCGGTCGTGACGGCGGCCAGGCGCAGGCGACGATCCGCCAGGTGAGCGGCCTCGCGTGCGGCCCGGCGGCCCTCCTCGAGCAATCCGATGACGTCGGCCGCGAACGGGGCGAACGCGGTGCCGGCGGCCGTCGGGCGGATGCCGCGGCCCTCGCGCTCGGTGACGGGGGTGCCGAGCTCACGCGACAGCGCCGCCACGGCAGCGGAAACGGACGGCTGAGTCACGACGAGCTCGTCGGCGGCGGCGGTCACAGAGCCCCCGCGCATGACCGCGAGAAAGCTTCGAAGTTGCGTCAGAGTTATAGACACGACCCACAGCTTAGCGGCTAAACGAGAGAGATCACCCGATACCGAGCTGTCTGGCGTTCCAGGGGGTCGGACGTTCCGCACGACCTGGGGCGCGGCTGCGCTCTCCGAGTGTGTCAGACGCCGCGGCGCAAAGTTCGCCTCGCGTCGCGCGCTACGCGGTCTTCGACGACGATGCCGTCGAGCTCAGCTGAACCTTGCCCGCGAGGTCGCGGCATGGCCGACGGCGCACAGCTTCCCGTACTCGCAGAAGCCGGAGCTGACATCCCGACCCTGAAACGAAGAAAGCCTCGCGGTTAGCGGGGCTTTCGTCATCAAGCGGATGAAGGGACTCGAACCCTCGACCTTCCGTATTGCATCCAACGGATGTGGACGCGGAGTCTGCGGGAGTTCCACGTCCGAGAGGCGCTGGGTAAACCTCGCGTTCTGAGTGCGGTTGGGTACCCCGGAGTGGTACCCGCGAAAGGTGGTTCGAGGATCGAGAACGAGGTCGACGTGCGCCTCTCGACGCTCGAGCGCTACGTCGAGGCGCTCGGCGGCCGGCTGGAGATCCACGCTGTATTCGATGACGAGGCCGTGAAGCTGAGCTGATCACTTAGCGCGAAGCGGATGAAGGGACTCGAACCCTCGACCTTCTGCATGGCAATCGCTCCAAACCGCCGGAGGTTCAGCAATCTCGGGAGAAGTCCCGTAGAACCGGGGGCCGTTTCGCGGGTTGCGTGAGGTTGAAGTGGTACCCGCGTGGTACCCACGGGCGTAGAGTCAGACATCCGATGCCCCGCCGCGCGCGAGCGCTCCAGGACATTCCGCCCGGTCATGGAGGATCGAATGCGCGCCCGACCGACCGTCCACCTACTTGTCGTCGAACGTGACGGCGGCCCCGTCTACCACGCCAAGTGGCGTCATGAGGGCCGCCAGATCAAGCGTCGTATCGGTCCCCGTGGGTCGAGCGCGGCGACTCGGCGGCCTCAGGCCGCAGAGCGACGCGCCATCCGGGCTGGATCAAGCGACGTGGCCGCGCGGCGGATGGCGTCCTGACCGAGGACGCCGCACTGGCCTCCGTCCGCGAGATCGTTGGCGAGTGGGACGCCGAGCAGGCCAGGCAACGCGCAGGACTCAACGACACCGCGACGTTCGACGACGCCGCTGCGGCCTGGCTCGAGCACGCCCGCACCGTGAAGGGGATCAAGTCCTCGACGCTCGGCGACTACGCGGCCGCGCTGCGCTACCCCGACCACGAGCCGAAGCACCGGGGCCACAAGCCCGTGGCGCGCGTCCTGCGCACGTTCGGTGGCCGGCGGCTCACGTCGATCACGACTGCCGACGTCTCGCGCTGGCTGGTCGCGCTTGACCGCGACCCGGCGCTGTCTGCTCGCAGCGTCAACAAGCACCGCCAGATCGTCGGGGCGATCTTCATGTACGCGTGCCGACAGGACACATTCGCGCTCGCCGTGAACCCTGTGAGCGCGACCGAGAAGCGCCGCGAAGCGGACCTCGCGGAGATCGTTTACCTACAGCCCGGCCGAGGTCTTCGCGATCAGCCGAGCGCTCGGTGCGGGCACCATCGTGACCACCGAGGTCCAGCGCCCTTCGACGAGGAGATCGCAACGCGTCGCGCGGAGGGACGAGCAGGACGCCGCACTGGTGATCGTCGCCGGGTTCGCCGGCCTGCGGATGGGGGAGCTGCTGGCGCTGCGCTGGCGGCACATCAACTTCCAAGCGCAGCGTCTGCACGTCCAGCGCAGCTACTCGGCGGGGGAGGAGTCGAGCCCGAAGGGCCGCAAGGGCCGGACGGTCCCGCTCGCTGACCAGCCCGCGCAGGCACTCGCGCGGCTCGGGCAGCGGCCGGCGTTCACGGCTCCCGGCGATCTCGTGTTCTGCTCTCGGATCGGGAAGCATCTCGATGGGTCGGCGCTGAGGCGACGCTACAAGCGGGCGCGCGACATCGTCTGCGCCGACGCTCCGGACATGCCGGCGCTGAGGTTCCACGACCTGCGCCACACGTTCGGGACGCTCGCCGCCGGCAGCTTCGACCTCGTCAACGTGCAGGCCATGCTCGGGCACGCCGACGCTCGTACCACGTCGCGCTACCTGCACGCTCGGCCGGCCGCTGAGGATGCCGCCAAGCTCAGCGCGATCTTCGGGTCGGAGGCGCCGGATGCGTCGCCAACGGTGCGCGCGTGACGGTCAGCGATCGTAGGCGCGTCCGCGGGGCAGCACGCGCTGCACGACGATCATCTGCGCCTCGGCGTCGAGGATGAAGCGCACGCGCCAGTCACCGACGCGAATCCGGTACTCGGGCGATCCGGTCAGCCGGCGAACGTCCAGCGATGGATCCCTGGCCACCAGACGATCGATCGCGGCGAGCACTCTGTTCCTGACCTGCAATTGGAGCGCGCGTAAGTCTCGCCGTGCGCGAGGCGTGTAGCTGACGCCCCAAGGCTCGTTGGTCACTCCGAGCTGTACTGGAACTCGCGCTTGATCTCATCGGCCGAGATCAAAGGAGCACCGGCGGTGATCTCGTCACGAGCCTCTTGCACGGCCGAGTCCTCGTCCTCGGAGATCTCCTCGTCCTCTTCGGGCACCGAGTCAAGCCAACTCGTGAAGTCGCCCTCGCGCCGCGCGGCGATTAGGCGCAGAGCTTCGTCGGCTTCTCGCTCGGACAACTCGTCAACGAGCTTATGCAGGCGCTCTTTGGTTGTCATCACGTCGCATTCTAGTGGCGGCAGCCGACGGGGCCTAGCCGACGAACCGTGGGAACGTGGCGGTGCCGTAGCCCGGTTTCGCGGCGGCGTAGGCGTCGCGCGCAGCCATGACGCCGCACACGCCTCGAGTGACCGACTATTTTGCTCCGACGGGAGGGGTTTCCTTGATGGTCTGCTCGGCGAATCGGATCGCGTAGCCGGCGTCGAACGCGCGGCCACAAGCGTCTGCGTCAAACGTCGGCTCGATGTCCGGTTCGCGGCCGAGCCGGCGCCGAGTCACCGACCGTTCGTAGGCGTCGCCGACTGCCCATGCCCGCAACTGATGCCAGGCGTCCAGACCAGCAGCGAAGGGCTCGGGGAGCGTGTCGATCACGGTCAGTACCCCGACGCCGACAGCAACGTCGGGCTCGGAGACGGCGATCCGACGAAGCCTGTCGGCGTTGTCGTCGTCCAGCTGCAGCCAGCCCTCGCACTCGCACTCCGCTTGGCGGAGTCGGTAGCCCATGAAGAGCGCGTCGGTCGCGATGTTCCAGTCCGTGTCCGTCCCGGCGAGCTTGTCAGCGTTTGCCGACACCGCTGGCTTGATGATGTCGCTGATCGGAGGAGCTTCCTCAAGCAGTTCGTCGACTCGTACGCGGAGGCGTTGAGCGACCTCGTCGTCAAGAGCTGGAGCTACGGTCACCGGAAGCGCCGCCCGTGCAAACCTCCGATCCTCATGCTCGATCACGGCGATCCACCGATCGACCTCTTCGATGCGGTAGATGTATTGATCGGTGTTCGAGAATGACCCAGGCTGGAAGAGCTCGGGCTCGAGTTTGCTGAACCGCAGCTCGCCGAGCACAAGACGGGCTGCGGCCCTGGCGGCGCATGCGCAGAAGTACCGGATCGCCTCCCACGCTTGCATCTGAACAAGTTCGGGCACGTCATCCGGGTGCTTGCAGTCGTAGAGCTCAGGGGCGGACAGCGCGAGCGTGTAGCCGGTGCCCATTTCGTATCCGAGCTTCACCGCGTCCGAGACCTCGTGGGTCTGCAGAACTCGGTACTCGCGAAGACAGGCGTCAAGGAGTTCCAGCTCTCGCACAGAGAGCGGGTAATGCCTGCTGAGAATGCACCGGAGCCTCTCGTACACCTCGGCATCCTGACCGACGCCAACGTTGTCACGCTCTCGTGACACCGTTGCCATTGCGTGCGCGAGGAAGATGGCGCCTCGCTCCCCGCCCGCGGTGACGTACCCGCGCTCCATGGCTTTCGCTCCCTTGCGCCGAGTTCGCTGGGTGGACGCCGGGAAACCATCGTCGTCGCAGTAGCCGAGCATCAGCCAGGCGCCGCAGTACACGGCCTGGAAGGCGGACTGCTCCGGAGCGCTGCCCGGTTCCAACACCTGCGCGTCGTAGCTCAGGCCGGCACGGTGCGCCATTGGCTCAAGAAGCCTCGTCATCAGGGCGACTTGTCGGCTCGTGCTCGGCCGGCGCCGGACGATCATCGTCGGGCGCTCCCGGATGAGCCGCTGGCCGGGTTCGGATGACTGCGGCGACGGCGTGGCAAGTCCGTGTCTCTCACGCGGTATCCATCGACCACTCGATCAGGATCCATGAGCGCCGCGGACCTGCCCATAGCCACATGTCGGTGGTTATGCGCCGTGCGGCTCAGTGGTGATGTGTGACAACGCCGACCGGGAGCGCGTCGAGGTGGGCGCCGATGGCACGCTGCGCAAACCGCGCCAGCGCGAGCCCTGCCTCCTGCAGCGATCCCAGCTCACGCCTTCCCTGCGCGGTGTCCCCGTCGGGTAGCCACTGGACCGCGACCTCGTCGGCGAACGCGAATCGCGCGGCGCCGAACTTGTCCTTCGGGGTCGAGATCGTTCCCGGGATCCCCTGCGCGATGGCTCGCTCTAGCGCCTGCTTCAGCTCCTCTTGGCCGCGGTCAGCCCTCTCCTTCATGACGACCGCGTAGTGGAAGGTGACGTTGCGATGGCGCTCGATCCAAGCACCGACATAGTGCGGCGACTTGCGATCGAAGGCGCCGCAGAGCCGGTTCTGGTCAGCTCGTGCTTCCTGGGGCAGCCCGGAGAGGAAAGCGTCGACCTTGCTGGAGCGGCGCGGTGTCTCCTCGAGGTGACGGGCCGCCTCGTACAGGGCCGCTGCCCACAAGCGGTAGGCAAGGATTCGCGTCGATGCGTCCTCGGCTTCATCCATCCACTTGAAGACTCGCCAGAAGTCGTTGCTCGCCATCGCAAGAACGGTGAGCCATCGAGAAACCTCATCGTTCGGATCCAAGGCGTCCGCGATCGAGAACGTGAGCTGCCGGGGCTGGTTCTGGAGAAACCAATGGCCGTTGACAGGTTCATTTCTTGACCATTCCGTCGCATATCATCGAGCACGAAACCACCGACACCTGGCGCAACGTCCGCAACGAGCTGCAACGCCTGCACCTCGGAACGTTCACCGGCCCCGCCGGCACCTGCCAACAACGCACCGAGCTGACCAGCCGCCAACGCGACCTGCTGCGCACCCTCAAGCTCCCCGAACCCGCCACGTTTACGCGCCTGGACCCCGCGCCCGTCCCGGCCCCACAGGCCACCTGACCCACCGCGCGGCCAACCGGCCGCCCTTCCTCGTCAGTCAGCGACACCGCCGCGGCGCCCCCGGCGGCCTAGATACACGCCCCGACGCGCCAGAAACCCAGATTCGGCCTGCAAAACCACGCTTTCCGAGCCGTCCTCCGGCGCGTCAGCTGCGGAACCCAGGCTGCGATTAGCAGGGCTTTCCCTCGAAGCGGATGAAGGGACTCGAACCCTCGACCTTCTGCATGGCAAGCAGACGCTCTAGCCAACTGAGCTACATCCGCGAGGACGGCCGATTATAGCCCCGGGCGTCGCGGGCGCGCTGGCCGCCGCGGCGCGGCTTGCGGGGTCGGGTGCGCGGCCCGGGGAGCGCGAGGGCGTGCGGCTTCGGTCTGCGCCGGGTGCGAGATCCCGCATCGGAAGCTGCGGGAAGCGCGCGGGGGCGCCATCTGAAACCGGCAGTTGAACGGCAGAGTTCGGCAGTGCATCTGGGCGCTAGCGCCGATGTGAAAGTCCGAGGAAGGTGGGATCCTATGGATCGTTGATGGTCGAAGAATCGGCCATGGGGCCAACGAGCAGTGAGGGGCGAAAACCACATGCTGGATCAGATTCAAGCCGCAGGCCGGCCGAAGCGCCGCCTGCTGGCGACGTGCTCACGTGACCTGGGATCGCGCTCATGAGCCTGGATCTCACGGGGAAGGGCCTGGCGCCGGACACGGCGCCGCTCATCGCGATGCTGGCCGACGACGAGCTCGCCGCTCGGCGCATCGAGGGCGTCCTCGCCGGCGACGGCATGCTGGTCGCCATCCGCGGGCGCCGCACCGATGACATCGCTCCGGGCAGCGCGCTGCAGCCGGACGTCGTCCTCGTCGTCTGCGGACGCGGGATCACCGAGCGCGACCACCAGATCCGCCGCCTGCGCCGCGGCCTGTCGCAATCGGCGATCGTCGCGGTCATGCCCGAGGACTCGCGGCGCGGTGTGCGCCGCGCGCTCGAGGCCGGTGCCGACGGCGTCGTCTTCGAGACGATGCTCGAGAGCACGCTGTCGGTGACCGTTCGCTCGGTCCTCGCGGGTCAGACCGTCGTGCCGGCCGCCGGCCGGCTGGAGCTCGACCGCCCGACGCTGTCGACGCGCGAGAAGCAGGTGCTGAGCATGGTCGTCGCCGGGATGAGCAACAAGGCGATCGCCGGCGAGCTGTTTCTCGCCGAGAGCACCGTCAAGTGCCACCTGTCGTCGGCGTTCTCGAAGCTCGGCGTGCGCTCGCGCAACGAGGCCGCCGACCTCATCCTGCACTCCCGCGGCGACAGCGGCGGTGGCGTGCTCTCCACCTCGCTCGCGTACGCCGGGAACTAGGGGGCGATCGATGAAGCGCTTGCTGATCGTCGCCGATCGGTCGATGGTCGTGCACACGATCCGGCTCGCCCTGCGGCAGACCGCCGGCTTCGAGGTCGTCGGGTTCGTCGATGGGCGCGCGCCGGTGCGCGACGCGCTCGTCGAGCACCGGCCGGATGTCGTGCTCGTCGACGAGCTCGAGGACGCCGTCGTGGCGCTCGCGCGGCTACGCGAGGCATCCGAGCACGCTCCCGACGCGCAGGTCGTGCTGCTGACGCTGCGGATGGAGGACGGCTGGCTCGCCGACGTCTTCGAGGCCGGTGCCGACGCCGTGCTGTCGAAGAGCATGCACCCGGTGAGCCTCGGCACGACGCTGCGCGAGGTCGTGCGCGGGAACGTCGTGCACCGCTACGAGAGCCCGCGACGAGCGACCGCCGAGGCCTGCCCGCTGACGCGGCGCGAGCTCGAGATCCTGCTCCTGGCGGCCGAGGGCCACACCAACGGCCAGATCGCGCGGTCGCTGTGGGTGACCGAGCAGACCGTGAAGTTCCACCTGTCCAACACGTACCGCAAGCTCGGTGTCGCAAACCGCACCGAGGCGAGCCGCTACGCGCACCTGCACGAGCTCGTCGAGCCGCGCGAGCGGCTCGCGTCCTGACAGACGGCCCACGTCTTCGGCGTCGCGCGGGGCCGGTCGAGCACCGGTGGCCGCCGGCGGCCGTTGACGGGCCGCCGGCGGAACCGGCCGAGTGAAGGGCGCTATCCATAGCCTCCCGACACCGGCATGCGCCCGGTCGTGGGGCGACGAGCCGAGGCGCACTGGTCAGTCGGACACCACTGAGGAATCCTGGCTGCCGACTGCCACTCTGAGACTAGAGGTTCCGCCGCGTACTGGCCATTGGTGTAGGCCCGATTGCGTCGGCACGTTTCTCGCCCGGCGGGGCCGCTGACTACGGCGAGGCGGGCGCCGCGCCGCCATCCGGCGTCCCGGCGCTCGGTGCGTCCTCGAGCTCGGCGAGGATCTCCTCCGTGTGCTCGCCGAGCCGCGGCGAGCGCACCGCGGGCAGCCGGCCGTGCAGAGAGAACTCAAGCGGCGAGGCGGGGGTGAGGTACGTGCCGACCGGGTGCTCGACCTCGGTGAACATCGGGTTGTCCGTCGAGCAGCGCGGGTCCTCGGCGACGAGCTGCTTGAACGTCTGGTACGGACCCCACGAGACGCCGGTGCCGGCGAACGCGGCGCGGATCTCCTCGAGCGTGCGCTCGGCGAACCATGGCGTCAGCAGCTCGCGAATGAGGTCGCGCGCCTTGTAGCGGCCGGCCTCGCCGCGCAGGTCGTGGCCCGTCGCCTGCTCGACGGACGCGAACAGCTCCTCGGTCCCGGTCGCCTCCTTGAGCGCCTTCCACTGGCGGCCGGTGAGGCCGACGACCATGACGCGGCGATCATCCGACGTCGGGAAGTCGCCGCCGAACGCGCCGTAGAGGTAGTTGCCGTCGCGCGGCTGCTCGCGGCCTTCGAGCTGGGCCTCGGCGATGCGGCCGAGGTTTCCGACGGTGGCGAACGCGACGTCTGACAGCGCGATCTTCACGAGCTGGCCCTCGCCCGTCTTGTCGCGATGGCGCAGCGCCGCCAGCAGGCCGACGACGGCGAGCCCGCCCATCGCCGTATCCCACGCGGGCATGAGGCTGTTGCACGGCACGGCGGAGTCGCGCGGCCCCATCGCCTCCGGGAAGCCGGCGGACGGGTTGACGGTGTAGTCGACCTCCGACGAGCCGTCGTGGTTGCCGCTCATGACGACCATGATGAGGTCGGGGCGGCGGGCGGACAGCGCCTCGTAGCTCATCCAGCCGCGGGCGGGGAAGTTCGTGAGGAAGATGCCGTTGCCGTCACCGGGCGCGGTGATGAGCTTCGTGAGGGTCTCGCGACCTTCGTCGGAGCGCAGGTCGACGGTGAAGGAGCGCTTGCCCTTCTGCAAGCCCGACCAGAACAGGCTGTCGCCGCCCGCGCTCAGCGGCCAGCGCTTGAAGTCCAGGCCGCCGCGCGGGTCGTCGAAGCGGATGACGTCCGCGCCCAGTTGGGCGAGCGTCATGCCCGCTGTCGGCGCGGCGACGAACGCCGAGCCCTCGATCACGCGGACGCCGCCAAGGATCCCGTCGCTCATGCCATCGCTCCTACGAGTCGCCAGTCGAGTACCGCCGCTTTCGCACCGTCGGCGCGCTGCGCCGCGACCTCGATGCGCAGGGTTACCAGGCCGCCGCCGTCCGGCAGCGGTTCGGTGCCCTCGAGGTGCACGGTGCTGCGCAGCACGTCGCCCTCGAAGACGGGAGCGAGGTGGTTGCAGTGATGCCAGCCGATGATCGTCACGAGGTTCGGGATGCACTTCGTGAGCTGCGCCGCGGCGATCCCGATCGTGTGCCCGCCATAGACGAGGCGCTTGCCGGAGCTGTGCGAGCCGGGGTCGGTGTGCGCCTTGGCGATGTTCAGCGACAGGCGGGCCAGCTCGGTCGCGGCGGTGACGCTGTCGCCGCCGTCGACGACCCAGGTCGTCGGGGCGCTCAGGTCGGCGAAGTGCGAGCCGGGGACCGCGCCGCGGTACGCGCCGAGGTCGAGGCCGTCGAGCGTCGCATGCAGCGCGTCCGCGGGGAGGTCGGCGGGGAACCGGTCGAGGTCGTCGGCGTGCGGCTGGGAGGCGTCGAGGTTTGCGATCGGCAGCATCGCGCAGCGCCAGTAGTCGAGGATCGCGCGGTCCTCCTGGTCGGTCGTGACGATGTGCAGGACCGCGAGGCCGGTGGGCTTGCGCCCCTCCTTGATCGTGTTGCGCTTCAGCGCGACGATCTCGGTCACGGTCTTCAGCGTGTCGCCGATCGCGGGCAGGCGGCGCAGCATGAGCCGGCGGTAGAACAGGTTGCCGATGACGCGCTGGGTCGGGAGCGTCGACTGGCCGATCGACACATCGCAGACGAGCATCGGGTGGGCCAGGCGGCGGCCGGCGACGGCGTCGGAGAGCGTCGCGTCGAGCGCGAGGCGCAGACGGTCGCCGACGATCGACTGGTGCAGCGCGGCGTGACCCTCGGTCAGCGTCATGGCCGGAAACTCGACGTACCTGTCCCCGACGGAGAGCTGCTCCCAGTAGGGTCCGCCGACCTGGATGGCATCGATGGCGATCGTGGGCTGTGCGCTCATGCAAAAACCTCGTTGTCGACGGTGCGCATCCCCCGCGACACGGGCGCGCCGGAGGTCGCTGAACGTACCACGGGCGCGGGGTTCACGACCTCGTCGTGAAGGTCAGCTCGTCGCCTGTCGCAAGCGGCTCGTCGGGGTCGCCGATGGGCCGGTGCCCCTCGAGGACCGCGACGACGGAGGGGCCGAGCGACACGCCGGCCGCCGCCGCCGCGCGCGCGAGCGTCGCGGCGCTCACAGCGATGGGGGCGGCGCCGGGCCGCGGGCGAACGGTCACTCGGGGAGCGGGCCGGCTGCGGGCGGCGTCGTAGGCGGCGGGGGTGTTGACGTTGCGCAGGGAGTCGAGGTCGGGGTCGAGCGCGGCGACGGCCGTGTCAGCGAGCAGCGCCGGCGCGTCCAGGGCGCGCACGCGCAGGCGGGCGGCGAGCGCGCGCATCGACAGGCGGTCGCTCGCGAGCTGCTCGGTCAGCGTCCTGGCGAGGATCGCGCGGCGGTATGCGGCGGCGAGCGGCTGGTGCAGGCCGGCGGCCGAACGGGGGAGGGCGGCGTCGTCGGACGGGTCGAGCGAGCGCAGGACGCAGGCGATGAGCGCGGGATGCAACAGCGGCGCGTCGACGCCGGTGACGAAGACGATCCCGGCACGCTCGCCGATGCGCCGCAGACCGGCAGCCATCCCCTCCAGCGGACCACGGTCCTCGCGCTCGTCGTCGACGACCTCGATCGCGTCGGGCAGCCGCGGCAGGGTCTGGCCGGCCGCGCGGACGACGACGACGGGCCCGTCCACGACGCGCGCGACGATGCCGGCGGCGCGCCGCACGAGCGTCGAGCCGTGCCACTCGAGCGTCGCCTTCGAAGCTCCCATGCGCGTCGAGCGCCCGCCGGCGAGCACGATGCCCGCCGTGCGCTCGCGGTCAGCCACCGAGCGCGGCCTCGAACATCGCGAGCGCCGTGTCGTCGAAGAGCCAGAAGCGGGCCTCCTCGACGCCCGGGTGCTCGCGCATCGCCGCGGTCGTCGCCGCGATCGCGATCGCGGCGGCCTCGGCGAGCGGATAGCCGTAGACGCCCGCCGAGATCGCCGGCAGGGCGACGCGCCGGCAGTCGTGGCTCGCGGCGAGCTCGATGGCGCGGCGGTAGCAGGACGCGAGCAGCTCCGGCTCGCCGCCGTCGCCGCCGTGCCAGACGGGGCCGACGGCGTGGATGACGTGGCGCGCGGCCAGTCGTCCAGCGGAGGTGATCTTCGCGTCGCCGGTGTCGCAGCCGCCGAGCGCGCCGCACTCCTCGAGGAGCTGCGGTCCCGCGGCCCGGTGGATGGCGCCGTCGACGCCGCCGCCGCCGGCCAGGCTCGCGTTCGCGGCGCTGACGATCGCGTCGGCCTCGGTGTCCGTCGTGATGTCGCCGAGATGCAGCGTGATGCGTGGCATTTGCGGGTCGGGCTCGTTCGCGGCGCCCGCCGGTCAGCGCCCGCCGGTCGGCTTCGGCGCCTGCTCTGCCCGATGGAGGGTGCGACGGAACTCCGTGACCCGGGCACGCGCGTTCGTGGATGAGTCGAGCTGCGGGAGGCGCGGTCGGATGAGATCGTCGGCCATCGAACGCGAGTCTGACGCCGATCGCGGTGGTGCGCGAGAGCGGGCCTCGGCAGGCTTGGAAGGCGCCGTCCGGATTCGAACCGGAGTAAACGGCTTTGCAGGCCGCTGCGTAGCCACTCCGCCACGGCGCCGGAAGGGACGCGGAGAGGGTACCGCCCGGGTCCGCGGCCGTGGGCAGGGGGTGTGTTCACTAACGATCGCCCGGCAATCGTTTGTGAACACACCCCTACGCGTCGCCGCCCTCCTCGGCCAGGCGGTTGGCTTCGCGGGCGAGCAGCCCGAGGCGGGCCTCGCGCACGAGCGGGACCTCGCGCCGGCGCTTGCGCACCGTCGCGAGGTCGATCTCGGCCGTGACGACCGCTTCGTCGTCGTCGGGCAGCGCGCAGACGATCTTGCCCCAGGGATCGACGATGTGCGAACCGCCCCAGAAGCGCAGCAGCGAGCCCTCGTCGCCGACGCGATTGCAGAAGACGACGTAGCACTGGAACATCCGCGCGTAGAAGACCGTGATGTCGCGCCAGTACGTGCGCGAGTCGTACTGCTCGGGGAAGCGGCTCTGCGATGAGTTCGTCGGGACGAGCAGCACGCGCGCGCCGTCCTGGACGGCGAGGAAGACGAGGTGCGGCTGCCACGCGTCGTTGCAGATGAGGGTCGCGACGCGGCCCTGCCGGGTGTTGAACGCGCGCATGGACTGGCCGGGGGAGAAGTGCTTGCGCTCCTCGAAGATGTCGTAGGTCGGCAGGTAGAGCTTGCGATGCGTGTGGACGAGCTGCTCGCCGTCGAAGTACGAGGCCGCGTTGTAGTTGTGCACGCCGAGGCCGTCCTCGTAGAAGCCCATGAGCACGTCGGTCTCCGGCGCGATCGCGCTGAGCTGCGTGAGGCGCGGATCGTCGGCGGACATCGAGACGTCGCGGTCGACCTGACCGAGCGCGTAGCCCGTGAGGAAGAGCTCCGGGAAGACGACGAGGTCGCTGCTCTCGCGGCCGCCTTGCTCGATGATCTCGGCGGCGCGCTCGAGGTTCGCATCGACGTCACCGAGTCGGCTGGCGACCTGCGCGAGCGTGATCCGCATCAAGGCTGTGGAGGGCGGGCGGACATCGGGCCGCCGAGCGTAGCTGTCGGCCCGCGGCGGTGCGTGGCGTTGCTATTCTGATCGCGTCCCAGGGCGATTAGCTCAGCTGGGAGAGCGCCGCCTCGACAAGGCGGAGGTCACTGGTTCGAGCCCAGTATCGCCCATCGCGCGAAAGCCCTGCACATCGCAAGGTTTTCGTCTTTCTGGGGCGGCTCAAGGTTCCAATGAGGTTCTATTTGTCGCGCTGCGAACGAGCCGAAATTGGGCTACGCGGGTCCGCGCGTGCCACACTGCGTAGCGATGGAGCAGCCGATCGTCATCGATGTCCACGGCGGCCTTGAGGGCCGCTACGTCGTCGAGGAGCAGCGCCCTGATGGCGCTGTGTTGATCCGGCCGGACACCAGCGTCGTCGGCATCCTGGCTCGCCACGGTGAGCGCCAGCTCACCGGCGACGAGCTGCCCGACTGGGTCCACGAGCTGCCCACCGACGACGAGGGGTAGGCAGTGCCGCCGCCCGCGGTCGTCCCCGTCCTCTTCGACGAGGCGGCGATCACCTACGACCTGGACCGCCTGCCCGCCAGCGCCCGCGTCGCTCTGCAAGCGCTGCGCAAGCAGATCCAGCGCGACAGCGGGCTGTCGACGACACGGCTGAAGGGGTGCGCGGCCGAGGCTGACGACGGCACCCGTCTACCGCACTGCCTGAAGACGTACGTGCCGTGGGAGCAGAACAGGTGGGGCCTCGTCTTCATCGCGGTGGCGCACCCGCAGCGACCGTTCGCGCTACGCGCCTTCGCGTACGGCAACCGGCACCCGACCGGGACGACCGCGAGCGTCTACCAGATCGCTCACAAGCGTCTGAACCCATCATGACCGGAGATGTTCACGCATTGCCGGCCTGACCGGCGGGCGAATTCGGCGGGGGCGCTCAACGCGCGTGACGAGTAGCGCCTTGACCGCACCTCCGGCGCAACGCTGGACCGCGAAGGGCCATTTCGTCCAGGACGCGCCCGATCCGCAACTGCTGGCTTCGTGCGGCGCCGTTTGGATCCACATGCCAGAGTGCTTCTGCGGGTGCGGTGACGACATCAGGGGCTTCGGCCCACGCGGCGCCAACAAGATGGGACAGAAGACGGTTCCGGTGAACGACAAGCTGCGCGCTGCGCGCGCTCTCGTAAGCAAACGCCACGCCGAAGACGTCTACGACAGGGATCCGGGTCCGTTGCTGACCCACCTCGACAAGAATCTCGCCCTCGGCAACCGTTGGGAAGCCTTCTGGGCAGACTTTGCGCACGGCGGGGCGATGGATAGCACCGCGGCATTCCGAGAGGACCGCCGCGAGTGGTACGAGTGGACGAAGTCCGCCACGGCTCTCGCGACCGCCGCGAGTCTGATGCCCGAGCAGATGCGCGCGATGTTGTAACAGCGTCGCCGCGATGGTTGGTCTGACGGCAATCAACGCGCTACACCGGCGCCCACCCGGCCCGCGGTGCCTGCTCTACCTCGACCAGTGGGCGCTATCGGGAATGGCGCGCGCGGAGGATGACGGGTACCGCGCGCTGCTCGACCGCCTGCGAGCCGACGTTGCGGCAGGGGTCGTGCTGTGCCCCGCGTCTCAGGAGCACCGGAGCGAATCGGTCCTCGCTGACGCCGCCCTTTGGAAGGTGATGGACAAGCTCAGCGATGAGCTTCAATCGGCATCTCGTTCCACCATCGGACGGAAATCGAGCACCACGAAATCGTGGCGGCCGCCGCGGCCCTCTCCGACGTCTCACCGCCGTGATCGAACTGTGTGAGTTGGGAGGCGTCGACGAGCAGCGGGAACGACGGCGGCCAGTACCCGGCGATGTGCAGAACGTTGGCGATGATCCCGACGTGCAGGCGCAGGACGTCGGCGTAGTACGGCTCGCTTGTCTCGATGCCGGCGAGGACGCGCGCGACGACTTCGGCGGGCCTGTCGCCCCACAACGGCTGCCAGTGATCCGTGTCCTCGGCGCGGGGATCGAACAGGATGAAGGGCACGCCGAGCGCGGCGGCGAGCCTGGGCAGGAACTCGCGGGCGAGCGGGTCGCCCCTCTGGGACGTCGAGGAGATGATGCGCACGATGAGCGCCTCGATCGGTGCGAAGAGCGTGCGCAACCATGTCGGCACACTGTCGGCGATGTTCCGCCACGCGATGCACCCGCGGCGCAGGTGGGCGACCATCAACCCGTGCGACGCGATCGACCTCCCAGCGCGATTGCAGAGCGACGAGATCCGCTTCCTCACGACCGGCGAGGTCGAGCAGCTCGCCACGAGCGCGGTCGACGGCGAGCACCACCAACTCGACGGCGCGCTGTACCTCACGGCCGCGATGACCGGGCTACGTCAGGGCGAGCAGATCGCGCTGCGCTGGCAGGACATCGACTGGAACGCCCAGCGCATCCGTGTGAGCCGCAGCCACGTTCTCGGCGAGTTCGGAACTCCGAAGAGTCGCCGCTCCACACGCAGCGTGCCGATGAGCTCCCGCGTCGGCGGCGAGCTTGACCGCTGGCACCAGACGACGGCCTACAAAGCCGACGACGCGCTCGTGTTCGGCGAACCCGCGAGCGGGGAGCCGCTGCGACGAGGCGCGCTCATGCGCCGCTACCGGCGCGCGCTGAAGGCCGCGCAGCTCGAACCAACCCACCGCTTCCACGACCTGCGCCACACGTTCGGGACAGCGATGGCTGGCGTCGGGGTGCCGATGCGCACGTTGCAGGAGTGGATGGGCCACCGCGACGTGTCCACCACGCAGCTCTACGCCGACTATGCACCTAACGCCCACGAAGCCGATCTCGTCGACGCCGCGTTCGCTGGAACGCGTCGACCGGAGCCCGCTCAAGGTTCCAATGAGGTTCCATCTTGAGCGAATCTGACGTGATCTGAGGACGCCTAAGCCCAGTGTTTCCGGGCGATTTGCTCTCACATCAGCCCCGGGTAGGTTTTCGAGCCCAGTATCGCCCACTTCATTCGGCCTTGATCCACGAGGTCATCCGGCGCTCGATGGATGCTGCGCCAGGTAGATCGCACAGGTCGTCCTCCGCGGACCGCAGTCGATGGCGCGGGTTCCCATCGTCGAGCTGGCCGCGACGAGGAGATCGTCAGCGCGCGGTGCGGCAGGCGGCGACCGCGAGCTCGTCGCAGCGCTCGTTGAGCTCGACGCCGGCGTGCCCGCGGACCTTCTTCCACGTCACGGCGTGCGGCTGCAGCGCCGCGAGCAGCGCCTCCCAGAGCTCCTGGTTCTTGACCGGCTGCTTGGCCGAGGTCTTCCAGCCGCGCGCCTGCCAGCCGACGTACCAGCGCTTGACGATCGCGTCCATGACGTAGCTCGAGTCGATGTGGACCGTCACGGTCGACGGGTGGCGCAGCGCGCGCAGGCCCTCGATGACCGCTTGCAGCTCCATGCGGTTGTTCGTCGTCGCCGGATCGGCGCCGGATAACTCGACCTGCTTGGTGATCGCGCCCGCCGCGTCGCGGGCGACGAGGATCGCCGCCCAGCCGCCGGGGCCGGGGTTGCCGGAGCAGGCGCCGTCGGTCCAGAGCTCGAGTCGCATGCCGCCGTACGGTAGGCGGCCGGGAAGACGGCGCGCCGAGGTTTGCGGCGAACTGCACAGGGGAACGTCCACCCGAAATGGAGCGTCGACCCAGCCGCTGGTGGTACGCGCTGCTCGCGCTGCCCCTGCTCGGGCTGCTCTACCCGCCGCTCTACGCGACCCGCGACCCCGAGATCGCCGGGATCCCGTTCTTCTACGCCTACCAGTTCGCGTGGGTCGTTGTCGCGGCGATCCTCACGCTCGTCGTCTACCTCAAGACCCGCCGGCGATGACGCTCGCGCTCATCTCCGAGCCGCACGACACGAACGTGACGGCGCTCGCCGTCTTCGTCGTGCTCTTCGCCCTCGTCAGCGTGCTCGGCTTCGTCGCGGCGCGCTGGCGCCGAGCGGAACTCGACCACCTCGACGAGTGGGGCCTCGGCGGGCGCAAGTTCGGCACGGTCGTCACGTGGTTCTTGCTCGGCGGGGATCTCTACACCGCGTACACGTTCATCGCCGTCCCGGCGCTCGTCTTCGGAATGGGCGCGATCGGCTTCTTCGCGCTGCCCTACACGATCATGGTCTATCCGCTGATCTTCGTCGTCATGCCGCGGCTGTGGTCGGTCTGCCGCGCCAACGGCTACGTCACGCCCGCCGACTTCGTGCGCGGGCGCTACGGCTCGCGCCACCTGGGACTCGTCATGGCGCTGACCGGGATCCTCGCGACGATGCCCTACATCGCGCTGCAGCTCGTCGGGATGCAGATCGTCCTCGCCGCACTCGGCGTCGACGGCGACTGGCCGCTGATCATCGCGTTCGTCATCCTCGCCGCCTACACGTACAAGTCCGGCCTGCGCGCACCCGCGCTCATCGCGGTCGTCAAGGACACGCTGATCTACGTGACGATCCTCGTCGCGGTCATCTACATCCCGTCGAAGATCGGCGGCTTGGGGGCGATGTTCGACGCGGCCGACAAGGCGCTGCCGGAGCGCGACAAGCCGGGCTCGCTCATCCCCGAGGGCGCCAACGCGCAGGTCGCCTACGCGACGCTCGCGTTCGGCTCGGCGCTCGCGCTGTTTCTCTATCCGCACGCGATCACGGCGGTCCTCGGCGCGAAGTCCGCCCAGACCGTCCGCCGCAACGCCGCGCTGCTGCCGGCCTACACGTTCCTGCTGGGCCTCATCGCACTGCTGGGCTACATGGCGATCGCGCGCGGGATCGACCCGAGCGACCCGAACTTCGCGGTTCCCGACCTGTTCCTCAACGTCTTTCCGTCGTGGTTCGTCGGGTTCGCGTTCGCCGCGATCGCGATCGGCGCGCTGGTGCCGGCCGCGGTCATGTCGATCGCCGCGGCGAACCTCTTCACGCGATCGATCTACAAGGCCTACCTGCGACCTGACGCGACGCACGCCGACGAGGCGCGCGTGGCGAAGATCGTCTCGCTGCTCGTGAAGGTCGGGGCGCTCGTCATCATCGTCGCGCTGCCGACGAAGTACGCGATCGAGCTGCAGCTGCTCGGCGGCGTGTGGATCCTCCAGACCCTGCCGTCGATCGTCATCGGGCTCTACACGCGCTGGCTGCACCGCTTCGCGCTCGTCGCCGGCTGGGCGGTGGGCATGGTGCTCGGCACGCTCATGGCCGCGTCGCAGGACTTCGCTCCGACCTATCCGCTCGAGCTCTTCGGGACGACGATCAACGCCTACACGGGCATCTTCGCGCTCGCGGCCAACCTCGTCGTGACGCTGTCGCTGACGCTCGTGCTGCGACGCGCCGGCGTCGGGGACGCCGGCGACGAGACACGCGCGGACGACTTCGACGAGCTCGCCGAGGACGCCGAGTACCCGGTGTCCGGCGCGCCCGCGCCGGTGGCATAGTCACCATTCAGCGAATGCGCGCGCTTGCGGCTCTCATCTTCGCTCTGCTCCTGCCCGCGACCGCGCAGGCGCTGAGCCTGCAGCCGGTCGGCTCGTTCACGTCGCCGATCCACGTCGCCGCGCCGCCGGGCGACGCGTCGCGGTTGTTCGTCGTCGAGCGCGGGGGCGCGATCCGGGTCGTCAAGGACGGCGCCACGTTGGCGACGCCGTTTCTCACGATCGGGGCCGGGGAGCTCTCGACCGCCGGCGAGCGCGGGCTGCTCGCGATGGCGTTCGCGCCCGACTACGCGGTGTCTGGTCGCGCGTACACGTACTCCACGGACGCGGGCGGCGACATCCGCGTCGACCTCTGGCAGCGTTCGAGCAACCCCGATGTGGCACTGCCCGCGCGCACGCTCGTGCTGAGGATCGAGCACAGCTCGCGCAGCAACCACAACGGCGGGGACCTGCACTTCGGGCCCGACGGGATGCTCTACATCTCGACGGGCGACGGGGGCGGCAGCGACGACCCCGACGACAACGGCCAGACGCTCATCCGTCCCGGCACCGCCGACGAGCAGAGCACGGCGCTTTTGGGCAAGCTCCTGCGGATCTCGCCGCGCGCCGCGGGCGGGTACGCGATCCCGCCCGACAACCCGTTCGCAGGACGCAGCGACGCCCGCGGCGAGATCTACGCCTACGGCCTGCGCAACCCGTATCGCTTCTCGTTCGATCGCGCGAACGGCGACCTGCTGATCGGCGACGTCGGCCAGGACGACGCCGAGGAGGTCAACTACTCCGCGACCGCGGGACGCGGCGCGAACTTCGGCTGGAAGTGCTTCGAAGGGCTGCTGCCAAACGACGGGACGAGCCCGCCATGCATCCCTCCTGGCCATGTGCCGCCGGTCTTCCAGTACGACCGGACGGGCTGCCAGTCGATCACGGGCGGCTATGTCGTCCGCGACCCGGGCCTGCCGAGCCTGCTCGGCCGCTACGTCTACGCGGACTACTGCGTGGGGGAGATCCGCTCGATCGTGCCGAGTACCGGAGCCGGCGACGCGTCGACCGGCATCGACGTCACGGACTTCACCCTCGTCGCGTTCGGCGAGGACGCCTGCGGTCGCATCTACGTCGCGCAGCTCTCGGGCGCGGTCTCCCGCATCGTCGACGGCGCGGCCAGCGCGTGCCCGGCGGCCGGGCCGCCGCCGCCGGCACCGCCACCGCCAGCCCCGCCGCCACCACCCGGCGCGCCCGCTCCGGGCGACGCGGACGGCGACGGCGTGGCGTCGCCTGCCGATCGCTGCCCGCAAGCGCCGCACCGCACGCTCGACGGCTGCGCTGCGTTCGTGTCGCTGCGGGCCAGCACGCCGCAGCGCGTCCTGCTGACGGGCCGGCTGTCGGTCCGACAGATCGCGACGAACGTCACAGGACGGATGACCGTGACGGGCCGGCTGCGCGCGAACGGCCGGCAGCTGCATGTGCGGCTGCGAGCCGCTCGTCTCACGATCGCCGGCCGGCGAGCGCGCCGCGCAGCGCTCACGATGAGCGCGCCCACGCGCCGGATCATCGCCAGGCGCGTGCGTCAGGGACGCGCGGAGATCGACCTCACCGCGACGATCCGGGGCACCCGCGCCGGCGCACGCGTGCGGATCAAGCGCTGAGCGCGCCAACCCCGAGGCCGGCCGACGACGCGGCGACCCCGCCCGCTAGGGTCGAGCCGATGGCGACCGTCCGCTTCACGATCCCCGCCGACCAGGCCGCGGCCACGCTGGGCGAGTGCAGCGGGGCGCTCACGGCGCTGTTCGCGCTCGACGCGCACATGCAGCATCACCTCAGGTGGCTCGCCGAGGCGGCCGAGGCGTTCGGCAAGCCGCCGGATCTCGACGACGAGGAGACGAAGGACGCGCGGGCCGTCGCGAACGCACAGACCGACCGGATGCGGGCGCTGCGCGGCGATCTCGCGGAGCTCGCGGCGGACGCCGATGCGCAGCTACCGGACGGCGCGACCGCCGTCGGGGACATCGTCGAGGACCACGACATGCCGTTGCTCCCCGACACGCTCGGGCCCAAGGAGCTCATCCTGGTCGAGCGCAGCTTCTCGGCCGGCATGGCGCGCTACGTGCATAACGCGTCCATCTCGCTGCGCCCGCTGCGCACGCGACTTGAGACGTTCGACGACGATGAGACGACGCTGCTGGCCGGGCACATCAGCGCGTTCCTCGCGTCCGTCCACGCCTGAGCCTCACACCCCGCTTCCCGCGGAGCCCCGGCGAGCGGGCTACACGAGGTCGTCGGGCGGGAGGATCGGCTTCCACGTCACGACGAGCCGCGCGCCGCCCTGCAGCCGGAACGTCAGCCCGTGGTCGCGTTCGGCGACCGACTCGACCGGCGCATCGGAGAGGTCGAAGCGGGTGTCGCCGAGCGAGTAGTGCCCGTAGAGATCGAAGTGCGACGAGCCCGCCGCCGGCGCGTCGTCGGCGATGTCGAGGTGCCAGTTCTCGAGGTGGCCGCTGGCGATGAGCAGCGGCTTGTCGTGGCTCACCTCGATCCAGGCGGTGACCTCGTGGCCGAGGCGGTCGTTGAGCGTGAGCAGCGCCTCGTCGAGCGTCATGGCGCGCACCGTACTAGCCTCTTCGCCACGATGGCTAGCGCCCCGCCGATCACCTTCGAGGTCAACCTGACCGTGCCCGGCGAGATGCGCTGGTGCATGCGCGCGAAGAGCGCGTTCGACGACTGGATCATCCGCGAGGGCGAGTCCGCCGAGGCCCGCCCGATCGCCGAGCTGCCCGCGGCCGACCTCGCGCTGCAGACCGACGTCTGCGAGCTCAAGCTGTCGTGGATCGAGCTGCCCGCCGGCAACGCGTGGCAGGCGATCCAGCGCGCGTCGGAGGTCGTCGAGTCGGTCCTGCCCGAGCTGCTGCGCACGCGCAACCTGCGCGTCGACGCCCGCATGCAGACGACCGACGCCGACATGCGCCGGCCCGCCGGCTGACTACAGCTCGGCCACGAGCCGCAGCAGCTCGAGCGGGCTGAACGGCTTCGTCAAGAAGAAGTCCGCGCCGGCCTCGCGGGCGCGCACGCGCGCCGAATCCGCGACGGTCGCGGTGAGCATGACGATCTTGGAGCCCGCCATCCCCGGCTGCCCGCGCATCCGCCGGCAGGCCTCGATGCCGTCCACCCGCGGCATGTCGATGTCGAGGAACACGAGCCGCGGAGATCGCACGGCTGCCGCCTGCACCGCCTCCTCGCCGTCGCTGGCCTCGTGCAGCTCGAACTCCGCGACGCCCTCGAGCGTCGTGACGATGAGCTTGCGGATGAACGGGTCGTCGTCGACGATGAGGACCGCGCCGCGGATGCTCATCCGATGCGCTCCCGGATCTCCTGGATCGCCGCGTCCGGCAGTGCGCGAAACGCGACGATCGCCTCGGGATCGAAGTGCGAGCCGTTGCCGGCGTCGATGATCCGGCGGGCCTCTTGGAGCGTCGAGGGCTCGCGGTAGGGGCGCCGCGTCGTCACCGCGTCGAGCGTGTCGGCGACGGCGAACACGCGTGCGGCGACCGGGATCGCGTCGCCGGCGAGCGCGTCGGGGTACCCGCTGCCGTCCCAGCGCTCGTGGTGCGAGCGGATGACCTCGCGCGCCGCGCCGAGGAACTCGATCTCGCGCACGATCTCCGAGCCCGTGACGGGATGCTGCTGCATGACGATCCGCTCGGCCGCGGTCAGCGGACCCGGCTTGAAGAGGATCGCGTCGGGCACGGCCACCTTGCCGACGTCGTGCAGCAGGAACCCGAACTCGATCTGCGGCTCGTCGCCGAGGCGCAGCCCATAGACCTCGGCGAGCGCGAGCCCGTAGGCGGCGACGCGCTCGGCGTGCTTGCCGGTGTAGGCATCGCGCGCTTCGACAGCGCTCGCGAGCGCCCGCACGGTGAGCATGTAGGAGCGATGCAGCTCGTCGGAGCGCGTGCGCTCCTCGATGAACGTCTCGCGCAGGTCGGCGGCGTAGCGCTGCAGCTGAAGCTCCTTGTCGGTCGCCTCGTCGGCGCGCCGGGCCAGCTCGGCTTCGAGCTCGTCGATGCGGTCGCGCAGCTGCTCGTCGGAGGGCACACCTCTCATCTTGCCCCGGGAACGCGCGTCTCGCTTCCAAGCGCCGCGCGCAGCGCGTCGACCGCCTGCGGCAGAGGGAAGACGGGCATCCCCACGCCGCTCGCCAAGCCCTGCGCGCCGGCGCCGGTCGAGAACAGGATGAGCGAGCGTCCGCCGCGGCGCCCGCGCAGCGCCGCGCCCTCGAGCAGCGTCAGCGAGTCGCTCATGCTCGCGTGCACGAGCGCGACCTCGAAGAGCTGCTCGGCGCCGGCGCGGGCGGCGCCCTGCGCGGTGTTCTCCCAGCGATGCTCGATGCCCAGGCCGGCGAGCGACGGCGCGATCTCCTGACGCACGGACTCCGGCGCGACGACGAGCACGCGCGTGCGCTTCGCCTGGATCGCGGACTGCAGGACGTCGCTGAGCCGCCGGCGGTCGATCGGCTTCGCGACGGCCCACTCGCCGTCGAGCTGGGTGAGCGTCGAGGAGACCGAGACGAAGATCACCGGCAGGTCGCGCAGCTTCGCGTCGGCGCGCACGGCTTCGAGCACGTCGAAGCCGTTCATGCCGGGCATGAGCACGTCGAGCGTCATCGCGTCGAAGTGCTCGGCGCGCAACCGCTCGAGGGCGGCGGCTCCCGAATGCACCTGGACGCTCTGCACGCCGAGCGGCTCGAGCTGCTGGGCGATGAGCGCGGCGAGCGGCGGCTCGTCGTCGACGATGAGGACGCGGCGCGCCGCGAGCCGCGGGCCGCTCGCCGGGGCGGCGGGTGCGGCGCCGGGGGCGGCGGGGAGCGAGATGTCGAACGTGGTCCCAACGCCGACTTGGCTGCGCACGTCGATCGTCCCGCCGTGCAGATCGACGAGCGACTTGACGATCGGCAGGCCGAGGCCGGTGCCGGGGCTGCGGCGCTCGTCCGAAGATCCGCGGTAGAAGCGGTCGAAGATCCGCCGGACGTCCTCCGGCGCCATCCCGCGGCCGGAGTCGCTCACGGCGATCTGCGTGGAGCGCGCGTCGCCGCTGAGACGCAGCGTGATCGTGCCGTGCTCGCCGGTGTAGAGGTGGGCGTTCGTGAGGAGGTTCGTGATGATCTGCCGCACGCGGGCGGGGTCGGCGAGCGCCGGCGGCCGCGGCTCGGCGATCTGGACCTCGAGGCGCTGGTGCTTCTCGTCGACGCGCGGCGCCATGAGCGCCGCGACCTCCTCGACGGTGCTTCGCAGGTCGCAGCTGCGCGGCGAGATCTCGAACTGACCGGACTCGATGCGCGCGACGTCGAGGAGGTCGTTGACAAGGTCGACGAGCCGGTCGGTCGACTGCAGGGCGATCTGGATGAAGTCGAGCTGGCGCGGCGTGAGATTGTCGTTCTCGGTCGACTGCAGAAGCTCGATGAAGCCCTTGATCGAGGTCAGCGGGCTGCGCAGCTCGTGCGAGGCGGTCGCGACGAAGTCGCTCTTGGCCTGCTCGAGGCGCGCGCGCTCGGTGATGTCGCGCAGTGTCCAGACGATGCCGCCGTCGGGTCCGGCGAGACGCGCCGCGGTGACCGCGATCGCGACGCCGCGGTGCTCGACGTTCACCTCGCCGGCGAGTGCGGCGTCGCGCGCCGGCAGCGGGCTCGCGCCCCCGTGCGCCCGCTCGCCCGTGCGCAGCTGCCCGACGAGCTGGCTCGCGCGCGGGTTCATCGCGACGATGACGTCCTGCGCGTCGCAGATGATGAGGCCGTCGCCGAGGCTCTCGATCGTCGTGGCGAGGCGCTGGCGCTGGGACTCGACGCGCGCGCCCGCGACCGCGAGATCGGCGCTCATGACGTTGAACGACTCGCCGAGCGTCGCGAGCTCCTCCGGGCCATCGGCATCGACCCGCACGGCGAGGTCGCCGCCGGCCATCTTGCGCGTCGCGTCGACGAGGTCGTCGAGCGGGCGGCGCATCGTGCGGATGAGCAGCGTGAGGAGAGCGAGCACCGCGACGAGCGCGAAGCCCGCGCCCAGCGCGATCGCGATGAGCGCGGAGCGCGTGCGGCGGCGCGCATCGTCGCGTGCGGCGGCGCGAAGCACGCTCTGGCGGGCCGCGATCCGCCCTGCGGCGGTGCGCACCGCCGGCAGGCGCTCGAGGGTCTTCGCTCGCGTCGAGGCGCGCGCCGGCAGCCGCGCGAGCACCCGCGCCGCGCGCTGTGCCGGCGCGATTGCGCCCGTGCTCGCGCGGCTTCGCACGTCGCCGATCGCGAGCGATCGCACGCGCGCGGCGTCGCCGTCGAGCGCGCGCGCGGTGCGTGCGACGAACCGCGCCGTGGCGGGCGTCTCGGGCCGTGTCAGGTTGGCCTCGAGCGCGATCGCCGCCGACAGGAGGTTCGCCGCGGCGACCTCGAGCACGGTCGTCTGCGTCAGGCTGTCCTCGTAGTCCTGGCGGGCGTTGAAGAGCGCGGCGATCCCGACGGCGCCGATGACGGCGAGGCCGATGGTCAGCCCGAGCAGCGCGATCTGCAGCGTGCGAGCGATCGAGCGCCGTCGCGAGGTCACGGTTGCCCCTGTCCGCGGGGGTCGCGGCGACCTATCATCGACGCCATGGACCTCGTGGGCGCATGGCTGCGCCAGCTTCTGCGGGCCGGGACGGCCGCCGCGCTCGTCCCGCTCGCGATCGTCGCAGCGTTCGTGGTGGTCGTTGTCGGCGCCGGCGGGCTCGGCGGCCTCGGCGCGCTGGGCCAGCTCGTGACTGGACCGGAGATCTCGCCGCTGCAGGAGGTCGCCGCGGTGGCGCCGCGCGAGCGTGACGCTGTCCGCATCGCCCCGCCGACCCTCGTCGCGGCCGAGCCGGTGCCGGTCGTGGCCGCACCACCGCCCCCGGCCGCTCCGCGGCCCGCGCTGCCGGTCGCGCCTCCGCCTCCGCCTCCCCCTCCGCCGCCGCCGCCTCCGCCCCCGCCCCCGCCTTCGCCGTTGCCCCCTCCGCCGCCCCCGTCGCGGCCTCCTCCACCGGCGCCCGCGACGCCGCCGGCGAACGCGAGGGAGCGCACGCAGGCGCTCGTGCAGGGGCTCGGCGAGGTCGTGGGCGAGGTGGGGACGGTTGTCGGCGAGATCATCGAGGGCCTGGGGAATACCGTCGGGGGCATCCTCGACGGACCCCCGCCCGCGCGCTGAGCGGCGGGCGCCCCTTCCGGTTGGCTACGGACGCTACCCCGGCGCGGGGCGCGGCGGTGCAACGAAGGTCCGGCGCACGCCACCGGGAGGTGGCGCCGAGCCACTACTTCAGCGCGTCCTCGGGGATGACGTAGTACGGCTTGGGAGCCTCGCGGGGCTTCAGCGTCGGTCCGCGGCCGCGGCGGGTGCTGACGGCGAACGACTTGTCCGGGTGGCCGCCGTGGGCGCGAACCCATTCGAGCACCTCGTCGGGATCGCCGCCGGCGTCGACGACCTTGCTCTCCATGATGACCACGGTGCCCGCCGGGTTGCCCATGAAGAGCGCGGGCGTCAGGCCCGCTAGCAGCTCGCGGATCGGATCGTCGTCGGTCTGCGTCATGGCCGCGAGGATAGCGGCGCGCGCGGCGGCTCGGCGGCGTCGCGGACCGCCTGCGTGCGCCCGTCGCGCATCGCCCCGCTGCGGGCTGTGATGCTCGCCGCCCGCGGGGCGCCGAACCGCCGCGCGCGCGTCGCGCCGCCGCGCTCGGCGACTACGCTGCGATCCTCGGGTTCGCGGGAACGTGGCGCGGAGGTACGGTCCGACGGCATGGGCTCGGCTCCTCAAGCCATCGGATACGCGCAGCTCACGACACAGCTGCGGGACCTCGGGCTGCGCGAGGGCGCGATCGCGATGGTGCACACGCGGATGAGCGCGCTCGGCTGGGTGATCGGCGGCTCGGAGACGGTCGTGCGCGCGCTGCTCGACGTCCTCGGGCCACAGGGCACGCTCATGGCCTACGCCTCGTGGGCGGACCACGTCTACCACGCCGAGGACCGGCCGGCCGAGCATCGCGACGCGTACCTGGCCGACCCGCCGGTGTTCGACATCGCGACCGCCGAGGTGGACCCCGGCTACGGGCGCATTCCGGAGCGCGTGCGCACGTGGCCGGGTGCGCAGCGCAGCGCCAACCCCGAAGCGAGCGTCGTCGCGGTCGGCGCGCGGGCGGCGTGGCTGTGTCGGACCCAGCCCGACGACGACGCGTACGGCGCGCAGAGCCCATTCGCCCGGCTCGTCGAGTCGGGCGGCCAGGTGCTCATGCTGGGAGCGCCCCTGGAGACGATCACGCTGCTGCATCACGCCGAGGCGATCGCTCGCGTGGCCCGCAAGCGCCGGGTCACGTTCGACGTCCTCGTCGCCGAAGCCGGCGAGGTCGTGAAGCGGACCTACACAGACATCGACACCTCGGATCCCGGGGCGCTGCCCTACGAGGAGCTCGGCCACGACGAGGACGGCTTCGCGATCGTCGGGCGCGCCGCGCTTGCCGCCGGGGCCGGGGTGCGAGGCCGCGTCGGCGAGGGCGACTGCCA
This sequence comes from uncultured Actinomycetes bacterium, assembly GCA_963810605.1. Lineage (GTDB taxonomy): Bacteria > Actinomycetota > Thermoleophilia > Solirubrobacterales > Solirubrobacteraceae > CADCVQ01. The sequence continues at coordinate 278,723 of CAWEOF010000019.1, forward strand.
CCTTCTCGAGGCCGCCGAGCTAACCCGGTTCGCCGTCGCCTGGATGCAGCAGCGCTTCGGCGAGGGGTGAGGGTCCGCCGCCGCGCGCGATCCGCAGCGCGAGACGACCGTGCAGCGCGGCGGTCTCCGGCGCGCTGCGCGGGCCCTTCGGGTCAAACCACTCGGCGACGAGCACGACCATGTTGAGGATCGCCATGCTCGCCGCCTCGATCGCGTCCTCGGACCCGAGCTCGCCGAACGCGAAGGCTCCGCGCCGCTCGCCCTCGCGCAGCACGTCGGCGAACAGGGCGCGGACGCGCCTGCGACGGCGCACGACGCTGTCGCGCTGGGCGCGCGGCAGGTAGATGTAGTCGCGGTTGGCGACGCGCGTTTCGCGCGGCCGCGCGATGTGAAAGGCGGTGAAGGCGGCAGCGAGCGTTTCGAGCTGAGCCGGCGGGTCGCTGCCCGCGCCGCGCAAGGTCTCCGACAGCACGCCGTCGGCGAGGTCGTGGACGCGGTCGACGATCGCGAACAGCAGCGCCTCCTTGGAGGCGTAGTGGTTGTAGATGGCGCCGGGGGTAAGACGGCAGGCGTCGGCGAGCTCGCGGACGGTCGTACCCGTGTAGCCGCGGTCGTTGAACAGCGTCAGCGCCGCATCATGGATACGCTCCGCGGTGACGCCTGTGGGTGAGCGTTCGTTCACTACCATGGCAGCGGCAGCATAACCGCTGCTAGAGCCAAGATGTTGCGGCATACTGAACGGCCGTTCATACTGCTTTCCGATGAATCTCGACCTCTCCGACCATCACGAGCTGCTGCAGCGCACGGTCCGCGAGTTCGCCGACGGTGAGGTCGCACCCGTCGCGGGCGAGCTCGATCGCACGCACGCCGTGCCGTACGACATCATCGCGAAGCTCGCGGCCCTGAACCTCATGGGCATCCCGTTCCCGGAGGAGTACGGCGGCGGCGGCGGCGACACGCTCGCGTACGCGCTGACCGTCGAGGAGCTCTCGCGCGTCGACTCGTCGGTCGCGATCACGCTCTGCGCACACACCTCGCTCGGGACGCAGCCCGTCTACCTCTACGGCACGGAGGACCAGCGCCGCGAGTGGATGCCGCGGCTGTGCGCCGGCGAGATCCTCGGGGCGTTCGGGCTCACCGAGGCCGAGGGCGGATCGGACGCGGCGAACACGAAGACCCGCGCGCGCCGCGACGGCGACGACTGGGTCATCGACGGCGCCAAGCAGTTCATCACGAACGCCGGCACCGACATCTCCGGGCTCGTGACGATCACGGCGCTGACCGGCGACCGTCAGATCACGAACTTCCTCGTCCCCAACGGCACGCCCGGCTACGAGCAGGGCGAGCCGTACCGCAAGATGGGCTGGCACGCGTCCGACACGCGGCCGCTGACGTTCACCGACTGCCGCGTCCGGAAGGACAGCCTCCTCGGGATCCCCGGCCGCGGGCTCGCCCAGTTCCTGCGCGTGCTCGAGATCGGGCGCATCGGGGTGGCGGCGATGGGCCTCGGCCTCGCGCAGGGCGCGCTGGACCAGGCGCTCGCGTACGCCAAGCAGCGGCGCGCGTTCGGCCAGCCGATCTCGAAGTTCCAGACGATCCAGGTCAAGCTGGCCGACATGGCGACCGAGATCGAGGCCTCGCGCCTGCTCGTCTACCGCGCGGCGCTGCTGAAGGACGCCGGGCGCCCGTTCGGCCTGGCCGCCGCGCAGGCGAAGCTCAAGACGGGCCGCCTCGCCGTGCGCTGCGCCGACGAGGCCGTGCAGATCCACGGCGGCTACGGCTACATCGAGGAGTACCCGGTCTGCCGCATGTACCGCGACGCGAAGATCCTCACGATCGGCGAGGGCACCGACGAGATCCAGCAGATGGTGATCGCCCGCGGGCTGGGCGCGTGAGCGTGCTGCCGGCCGAGGTGAAGCTCCGCGAGGTCGGGCCGCGCGACGGCTTGCAGAACGAGCCCGAGACCATGGCGACCGCCGACAAGGTCGCCCTGATCGACCGCCTTGCCCGGACCGGGCTGCGGCGCATCGAGATCACGAGCTTCGTGCGCCCGGACGTCATCCCGCAGCTCGCCGACGCGCGCGAGGTCCTGACGCAGATCGACGTCCCGGACGGCGTCGCGCGTAGCGTGCTCGTTCCGAACTCGCGCGGCCTGGATCACGCGCTCGAGCTGCGCGAGCGCTTCGACGAGGTCGGCGTCTTCGTCTCGGCCTCCGAGACGCACAACGCGCGCAACGTCAACCGCTCGATCGCCGCGTCGCTTCACAGCCTGGAGCGGGTCATCCGCCGCGCGCGTGAGGCGGGCCTGCGCGTCGAGGCGGTCATCTCGACGAGCTTCGGCTGCCCGTACGAGGGTCCCGTCGCGCGCGAGCGCGTGCTCGACATCGCGCGCCGGCTCGCCGCCGCGGGCGCGCAGGAGATCGCCTTCGGCGACACGACCGGGATGGCCAACCCGCTGCAGGTCGCGTCGCACTTCGCGGCGGCGCGCGAGACGCTCGGCGCAGAGGTCGAGCTCACCGCGCACTTCCACAACACCCGCGGCCAGGGTCTCGCGAACGTGCTGGCCGCGCTGCAAGCGGGGTGCGCGTCGTTCGAATCGAGCGTCGGCGAGCTCGGCGGCTGCCCCGTACCGCCCGGTTCCACGGGCAACATCGCGACCGAGGACCTCGTCGGGATGCTGCACGAGATGGGCATCGCCACCGGCGTCGATCTCGGCGCCGTCGTCGACGTCGCGCGCGACGTGCAGCGCGCGCTCGGCCGGCGGCTGACCTCACACACGCTCGTCGCCGGTCCGATCGACTGGCAGCCGCGCGGAAGCGGGACCCGCCCCGTGTCCGCCGGCGACCAGGGCTCCGGCGGCGAAGGCTCCGCGTCCTGCGCGGCGCCCGGGCCGTCATGAGCGTCGTGCTCGCCACGAAGGTCCGCCCCGGCGGCAAGACCTTCGCGGCCAACGAGGCCGCCCACCGCGCGCTGCTCGACGACCTCGACGCCGAGCTCGCCCGCGCCCGCGCCGGCGGTGGCCCGCAGGCCGCCGAGCGCCACACGGCCCGCGGCAAGCTGCTCGCCCGCGAGCGCGTCGAGCAGCTGCTGGACTTCGGGGCGGCGTTCCTGGAGCTCTCGCCGCTCGCGGCGCACGGGCTCTACGACGGCGACGCGCCGGGCGCCGGGATCGTCGCCGGCGTCGGGCGCGTGCACGGGCGCGAGGTCGTGGTGGTCGCCAACGACGCGACCGTGAAGGGCGGCGCGTACTTCCCGCTGTCGGTCAAGAAGCACCTGCGCGCACAGGAGATCGCACTGCACAACCGGCTGCCGTGCATCTACCTCGTCGACTCGGGCGGCGCGTACCTGCCGCTGCAGGACGAGATCTTCCCCGACCGCGAGCACTTCGGCCGGATCTTCTTCAACCAGGCGACGATGTCCGCCGCCGGCATCGCCCAGATCGCCGCCGTGATGGGCTCATGCACGGCCGGCGGCGCGTACGTCCCGGCGATGAGCGACGAGACGGTGATCGTCCGCGACCAAGGCACGATCTTCCTCGGCGGGCCGCCGCTCGTGAAGGCCGCGACGGGCGAGGAGGTCACGGCCGAGGAGCTCGGCGGGGGAGACCTGCACGCCCGCCGCTCGGGCGTCGTCGACCACCTCGCGGACGACGACGCGCAGGCGCTTCAGATCGTGCGCTCGAGCGTCGCGACGCTCGGCCCGCGCGCGCCCGCGCCGTGGGAGCGACGGGATAGCGAGGACCCGGTCGTCGACCCGGCCGAGCTGCTCGGCGCGGTCCCGATCGGCGCGCGCACCGGCTATGACCCGCGCGAGATCGTCGCGCGGATCGTCGACGGATCGCGCTGGCACGAGTTCAAGGCGCTCTACGCGCGCTCGATCGTCTGCGGGTTCGCGCACGTCCACGGCCACCCTGTGGGGATCCTCGCCAACCAGGGCGCGCTGTTCGGCGACAGCGCCCGCAAGGCGGCGCACTTCATCGGCCTCTGCGACCAGCGGGGGACGCCGCTGCTCTTCCTGCAGAACATCACGGGGTTCATGGTCGGGCGCGAGGCCGAAGCCGGCGGGATCGCGCGCGACGGGGCAAAGCTGGTCGCCGCCGTCGCATGCGCGCGGGTGCCGAAGCTCACGGTCATCGTCGGCGGCTCGCACGGCGCGGGCAACTACGGGATGTGCGGCCGCGCGTACGACCCCCGCTTCTTGTGGACGTGGCCGAACGCGCGGATCTCCGTCATGGGCGGCGAGCAGGCGGCCACCGTCCTCGCCGCCCTGCGCCCGGATCGCGATCCCGCCGAGGCCGAGGCGCTGCGCGCCAAGATCCGCGCCCAGTACGAGACACAGGGCCATCCCTACTACGCGACCGCCCGACTGTGGGACGACGGGATCATCGACCCGCGCCGGACGCGCGACACCATCGGCTTCGCGCTGTCGGCCTGCGCGAACGCCCCGCTCGGCGAGCTGCGCCGGCCTGTGCTGCGGATGTGACCGCGCCCGAGGTCGATCGGCGGGTGCTCGTCTTCGGCGACTCGATCGTCGCCGGCGTCGGCGACCCCGACGGCCGCGGCTGGGTCGGCCGCGTCGTCACGGAGAGCTGGGCGGCCGGGCTCGCGTTCACGGCGTACCCGCTGGGCGTGCGCCGACAGACGTCGGTGCAGGTCGCGCGACGCTGGCTTGAAGAGGCGCGGCCGCGCCTCGCCGACGACGCCGACTGCCGCGTCGTCTTCGCGGCCGGCATCAACGACACGACGATCGAGGACGGCGCGGAGCGCGTCGCGGCGGACGTCTCGGCGGCGACGCTCGGTCGCATGCTCGACGAGGCCGCGGCGCTGGCGCTGCGGGCGTTCGTCGTCGGCCCGGCGCCGGTCTGCGACGCGGCGCAGACGGTGAGGATCGGCCGGCTGTCGGAGCGCTTCGGCGCTGTCTGCGCGGCTCGCGGCGTGCCGTACACAGACGTCCTCGAACCGCTGCGCACGTCGGGGATCTGGCTGGCCGAGGCAGCGGCGGGGGACGGGGCGCATCCCGCCGCCGGCGGCTACGAGGCGCTCGCGAGCCTCATCGTCGTGGGCGGCTGGCTGGAGTGGCTGGGCCGCTAGACCGCCGGAACCTGCTCGCTCGGGCGGACGATCCGCCAGGCGGTCGCGACGGGGTCGCGGATGTAAGGTCCGCGCAGGAATGGCTGCTTGTCGGCCACCGTCTCGCGGCGCCATACGCCACCCGCGATGCTCGACGGGCTGGCTCCCGTCTGCGCTCGCGCGGCGCCTGGCGTTCACGATCCGGCACCTAAACCCACGCGGTTGTTCCTGCGCGAGCCCCAAGGCGGCGTCGTCGAGACCGGCGGCGGACATCGGTCCGACCGGGCTCGTGGCGGGGCCGGCAGGTGGGTCGGGGTCGTCTGCGACCGGCGACGGTGGCCGCCGCGTCTGCCACCATCCCGAGGATTGGGCGTCGCCGCCCGGGACCGCGTCGTTTGGACGTCGCCCGGGTTGTGAGGTCCACCGTGGCGGAGCGCACCGCCGCGAACACGCCTGCCGTGAGGACGCGCAAAGGCGATCGTCGATCCCCGGAGAAAGAGAACGCATGTCCTTCAAGCTCAGAAGCAACCGCATCACGACCCTCGCGGTGTCTGCCGGTATCGCGCTGACGGCGCTCGCCGTCACCGGCGCCCCGGCATCGGCCGCGTCGCGAACCTGCACGCCGCCGAAGTACCCGGGTTCTGGCTACTTCACCGGCAAGATCCGCGTCACGAACATCTCCTGCTCCTACGGCAAGAGCTTCGTCGTCGCGTACTACAAGTGCCGCACGAGGAACGGCTCGCGCCTCGCCGGACGCTGCACGTCGAAGGTGCGCGGCTTCAGGTGCACCGAGAAGCGCGCGTCGATCCCCACCGAGATCGATGCCCGCGTCACATGTCGCCGTGGCACGCAGCGCATCGTCCACACGTATCAGCAGAACATCGAATAGCTCGCGCCGGGCACGGTTTCCGGCCCGCCGGGCGGCGCGAACGCGCCGGCCGGTTTCGGGCCGGCCGGCCCGCCGGGCCGGCGCCACCACGCCCAGGCCTCTGCGGGGGCCGCCCTGCGCGCGTCGTGCCGGCTCAGTAGCCGTTCAGCGGGCCTGCGCGCGTCGTGCCGGCTCAGTAGCCGTTCAGCGGCGCCTGCGCGCGTCGTGCCGGCTCAGTAGCCGTTCAGCGCGCCTGCGCGCGTCGTGCCGGCTCAGTAGCCGTTCAGCGCGGCCTGCGCGCGTCGTGCCGGCTCAGTAGCCGTTCAGCGCGCGGACCTTGCGCAGCAGGTACGGCCCGAGCGATGACGCGAAGACATCCGTGATGTGCGAGATGTCCTTGTAGACGAGCGCGCCGCCGACGACCGGGAAGCAGTTCCTCGCGCTGCAGAAGAACGACGTCATGTCGATCGACTTGACGCGCTTTGAGGCGCCGCGCGCGGCCGCCGAGGCTGCGGCGTCGCGGTCCAGCGCCGCGCCGCGCGACAGCGCGCAGGTCGTGCCGGCGTTCTTGCGCTTCGCCATGGCCGCGCGGACGCAGTTCAGCGTGTCCGGCGTGGACTTCGGCGTGTCGCGGATGACGATGACCCGCTTGACGGACTTCGGCAGCGCGCGCCACGCCCGCGCGTAGCCCGTCATCTTCGCCGAGAACTGGTTGGCCGGGTCCTTGAGGACGATGCTCGAGTCGAAGTGCGCGACGACGAAGACCGTGCTGATGTTCGGGTTCGCGGCCAGCCAGCGCGGGACCTCCCGATTCCAGCGCACGCAGTCTCTGCGACGGCTGGCCGGCTCGAGGCGCGCGACGGCTCGGGTCAGCGGGCAGCCCGAGCGCGTGATCGACACGCCGCGCCATTTCACCTGCTGGGAGACGATCTCGAGAGCGGCGCGCCAGTGCGCGGCGTGGCTGTCGCCGATGAGCGCGATCGTGTTGCGCGCCTCCGCGGCCGGGACGCCGAACTCGCACGGGATGATGAGCCCGATCTGCTTGAGCGGCGTGCAGGGGATGTTCGGCGTGAGCACCGCGGTGTCCGGCGCCGGGACGACGGCGCGCGTGAGACTCGGGTTGCGGCACGGCCTGCGGCGGTCGCGCGAGGCGGCGCCGAAGCAGCGCTGGCGGGCCTCGGGTGAGACCGACAGCGTCACCTGCATGTCGGCTTCGCCCGCGTCGGGCAGCACGTCCTGGCAGCCGGCGGGCGGCGGGCAGGTCGCATCGTCGCGGTACTGGCTGCGCGCGGTCCAGTGGTAGAGGCCGGGCTTGAGGCGCAGGAGCGACGGCGCGAACGACACGCGGACCGTCGTCTTGCTCGGGCGCGTGACGACGGGCGACAGGTCGCGGATCCCGCGCTGCGCGCCGGTCGCGGGGTCGAGCACCGTATAGCGCAGCGCGAGGCCGGACTTCGCGGTCTCGCTCGGATACGCGCACAGCCGGCCCTGGGGCAGGGCATGCTCGTCGTTGCGCAGCATGACGCACAGCGTGCGGCCGAACCGGGGGTCGATCGTCGACGTCTCCCACGGCTCGTGCGTGCGGATGATGAGCGTGAGGTCGGTGCTCGCCGTCTGCCCGAAGCGCACGCCGAAGAGGTCCAGCGGGGTGCCGCCTTCGGCGCGGTCGAAGTACGCCGCGAGACCGTCGCTGGTGGCCGGCGCGCCGCCGGAGAGGCTCGGCAGCGCGAGCGCCATCGCGAGCACCACCGCGAGGACGCACCAGCGAAGGGGTGGGAGATAGCGCATGGGTCGGGTCATTGATCGTGATCGGGCGCCGGATGGGCGAGCCGAACATGCTCCAGCCGGCGGCCAGCCGCTGCATCATCGCCAATCGCGTGGACGGATGAGGCACCTGGTGTTCCTCCATGTGGTTCGCGAACTCTTCCCACACCCCTTCCGGGCGTTCGCGCGACCCGGCGCAACGACGCGCGACGCGTCCGCTGCGGCCCGCTCGCCGCACTTGCGCGCCTGCGGCGGGTACTCGAGGACGTCACGATCGCCGACGTCGCGTCCGGCGCGCCGCCCGCGCTCGTCTCCGAGCTGACGAGCGGCCCCGGCGCCGGGCGAAGCGGTGGCGCCCGTCGCGCGGCGCGGCGCGGTCAGCCGCGCTCGCGGTACCACGCGAGCAGGCTCTCGCGGCGCGCGAGCCGCTGCGGCGCCGGCTGCTCGCGCGCCATGACGATGCTGACTGCGGTGCCCTGGTAGCGGCGCGCATCGACGAACACGTCGATCGCCTCGTCGTCGGATGGCGCTGCGTACCCGGCGAGGGCAGCCTCGCCCGGCGCGGGATCACGGCCGAGGGCGCGGCCGCTCGCGACAAGACAGCCGAGGTCCCATGCGCGCGGGCCGAGGAAGCAGTCCTCCCAGTCGTTCCACAGCGGTCCGTCGGGTCCGTTGATGACGTTGTCCAGGTGCGCGTCGCCGTGGATCGGCTGCATCGGCAGCGCGAGGCGCTCGATGCGCGTGCGCACGTCGTCGCCTGCACGTCGCAGCAGCGCGGCGTCGTCGGCGTCGAGCGTCGCGTCGGCACGCAGTCCGGCGAGCATCCGATCGGCCTCGTCGAGCACGCCGAGCGGCGGGAGGACGCCCGGGAAGTCGCGCAGGAGGTCGTGGCAGCGCAGCAGGCGTCGCCCGGCTTCGGCGGCGTCCAGCGGCCTGTCGCCTTCGTCGACGTACGGCCAGAAGCTCAGCACGAGCCCGTCGTGCTCGTGCGGGCCGGGCGGGAGCTCGTCGCTCGGCGGCACGACCGGCGCGCCCGCCACCGCGAGGTAGCCCGCCATCGCGACCTCGCGCGCGAGCCAGGCGTCGCCGGGGCGGAAGGTCGACGTCACGGTCGTGACGCGCGCGACCACCGGGGCGGGTCGCAGCAGCACGAGCAGGTTGCTGGCGTCGCGCAGGATTTGGGGTGCCTCGCAGCGCAAGCCGTGCCGCGCGGCGACCGCGAGCGCCGCCGCGAGGGCTCGGCGGGTCAGCGGCGACGTCGTCACGGCGCGCCCGGGAGCGCGCACCGGGTCGCCTCGGTGGTCATGGCGCGGATGCGCCAAGGGGCGCCTCCGTCGTCCCGGTGCCCGGGAGCGCGCACCGGGTCGCCTCGGCCGTCATGGCGCGCCAAGGGCGCCTCCGTCACGGCGCGGCGAGCGGGTCGGGGCGCGGGGTCACAGCGCGGCGAGCAGGCGCTGCAGGTCCGACTCGTCGTTCCACGCGCCGACGGACGCGCGCAGCAGGCCTCGGCCGGGGAGGTCGCGGATGACGACCCCGGCGGCCGTGCAGCGTGCGAGCGTCGCCTCCGGGTCGGCGTCCTTCCAGGAGACGAGCGTCGTGCGGCTGCGCGGCGCGACCTCGAGGCCGCGGGCCGTCAGCGCCACGGCGAGCGTGTCGGCGAGCGACGCGGCCCGCTCGTGCACCTCGTTCCAGCCGGTCGTCGCCAGCAGGACGAACGCCGCGGCCGCGGCGACCGCGGCTTCGAGGCTCTGGGCGGGTGTGTCGTGGCGCGCCGCGCTCGCGAGCGCGACGGCGTCCAGGCCCGCGGCCGGGTTCTCGAGGTTCGCGTACGTCGGTGCGAAGGCGACGAGCCGCTCGGCCCACTCGGGGGCGACCCACAACAGGCCGGTGCCGACCGGCCCGCAGAGCCACTTCTGGCCGGACGCGGCGTAGAAGTCGCAGCCGAGCGCGGCGACGTCGACGGGGATGGCTCCGGCGCCCTGCGCGCCGTCGAGCAGGACCGGCACGTCGAGGCCGCAGAGGTCGGGCGCGAGGCGCCCGTCGATCCAGCTCACATGCGAGCAGGCGACGAGCTTCGTCGCGGGGGAGACCGCGCCGGCGAGCTCGTCGAGCGGGACCGTCCGGACGGCGATCCCGCGCTGGGCGCGCGCCGCGGCGAGCGGGCCGAGCAGGCCGGGGTGCTCGTCGTCGCAGGTCAGCACCTCGTCGCCGGGCTGTAGCCCCATGCCGGCGAGGACGCGCACGATGCCCTCGCTCGTGGAGGTCGTGAGCGCGACGTCGGCGGGCTCGGCGTTCAGCAGCGCGCCGTAGGCCGCGCGGCGTTGCGTGGCGAGCGCCTTGCACTGCTCGTAGTACATCCCGGCGCGACCCGATCGGGTGCACTCCTCGAGCACGCGGGTCTGGACCGCGACGGCCGGCGCCGGCAGCGGACCGCAGGTGCCGGCGTTGAGGTAGGCCAGGCGCTCGCAGACCGGGAACTGCTCGCGAAAGCTGACGGCGTCCATCGGTCGGAGGCTAGTGGGAGCCGCGACTGGGACACATGGTCTATCTCCGGTCTTGGGCGGCGATGCCCGGGGGGTGTGGCGAGAAACGACGACATGGTGGACGTTTTTCGCCAGACCCCCTCGCGCGGGTCCGCAGGTCAGGCCCGCGGACCCGCCCATCCTGCTAGCGGCCGCAGACCGGCCACTGGCCGGGACCGTCGCGCCGGTAGAGCATCGCCGCGCGACGATCCTGCTCGGTCTCCGAGGCTTGGGCTGGATCGCCCTTGCCGCCGACCGTTCTCCATGTGGCGAACGAGAACTGGTACTTGCCGCGATACATCCCGCTGGCCGAGATGGCACGCGGGTTGCCGCGCGACTCGCACCAGGCGATCGCCTTGAGGTGGCGCGGGATCGGCACGTTGGGCGCGCCGCCGTAGCGGTTGTTCAGACGCTTGCGCAGCGAGCGGATGTCGCGGCGCAGGGCAGTCGTGCGCTTGCGCACACTGGCCGGGGGCAGGCGAAACAGCCGGCCGCGCAGCGTCCGTCGCTCCTTCAGCGAGAGCCGCTCGCCGAGCAGGCGCGTGTGGCGCCGCTTCGTGTAGACGTGGCGGTTGACGAGCCGCCGCATGACGGTGGTGTGGATCGCCGACTTGGCCGCGGAAGCGGCGAGCGGAGCCGTCAGCGGCGCCGTGCCCGGAACGGGCTCGGGATCGGCCGCGAATGCGGGAGAGGGCGCCGCTGCAGCGCACGAAGCGCAGACGGCGCCCAGGATTCTGAGACGCATGTGTGCCATGTCCTTCATCGGCCACCGAGGCGTCACGCGACGGGCGCGCGGCACACGGGCCGGGTTGGTTGCGGGCGGTCGCGCTGCCTAAAAAGGCACGCTGAACTGAACCGCCGGCAGGGCAGGCTAGCAGCAGCAACGAACCTCTGTTCGTTTCAGGCCGAACGCGGTGCGCCCGGCCATGCGCGAGGACAGCCTTGCGCGAGTAGCTCGACGTCGCCGCGTCGGTCGTCCGCCAGACCACGAATACGAGCAGAGCGGCGGTGATGTGACAATGGCCTCGTGAACGTCACCCTTCCCGATGGAACCGAGCTCGAGCTCAAGGACGGCGCGACCGGTGCCGACGCGGCCGCCGCGATCGGCGCGGGGCTCGCGCGCGCGGCGCTCGCGGTGCGCCAGAACGGCGAGGTGCGCGACCTCGCGCGCCCGCTGCAAGCCAACCAGCCGCTCGAGATCATCACGCCCAAGTCCGACGGCGCGCTCGACGTCGTCCGCCACGACGCGGCCCACGTCCTCGCGGCGGCGGTCATGGAGCTCTATCCGGGGGTCAAGATCTCGATCGGACCGCCGATCGAGCACGGCTTCTACTACGACTTCGAGTTCCCCGCGGGCGTCACGGTCTCGGACGCGGACTTCGACCGCATCGAGCAGAAGATGCGCCAGCACGTCAACGCCGACGAGCAGTTCGTCCGCGAGGACGTCACGGTGGCCGAGGCGCTCGAGCGCTTTCGCGGCGAGGGCCAGGACTACAAGGTCGAGCTCATCGAGGATCTCGTGAGCGCCGCCGATCCCGCCCACCCGCTGGAGACCGTCAGCCTCTACACCAACGGCCCGTTCACCGACCTCTGCCGCGGGCCGCATGGCCCCGGCACGAAGCGCATCAAGGCGCTCAAGCTGCTGTCCGTCGCCGGCGCGTACTGGCGCGGGGACTCAAACCGCACGCAGCTCACGCGCATCTACGGCACGGCGTTCTTCTCGAAGGACGACCTCGCACAGCACCTCGAACGCCTTGAGCAGGCCCGCGCGCGCGATCACCGCAAGCTGGGCAGGGAGCTCGACCTCTTCATGTTCTCGGACCTCTCGCCCGGCTCGCCGTTCTGGCAGCCCGCCGGCATGGCGATCTGGAACGAGCTGTCGAAGCTCTGGCGCTCGGAGAACGTTCGTCGGGGCTACCGCGAGGTGAGGACGCCGATCCTTTACGACGTAGATCTCTTCAAGCAGTCCGGCCACTGGGACACGTACCGCGAGCACATGTACTTCACGGACGTCGAGGACCGCCCCATGGGCCTCAAGCCGATGAACTGCCCGGCGCACATTCAGCTGTTCTCCAACGAGCGGCGCTCCTATCGCGACCTGCCGATCCGCTACTCCGAGCAGGGGCTGGTCCACCGTCACGAGCCGTCGGGGACGCTGCACGGGCTCATGCGCGTCCGCCACATCACGCAGGACGACGCCCACATCTTCTGCACCGAGGAGCAGGTGCGCGAGGAGGTCATCGGCGCGCTGGACTTCGGCTACTTCCTCTATGACCTGTTCGGCTTCGAGCCGCGCCTGGAGCTGTCGACGCGGCCTGAGAAGCGGGTCGGCACCGACGAGATGTGGGACCGCGCGGAGGCGGCGCTGCAGGGCGCCCTCGACGAGCGCGGGCTGACGTATGAGATCAACGCCGGTGACGGCGCGTTCTACGGTCCGAAGATCGACCTGCACATGACCGACTCGATCGGCCGCTCATGGCAGCTCGGCACGGTCCAGCTCGACTACTCGATGCCCGATCGCTTCGAGCTGAGCTACACGGGCGCCGACAACGACGACCACCGGCCGGTCATGATCCACCGCGCGCTGCTCGGCTCGTTCGAGCGCTTCATCGGCATCCTCATCGAGCACTACGCCGGCGAGTTCCCGCTGTGGCTGACGCCCGTGCAGGCGATCGTCCTGCCGATCTCCGACCGCCACGCCGCGGCGGCGATCGAGGTCGTCGAGGCGCTCGCGGCGGCAGGGCTGCGCGGGGAGGTCGACGAGCGCACGGAGTCGATCGGCCGGAAGATCCGCGACGCGGAGCTGCGCAAGATCCCGTACATGCTCGTCATCGGCGATCGCGAGGCCGATGCAGCGAGCGTGGCGGTCCGCGAGCACGGCAAGGGCGACACGGGTTCGGAGCCCGTCGCGGCGCTCGTCGAGCGGCTTTCGGAGCGATCTGCCCAGCGTGCCGCTTGACCCCGGCGTATACTGCGGCAGGTTGACTTACCTAAAGAACTTCACGCAGCGCTTGCGTACCGCTTGACGCGCGCACCGAAAAGCTAGTGCCGGTCCCACGCAGGTTCGACCGGCGCCCGCCCGAGCGGGACTCGACCCGGATCAACGAGCGCATTCGCGTTCCCGAGGTTCGTCTCATCGACGAGCACGGAGACCAGGTCGGCGTCATGAAGACCGATGCCGCGCTGCGCTATGCGCTGGACCGCGATCTCGACCTCGTCGAGGTCGCGCCCGAGGCACGTCCGCCCGTCTGCCGGGTGCTCGACTACTCGAAGTACAAGTACGAGCAGGCCCAGAAGCTCAAGCAGGCGCGCAAGCACCAGCAGCAGATCACGATCCGCGAGATCAAGTTCCGGCCGAAGATCGCGGAGAACGACTACAGGACGAAGAAGGGCCACGTCGAGCGCTTCTTGCGCCACAAGGACAAGGTCAAGATCACGATCATGTTCCGCGGTCGCGAGGTGACGCACCCCGAGCGCGGCGTGATGATCCTCGACCGCCTCGCCGAGGAGCTCGTGGATCTCGCCGTCGTCGAGCAGCGCCCGCTGCAGGACGGCCGCAACATGACGATGATGCTCGGCCCGTCCAAGGCCGTGCTGAGCGGCGAGATCGCCTCGGGGACCGCGGCCGAGATCGCCGAGGCCGAGGCCGAGGCCGCGCGAGGCCGCCGCGCCCGACGCGACAGCGCCCGACGCCGAGGCCACCGCGCCCGACGCCGGCGCCACAGCGCCCGCCGAGGCGAGCGCCTCCAACGGCGCCGCCGTCACCGACCCAAGCGACGCGCAGACCCGCTCGGCCTGAGCGGGCGCGCCGCACGCCCCGTTGCGGCCCGCACGGGGTGTCCGCGGCGGGTCACCGGCGTGACCGTGTCGACGGCTCTGTCCAAGCAGGTCCGCGCGGCGATCAGATCGGAGCGCCACCGGGCGGGGACGCGGCCGGCGCGCGGACCTGTCCTATACTGACGCACTCGCTATGCCCAAGATGAAGACACATTCCGGCGCCAAGAAGCGCTTCAAGCTGACCGCCAACGGCAAGGTCAAGGCGCGTCATCCGTTCTCGAGCCACATCCTCGAGAAGAAGTCGCCGAAGAAGAAGACCGCGATGAGCCGGCCGCTGATCCTCAGCGATCACGATGCTCCGCGCGTCAAGAAGCTGCTGGGAGCCAAGAGCAAGTGACCCGCGTCAAGCGTTCAGTCCACGCCCGCAAGAAGCGGCGCGCCACCCTCGAGCGGACGAAGGGCTTCCGCGGCGAGGCGAACTCGAACTACAAGCGGGCCAAGGAAGCGCTGATGAAGGCGGACGCGTACGCGTACCGCGACCGGCGCAACCGCAAGCGCGACTTCCGGCGGCTGTGGATCACCCGCATCAACGCCGCCGCTCGCCAGAACGGCATGACGTACGCCACCTTCATCCACGGCCTCCAGGTCGCCGGCATCGAGCTGGACCGCAAGGTCCTCGCCGACATCGCCGTGCGCGACCCGGAGACGTTCTCCCGATTTGTCGACGCCGCCCGCGAGGCGTCGGCTGCCTAACCGCACCAAGCCGACAGCAACCACCTCACCGGGCGCCGCTTCCTTGCACAGGACGGCGCCTTTTTCATTTCATGATCATCACCAGCCCCCACAACGACAAGCTCAAGGAGATCCGCAAGCTCGCGCGGCGGCGCGAGCGCGACGAGCGCGGGCGCTTCGTCGCCGAGGGCGAGGATCTGGTCGCGGCCGCCGCGCGCGCCGGCTGGGCGCCGGTGCACCTCCTGTGCGCCGCGGGCAGCCAGCTCGAGGGCGAGCTCGTCGAGCAGGCGCTGCTCGACGGCGTCAGCGGCCTGGGCTCGGGCTCGCGCACGATCGGCGTCTACGAGGCGCGCTGGAGCGCACCCGCGGGACCGCTGTGCGTCTACCTGCACGGCGTCGGCGACCCCGGCAACGTCGGCGCGATCCTGCGCTCGGCCCTGGCGTTCGGAGCGGGGTCGGTCGTCCTCGGGCCGGGCTGTGCGGATCCGTTCGGGCCGAAGGCGGTGCGCGCCTCGATGGGAGCGATCTTCGACATCCCGGTCGCACGGGCCGTCGGCCTGGATGACCTGCCCGGCGAGCGGATCGCGCTCGTCGCCGGCACGGGCACGCCGCTCACCGGCCCGGCGGACCGCGAGACGACGCTCGTCGTCGGTGCCGAGCGGGCAGGCTTGCCGGCCGCGGTCGTCGCCGGCTGCGACCGCACGGCCCGGATCCCGATCGCGAGCGAGTCGCTGAACGCCGCGATGGCGGCTACGGTCGCCCTGTACGAGCTGACCCGGGGGGAGATGTGATCGACCGCATCGCAGAGCTGCGCGCCGAAGCCGAGGCGGCGATCGCCGGCGCTTGCGCCAGCGCCGAGCTCGAGGAGCTGCGCGTGCGCTACCTCGGGCGCAAGGCCGAGCTGCCGAACGTCCTGCGCGGCGTCGGGCAGCTGGCGCCCGAGCAGCGCGGGCCGACCGGCAAGGCCGCCAACCAGGCGCGCCAGGCGCTGGAGGCGATGATCTCCGAGCGCGGCGAGCAGCTCGCCGCCGGCGAGCTTGAGACCAAGCTACAGACGGATGCCGTCGATGTCACGCTGCCCGGCTCGCCGCCGCAGCCTGTCGGGCGGCTGCACCTGCTGACCGCGACGCGGCGCGAGATCGAGGACGTCTTCCTCGGCCTGGGCTTCAAGGTCGCCGAGGGTCCGGAGGTCGAGACCGTCTACTACAACTTCGACGCGCTGAACCACGCGCCGACGCATCCCGCGCGCGGTCGCATGGACACGTTCTACGTCGCGCAGGACGTCGTCCTGCGCACGCACACCTCGCCGATGCAGGTCCGCGCGATGGAGGCCGAGCCGCCGCCGCTGTATGTCATCATCCCCGGGCGCGTCTACCGGCGCGACTCCGACGCCACGCACACGCCGCAGTTTCATCAGATCGAGGGACTGGCCGTCGACGAGGACATCACGCTCGCCGACCTCAAAGGGACGCTGCTCGCCTTCGCCCGCGCGATCTTCGGCCCCGATCGCGAGGTCAGGCTGCGACCGCACTTCTTCCCCTTCACCGAGCCGTCGGTCGAGGTCGACGTCTCCTGCTTCAACTGCAAGGACGGCCACCTGCGCGACGGCTCGCGCTGCACGGTGTGCAAGGGGACGCGGTGGCTGGAGATCCTCGGCTCGGGGATGCTCGACCCCAACGTCTTCGCGCACGTCGCCGAGTACGGCTATGACCCCGAGCGCGTCCAGGGCTTCGCCTTCGGCATGGGCATCGAGCGGATCGCGATGCTCAAGCACTCGGTCCCCGACCTGCGGCTGTACTACGAGAACGACGTGCGCTTCTTGGAGCAGTTCGGATGAGGGTCGGGATGGAGTGGCTCGCCGAGTACTGCGATCCCGGGCTTGGTGCCGTCGAGCTGGCCGAGCGGCTGGCGATGACCGGGACCGAGGTCGATCGGATCCACCATCACGGGGTTGCGAACCTCGACGCGTTCGTCGTCGGGCGGGTGATCTCCACCGAACCACATCCCGACGCTGACCGGCTCACGGTCTGCCGCGTGCTTATCGCGGAGGGCGCCGAGACACAGATCGTCTGTGGAGCACCAAACGTGGCCGCCGGTCAGACGGTCGCCATCGCGCGCCCCGGTGCCATCATGCCTGATGGGACCAAGCTGAGAAAGGCGAAGCTGCGCGGCGTCGCCTCGGACGGGATGATCCTCGCCGAGGACGAGCTCGCGATCAGCTCCGACCACGACGAGACGATCGTGCTGGCCGACGACGGCCTTGAGGTCGGCCAGCCGCTCGACGGCGTCCTGCCGATCGCGACCGAGGTGCTCGAGCTCGAGATCACGCCGAACCGGCCGGACTGCCTCGGCGTCTACGGCGTGGCGCGCGAGGTGCATGCCGCGACCGGCGCCGCGCTCGCAGCCGCGCCGTGGGCGGACGACCCGGGGTCACTTCAGGCGGGCGCCGACGGCGTCGGCGCCGAGGTCGTCGTCGAGGCGACCGACCTCTGCCCGCGGTTCACCGCGCGCGTCTTCGAGGACGTGACGATCGGGCCGTCGCCGATGTGGCTGAAGGCCCGCCTCGTCGCCGCGGGCCAGCGCCCGATCTCGAACGTCGTCGACATCACGAACTACACGATGCTGCTGACGGGCTCGCCGCTGCACGCCTTCGACCTCGACCGGATCGCGGGACGGCGGCTCGTCGTGCGCCGCGCATCCGACGGCGAGCAGGTCGTCACGCTCGACGGCCAGACGCGCACGCTGGACTCGAACGTCGTCCTCATCGCCGACGACGAAGGACCGACGTCGATCGCCGGCGTCATGGGCGGCATGCGTTCGGAGGTGCAGCCGGACACGACGCGCGTGCTCATGGAGGTCGCGAGCTGGGACGGGCCCAACATCCACGCGACGTCGACGAAGCTCGGCCTGCGCTCGGAGGCGAGCGCGCGCTTCGAGAAGGGCCTGTCCGTCGAGCAGGCGATGGAGGCGCAGATCGTGGCGACGAGGCTGATGCTCGAGCTGACCGGCGCGCGGCTGGTCGCGGGCACGATCGACGTGGGTGGCGCGGGGCCGCCAGCACAGGTCATCGGGCTGCGCGACGCGCGCGTCAGCGGGCTGCTCGGCGTCGAGATCGCTCGCGCGCAAAGCGCACGGCACCTGCGAGCGCTCGGCTTTCAGACCGCCGAGCGCGAGGGTGGGCTCGACGTCACCGTGCCGCACTGGCGGCGCAACGACGTCACCCGCGAGGCGGACCTCGTCGAGGAGGTCGCGCGGCTGCACGGCGTCAACGACCAGCTGCCCTCGACGCTGCCGAGCCGCCGCGGCGCCGTCGGCATCCTCACGCCGGCCCAGCGGATGCGCCGGCGCGCCGAGGACGCGCTCGTCGGGCGCGGCCTGCTCGAGATCGTCGGCTGGAGCTTCGAGGCGCCCGCGGTCGACGACCGCTTGCGGCTGCCCGCCGGCGACCCGCGCCGGGCGCGCGTCGTCATCGAGAACCCGATGAGCGCCGACCAGTCGGTGCTGCGCACGACGCTGCTCGGCTCGCTGCTGGGCGCCGCCGCGCACAACTCGGCTCGGGGGCAGGCGATGCCCGGCCTGTTTGAGTCCGGCGCCGTGTATCGCGCCACCGGCGAGCCGCTCCCACACGAGCACCACGCGCTCGGCGCGCTCGTGCCAGGCGACGTCTTCGCCGCGAAGGGCTACCTCGAGGCGCTGCTGCGCACGCTGCGGATCGACGCGGCGTTCGCCGGCACGCCCCAGCCGTTCCTGCATCCCGGTCGCAGCGCGGAGGTGCGCGTGGGGGAGGAGGTCGTCGGCTGGGTCGGCGACGTGCACCCGCGCGTCGCGCAGGACTGGGACCTCGCCGGGATCGCTGCGTTCGAGATCGACCTCGACGCGGTCATCGCGCGCGCCGACACGACCCCGCGCTATGAGGACCTCACGTCCTTCCCCGAGCTGCGCGAGGACATCGCGATCGTCGTCGATGCGAGCGTCCCCGCCGCGACCGTCCTCGACGTCGTGCGCGGCGCGGGCGGCAAGCTGCTCGCACGCGCGGAGGTCTTCGACGTCTACCGCGGCGAGCAGATCGCCGCGGGTCGCACGTCGCTGGCGATCGCGCTGACGTTCCGCGCGAAGGACCGCACGCTGACCGACGCCGACGTCGCACCGATCCGGGAGAAGATCGTCGCGCGGCTGGCGAAGGATCTCGGGGGTGAGCTGCGTGGCTGATCGGCTGGCCGCGCCGCCGGCCGACGCACCCGGGGGTGAGCTGCGTGGCTGAGACGCGCGTCCTCGTCGCGGGCGGCTCGGGCTACGCGGGTGCGATCGCGGCGCGGCTCGTGCACCGCCATCCCGCGTTCGAGCTCTCGGCCGTCACGAGCCGCAGCGACGCCGGACGCCCGCTGAGCGAGCTCTACCCGCATCATCGCGTGGACGCGGTCCTCGAGGAGCTCGACGTCGACGTCCACGGCGACGCGGACGCGGCCATCGTCGCCTACCCGCACGGGGCGGCGGCGCCGGTCGTCGACGCGCTCCTCGAGCGCGGCGTGCGCGTCGTCGACCTCTCCGCGGACTTCCGCTTGCGCGACCGGCCGACCTACGAGCGCTGGTACGGCGAGCACGGCGCGCCCGCGCGCTTCGGCTCCGGCGTCTACGGCCTGCCCGAGGTCTATGGCGAGCGGGTCGCACAAGCCGACCTCGTCGCGAACCCCGGCTGCTACCCGACCGCGACGCTGCTCGCGCTCGCCCCGCTCGCGCGCAGCGGGACGATCGCCGACGTCGTCGTGGACGCGAAGTCCGGCGTCTCGGGCGCCGGGAGGGCGCCGTCGGCGAAGACGCATTTCGTCGCGGTGACCGAGAACCTCGTGCCCTACGGCGTCGGCGCGCATCGCCACATGCCGGAGATCGACCAGGAGCTCGCCGCGCTCGGCGCGCCCGTGACGACGACGTTCACGCCGCACCTCGTGCCGCTGGACCAGGGGGAGATGGTGTCCTGCTACGTCACGACATCGCAGCCCTGGACCCAGGAGCGCCTCGACGACGCGTATGCGCGATGGGCCGCCGACCGTCCGTTCGTCGAGATCGTCGGCGCGCCGCCGGGCGTGCGCGACGTGCGCGACACGAACGTCTGCGCGATCTGGCCGCGCGCCGACGCCCGCACCGGCAAGGTCTTCGTGTTCGCCGTCATCGACAACCTCTGGAAGGGCGCCGCGTCGCAGGCCGTCCAGAACCTCAACCTCATGTTCGGGCACCCCGAGACGCTGGGGATCGAGCCGTGAGCCCGTTCTTCGACTCGCGCTGGGTGCCGTGCCCCGAACATGTGCGGGAGCTCGGCGAAGGGCTGCCCGCGGGCTTTCGCGCCGGCGCCGCCGCGGCGGCGATCAAGACCGAGGGCGTGCTGGACGTCGGCCTGCTCGTCTGCGATGCCCCGGACACCGTCAGCGCCGCGCGCTTCACCCGCTCAGGCGTGCTCGCCGCGCCCGTCCTCGTCACTCGCGACCACGCCCGCACGGACGCGCTGCGCGCTGTCGTCGCGAACTCCGCCAACGCCAACGCGGCGACGGGCGAGGCCGGGATGAACGTCGCGCTCGCGATGCAGGTCGCCGCCGCCGAGGCGGCCGGGGTGCCGGCCGACCAGGTCGCGGTGAGCTCGACCGGCGTCATCGGCGTCCCGCTGGATGCCGATCGCGTCGCGGCCGGGATCGCGCAGGCCGCGCGGTCGCTGCACGCCGGCGGCGACGTCGAGCTCAACCAGGCGATCATGACGACCGACGCCTTCCCCAAGCGCGCGTCGCTCGCCGTGACCCTGCCGTCGGGGACCGTCCGGCTCAGCGCCCAGGCCAAGGGCGCCGGCATGATCGAGCCGGCCTTCGCGACGATGCTCTGCTTCGTGCAGACCGACGCCCGCCTGGAGGCCGAGACCGCCGATCTGCTGCTCGGCGTGTGCGTCAAGCGCTCGTTCGACCGCATCTCCGTCGACGGCCAGCTCTCGACGAACGACACCGCGATCCTCCAGTGCTCGGGCGCGAGCGGCGTGTACGTCGCGCCGGAGTCCGAGGACGAGCTGAAGCTCGGCGAGGCGCTCGACGCGCTGCTGCGGCAGCTCGCGATCCTCATGGTGCGCGACGGCGAGGGCGCCGAGCGGATCGGCCGCGTCGTCGTCCGCGGCGGCGACCAGCACGACGTCGAGCGCAGCGCGCGCGCCGTCGCGAACTCGCCGCTCGTGAAGACCGCGCTGCACGGCGCCGACCCCAACTGGGGGCGCATCGCGCAAGCGGTCGGGATGGCCATGGGCGGGCGGGAACGCCCTCAAGCGTCGCTCGCGCTCGACATCGCGATCGAGGGCATCACGCTCTGCCGCGGCGGCGCGGCCGTGCCCTACGACGTCGAGGCGCTGAACGCGGCGGCGGCCGGCAAGGAGATCGAGTACGCGGTCGACCTGCCCGGCGACGGCGCCGAGACCGAGGTCTTCTTCTCCGACCTGGGGCACGAGTACGTGACGATCAACGCCGAGTACACGACCTAGGACACCTATGAGAGACGTCGGCACCCTTCTCGAAGCGCTCCCGTACATCCGCGAGTTCCACGGCCGCACCGTCGTCATCAAGTACGGCGGCGCCGCGATGACCGATCCGGAGCTCGTCGACGACTTCGCGCGCGACATCGTGCTGCTGAAGTACGTCGGGATGAACCCCGTCGTCGTGCACGGCGGCGGCCCGGACATCACGGCGTACATGGAGCGCCTGAAGATGCCCGTCGAGTTCGTGAGCGGCCTGCGCGTCTCCGACGAAGCGACCGTCGAGGTCGCGAAGATGGTGCTCGTCGGCAAGGTCAACAAGGACATCGTCCTGCGCATCAACCGCCACGGCCAGCCGGCCGTCGGGCTGTGCGGCGACGACGGCTCGCTGCTGCAGGTCCGCCGCCAGGCGGCGCCGGGCGGCGAGGACATCGGCTTCGTCGGCCAGATCGACAAGGTCGACGTCGACGTCCTCCTGCACATCGCCTCGGACTACATCCCGGTCATCGCCTCGGTCGGCGCCGACCGCCAGGGCAACTCCTACAACATCAACGCCGACGAGGCCGCCGGGGCGATCGCGCGCGAGCTCGGCGCCTACAAGGTCATGTTCCTGACCGACGTCGCCGGCTGGCTGCGCGACCCCGCCGACCCGACGTCGGTCATCACCGGAGCGCGCGCCAACGAGGTCGAGGAGGCGCTCGAGCACGTCGACGGCGGGATGCGCCCGAAGCTCAAGGCCTGCATCGACTCGATCCACGGCGGCGTAAGGGCCGCGCACATCGTCGACGGAAGGGTCTCGCACTCGCTGCTGCTCGAGCTCTTCACCGACGCCGGATCGGGCACGAAGATCATCCCGGCGGCGTGATGTCCACCCTCGCCGACCTCCAAACGCTCGAGCGCGAGCATCTCGTCGGGGCGTACGCCCGCATGCCGGTGCAGTTCGTGCGCGGCGAGGGCGCGCGGCTGTGGGACGACGAGGGCACCGAGTACCTCGACTTCCAGACCGGGCTCGCCGTCACCTCCCTCGGACACTCGCACCCCGCCGTCGTCGCCGCGATCCGCGAGCAGGCGACGCAGCTCATCCACGTCGGCAACCTCTTCTACTCCGAGCCGGGGCTGCGCCTCGCGCAGCGGCTCTCGGAGGGCTCGCTCGGCGGCAAGGTCCACTTCGCGAACTCGGGCACCGAGGCCAACGAGGCGGCGCTGAAGCTCGCGCGCAAGGCGCGCCAGGGCGGGACGATCATCTCGGTGCATCGCGGCTTTCACGGCCGCACGTACGGGTCGCTCTCGGCGACCCCGCAGGAGGCCAAGCAGGCGCCGTTCGCGCCGCTCGTGCCCGGCTTCTTCGCGGTCGCCCCGACGGCGGAGGCGATCACCGCCGCCGTCGACGGGCGCACCGCGGCCGTCATCCTCGAGCCGGTCCAGGGCGAGAGCGGAGTCTGGGTCCTCGACGACGAGGTCCTGCTCGCGGCGCGCGCGGCCTGCGACGAGCACGGCGCGGCGCTCATCTACGACGAGGTCCAGTGCGGGCTCGGGCGCACCGGCACGCTGTGGGCGTACGAGGACGCCGGCGTCGTCCCGGACATCATCACTTCCGCCAAGGCGCTCGGCGGCGGGCTGCCGATCGGCGCCGTGATCTGCGGGCCGCGGTTCGCCGACGTGCTCGAGCCGGGCGACCACGGCTCGACGTTCGCCGGCGGGCCGGTCACATGCGCCGCGGCCCACGCCGTGCTCGACGTCATCGAGGACCCCGACCTGCTGGCGCGCGTGCGCGCTCTCGGCGCACGGCTCGCCAACGGCCTTCTCGACCTGCCGGGCGTGGCCGAGATCCGCGGCCGGGGGCTCATGCTCGCGTGCGACCTCGAGGCCGGCGGCGCGCCCGAGCTCGTGCGCCGGGCGCTGCTCGAGCAGCGCCTCGTGCTCAACGCCACGGGTCCGGCGACGCTTCGCCTGCTGCCGCCGCTGACGATCGCCGACGCCGACGCCGACGAGGCGCTGGCCCGGCTGCGCAAGCTGCTGCGCTGACGGCCGGTCGGTCCGGCCGATACGCGATCGCGCTGACGCTCCGCGCCGCAACGACCGCGGACCCTCCGAAGAGGGCCCGCGGGCGAACTGCGTTGCGTTGCTGCTTAGAGCTTGCCGCGCACCACGGTCACGACCTTGCGGACGTTCTGGCGGTTGTTGTCGGCATCGATGACCGTGATGATCACCGTCGAGCGAACGCGACGCTCACGCCGCAGCACGGACCTGCGCTGGGCGTTGAAGTCGAGGATCGCGAAGCCGACCTTGCGGACGTCGAGCTGCACGGCGTCCGTCGCGAACGTCACCCGCCGCTTCGCCCTGGGCTTCAGCCCGAAGCTGTGCGGGAAGATCGGGTTCAGCGACCTGACCTTCAGGTTGCCCGAGCATGTGCGCACCGCGATGCTGCGGCAGTAGACCCGGACGCGGACGCGGCCGGTGTTGCGGCCCTTCATCGGCACCGTGATCGTCTGGGCGTCGATGCGGATCATCGCGAGCCTGCTGCTCGAGTCGGCGTCGGGCAGCGAGGATCCGGCAGTGCCCTGCACACCCGCCGGACCCCGCGCACCTGGAGGTCCGACCGGCCCGGGCGCACCGGCGGGACCCGTGGCACCGGTTGCACCGTTGGTCCCGTTGGTCCCGTTGGTCCCGGCGGTCGCCCTGAGGCCCGGTCGGGCCCGTCGCCCCGGTCTCGCCGGTGCCCGGTGTCACGAACTCGACGACGTTGCCGAACACGGTCCCGAGCGCGTTCGTCGCGGCCACGCGCACCTCGTAGGTGATCTGCTTGGTCAGCATGCCGACCGGAACCGAGTTCGGCTCGACGTCGGTCCGGATGTCCGCCCCGATGGTGCCCGGGGCTGACGCCGCCGTCGCCACGAACGGTGTCGCCGCCTTGACGCGGTACTCGTAGCCGTACGTCGTCGCGAGACCGCCGGGGTTGATCCGCGCGTTGAACGTCGCCGAGGTCGGGGAGATCCCGGTGACCGGCAGCGTCAGGACGGACCGGGGCTGGCAGTTCGTCTCGAACGTCTTGACGGCGCCCACGCTCGTGCCGACGGAGTTCGTCGCCTCGATGCGGAAGAAGTACTGCGTGCACTTCGTGAGGCCCAAGATCCGGCGTTCCTTGTGCTGCAGGGTGGTTTGAGCGCCGACGCTGCCGACTGGCGTGGCCGTTGCGGTGCCGGCCGTGACGTCCGCGGCGACCGTGCCGTAGCGGAACTGGTAGGTCGTCGAGAGGCCCTCCGGGCGGACCTTGCCGTTGAGCGTCGCGTCGATGTCGCTGATCAGCGTCGCCTCGTCGGTGAACACCGTCGGCTTGGAGACGAACGTCCCCGTGCCGTCGGCGACGCGGAAGCGGATGTTGTCGAAGCGGAAGGTGAACGTGTTCTGCGCCGCGACGATGATCTGATCCTGAAACAGCGTGTCGATCTCGAGGTGGTAGCTCTCAAGCGCGGTGACGGGCACGGCGCTCGGTGCCTGCAGCGTCTGCCAGCCGGTGTCGACCTGGTTGACGAGCGTGGTGCGCGTCAGCGTCTCGGACACGAGCGGCGTCCGGGCACCGCCGGCCTCGTTGACCAGGGTGATCGTGTAGTTGCCCTGACCGGAGATGGCGAGGACCGCGTCGAGGATCGCGCGGCGATCGAACAGCAGCGTGCCGGGACCCGTTGCGCCGATCGTGAACGGCTCCGACCTGAACTTGCCCTTGCCCTCCAAGAGGCTCAGAGGCGGAAGGATGGCGAGTCCGGACGCCGCCGAGCGGTACTCGCTCTCGATCGAGCCGACAGGTGCCGCGGGCAGGCCCGCGCCGTCGGTGGCGTTGTGGGTGTTGGTCACGTCGCAGACGACCTCCGGGATGACGATCGGCAGGAGGTTGGCGAGCAGCGTGCAGCTGCCCCCACCATCCGCGAAGCCGTCAGCTCCCGAGTCGAAAGACGTACCCGAGATCTGGTTTGTCGGGTAGATCGTGTCCGCCTGCGCGACCTGCGCCGTCGCGAGGAGGACGAGGGCCAGCGCGAGCAGTGCCCCGCTGACGCCGCGATGCACGCGGCGAGCCTCGATCGTCATGGTGTTTCCCCCTGCTGTCGTTGGACCGGTCC
This sequence comes from uncultured Actinomycetes bacterium, assembly GCA_963810605.1. Classification (GTDB taxonomy): domain Bacteria; phylum Actinomycetota; class Thermoleophilia; order Solirubrobacterales; family Solirubrobacteraceae; genus CADCVQ01. The sequence continues at coordinate 304,066 of CAWEOF010000019.1, forward strand.
TGCACGCCCCCGCGTAACGCCGGTAACACGGGAAGCTAGCCGAAAACGGTCCAAACGTCACGCCGGATACCACAATGCGCACGATCTACGCCCCGACAAGCGGTCGTGCCGGCATTCTTCGGCGTGCCAGCGGGTAGCCTGTCGGGCATGCGATACAAGGCCCTTGGCTTCGTCGTCTGGCAGGGCGCCCGCTGGTACGTGCGCCGCCGCTACGCCCGGCTTGTCCCATCGCGCCGCGTCGTCGCGGCGACGGCGGTCGTCGGCGCGGTCGGCGTGCTCGCCCTCGCGGCGTCGCAGCGCAACTGCGACTGCGATTCGTAGCCCCGACGACCTGCGGCGCACGCGCCGTCGAGCGATCTGACGGACGCCCGCAACATGCGGGAACGGATGGTGCGCGCACCATCGCGCCGTCCGCCGCGGCACCTATTCTGGACCGCTCGTGACCGCCCCCGCCTGCGCCCACCTGCACGTCCACTCGGAGTACTCGCTGCTCGACGGGGCGTGCAACATCGCGGCGCTCGCGAAGCGCGCCGCGGAGTTCGGTCAGCCCGCGCTGGGCCTCACCGACCATGGCGTCATGAACGGCGCGGTCGAGCACTACCAAGCCGCCCGCAAGCACGGCGTGACGCCGATCATGGGCTGCGAGATCTACTTCGTCGACGACCACACCGCGCGCGGGCGCCACGAGCACAACCACCTCACGCTGCTCGCGGCCTCGAACACCGGCTACCGCAATCTCGTCAAGCTCTCGAGCGCCGGCTTCTTGCGCGGCCTGAACCGCGGCAAGCCGACGCTCGACCTCGGCCTGCTCGACCGCTACGGCGACGGGATCATCGCGCTGACAGGCTGCCTGGCATCGCGCTTCTGCCAGCGCCTCGTCGAGGATCGCGACGACGAGGCCCGCGCCCACGTCGACGACCTGATGCAGGTCTTCGGCCCCGAAGACGTCTACTTCGAGGTGCAGCGCAACGGCCTCGCGCCGCAGGACAAGTGCAACGAGAAGATCGTGCGGATCGCGCGCGAGCTCGGCAGACCGATCGTCGGCACCGCGGACGTCCACTACCTGCGCAGGGAGGACTACCACCACCACGCGGCGCTGCTGTGCGTTCAGACGAAGTCGACGATCAAGGCGCCGAAGATGTCGTTCGACACGAACGAGTTCTTCCTGAAGTCCAACGAGGAGATGGCGGACTCCTTCGCGGCGTGGCCCGAGGCGATCGCGTCGACGCTCGAGATCGCGCAGCGCTGCGACGTGGAGATCGAGCTCGGGGCGCAGCTCATCCCGTCATACCCGACGCCGGACGGCTCGCCTGAGCGCGAGTACCTGCGCGAGCGCGTGCTCGAGGGCCTCGCGGAGCGCTACGGCGACCCGCCGCCGGCCGACGCGCTCGAGCGCATGGAGATGGAGCTCGGCGTCATCAACCGGATGGGTTTTGACGCCTACTTCCTCATCGTGTGGGACTTCATCCGCTACGCGAAGCAGAGCGCGATCGCGGTTGGGCCGGGCCGCGGGTCGGCCGCGGGTTCGATCGTCTCGTACTGCCTGTCGATCACCGACGTCGACCCGCTGCGCTACGACCTGCTCTTCGAGCGCTTCCTGAACCCCGAGCGCGTGTCGATGCCCGATATCGACATCGACTTCTCGGTGCGCGGGCGCGCGCAGGTCATGCGCTACGTCGTCGAGAAGTATGGGCGCGAGTCGGTCGCGCAGATCGTCACGTTCGGCAAGATGTTCCCGCGCGCCGCGACGCGCGACGCCGCCCGGGTGCTCGAGCACGACTATGGCGTCGGCGACAAGCTCGCCAAGCTCATTCCGGATCCGATCATGGGTCGCGCGCCGTCGTTCGAGGACTGCCTGAAGCCCGGCGAGGCGCTGCGCTTGGCCTATGACTCCGACCCGATCGCCAAGCAGATCGTCGACGTCGCGAAGGGCCTCGAGGGGATCGTGCGCAACTCGTCGATCCACGCGGCGGCGGTGGTCATCGCCGAGGGTCCGCTGACCGACATCGTCCCGCTGCAGCTCGCCGACTCAAACCAGGTCGACGCCGACGGCAACAAGATCTTCAACATCGTCACGCAGTTCTCGATGAAGCCCGTCGAGCAGCTCGGCCTGCTGAAGATGGACTTCCTCGGCCTGCGCAACCTCGACGTCATCGAGGACGCGCTGGACATCATCAAGCGGTCGACGGAGTCGCGCCCCGACATGGCGACGCTCCCGCTCGACGACGAGCCGACGTACGAGATGCTCTCCGCCGGCGACTCGATCGGGGTGTTCCAGTTCGAGTCCGAGGGGATGCAGAAGGCGTTGCGCAACGTCCGCCCGACGGAGTTCGACGACCTTGTCGCGCTCGTCGCGCTGTATCGCCCCGGAGCCATGGACTCGATCCCGACGTACGCGCGCGGCAAGCGCAACCCCGAGGCCGTCGAGTTCCCCGACGAGCGCCTGCGGGCGATCACGCAGTCGACGAAGGGCGTGATCCTCTACCAGGAGCAGTCGATGCAGATCGCCAAGCAGCTCGCCGGCTTCTCGGGGGCGAAGGCGGACGACCTGCGCAAGGCGATCGGCAAGAAGAACCGCGACGCGATGGCGAAGCTCGAGCCGGAGTTCCGCGAGGGCTGCCGCGCGTCGGGCACGCGCGAGTCGGTCATCGAGCAGCTCTGGCAGACGAACGTCAAGGCCGCTGACTACTCGTTTAACAAGTCCCACGCGGCGTGTTACGCGTTGATCGCCTACCGCACGGCTTGGCTGAAGGCCAACTACCCGGCGGAGTACATGGCGGCGCTCATCTCGAGCGTCATGTCGACGAAGGACAAGGTGCCGTTCTTCGCGACGCAGGCCGAGCAGATGGGGATCGAGATCCTGCCGCCGGACGTCAATCTGTCCGACCACGACTTCGTCGTCTTCGAGGGCAACATCCGGTTCGGCCTGGACGCGGTGAAGGGCGTGGGCTACGCGGCCGTCGAGGCGATCAAGGCGGCGCGCGAGGAGAGCGGCCCGTTCGAGTCGCTGTGGGACTTCTGCGCGCGCGTCGATGCTCGCGCCGTCAACAAGAAGGCGATCGAGGCGCTCATCAAGTGCGGCGCGTTCGGCTCGACGGGCGCGACGCGCAAGGGCATGCTCATGGTGCTCGAGCAGGCACAAGGCGCGGGGCAGAAGGCCCAGCAGGACCTCGAGATCGGCCAGGGGTCGATCTTCGACGCGCTGGACTTCGGCGGCGGCGGCGCGAACGGCAACGGAGCCGCGGCGGCCTTCGCCGCGCCCGCGCACCCGCCGATCCCGACCGAGGAGTTCGACCAGCCGGAGCTCTTGGCCGTCGAGAAGGAGTCGATCGGCCTGTTCATCTCGGCGCACCCGCTCAAGCAGGTGCGCGAGGCGCTGCGCGAGGTCGTCGACTGCCCGCTTGCGGAGCTCGCCACCCGCAAGGACAAGGACTGGGTCAGCGCCGGCGGCATCATCACCGCGGCGAAGAAGATCCGCACGCGCAACGGCGAGCACATGATGTTCGCGACGCTCGACGATCTCGAAGGATCCGTCGAGATCCTCGTGTTCGGCAAGGCGCTCGCCGAGTACGAGGGCGCGCTTGGAGTCGACTCGGTCGTCGTCGTCCGTGGCAGGGTCGACCACAAGGACGCCGACAAGACGTGTCTCGTCGTGCAGTCCGTGGAGCCGTTCGCCCCGACGCCGGAGGAGGTCGAGAAGGCCAGGGCTACGGCTGCGACGCGGAAGGTCGGTCCGCTGCCGCTGCATCTGCGCCTCGACGCCGCGACGCTGCCGGCGTCGGTCATCGACGACCTCAAGCACCTCCTCGCGAACTTCCCCGGCGAGTCCGACGTGGTCCTCGAGCTGCAGATGGCCGTCGGCGACCCGCGCACGCTGAAGCTGGGTCCGTCCTACAAGGTCGCGCCCACGCCGACGCTGCGCGCCGAGCTCGAGCATGTGCTCGGCCCCGCCGCGCTCGTCGCCGTCTGATCCGGCGCCCGGCGTCAGCCTGCGCGCACGCTGCGCGAGGCCGAGCTGCGGGCATTGAACAGGCGGTTGCCGCCGAAGCGCGCCCTGATCGTCAGTCTCCCGCGAACGCCGACCGTGACGAACGCCGCGTACGTGCATGCGCGGCGAAGGCTCGCCCGTCGTCGCGCGACGGTCCGGCCGACCCTGGACACGGTGATCGTGACCGTTCCCGCGGTACAGCCCTGCGCGGCCGTCACGCCCGCCGGCCGCCGCGCGGCTCCGCTGACACGGAAGCGAAACGGCCGCGTGCGGTCGCGCGCCGGCAGGACCGTCGCCGTGACGCGTTCCGGGTCAAAGCGGCCGACCCGCACGCGCCGAGTAGCCGTGCTCGTCTGGTTGCGCCCGTCGACGGCCTGCGCGATCAGCGTGTTGGGGCCGAGGTCGCTGCCCAGCGGGCGGTAGCCGAACACGTACGGCGCGGTCGCATCCGTGGCGACGACGCGGCCGTCGTCGATCAGCACGACGCGGGCGACGCCGTGATCGTCGGCGGCGTTCACCGTCACCGTCGCCCCCCGACCGGGGACCGACGCGTCCTCCGCGGGCGTGACGAACGCGACGGTCGGCGGCGCGTCTTCGGGGGTGTCGTTCGCGTTGCCGACGTCGGCGATCTGCACGGTCTCGCAGTTTGGCGAGACCTGGTCGAGCGTGTCGACGACGGCGACGTCCGCGCCGGGACCGCAGTCCACGCGGTCGGCGTAGCCGTCGCGCGCGTCGAGCGTGTCGTTGCCCCCGGCCGAGCGCAGGATGTCATTGCCGGCGCCGCCCGTGATGGAGTCGTTGCCCGCGGACGTCGTCAGGAGGTTGACGGTGGCGTTGCCGACGAGCGTGTCGTTGCCGCCGTTCGCGGTGTAGAGATCCTCGATGTCGCTGTGGTAGTTGTCGCCTTCGCCGGGGATGCCGTCATCCGCGACGTCGTTGAGCGACACCGAGACGGGGAGCGGCGCGAACGCCGGACCGGGGCCCTCCGCGCTCACGCTGGCGAAGTCGACGCCGGGGCCGCCCGAGAGCGTGTCTGCCCCGTCGGAGACGCCGGATACCGTGCCGCCCGGGTAGAGCGTGTCGTTGCCGTCGCCCCCGGCGAGCATGTCGGCGCCGGCTCCGCCGTCGACCGTGTCGTCGCCGCCACCTCCGTCGATGGTGTCGTTGCCGCTACGCGAGAGGAGCACGTTGTCCGCTGCGCTGCCGGTGATCGTGTCGTTGCCCGTTCCCGCCGTGACCTGCTCGACCCCGGAGCGGACGTTGTCGCCCTCGCCGGCCTCGCCGTCGTCCGCTACGTCGTTGATCGATACGTTGACCGCGACGACGCGCGTGCCGTAGTAGGCGACGTCGGCGCTGCCCGCTCCGCCCACGAGCGTATCGGCCCCGGATTCCCCGATGAGGAAGTTCGTGGGACTGCCCGACGGGCCGCGCAGCGTGTCGTTCCCGGAGCCGCCGTACTGGTCGATCTCCTCGATGTCGACGGGACCCACGAACGTCGTCTGGTCGTTGCCGTCGTCGAGATCGATGACGAGGATGTTGTTCTTCGCGCAGACGACGGGCGTTCCGGGGAGGTTCGCCCCGGCGGGGAGACACCCGCCCGACGCGGTGATGGGCGCGCCCGGGTCGGAGAACGTCAGCGTGGTGCCGTTGTCGGTGACGGTGAGGCTGTTCGTCTCGCCGAGTCCGGCGATGTAGTCCGCCGGGGTGAGCGACGCCGCGCTTGCTGCAGCGGGCACGATCGCGAGCACGGCGCTGGCCGCCGCTAGGAGCGTCAGCGCGAGTGGCCGCCTCACACGCGCATCGGCTCGCCCGAAGGCGATGCGCCTGAGATGCCTCCGTGTCGAGCTCATCGGGATCGCCGTGGTGTCACGCTACCGCACCGTCGCGGAGCCGAGACCAGGCGCGGACCGGCGTGCGGCAAGGCCGCGCTCGCGCAGCGACCGCGCGAGGGCGATCTCCTCACGGGTCGGGCCGGTGTGTCGCGGCCCGGGCGTCTCAAGCACGCATGGCAGACCCTCGAAGCGAGGATCGGAGAGGAACACCGCGCAGCCGTCCGGGCCGATCTCGCCCTCGCCGACGTTCGCGTGGCGGTCGCGGTTTGAGCCCAGCGGCGTCTGCGAGTCGTTGAGGTGCAGCGAGCCGAGTCGCTCGAGGCCGACGCACGACGCGCACTCCTCGAGCACCGCGTCCAGGAGCTCGGGGGTGCGGATGTCATAGCCCGAGGCGAGCAGGTGGCAGGAGTCCAGGCAGATGCCCAGCCGGTCGTCGCCGCCGGCGATCTCGATGAGCGTCGCGAGCTCGGCGAACGTGCGTCCCAGCGTGCCACCCGTCCCCGCGGTGTTCTCGAGGTGCAGCGGGCAGCCTTCGGAGTCGGCGAGCGCCTCCGCGATGACCGCGCCCGCCCGAGCGATCGCGGGAGCTGGCTCGCCGGCGAGCGCGGAGCCGGGATGCAGTACGACCGCGTGCGCGCCGAGCGCCGCGCCGGCCCGCAGCGAGCTCGTCAGCGACGCGAGCGACTTCGCGCGGATCTCGGGGTCCTCGGACGCGCAGTTGAGGAGGTACACGGCGTGGATGAGCAGCGCGTCGACGTTCGAGCTCGCCAGCGCGGCTCGGAAGGCTGCGATCTCGTCGTCGCGGTAGACGCGCGGCTTCCACGCTCGCGGGTTCTGGTTGAAGATCTGGATCGCGTGCGCGCCCCGCTCGACGCCGCGCGCCACGGCCTTCGCCGGGCCGCCCGCGGGAGACACGGCGGCGCCGATCAGCATGCGTCGGGCCGGGCCGCGGGAACCGGCCATCTCGTAGTGTCAGGGCGCATGAGGGTTCGCTTCGCTCCATCCCCGACCGGCGCGCTGCACGTCGGCGGCGCGCGCACGGCGCTGTACAACTGGCTGCTCGCGCGGCACGACGGCGGGACGCTCGTCCTGCGCATCGAAGATACCGACCGCGAGCGCTCGACCCCCGAGAACGTCGAGCAGATCCTCGACGCGCTGCGCTGGCTGGGGCTCGACTACGACGAGGGCCCGATCAGCCAGGTCTCGCGCACCGAGCGCCACCAGGAGATCCTGCAGAAGCTGCTGCACGAAGGCCACGCCTACCGCTGCACCGCGGCGAAGGCCGAGGTCGACGCATACAAGGCGCAGCACGGCGCAGAGCGCGGGTTTCGCGGCGAGCCGCAGGACGAGGGCGCGGTCCGGCTGCGGGTGCCGGACGAGGGCGCGACCGTCGTCCACGACCTCATCCGCGGCGACACGACCTTCGCCCACGTCCACCTCGACGACCCCGTCATCGCGCGCGCCGACTCAAGCGTGCTCTACAACTTCGCCGTCGCGGTCGACGACCTCGACGCCGCGATCACGCACGTCGTCCGCGGGGAGGACCACCTCTCCAACACCCCCAAGCAGCTGCTGGTGCTCGAGGCTCTCGGGGCGCAGCCGCCGCTCTACGCGCACCTGCCGCTGCTGCACGGGATGGACGGCAAGAAGCTCTCCAAGCGCCACGGCGCCGCCTCGGTGCAGGAACTGCGCGACGCGGGCTACCTGCCCGAGGCGCTGCGCAACTACATGGCGCTGCTCGGCTGGGGCGCCGAGGACGACCAGACCATCCTCTCGACGGACGAGCTGGTCGCGCAGTTCAGCATCGGCCGGGTCTCGAAGAACCCCGCGCGCTTCGACCACCAGAAGCTGCGCTGGCTCAACGGCCGCTACATTCGCGAGCTGTCCGTCGACGACCTCACGGCGCGGCTGGAGACGTTCACGGGTCGCGCCGGCCTGCGCGCGGCCGTCGAGATCTCGCGCGAGAAGATGCAGACGCTCGCGGACTTCTGGCCGCTCGCGGGCTTCATCTTCGACGGTCCCGTCGACGACCCGGCTGCGCGCGAGAAGTGGCTCGGCGACGACGGCCGCGCGGCGCTGCGTCAGGTTCGAGCCGCGCTCGAGCCGCTGGACCCGTTTACCCAGGAGGCCGTGCAGGCTGCGCTCGAAGGGGTCGTGGCGGCGCTCGGCGCCAAGCCGAAGCAGGTGTTCCAGCCGATCCGCGTCGCGCTCGCGGGCCGCGCGATCTCGCCGGGGATCTTCGAGACGCTCGTCGTGCTCGGCCGCGACGAGTCGCTGCGGCGAATCGACGCGACTCGCGAGCCGTAGCGACCCCCGCAACGCCGGTTCTGGAGCGGCGTCGACGCCGTCACCCGCGATCGTAGCCGTGAAGACCACAAAAGGCTCAATGGGCGGTCTCGGGTCCGCCTCCGCCGCCGACCCATGCCGGATTCGGCGCCCGTATCGCAGCTGCGGTGCGACGCGTGAAGGCTGGGGCTGCGGGCTCGGCTGTCACCGCGACATGCGTCTCATGACCGGCTGCCGGCGACGCTACCGGGACGCTAGATTGGGCAGCGTTCCAATTCGCGGTGGAGTCGAACGAGAGGACCTTCTATGTCAGCTGAGGCTGCGGGCGTCTTGAGTGCCATCAGCGCTGCCGCCGAGCACATTGCGGCCGATGCCGCCGGTGTGGACCGTGAGAACACGTTTCCGGTGACGGCGCTCAAATCGCTCGCAGCAGCCGGGGGCCTCGGGCTCACGGTGGCGCAGGAACACGGAGGCGCCGGCGGGGGATTGAGCGCGCTCGCCGAGGCGTGTGAGACCGTGGGTGCGGCGTGTGCTTCGAGCGGCATGGTGTACCTCATGCACTCGGTGACAGCGGCCACGATCGCGGGCGGGGGCGGCGCGAACGCCGGTGAGTACCTTCGCTCGCTCGCGTCCGGCGAGCGCGTGGGCACGCTGGCTTTCAGCGAGCGGGGCACCGGCGCGCACTTCTATGCGCCAGAGTTGCAGGCGGAGCGTCACAACGGGGGCGTGCGGATCTCTGGTCGCAAGAGCTTCGTGACGTCCGGCGGGCACGCCGACATCTATCTCGTGCTCGTGCAGAGCGCGTCCGGCGAGGGGCTGGACTGCTTTGCGGTGGAACGCGACGCGGATGGCATGCGCTTCGACGGCGTCTGGCAAGGCATGGGGATGGCCGGGAACTCGAGCATCGCGCTCGAGCTGACCGATGTCGATGTCGACGACGCGGCGCGAATCGGAGATGCCGGAGCTGGCGCGGGCTTGGTGTTCACGGTCGTAGCCCCGTTCTTCCTCGTCGGGCTGGCGTCCGTCAACGTCGGGATCGCCGCTGCGGCGCTGAAGGCCGCTGTCGATCACGCGGCGAACCGGAAGTACGGGGACGGCAGCGCGCTCGCCGAGGTTCAGATGATCCAGCATCTGATCGCCGACATGGACATCGCGGTGCGCAGCACACGGCTGCTCGTGCGCGATGCCGCTGCCCTCGGCGATGCCGGCGACGCAGGCGCGCTCGTGCCGATCATGGAAGCCAAGGTCGCCGCGACCGAGACGGCAGCCGCCGTCACGCAGCGTGCGCTCGAGGTGTGCGGAGGCCAGGGTTACACCCCTGCGCTACCCATCGAACGACACCTGCGCGACGCACGCGCCGGAGCCGTCATGGCCCCTACGAACGGCGTTTTGCGCAGCTGGATCGGCAAAGCCCTCACGGGCCTGCCGGTACCGTGAACGCCATGAGCGAGATCACCGTCGGCGCGGTCGTCTATCACCCGCGCGTCGCGACGATCTGGGAAGCGTTCCGCGAGTACTTCGCGAGGCAGGACCAGCCCACCGACTACGTCCTCTACTCCAACTACGAGCGCCTTGTCGATGCGCTCTTGGACGGTGAGGTCGACATCGGCTGGAACACGAACACCGCATTCGTCAGCGTAGAGCAGCGGCTCGGTGCTCAGGCGCGCATCCTCGGGATGCGCGACATCGACGCCGAGTTCGCGACGGTGATCGTGACCCGTGCCGACGAGACCGTCGACGAGGCCGCAGAGCTCGCCGGGCGCCGTCTCGCGCTCGGCAGCCGGGACTCAGGGCACGCCGCAATCTTGCCGCTGCACTATCTCGCCGAGCAGGACCTCGACGCCGAGGCCGACTGCGAGCTCGTGCGCTTCGACACCGACATGGGCAAGCACGGCGACACCGGCGACTCCGAGCGGCTCGTCGTGCAAGCGGTCGCGGAGGGCGATGCCGACGCCGGAGCGATCGGGGACGCGACGTGGGCGGCCTTCCGTGAGGCGGGGATGCCGGCCACGCATGGGCTCGCCGTGTCCTGGCGATCGCCGACCTACTACCACTGCAACTTCACCACCCTGCCGACCTTCGACGAGGAGCGCGGCACACGCTGGCAGCAGGCGCTCCTGGCGATGAGCTACGACGATCCGCAGATGCGCCAGCCGATGACGCTCGAGGGCGTCAAACGCTGGCTGCCCGGCGATCGAGCGGGCTACGAATCGCTTGCGCAGGCGATGGCCCCGGGGTGACCGTCAGCCGCCTCGACGCCGAGCACCTCGAGCTCGGCAGCGGCCTCGAGGTGCTGTTGCAGGCGAGGCTCATCGGTCTCGGCGCTGACGACCTGCTGGAGGTGCTCGTGCCATCGCGGTCGGTCGCGCTCGAGCTGCCCGCGTGGGCGCGCATGCACGGTCACGCGGTCGTCGACGGGGCCGACCCGGGATCTGGCGGCCACGTCGTGACGATCCGGCCCGGACCCACGCAGCGGGTTCTCGACGGCTGCCAGCCCGAAGCATCGTCGCCGGCGCGGCTTCGCGACGGCACGTTTCACTCCGCCGACATGCGCGGCAACGGGCTCGTGCCGGAGACCGCGGCGCGCGACAGCGGCTTCGCTCCCATCGGCTCGGTACCCGAACCAGGCGCGCCGCGTTTCGACTGGCGACTGCACCATCGCGACAGCGTCTGGGCCCCGGACGTCGCCGAGCTCGCCGAGCAGGCGTCCGGCGCGCAATGGGACGCCTCGAACGACATCCCGTGGGACGCCGCACGCGCAGTGCCCGAGGTGCTCGAGCGCGCCGTGGCGCAAGTCATGACGTTCATCGCACAGAACGAGTACGCGGCGCTGTACGTGCCGGCGCGGTTTCTGCCGCAGCTGCATCCGTCCTACGCCGAGGTTGTGATGTGGCTGGCCAGCCATGTCCATGACGAGGCCCGGCACATCGAGGTGTTCACGAAGCGAGCGCTCATCGGCGGATACCACGGCTTCGCCCTCGCCTCGACCGAGCTGTCGCTGCACAGCCTGCTAGCCGAGCCCGACTTCACCGCCGCCGCGCTGCTGCTCAACGTGCTCGGCGAAGGCACGTTCCTGGACCTCCTGCGATTCGTGGAGCGCCACGCGCCGGACGCCGCGACGGCGACGGCAGCACGCCTTGCGCACCGTGACGAGGTACGCCACGTGCATTTCGGGATATCACACGTCCGCCATGTGGTCGACGGAGACCCGCAGCGGCGCCAAATGCTCGTGCAGGCGGCCGAGCAGCGCGCGGCCAAGCTCACCGAGATGACGCTCAGCCCCATGCTGACCGAGGGCCTGACGATCATGGCCGCGGGATCAATGCGCCCTGCGGCGCTATCGGACGGTGCCGCCGCCGTCCGAGCGCTCATGCAAACGATGGAGCGCAATCGCATCCGTCGACTGCGCTCGGCCGGCTTTAACGCCAGCGAGGCCCGTCACATCTCCGAGCTGCACACACCGAACCTGATGTGAGTTCAGGTCGCGACATCGATGCATGAGCCGGAGCCTGTCCGGCGACAGCGGCGCAGCTAACTCGGACGGATGGCGCCGAACGCCTCGCGCATGGCAGCCGCGCCGGCCGTCGCCGCACCGAGGAGCTTCTCCGCGTCCTGCTCGAAGGTCTTGAGATCAGGACCGTCCTCGCCCATCTGCAACGCGTACAGCGCCGGGAGCTGGCCGTTGCCGTCGCTGGTGTGTCGCTCGAGCGCCTGCACCTCCGAGTCGTAAGCGACGGCGCGCTCCACATACACGGTGCCGAGACCGGGGATCCGGCGGTTCAGATACCGGCACATGATCCCGTCCTCGCGCGTCGCCTGCTGCGCGCTCGGCCGGTCGCGCTTGTGGTTGAGCAGGACGAGCACGTGGGTGCATCCGCCCGCCAGCGCCGACCGCGTGGGGATCGCCTCGGTGATCCCGCCGTCGACGAGCGGCTCGCCGCGCAGCGTGACGGGCGGGCCTGCCGCGAGCGGAATCCGCGAACTGGCCCGCAGCGCCTCTCGCAGATCGTCGACGCCGCGGAAGTCGCCGATCGCCACCGAGCGGAGGCTCGTTGTGCTCGTCGCGACGACAAACAGCGGCACGGGCGAGTCGACGACGCGCCCCCAGTCGAGAGGCTTGCGCCGTGTCATCACCTCGTCGATGAGGAACTGCATCGACAGCATCGCACCGCCGGTGCGCGCACGCTGGTAGTTGACGAACTCACCGGAAACGAGGTCCTCGTAGTAGACGCTGGTCCCCATCGCGGGCTCCCCCGCCAAGAGATACGCGCCGGCGAATGCGCCCGCCGACGTCCCGTAGACGGCGTCGAACGCATGCATGAGGTCGAGGTCGTGCAGCGCCGTCACCATGCCGCCGGAGATGACGCCCCGCATCCCGCCGCTCGCAATAGCCAAGCCCAGGCGGCAGCCATCGTCTCGCTGCCCGGGCCGCGACCCCGCGGCGGCGCGCGACAGCACCAGGTCGATCACCGCGTGCCGGGTCGTGGAGCCTCGCCGGCCCGCAGGCTCAGGTTCACGCTGAGCCTCAGTCGGCATAGCGCACCGATCCACATACCCGCATACCGCCAACCGTCACCGCGAAGCGCTCCTCGTCGTTGAGGGGGTCGCAACGCTAGCCGTCGACGGGTCCGGGATCTGTGCGGTTAGTCACCGTCGGGCTCCCGCACGCGTCGTGGAGTCACAGCTCTCGCGCACCGCCGGCGATGATCTGGATGGCTCGTACCAGCTCGTCGTCCTGAACTTCAAGTCTCGGTCGGGAACCGCGGCGCCCACGGCTCGGGCTCGATGCGCGCGGCGTTGATCACGTACGAGAAGAGCCGGTACCACCCGGCGACGATGACGATCTCGAGCAGCTGATCGTCGCTGAAGCGCTCGGCGAGCGCTGACCACAGCGCGTCCGAGACACCGCAGGTGTCGTGCAGCTCGTCGGCGACGCGCACCAGCAGCGCGTCGCGCTCGGACCAAACGCGATCATCGGCTGCGCCGTGGACGGTCGCGGCGATCTGCTCGTCGCTGAGCCCAAGCGGCTTGCCATAGGCCAGCACATGTACGCCCCACTCGTACTCGGCACCGGCGCGCGCGCATGTGCGGTGAATGATGATCTCGCGCTCACGCGGGTCGATGCGGCCATGTCCCAGGATGCCCGATCCCAGCGGACGCATCCGGGAGGCCAGCTCGTCGTGGACAGCCAGCGTGCGAAACACCGACAGCGGCTCGATCGCACTTCCCGGCGGCATCCACTTCTTCAGGATTGCCTCGATCGCAGGCTCGTATGGGGGCTCAAGCGGCGCGATGCGCGGCTGGGCGGGGGTCCTGCGTGCTGGTTGCGCACTTGGCATCTCGAACCTCCGAGGCCGGGTTTCGGCGCCCTCCCCGGAGCGCCTGCGCCGAGTCTATAGCTGGCCGCGCGGACCACGCACAGGACCATGTCCGCCTGCGCTCAGTCGTCCGTCTGGCGTGGAGACGGGTCGCTGACATATGTGAGATGGCTCACACGCACAATCCGCTGGAGGCCGTAGCATTGGCGCAGCACCCGCCGGGACTTACCAGCAAAGCTATTGGGCCATTCGTTGAGTGGTATTCAATCGCTGCTAACTGCTAGCTTTAGCTAGTAGTTCGCGGTGTTGGCGCCTTCATTGGCGCTGCCTTTTACAGTGAACCTAAGCACAGGAGGAACGTGAGCAGCCGCCTCGACACAAGCAATGCTGGGACCCCGGCCGCTACACGCGGTTCAAGACCGCCGGTGAGGCCCCCACGGCGCATTGCAACCAATTCATCTCGCCTGGAATTTAGAGGCACTATTGGTGAGTGCATAGCTGTCTCATTGACAGATCGGCGTCGGCCGTTGGCCCGTCGCGCCGTCGTGGCACGGAGCAGATCTGCGAAGAGGAGGCGCGCGAATGCGGCACGCTGTTCAGGTTGACCTGATCGAGCGCTTGCTCGGGCTCATCGAGGACGGCGCCACCGACGTCGGCGAAGCCGCGACGGCCTGGCCGGTGTCTTCCTACTTCGACCCGAAGCAGTTCGCAGCCGAGCAGACGGCGATCCAGCGGCATCCGTCGATCCTCGCGCAGTCCACGCAGGTAAAGGCGCCCGGCGACTTCATCACCGACCTTTCGACCGGTCAGAACCTCATCATCGCCCGCGGACACGACGGGCGCATACGCGGGTTCCTGAACGCCTGCCGGCACCGTGGCGCGCAGCTCGTCGAACGGCCCCGCGGCGCGGGCGCGAGCTTCGTCTGTCCGTACCACGCGTGGACCTACGACCTCGAAGGGCACCTGACGCACGTGCCCGACCAGGCGCAGAGCTTCCCCCTACTGGACAAGGGGGAGCGCGGGCTGGTCGAGGTGCGGCTCGAAGAGCACCACGGGCTCATCTGGCACATGCCCACGGGGCCGGACGCTCCCTTCTCGAGCGTCGAAGACTTCCTGGGTCCGGCGCTCGACGACGAGTTCGAGGCCTACGGCTTCAATGACTGGGTGTTCTACAAGCAGGAGTCCTGGGGCGCGCAGGTCAACTGGAAAGGCTGCGTGGAGTCGTTCCTCGAGAACTACCACTTCGCGTACCTGCATCGCGACAGCACGAACCCGATCTTCGTCCACAACGTCGGGATCTACGATCAGCTGAACCAGCACTTCCGCGCGATCGCGCCCAAGAAGAGCATGCGTTCGCTGAAGGACGTCGACCGCAGCGAGTGGGAGATCGGACCCAACGCGACGATCCTGTACGTCGTCTTCCCCCTCTCGATCTTCTTCGTCGAGAAGCACGTCTACAACCTGCTCCAGATCTTCCCGACCGGTGTCGATTCGAGCGTGGTGCGCGCGACGACCATCGTCAGGGAAGACCGGTTGAGCATGCGGCCCTTCTATAACGCCAACGTCGCGCTGTTCATGGCGGCGGTCAAGGAGGATCTCGGGGTTTGCGAGACCATTCAACGCGGCGTCCGGTCCGCCGCGAACACGGATTTTCTGTTCGGCCGCAACGAGGTCGGCTGCGATCTCTACCGCCGTTGCCTGCAGAGCGCGGTGCAGCGAGCGGGCGGAGATGCGGCGCCCTCCCCGACGACGACGACGCCGCCGGCGGCGGGCGGCGGCGAGCCGATCGAGAGGCCGGTAGCCGCCGGCCCGTCGCGATGACCGCGGGCGAATCAGCGTTTCGCCGGGGAGCGATCCTCGGCACCGCGGTCGGCCCCGTGGCGCACATGCAATCGCGAACTTCGCGAGAGCGTGCGACATGACCTCGGAACGTGGCGTGAGAACAGAGCAGAGGGGTTCCGACGACGGTGCGGTGGCGGAGTACGAGATCCGCCACCACTACAACGTCCCGACCGAGTTCTACCGGCTGTGGCTGGACCCGAGCCTGACCTACTCGTGCGCCATGTGGGCGGATGGCGACACGCTCGCGACCGCCCAGCATCGCAAGCTCGATCACCTGCTCACCGCCGCTGGTGCGCCCGGCACCGAGCGCCTGCTCGACATCGGCTGCGGCTGGGGAAGCCTCATGCGCCGAGCAGTTGACAGCCATGGCGTCGCCAGCGCCGTCGGCCTGACGGTCAGCGCTTCGCAGGCCGCTTGGATCGGCTCCACGACCGACGATCGCATCGAGGTTCGCATCGAGAGCTACCTCGACCACGAGCCCGACGAGCCGTACGACTCGATCGTCTCCATCGGAGCGATCGAGCACTTCGCGCTGCGACGGTCTACCAGGGATGTTCGCCTCGCCGTCTACCGCGACTACTTCCGGCGCTGCCGCACGCTGCTCAAGCCGGGCAGCTCGATGTCGCTGCAGACCGTGTGCAAGGCCGGCGGCCGGCTGGACCGCGAGGCCGTGGAGGACTTCCGCGTGATCGACGAGGTGTTCCCCGACTCGGCGATCATGTGGCCCTCCGAGATCCTGCAGGGCGCCGAGGGCACGTTCTCGGTCGAGTCGGTGCTCGTCCACGGCGGCGACTACGCACGAACCTGCCGCGCGTGGGAGCGGACGCTGTGCCAGCGCCACGACGAGGCGGTCGCCATCGTCGGCGAGGAGACGACGGGGCTCTGGGAGCGCTACCTGGGCGCGTCGGCCCGGCGCTTCGAGCAGGGGCACGCGACGCTGCTGCGGCTCGGGTTCCGCCGACTCGACCGATGATCGCTACCCAGATCACCCGCAAGCACCGGCTGTTCCTGCTCGGGACGACGATCATCCCGCCGCTCGGGATCCTCGCGGCGATCCTCCTGTTGTGGAACGAGCTCGTGGGCCCGATCGATCTGGCGGTCTTGCTGATCATGTACACGCTCGCGGGGTTCGGTATATCGGCGGGCTTCCACCGGCTGTTCGCGCACCACTCGTACGCCGCCGCGCGCCCGGTGAAGATCGCGCTCGCGGTCTTCGGCACGATGGCCGCGCACGGCCCGCCGATCGTGTGGGTCGCCCATCACCGCAAGCACCACGCCCATGCCGACGTCGAGGGTGACCCGCACAGCCCGCACTTGGACGACGGCGCGGGCCTGCTCGCCACCGCCCGTCGGCTGTGGTTCGCTCACTCGGGCTGGCGCTTCACCCAGAGCCTCGAGGCGGACCCGATCCGGTACGCGCGCGAGATCATCCGCGACGACGACCTGCGCTGGATCAGCCGGCACTACATTCCGATCACGCTTGCCGGGATCCCGCTCGCTGGTTTGCTCGGCCTCGTGCTGAGCGGCGGATCGCCGACCGCCGCGGCCACGGCGATGGTCTGGGGCGGCCCGGTCCGCATCTTCCTCGGGCAGCACGTCACCTACTCGGTCAACTCGATCGGCCACTACTTCGGGCCGCGTCGATTCGCTACCGACGACGAGTCGCGCAACGTCGCGTGGCTCGCGCTGCCGACCTTCGGCGACGCTTGGCACAACAACCACCACGCGTTTCCGAGGTCCGCCCGGCACGGTTTGCGCTGGTGGGAGATCGATCTGTCCGGGATGCTGATCGCCGGCTTGGGCCGGCTCGGCCTGGCCCGGCATGTCGTCAGCGTGCCGCTCGATCGTCAGCGCGAGAAGGAGATAGGCCGCGCCGCCCCGGCGCACGAGCCGGAGCATGCCGTGACCGCGGGCGGGCGCCGATGAGCGCGCTCCTCTGGGAGCCTTACGACGGCCCGGACGCGCGCGGGCCCCGGCTGCACGTGCGGGACGGGAACGGCTTCCGCGGGGTCACGCACCACGAGTGGAACGCCACCGCGCTGCGAGTTGCCGGCAACCTCCGCCGCCGCGGCGTCGGCGCCAAGACGTACGTGGGCTGCCTGCTGACGAACACGTTCGATGTCTGCGCCGCGGTGCCGGGCACGTGGTTGGCCGGGGGCGTCGTGGTCTCGCTCCCGACGCTTTCGCGCGGACTCGACCCACATGCGTACGGGGCGCAGATCCTGCGCCTGTGCCGCCTCTCGGGAATCGAGCTGCTCCTCGTCGAGGCGCAGTTCCTTCCCGTGCTCACCGAGTTGATGGGCCCGGACACGGGGGTACGGGTCGAGGCCTTCGAGTCGCTGACGGACGGGGATCCGATCGAGGAGGCCGACCCGCCCCGGGCCGACGATGTCATCTTCGTCCAGTTCTCGTCGGGAAGCACGACCGACCCAAAGGGATGCGCGCTGACCGCACGCGCGATCGGCCGGCACATGACGATGCTCGCGGGGGCGCTGGACATCGATGCCCGCGACCAGGGGGTCAGCTGGCTGCCGCTGTCGCACGACATGGGACTGTTCGGAACGCTGCTCATGAGCTGGACGAGCGGGATGCGGCTGGCCCTGAGCACCCCGCAGCGGTTTCTTTCGGCGCCGAAGACGTGGCTCAAGGACATGTCCGAGTTCGGCGCGACGATGACCGTGGGGCCGAACTTCGCGCTCGCGCTGCTCGCGCGGTCGGCTCGGTCGAGCGCTTCGCTGAAGCCGTTCCCGATGCGCGCGTGGGTCGTCGGCGGGGAGCGTGTCGAGTGGGACACGCTCGAGCGAGCGTCCGCGGCGCTCGCACACTTGGGCGTCGGCATGCGCGCGTTCAACCCGGCGTATGGCCTGGCCGAGGCGACGCTTGCCGTGACGACGGTCCGTCCAGACGAGGAGCCCACCGTGCTCGAAGTGCCGCACGACGCGCTGGGCGTCTTCGGTTCCGACGGGGCCGCCCCGCTGCGGCTCGCATCTGCCGGACGCCCGCTCGCCGGCGTCGAACTGGAGATCGCGGCGCCCGCCGGGCAGGTCGGAGAGATCACGGTGCGCTCGCCCAGTCTCGCCGATGGGTACCACCACGACCCCGAACAGACCGCGCGGCGCTTCGTGGACGGCGGCCTGCGCACGGGGGACCTCGGGCTAGTCGACGCGAGCGGCGCCCTCCACGTCGTGGGCCGGGTCGACGACATGATCGCCGTCGCCGGGCGCAAGATCCACGCGCGCGACCTCGAGAACGCGCTCGACGGCGACGTCGGCGTGCGACCAGGTACGTGCGTGCTCGTCGACGTACGGTCCGGCGAAGGCACGCGGCTCATCGTCCTCGCCGAGCCGGCGAAGGGCGTCACCGACTACCCGGGGATTGCCCGTCGGATCAGCGAGGTAGCACGCAAGCGGCTGGGGGTTCGATTGGACGAGTGCGTGATCGTGGCAGGCGGCACGATCCCGAAGACGCCGAGCGGCAAGGTGCAGCGCTACCGCTGTCGACAGCTCATCGAAGCCGGAAAGCTGCCGGCCCTGTCCGAGCTGCGCGGATGAACGACACAACGGCACACGAAGACGGGAGCAGACATGACGAGTTCTGACGCCGTCAAAGGCGTGGTCGGAGTGGACGACGCCGTGGCGGTCGTCCAGCATGTGCTCGGCCGCAAGGGGGACCGCGACACCGAGGTCGGCAAGGACACGCGCTTCGACCAGCTCGAGTTCGACAGCCTTGACGTAGCGGAGCTGTTTGTCGCGCTCGAGGAGCGCACTGGCGAGGACCTCGACCCCGAGTCAGGTCAGGGCATCGAGACGGTCGGCGACCTGACGCGCCTGCGCACGATGAGCGCGGCAGATGAGGGCCGGTGACCGCGTCGGAACTCGACATCACGCGCGCGGGAACGGGGCCGCGGGTCGTCTTCGTCCACGGGGGTGCCGGGCCGGCCGATACGTGGGCCGGTCAATGGGATCTTCGCGAGCGGTGGGAGCTCGTTGTGCCGTGCATGCGGGGGTACGGGGCGAGCCCCGTGTCGCGTCGGCGCGACTTCGCCGTCGACGCAGACGACATCGTGCCGCTGCTCGGCCCGGCGGCGCACCTCGTCGGCTTCTCCTATGGCGCGATCGCCACTCTGGTCGTGGCAGGGGCGTGGCCCGGGCGGGTGTGCTCCCTGACGGTCATCGAGCCGCCCCTGCTCGGCATCGCCCCGGATGTCGCCTCGGTGCGGGAGCTCCGCCAGACCCTCGAGGACCCGTTTGGTGACCGCGAGCGCGCCCGCGAGCGCTTGCAGGACGCGTTCGCCGCGTTCGGCGCGGGGCCGGACAATCTGGAGAGAAACCGCGGGGAGGACGGCGACATCTCCGTACGCATGCTCCGCGTCATGCGCCTGTTGCGTGGTGCCCGTCCGCCCGCCGAGGCGCGACCGGATCTCGGGGCAATCGCCCGGGCACACTTCCCCGTGCTCGTCCTCTCCGGCGGCCACCACGCCGCGCTCGAGGCCATCGCGGTGCGGCTCGCCGCGGAGACCGGGGCCGTCCTCGACACGCTCCCGGGACGCGGGCACCTCGTCCCACAGGCGTCCGGCTTCAACGATCGCCTCGAGCGCTTTCTCATCTCGGCCGAGCGTGCGCGGACCGACACCGACGGCAGGCTCGGTCGCAGCCACGGGCAGCGCCGCCACGTCCTTGACAGCAACGGCGCACGGCCTGACATCGCGTGCTGACTGCTATGACCTGCTTGCGGCCTGCACGAAATCACACGACCGACGAGCGGCGCGTCGCTTTCAGCACGCCTCCGCCTGGCTTGTCGCGCGGGCGCCGGCACCGCCTAGACTTGCGCTATGTCGGTGGCTGATGTGCCCGGTTCGACGGTTGAGACCGAGCTTCCCCTTCCCGAGTCGGCCGAAGATGGCCCACCCTCCCCGGGCTTGCCGCCCGGACCGCGCCTTCCGGGGCTGGCGCAGGCGGCGCTCCTCGCCAAGCGGCCGGAGGAGTTCCAGGACATGTGCCGGAGGCGCTATGGGCGCTGCTTCACCCTCACGGCGCCTCCATACGGCCGCGCGCTGTATATCTGGGAGCCGCGCGACGTGCGTACGGTGTTTCGCGGTGACCCTGACGTCTTCCAGCTGAACCAGGTGCGCAAGGCGCACCTGCTGGTGATGGGGCCCGAGTCGATCATGCTTCACGACGGCGCGCGCCATCTCCGAGACCGCCGGCTGATGACGCCGCAGTTTCACGGCGCGTACATCGAGCGCTACGTCAAGCTGATCAGGGAGATCGCCGACAGCGAGCTCGAGACCTGGCCCCTCGGCGTGACGTTCCAGTTGCGGCCGCGGCTGCTCGACCTCACGCTCGACGCGATCATCCGCGTAGTCCTCGGCGAGGACACGAACGACGAGCGGCGCGCATACGTGCGGGCCGCGCTCGTCGAGCTCATCGATCTCAACCCGACGCTGCTCGTCGCGGTGCCGGCTGTCCGCCGCGACGCGGGGCCGCGGAGCCCGTGGGGCAAGTTCAAGCGCATGCGCAGCGGCCTGTTCGGCGCCCTGTACGAAGAGATCCACCGCGTCCGCGAGGGCGCAAGCGGCGGGGACGGCGTGCTTGCCACCTTGGTTGACGCCCGCGACGAGCAAGGCAACCCCTTGAGCGACGAGTGGGTCCTCTCCCAAGTCATGACGCTGCTTATAGCGGGACACCAGACGACGGCCACGGCGATCTCGTGGGCGTTCGAGCGCCTCACGCGCCACCCGTCGGTGATCGACCGGCTGGTCGCGTCCCTGGACGGCGGCGACGAGGGATATCTCCGCGCCGTCATCCACGAGACGCTGCGAGTGCGGCCGATCGTAGCGGTCACCCCGCGCTGGCTCGCCGCCGACACGGAGGTCGCCGGCCGGCTGCTTCCCGCCGGCACGACCGTCGGCATCGCTCAGCTCCTGACGCAGCACGATCCCGCCACCTTTCCCGACCCGAAGCGCTTCCTTCCCGAGCGCTTCCTCGACCAACCAACGCATCCGATGACGTTTGTGGCCTTCGGCGGCGGTCTGCGTCGCTGCCTCGGCGCGTCGCTCGCCGAGGTCGAGATGGCAACCGTCATCCGTGCGGTGCTCGAGCGCTTCGAGGTGAAGGCTGCACGCCGGGCGGACGAGCGCATGGTCATGCCCCACGTCACGTTGACCCCCGCGCGCGGCGCCGAGGTCGTGCTCAGGGCCAGACAACCGAGGGGCTCTCGGACCCGGTCCTCAAACGGGTCGTGACGCCGGCAGTCGCACGTCGGCCGCGTCGTTGCCGCTGCCTCCGTCGGCTGGCTACTCGACCTCTCAGATGGGCGCGGTCAGCCTGACGATGCGCATCCCTCGCCAGCTCGCCAACGTCTACCCACCATTTCTCGGCGCCGGCATCCGCGTCAAGTCGAAGGCCGACTTCACCGAGATCAGGTCCGAGATGAAGCTGCGGTGGTGGAACCGCAACTACGTGGGCACGCACTTCGGGGGGTCGATCTACTCGATGACCGACCCCTTCTACATGCTCATGCTCATCGAGCAACTTGGGCGTGGCTATCGCGTATGGCTCAAGGAGGCGACCGTGCGATTCCGTCACCCCGGCCGCGGGACGATCGCGGCCGAGTTCCAACTGAGCCCTGCGACGGTTGCGGAGCTCAAGAGCAGGGTCGACGAGCTCGGTAAGGAGGATCTCGTCCTCCCGGTGGCCGTCAAGGACGCGGACGGCAACGTCGTCGCCGAGGTCACTCAGACCCTGCACGTCAGCCGTCGTCACGTCAAGACGTGACTTCAACCAAGACGCGGAGGAACCGCCGCGCCGCCGCGCTCACGGTGTGCTGCCTCGGAGCGTTCATGGCGTTCCTCGACGCCACCATCGTCAACTTCGCGTTCCCCGGCATCGCGGAGACGTTCCATTCGGCTGACTCACGGATCTCTCCTGGGTGGTGAACGTCTACAACATCGTGACGGCGGCATTCGTAGTGCCTGCGGGACGCATCGCCGACGTACCCGAACCTCGTCGGATCCGCTCTGGCGGCGGTCCCCGCGAGGCGCCTGGCGACCGGCATCGGCATCAACTCCGCCGCTCGGCAGTTCGGCGGGGTGCTCGGCACCGCGTTGCTCATCGCGGTGCTGGCGAGCGGCGACAACGCGCTGTCCTCCCACCAGGCCGGCTGGTTCGTCGCGGTCGGCTTCGCTGTCGCCGCCGGGGCCGCGGCGCTGCTGCTGCCGTCGCGCTGCCCCACACCCGTCGCAAATTAGGGTGACCAGCCTCCCGTAGACGCTCGATGTGGCCGTTGGCTACGGGCGCCCGGTATCTGATGTGAGTTCAGGCCGCGACGTCGACGCGTGGGCCGGCGGCCTGCCGCTGTGCTTGGCGCTCGGGCGAGATCCGCACGACGTTCCACGCCAACCCGAGCTTCTCCAGCAGACCGATGACGACGGCCGACGGGTCGATCTCCCAACGCTTGAGCCCGTGGCTCGCCGATCGCGGAAAGGCGTGGTGGTTGTTGTGCCAGCCCTCGCCGAGCGCGAGCAGCCCGAAGAGCGGCACGTTCGTCGAATGATCTTCGACATCGAAGCGCCGGCGACCATAGAAGTGGCACACCGAGTTGATCGACCACGTCACATGGTGAAAGAGGAAGACGCGGACGAAGCCCGCCCACAGCATCGCCGTCAGTGCGCCCGACAACGAGAAGCCATGTAAGACGAAGCCGGCGGCGAACGGGATCGCGAGCCCGAGGGCCACGAAGAGCGGGAACTGACGATTGATCCAGCGCATACCGCGATCCTCCCGCAGTTCCGGCGCGTACTGCCGGTAGTCCGACGTTCCCTGCGTTTCCAGCAGCCACCCGATGTGCGCGTGCCAGAGGCCCCTAAAGCCCGACCCGTGGCCCACATGCGGGCTGTGCGGATCGCCCTCCTCGTCGGCATGCGCGTGATGCTTGCGGTGATCGGCGACCCAGGAGATGACCGGTCCCTGGACCGCCATCGAACCGAGGATGGCGAATGCGTACTCCGCCGTCTTGCTGGTCTGAAACGACCGGTGCGTGAGCATCCGGTGAAAGCCGACCGTGATCCCGAGCGCCGTCAGGAGGTACATGACCAAGAGAATCGCGAGATCGATCACGTCGACGCCGCGATCCCAAAACACGACGACGGCAACCAGGACCGCGACGAATGGCACCGCCACGGCGACAAGGTTGACGTTGCGCTGGAGCTTCGACACCGCCTACGTGAGAATAGCCAACATGAGCGACCCACTCGACGCTTCGCGCGCGTGACACGCTCCGTACGCGACGCCAATCCCAGTGCGCGCCAGCGCTGCGCGACCGAGTTGGCCGAGGCGACGTCCGGGGCCGTCGTCGAGACGACCGCGCGCATCGGTGCGCCTCTTAACCCCGGCACAGGCACATCGACCACGGCATGACCGCGCTCGTAGCCGCCTTGACCGGTGTGTGGACACCGACCGGCTACCCGAAGAGCGGATCCGGGCATGTCGATCGAGCTCGGCTACGCGCCCCTGACGCTGCCCGACGCAAGACAGCCATCGGTCCTGGACGTGCCGGGACATGAGCGCTTCGTTCGCACGATGGTGGCCGGTGCGGCCGGCATCGACCTCTTCCTGATGACGGTCGCGGCCGACGGATGGCGTCATGCCACAGCCGCGCGGGCACGCGGCTGTTCTCGCGGCGCTCGGCGTGCGACGCGGCGTGTTGGCCGCACTCGAGCTCGACGAGCGCGCGCGCAACGGCCAGCGCCGCCGCTCACCCGCCATTGCGCGCCTGGAGCGGCTACGCCGGGGCGAGCCGGAGCCCGAGCCAGATCGTGACGACGAGGCGGCGGACCGCGCCACCGCGACAGCGGCCGCTTGCGCCGCCGCACCGTTGCCGGAGAGCCTCGCGCTCGAGGAGAGCGCGGCTTCGCGACGACCTCTCGACGTCGCGGAAGCTCGCCCAGATGTTGATCGAGCACCTCGACGCGGCGCGCGTGACGAAGCGGTCACCGGACGATCGCCGGGTTCTACGCGGACGCTGTGACCCAGATGCTTGTCAGACCGTGGACAGGGCCCGGAAGAATCGAGGCCGGGTGCCCGTGAACGCTTCGTGTACGGCGGCGGCGCCGGCCGCAGCCGCATCGAAGAGCTTGTCAGCATCCTGCTCGAGCGTCTTGAGGTTCGGCCCGTCCTCCACCATCTCCAGCGCGTACAACGCCGGATGCGAACCATGCCCGTTGCGGCTGTGCCTTTCCAGCGCCATGACCTCCGTCTGGTACGCCGCAGCACGCTGCACGTATGCGTTGCCGAGGCCTGGGATCCTGCGGTTCAGGTAGCGACACATGAGTCCATCTTCGCGCGTCGCCCTCTGGCCACCGAACTGCCCGCGCTTCTGATTGAGCAACACGAGAACATGGGTGCATCCGTCCGCCAGCGCCGTTTTCGTTGGGATCGCCTCGGCGATCCCGCCGTCGACGAGGGCCTCGTCGCGAAACATGACGGGTGGGCCGCCCGCAAGCGGGATGCGCGAGCTCGCGCGCAGCGCCTCGCGAAGGTCGGAGGCGCTCGTGAAGTCCCCGAGGGCCACCGACTGAAAGCTCGTCGTGCTCGTTGCGATGACGAACAACGGCGCCGGCGCATCGAGGACCCGCTGGCAGTCGAGCGGCTTGCGACGCGTGAGGACATCGTCGACGACGAACTCGAGCGACAGCAGCGTTCCGCCGCTGCGCGCGCGCTTGTAGTTCACGAACTCGCCTGACACGAGATCCTCGTAGTAGACGCTCGTCCCCAGGCCGGGCGCGCCGGCGAGGAGATATGCGCCCGCGAAGGCGCCCGCCGACGTTCCGTAGACGGCGTCGAACGCGTCGACCAATCCGAGTTCGTGTAGCGCGGTGACCATGCCGCCCGAGATCACGCCCCGCATGCCGCCGCTCGCGATAGCCAGCCCCAGCCGATAATCATCGTCCCGGTGTCCGGGAACCGATTCGGCCGCGACGCGTGACAGGACGAGATCGATCACCGGGTGCTTCGCGGCGACACCGCCTGCGTCAGCAACTGGCTCAGGTTGGATCGCCATGCTGCACGAGTCCATCGGGGCGACGCGATAGGCGGCGGCTGACGGCCGAGATCGGGATGATCAAGGCGACGACGCCCGCACCCACGAGGACCACCTCGGCGCCCCACTGCGCGCCTCCCACGACGAGGACGATGGCGTTGATCGCGAACAGCGATACGGCCAGCGACTTGGCGCCTCGCCCGACGCGAAAGGTCGGCTTGACGGTTTCGCGGCGGCGCGACGCCAGGAACGCCAACGGCAGGAGCACAAACACGATCACGTATCCCATGTTCGCCGATGCGATCACGTTGACCACGTCGGTACCGAAGATCACGAACATCAGGGTGATGACCGCTCCGTCCCACGCGATAGAGCCGATCGGAGCGCCTCTGCGGTTCACGCGTGCGAACACCGCCGGAAGGTGGCGGTCAAGCGCCATCTGGTAGATCGTCCGTGACGAGCCGATGATGAACGCCTGGGCGCCGAGGAGGAGCCCGGCAGCAAGTGTCAGACCGATGAAGGTCGTTCCGCCGTCGCCGAAGATCTCGCGACTCGCGGTCAGGAACACGACCAGTGGATCCTCCGTCAAACCCTCGGCACCGACTACGCCGACCAGGATGAGCGGGGTCAGACCGAACGCTACGAGGCAAGCAACGCCGCCGAGAAGCACCGCGCGCGGTATCGCGGCTGTGCCCTCGCGCATCTCGCTGGCCAGGGTGGACGCCATCTCGCCGCCGTAGGCCGCCCAAGCCGCGACGAAGAACCACTTGGTGAGCAGCAGGAGCGTCGCGAACGACAAGATCGCCTCTCCGCCCGGCAACTCCGAGGGCAACACTCGATCGATCTGAACCAGCGAAGGGTTCAGGACAACCGCTGCGACGATGAGAATCAGCGGTACGATCGCGACCATCGACAGCGCGGCGCTGACGCGCATCGACGGCCGCAGTCCCGCAGCGTTGATGGCGTACAGCGCTACACCGAACGCGGCCGTCAACGCGAGCTGATTCGCACCGCTCCAGATGGACTGCTGGACGTAACCGGCGGCGAGATACAGGTTCACCGCGATCCCCGGCGTCCAAGCGAACCAGTAGCTCCAGCTTGACAGCGAACCCAGCATCGGCGCATCCATTGCCGATTGAACGTATTGCGGTGTCCCGCCCACCCGAAGCGGGAAGCGCGCGGCGAGTTCTGCGAGCAGGAAGCACTGCAGCAGCCCAACAGTTGCAGTAGCGAGCCAGACCCACGGCGACAAACCCCCGAGCTCGCCCGCCATCGGACCCAGCGACACCGTCACCAGAAGCGCGGCGCCGACGGCGACAAGCACCGCCGAACGCCACGTCGCCCTGCGTGGCAGGGCCGACGGCGCGTCCACGCCGTGTCCAGGCGGTAAGGCCCCGGGAGGCGAGTCAGATCGTCCAGCCGGCTCCGCAGACGCGACCTCGCCCAGAACCGACACCGATGCGCGCCTCTCACGCATCGGGAGCATCCAAGTCGGTGCGCATAGCTGTACGCCGCACCATGGGCCGCCTCCCATCACCCACGTTCTTCCCTCCGGTCGCGGACTCGGGCCGCAACCTACCTCCCGATCGAGCTGCGCTCTGTGCTATCCCTCACTGGAGGGCTCTTCGAGTTGACGGAAGAGCCGTTTGACGATGTCATCGAGCTCGCCGACCGTGAGGGCGTCCTCCGCGTCGGCCGGGTCGATGAGAACATCAAAGCTATCCTGGACAGCCGCGACGATCTGGATCGCTTCGAAGCTGTCGACTCCGACTGCCTCGAACTCCGTATCCGGCTCGATGGCGATCCCAGCTGGCAAGCGCTCAGCCATTACGTCACGCACGATTCGAATGATCTCGTCGAGCGTGTCTGTGCGGCTCACGACGCGAAGACTAGGCAGTTTGGCGACGATCGCATATCCGAATCTGCTGCGTCGGCGCGGGAATCGGATCGTCTACCCTTCGTCGACCTGTACGGCACCTGCATCGTCTCAGCGAGAGACGAGAAGGAGGGCAAGTCCATGGCCACGCCCGAGATCCTGCCGGAGCTCAAGACGGTCCGCCGGCCGTCGCCGCCCAGATCCAAGCTGCCCGATGGGCCGCGCGCTCCGACGATCGTTCAGTCCATGAAGTTCATGCGATCGGCGATCGAGTTTCTCGGCGATGCGCGCAACAAATACGGCGAACCGTTCACACTTCAGTTAGTCGGCCTCGGGACGGTTACGGTCGTGAGCGAGCCCGAGAGCATGAAGCAGCTCGTCACCGGCGATTCGGAGACCTACCTCGCCGGCGAGGCGAACGCGCCGCTCGCTCCCGTCATGGGGCGTCACTCGGTCATTCTGCTTGATCGAGCCGCTCACATGGAGCAGCGTCGCCTTCTCCTCCCGCCGCTGCACGGCGATCGGCTTCAGCGTTACACGCAGCTGATGTCCGACATCGCCGAGACGGAGATCGGCGGGTGGGACGACACGAAGCCGTTCAAGCTGCTGCCGCGCATGCTCAAGCTCACGCTGCACGTCATCCTCGACGTGGCGTTCGGGCTCCCGAAGGACGACCCGCGACTGGCGCGCATGCACGAGGTCCTACCGACGTTCCTGACGCGCGCACAGATCCTCGTCTCCTGGGGCGCCATGTCACAGCGCGAGATGTGGCCGTTTCGCCCGCGAGCCAGCTTCCTCGAGAGCAAGCGCGAGCTCGACAAGACGATCTACGAAGTGATCGCCGAGCGCCGGCGCGCCTCAGGCCTCGACCAGCGCACCGACGTGCTATCGATGCTGTGCGAGGCCACGCACGGGGATGGCACGCCGATGAGCGACGAGGAGATCCGCGACGAGCTGCTCACCCTCGTCATGACGGGCCACGACACCACCGGCAACGGGCTGAGCTGGACGATGGACCTCCTCATGCGCAACCCGAAGGTGATGTCCCGGTTGCGCGACGAGCTCGACGCCGGCGATCAGACGTACGTCCAGGCCGTCATCCAGGAGTCCCTGCGCATCCGGCCGGTGCTGCCCGCGTTCGCGCGCGTGCTCACCGCGCCGCAGAAGTTCAGCGGCCGCACGCTCCCGGCCGACACCGCCGTGATCGGCGCGGTCGCGCTCATGCACCACCGCGACGACATCTACCCCGAGCCGGAGGTGTTCCGACCGGAGCGGTTCCTCGGCGATGACGGCGTGTCCGGCTACAAGTGGATGCCGTTCGGCGGCGGAATCCGGCGCTGCATCGGGGCGAGCCTCGCCCTGCTGGAGATGCGCTACGTGCTGCCGCATCTCGTGCGCGCGCCCCTCGAACCCGTGTCGAAGAACCCCGAGAAGATGATGGCGATGGGCGTGATCCTGAAGCCGGCGCGCGGCGTGCGCGTACGGTTGACCGACCCGACGAACGGCGTCGCGCCCCGCCGCTCCAAGCCGGCCATGGCCACGAACGGCTCGAGCGCGGATGGCTGACGGCCCGTCGCCAGGCGGGCTGCTCGACTGGCTCGAGACGTCCGAGACCGGCAGGGGTTGTCACTTCGCCGAGGGCGCGGATGGCTGGGCGTTCGAGAGCTTCGTCTCGCTCGCGGACCGCGTCAGGGAGGCCGCTGCGTTCCTGCTGGACGCGGGGGTCGAGCGCGACGATGTCGTGGCGCTCGTGATCGGCGACAGCCGCGACTTCCTCGCCTCGTTCGTCGGCACGCTGCTCGCGGGGGGGACGCCATGTCCCGTGGTGCCGCCCGGGTACTTCCGCGACCGCGACGAGTACGTCGCCCACAGCGCCGGAATCATCGACGCCGCCCAGCCACGCTGGGCGCTCACCGACGCGGCGCTCAAGCCGCTCGTCGACCGCGCCGTGACCCGCGCGCAGTCGCCCACGACGGTGCTGTGCTTCACGAGCCACGGGGAGCGCCACGACGTGTCGCGTGGTCCCCACGCGAAGCTGGCACTGATGCAGTTCACCTCGGGCTCGACAGGTCGCCCGCGCGGCGTCCGCGTCGGCTGGGAGGCGCTTGAGGGAAATCTCCGCATGATCGCCCGGTGGCTTGGCATGGGACCCGAGCGCGGTTTCGTGAACTGGCTGCCCCTCTATCACGACCTCGGACTCATCGGCTGCACGCTGTCGCCGCTGACCCACGACGCCGAGGTCTGGATGCTGCGCCCCGACCAGTTCATCACGGACCCTCAGCGCTGGCTGGAGCCCCTGGGCACCCCCGGAGCGGCGACGATGACGGCCGCTCCCACCTTCGGGTTCGTCTACGCGCTCAAGCGGATCGACCCGGCGAAGCTCGAGGGCCGCGACTTCTCCGGGTGCACCGACATCGTGTCCGCCGCCGAGCGCATCGACCCGGCCGTGATGTCGCGGTTCGCCGCGCTGCTCGAGCCGCACGGCTTCCCGCGCCACGCGCTGTCGTCCGCGTACGGACTCGCCGAAGCCACGTTGGCGGTGTCCGCGCTATATCGGCCGAACACGTTGGGCGCCGTTCGCGTCGACTGGTCGGCCCTGCAATTCGGCGACCCTGTCGCGGCCTCGGCCCGCATCGACATCGCCGACCCCGCGATCGAGGACGGCACCGAATGGGTCGTCGGCAGCGGCACAGCCCATCCTGGAGTCGCGGTTGCGATCGCCGACGAGGACGGCGCAACCCTTCCTGATGGGACCCTTGGCGAGATCGTGGTCGACAGCATCTACGGAGGCGACGGCTACGTCGGATCCGGTGGCGCCGGCACGACGCGGTTCGCAGACGGCATGATCTACACGGGAGACGCCGGCTTCATGCTCGATGAGGAGCTGTTCGTCATCGGACGCATGGGCGACAGCGTGAAAGCGCGTGGACGCACGATCTATATGGAGGATCTGGAGTCCAGGCTCGCCGCGATCCCTGGCGTTTCGGCCGGACGCAGCGCGGTGGTCGGTGCGCCGGATGGCAGCACGATCGCCGCGTTCGTCGAACGCGACGGCGGCGACTGGGAACAGCAAGCGGCTGTGATGCTACGTCGCGTAGTGGGCGGCGACATACAGATCGATGTCGTCGCCTGCGAACGCGGCGCCATCCCCAGGACCTCGAGCGGTAAGCCGCGACGACGCCTTCTCTGGCAGCAAATGGCGGACAGGCGGACCGCGCGATGAACGACGGCGCAGATCTTGTCGCGCGATACGTGTCGACCAGGCGCGGCAGCGACCGGCCTCTGTGAGAACCCGATCACACCGTCCGCCGGGCGCGTCACCAACAAGGTGATCGTGCAGCATTCCGCGGCAATGAAAGCCGACACCGAAGCGTGGTGGCTTTGCGGTCCGACACGACGGTGCTCACGGTCGATGACCTTCGCACACGGCTCGCCTCCGATGGCAAGGCTCCCCGTTCCCGAGCCCGACCGCGTACATCACCTTCAGATGACATCGGGCTCGACCGCAAGCCCCAAGGCGCGCCCTGAGCTTCGACCGCTGTGCGCTGGATGACAGGCGTATCGCAATGCCGGCGATTGACAACCAGCCCTCTCGCACGATGGTGTCCTGGCGTCGCGGCGACGTCACAGCCGTCATCGGGGCGGCGGCGGCTTCACATGGACATGCGCGATCGTACGAGCGAGGTGACGTCCCGCGCGCATCATCGCGTGAGTCGCGAGCCGCGTGACCCCCGACGGCTCAGCAGTGCCTGCTATCGGGTGGCGTGGTCAGCTTGCGTGAGCGCTGACGCCGCCGAGGGCAGAGTCGAAGGCGTACCTCAGACCCTCGATCACCGAGTTCGCGGCCGGCGGACCGTAGATCAGCAGGGTCAGGTCGGGGCCCTCTTCGGTGAGGTCGAAACTGAGAAAGGAGCAGCATTCCTTCTCGTCTCGCGCGAAAACTGTCAGCTCGTCCCGCATCGCGTCGGACGCCGCGAACCGCAACAGCACTCCTTCGGGCACACGCGTGCTTGCTCGCCCCGCTCTAAGCGACAAGGCGTGCAGCGCCAGCCCGCGATCAAGCTGTCCGCTCGGCGAGAGGTTGCATGAGAGGGGCGTTTCCATGGTCGAGACCTCCGAGCTGTGAGAGCCACGTCAAGATTGTCGAGCGAGCGGGGAAGGATGCCGTGCCGGGTGGCGAGCCTTTCGAGCTTGAGCGCCAGCTCGACGGTCGGACGTCCTGTCGAGTGCACGCGGATGCCCTCGCGAGCGAAGAGGTAGGTCTCGGCCAGGCACGCGAACGCGGCACGCCGCTCGGGAAGGAAGAAGTCGTGATCAGAGCAGAACGCGGGGAACATGACGAGGCCACCCTCCACGACGGCGATCCCCTCCTCGGCGAACGCCGCGATGTCGGCGTGAGCGATGCTGCGTGGCTGGGCGACATCGATGATCACGCTTCCCGGCTTCAGAAGACCTGACGCGACGCGCGCGGTCTCGCTGCTGGTGACCACCACGACCACGTCGCAGTGTGACGCGTCGCCGATGCTGCCGCTCAGGCTCGCCTGCCCCGCGAGCGCGCCGAGCAGCGCTCGTGTACGGCGCAGGCCGCGCCCGATCAGCAGCAACTCATAGCCGTCGTCTGCCAGCAACATCGACGCCGCCATACCGACCGACCCGGTTGCGCCGATGACCGCTACGCGCGCCGGCCGGCCGAGCTCGAGCGCGTCGACCGCCTCACGAACGTTGCGCCGCGCCACGGCCGCGGTCAGCGCGTTGCCGTTCGTCACCGTGACGTTCTTCGGCACGCGCGCGAGCACGAGAGCACCACCCTGGGTCGCCGGCGCGGTCAGGCCGCCGAGCCCGATCACGCCCGCACCGCGCGAGATGGCGAGGTCCACGGCAGCGATGACGTCGCGGTAGCCCTCGGGTGCTGAGATCTGCTCCGGCATCCGGATCGCGCCGATCACCTCACCGTGAATCGCTGCCGCTCCGAAGCGCAGCGCTCCCGTCATCTGCGGGGGAGCCGTGGTCACCTTCTCACGGAACTCGCGCTGGTCGTGACTGTACGCCCGCACAAGTGAGGCGGCACCGTAGGACAGAAGGTCGCGGTCGTCGCGCGGGTGACAGACGAACGCGAACCACGGCGGGTTGCGAACGTTTGTCACCGTCCGATCCCAGCTTCGGCCTCCGAGATTACAGGTAAGACTCATCGCTTCCTTGCTCGTGGCAGAGTGACAATCACCGGCACCCGCACTGCACCGACGGTATGACCGGTCAGTGGGCTGGTTAGGAGCCCATGCTCGGCACCATTGTCATCGCGCCGTAGAACGGCACGGTGATGGTCTTGCCGCCGAGAGCTTCGGGCCATTTGATCAGGAACGTCGTCTCATAGACGCTGCTGAGTGAGCGGCCTTCCTGTAGTCCGGTGAGCTTGTCCTCCAAACTGGAGGCGATTCGACCGTCTCAACCACCGCCTGCACCCGCCCATACCGAACCGGGCAGGAACTCAAGCGTGCCGAGCGCGTGCCATCCCGTGTAGTCGTCGGTCACCGTGCAGTCATCGGTGGCCGTCGCCTTGACGGGACGCAGCAGCGACGGATCGAAGTCGCCGCGGACGACGAGCTCATGAAGGCCGGGGAAGACGAGCTGCGCGCCGTAGCGGACGCGGAGCTTCTTCGCGGGGAAATCGACGATCCCGATGTTCGCCAGTGGATCGGCGTCGGGATCGATGGACAGGGAAGCCGGACCGGAGTGGATGGTCTCGTGCTCGTTCAGCGGCAGCTCGAAACCCTCTGGGCAGACGCCGTAGAGATCCGCGACGCGAAAGACGACGCGATCGGTGGGGGGCGCCTGCGCACGCCGAGCATCGATCTCCTCGAGGTTCAGCGCGGTGGGGATGTGATCTATTGCCAAGGCGTCTCTCGCGGTCCGGAATGGTCGCGTCACTGCGCTGTCGCGGTGTCCGTCGGGTTGATCGAGTGTAGCCCTGGTCCCGGCCACGGTCAAACGGGTCCCGGCGCCTTCACGAGCTGTTCATGTGCGCTGTAGGCGCTTCCACGCGAGGCCGTACAGCAGCGCCGCTCCGCCGACGAGCGCAAGTACGCCGGGCCATACGTGGCCCCACTCGAGGCTCGAGGTGAACGCATCGCGACCGAGGTTCAGGATCGCGGTGACCGGGTTGACCTCTGCGATCGTGCGCATCCAGCCGGCGAGGTTGTCGATCGGGGCGAACGCGCTCGTGAGGATCAGCGTCACGAGCACCGGTGCCTGCATGAGCGGCGCCGCCGACTGCGAGCGCGTTACGAGCGCGATGAACATCGCCCACCCGGCGGCGATCATCGCGAAGCCCAGCGCCGCCGCACACATCACGAGCACGCCGACGATCCCGGGGAAGACGGCACCGAACAGCGCGGCCACCACGAGCATCACGATGATCGCGGGCACGGTCCTGGCAGCAGCACCCACGGCGTTGGCCAGCAGCACAAGCGCCCTGGGCATCGGGGAGACCAGCAGGCGATCGAGGAAGCCCTCTTCGACGTCACGCGCGAGGTTGACGCCCGTGGCGCCGCCTGCGAACGACGCCGCCTGAAGCAGACCCCACGGCAGCAGGAAGGTGATGTAGTTCGGCGTGTCGATGAACTCGGGCGTGTCGGCCAGCTTCCCGAGCACCCCCGTGATCCCGAGCAGGACGAGCGTCGGAGCCACGACGGCGGGGACGGTCGCACCGGGGACCCGGCGGATCTCGTTGAGCGTGCGATCGACGAGTACCTTGAGCAGGCTCATCGCTGTCGCCTCCGCAGCGCGACCGTCGACAACAGCGAGCCGATCGCGCCGAGGGCCACGACAGCCACGAGCGCCGTGAGCGCGACATCGGCCTCGGGCTCGGCGATCCACGGGTCGCGCAGTGCGTTCGCGATCGCCGTGAACGGATTGACATAGGCGATCTCCTGCGCGGGATGCAGCAGCAGGTCACGCGGGAAGAACGCCGAGGAGAGCAGGATCATGAAGATGCCGAGCGGGAAGAACCCCGACACGACCGACGGGTCGGCGGATTTCAAGGCGATCGCTCCCATGAGCGTGCTGACGGCGGCAGCGGTCAGCAACCCGAGCAGGAGCATCCACAGCACGTCAAGCACCCCTGGCGGATGGCCGAAGATCAACCCGAGGGCCAGCAGCCACACGTTGGCGATCAGCGCGATGAACGTCGTCGCGGCGAGGCACCCGAAGGACGGGATGCCACGCCATGGCACGCTCGCCAGCACGCGATCGGCGAATCCCATGCGGAGGTCCATCGCGAACGCGACGCCCCCGCTGATACCGGCCAGCGCACTGGCCATGAGCATCGCTCCAGGGAGCTCGTAGTCGAAGAAGCTCGGCGTCGCGGGGAACCCGGCGATCTCCGTCGCGTCATTCCCACCACCGCTGAATGCGAGCAGCAGCACCGTCGGCAGGATGATCACCGGAGCGATGAGCGGCGGGCGCCGGAGCGCGAGGAAGACCGCCCTCCGGGCCATCGCCCGGGCGGCCAGGATGCTCAGGCTGGCTGAGCTCATTTGCGTGCTGCCGCCGGTGTGGCCGGGCTCATCCGGCGGCCTGTCTTGGCCATGAAGACGTCGTCGAGCGTCGGCCGCACGACCTCCAGCGCCAGGACCTCGGCGTGCTGCTCGGAGAACGCACGCAGGATCTCGTGCAGTGGAGGGGTCGTCCCAGCGACTGCGATCGACACCCGATCGGGCTGGGGTTGGGTCGGTGTCCCGTACGGAGCCAGCGCGCTCAACAGCCGCTCGGACGGAGCGCTCCCGAGCGACAGCTCGACGCGGGTCTGCCCGAACTCGGACTTCAACGAGTCCGGGGTTCCCTCCGCGACGGGGGCACCCGCGTCGATGATCATCACGCGGTCCGCAAGCTTGTCGGCCTCTTCGAGGTACTGGGTCGTGAGGAAGACGGTCGTGCCCCCGGCGACCAGCTCGCGGACCCGCTCCCAGATCGTCATGCGGCTCGGTGGATCGAGTCCTGTCGTGGGCTCATCAAGGAAGAGCACCTGCGGCTCGTGAATGAGGGCCATGGCGAGGTCGAGCCGCCGTCGCATACCGCCAGAGTAGGTCCCCACTCGCCGATCTCTCTGCTCGGCCAAGTCCAGTTCGTCGAGCAGCCGCACGCCGCGCTGCGCGCCGGTCGACGGCGACAGACCATGCAATGCGGCCGCAAGGCGCATCGACTCCCCGCCCGTCATGAGTGGATCCAGCGCAGCCTGCTGCAGCGCGACCCCGATTGCGCGCCGTACCTTCGCCGACTGGCTCACCACGTCGAAGCCCGCGACCGTCGCGCTGCCGCCGGTCGGCTTCAGCAGCGTCACCAGCATCCGGATCGTCGTGGTCTTCCCGGCCCCGTTGGGACCCAGGAAGGCGAAGATCGAGCCTTCTTCGACGGCAAGATCGAGGTCGCGCACCGCCTCGATGTCACCAGCGAACTGACGGGAGAGGCCGCGCGCATCGATGGCGTGTGTCATGCGCGGCAGCGTACTAGAGGGCGTGGCCCGCGAGATGCCTCCGAGCACGCGTTCTGGCGGTCGGCGCGATGTCACAGCCGCTACCGCTGACTGCGGCTCAATCCTGACTTAGCCGCAGTCTCAGAACCGGTCCGCCGGACGTGGTTGCGACGGTATTAACCGCCGCGCCGCGATCGGCTACCGCAGGCAGAGCGTCGCGATCTCCTCGACGTTGTCGGCGAGCCGATCGATCTCGGCCTCGGTGTTGTAGAGGTAGAAGCCGGCGCGAACGTTGCCCGGTGCTCCGGCGATGGCCTCCGCGCCCTTGAAGTACGAAAGGGCGCAGTGATTGCCCGTGCGGACCGCGATCTTGAACTGCTCGTCGAGCATCCGCCCGACCTCGTGGGGAGGGATGTCTCCGATGTTGAACGAGATGATGCTCGACCTCCGGTCGATGCCCTCCGGGCCGAATACGCGAGCTTCGGGTATCGCCGCGAAGCGCTCGAGCGCGCGTTCCATGAGGCGCCGGTCATGCGCGGCGATCGCGTCCATCCCGAGCGCCTGGAGGTAATCGATCGCCGCTGCCAGCCCCATCGCCTCGGCGATCGGCGGGGTCCCGCCCTGCCACTTGTAGGGCAGCGGGGCGAAGGTCACGAAGTTGACGCCGCACTCGTCGAGTGAGGGGCAACGGCAGGTGGCCTCGGTGTCGATGGTTCCGCCGCCGACGAAAGCCGGCATCAGCGCCTCGGCGTGGCGGCGCCGGATGAAGAGCACGCCCACGCCGGTCGGTCCAAGCATCTTGTGTCCCGAGAAGGCGAGGAAATCGCACTTGATCTTGTTGACGTCGATCGGGATGTGAGGGACGGACTGGGCCGCGTCGACGAGGAACAGCACATCGCGATCGCTACACAGCTGGCCGACCGCCTCCACGGGGATCGTGGTGCCCAGGACGTTCGAGACATGTACCAAGGACACCAGACGTGTGCGCTCGTTGATGAGCTCGGCGAACTCGTCGATGTCGAAATGGCCGTCGAAGCCGGCGTTGTACCAGCGGACCTTGATGCCGACCTTGTCCGCCAGTCGCGCCCAGGGCGCCATGTTCGAGGTGTGCTCGAGCGTGGTGAGGATCACCTCGTCGCCTGGCTCGAAGTCCAGCGACAGGGCGACCATGTTGATCGCCATCGTCGCGTTCATCGTGAAGACGACCTCCTCCGGCGTCGCTCCGATGAACCCTGCCACGGACTGCAGCGCCTGCTCGTAGTGCTCGGAGGCCTCGAGGGAAGCGTCGTAGGAGCCGCGGTGGATGTTCGCGCGGTACTTGGTGTAGTAGTCGTGCATCGCGTCGAGCACGGGAATCGGCGTGAGCGAGGACGCGACGCTGTCGAGGTACACGGCGTCGTCGCTCAAGGTCGGGAAGTCCCGCCGGATGCGCTCGACATCGAGCGGCTGGACGTAGGGCGGGGTGGTCAGAGATGCCGGAGGCATGCCGTCTCCTTCGTCGAGAGTGGCGAGGGGTTCGCGTCCATCAGATCGGCGTCAACCGTTGACGGCGGCGGCGCGCTCTTCCAGGCGCTGCTTGACGAGCTTGATCGCTTCGATCCAGTTCGGGAGGCTGCCCTGAACCACGAGCTCGCCATCGATCGCCAAGAGCGGGACGGTGTTGGCTCCCTGCGCGAAGAGTTGCCTCGCGAGATCGCCGGGCACCTGAGTGAAGCCGAGGTCGCCTCCCACGCGATAGAGCTTGACGTCGACGTTCTCACCGAAGCGACTGCGCAGGAAGTCGGCATACTCGCCAGTGGTGTCGGGGCCGCCGCAGCAGTCCGCGTCGAAGAGGCTGATTTGCGGCCGGACTCTGGACTCGATCAAGGTCGCATTCCTTGGGTTGACTGAAGGCCCACGGTACCATACGGACCACCCCGTTCTCAGGCATCGGATCGTCGAAAGCGTGCTCGAGCCCGCGGTCGGACCGGCCGCTGCTGGTATCGTCCCTCGACGCTCACTGAGGTCTGTCGAGGAGGCTGCATGGAAGTCGTGCGCAAGCGGATGCTCACGTTCGGCATGGCCGCCGTTGCGATCGCCTGCTGCGCCGCGTGGCCGATCATCGCCGGCCTCGTGGGCGGAGCCGCTGTCGGATCGGAATGGGGCGAAGGGGCGTTCGCGCTCGTGATGATGGTCACGCTGGGCGCCGTCGTGTGGCGGGTTCGTCGCGCGCGGGCGCGCCGCACGGGGTCCGCCGGGGCTTCCTAGCATCTGCTGGCCCCGGACGCGGTGCGATGCCACCGTGGTTCGCCGACGAGAGGTCATTCAGCGTCGTCGTAGTCGCATCGATCGCGAGCGAGCAGCGCGTCGTCTCGCTGGCCACGCCTGCGGGCTGTGACGACGGGTCCGACGCCGAGCGGCTTCGTCACCATCGGCCGAAAACCCGCGACCGCCGACGCCGACTGGCGCAACACGCCGTACTTCCGAGGTCTTCAACCCGCGGACGAACTCGCGGATCCGCCTCGATATCGGATTCTCGCGTGGACACTCAACCAAACGTCCATACCTGCCGATAGCAGGGGTGCCCCACCGATCCCGACCCGAAGGCAGGGACCGCCAAACCATGATCTCGTCAGCAGCACCCGTTCGTAGCGGATCGAGCAGTGCCGCCGTCCAGCGGCACCACAACGAGGGCCACGGCCGTCGGCTGACAGCGGCGTTCGAGGCGCTTGAGGCCTTCCCGGCACTCGCGGAGTCCCGCAACCGCCTGCTGCGCCTCGTCAGCGCCGAGCGCGTGTCGCCCGCCGACATCGTCGCGACCGTCGAATCGGATATCGCGCTGGTCATCAGCGTCATGCGCCTGGCCAACCAGCTCGACGGCCCGCGCCGCGGCCGCGTCGAGTCGGTCGTCAAGGCCGTCGAGATCCTGTCGCCCGAGTCGGTGCAGGCGCTCGCCAGCCGTGCGCGCACCTTCGACTTCTTCGAGCGCTCGTCCGTGTGGGACGCCGCTCCCGAGCGCTTCCGCCTGCACGGCGTCGCGACGCAGCGCGCCGCCGACCGCCTCGCTCAGGAGGCCGGCTACGAGCACCGCGACCGCCTCATGGTCACGGCGCTGCTGCACGACATCGGCAAGCTCGTCCTGACGCACGCGTACCCCGGCTATCCCGACCAGGTTCACGGCGATGCGCGCACGCCCGAGGAGCGCGTCCATCGCGAGCGCCGTGAGCTCGGGGTCGACCACGCGCTGGTCGGCGGCGTGCTGGCCCGCCGGTGGGGCCTGCCGGCTCCCGTCGCATCGGCGATCGAGCGCCATCACTCCGAGGACGCGCAGGGTGAGGCGGCGTTCGTTCGCCTCGCCGACATGCTCGCCCACTACGCCCACGGCGACCAGGTCTCGCCGAACTCCCTGCTGCGGACAGCGCGCGCCGTCGGGCTCGGCCCGGTCGAGCTGCGCTCGGTCATGTACGACCTGCCGTACCCGACCTCCGGCCGCCCGCGCCAGATCGACCCGTGCCCGCTGTCGGGTCGCGAGGTGGAGGTGCTCAAGCGCCTCGCCGAGGGCAAGGTCTACAAGCAGATCGCGGCGGAGCTGCAGCTGTCGACATCGACGGTGCGCACGCACCTGCACAACATCTACGGCAAGCTCGGCGCCGTCGATCGCGCGCAGGCCGTCCTCATCGCCACGGAGCGCGGCTGGCTGTAAGAGCCCGCGCAGGAGCACCTGTGGTGTGGCCACGCAGGTATTCCCGCGCGGAACCCTGAGCCGTCAGGCCTCGCCGGCGGCAGGTGAGGGCGCGGCAGCGCGTAGCGGCCAGGGGGGACCGGGGCGTCCTCCACGCCGCCGCGCCGCAACCGTCCAAGCGAGCGCCGCGACGCCTATCCCGATCGCGTCGATCGCCACGTCGGACACCGCGCCGTGGCGGCCCTGCACGAACGTCTGGTGGAACTCGTCGCTGGCCGCGTACAGCAGGGCGGCGACGGTGGCCGCGATCGGACGACGCCAGCCGGTGGCGCGCACCAACGTCAGCCACAGCAGGGCGAAGATCGTGATGTGCGCGGCCTTGCGCAGGACGAGATCGAGGCTCCCGAGTCCCGAGCTCAGGTCAGGTGTCGCGGAGAGCCAGAAGATGAGCGCCATGACCGCCACCGGGGGCGCGAAGCGGTGGATTGCGTCGGCGGGTCGCATACAGTGACGATAGAGCGATGATCTCGATCACCACGAAGTCGCCGTACGCGCTGCAGGCGCTCACGGAGCTGGGTCGCTGCGGCGACGGCGGCCCCGTGCCGATCGGCGAGCTCGCGCGCCGCCGCGGCATCCCCGTGCAGTTCCTCGAGCAGCTCTTCGCCACGCTGCGACGCGCGGGCGTGCTGAAGTCCCAGCGCGGCGTCAAGGGCGGCTACACGTTCGCGCGCCCCGCCGGCGAGATCACCGTCCTTGAGATCGTCGAGCTCCTCGACGGCCCCCTCGGCCGCGACGCCGCCGGCATCTTCGGCGAAGCCTCAGCCGCCGCCCGCGCCGTCCTCGAGTCGACGACGATCGCCGACGTGGTCGAGCGCGAGGCCCGCGACGCCGGCGTTGCGATGTACTACATCTGAAGGACGCTTCACGGCAGCGGCTCGAACGCGCTGATCTCCAGTCCGTGTACCGGCTGGTGAGGGCGTTACCCCTTTACCGCGCTTGGATCCCATCGGGCGGGCGAGGGTCAGGATGAAGCTGCGCGGCTCGCGCTTGGGATCGGGCGGGTAGAGAAGGCGCTCGGGTTGCGTCTCTCGTCTGGCCCAGCAGGGCACTGGTCGTCTCGCGCGCGTTGGGGTACACGACCTCGACACGAAGATCGTCGGGTGCCTCGCCGAGCTGTCGGACCAGCCAGTTGAGACGTGAGAGCACCCGTCCCTCGCGTGGTGCATCGACGCCGACGCTGGTCAGCGTTCGGCGCGCCCGGAGGTCTGCCCGAAGTCGCATGTCGCCGACGGCGGCGGGTACGCGGATGACGGCTTCAAGGACGCCTTCGGTCGCGAGTCCTTTCGCCAGATCGTCGAGCCGCCCCGACATGGTCTGAGCCCGAGGCCGGGGTGAGGACACCGTACCGCCCAGGTCTTGCGACAGGCCAAGGCACAGGTACTGCGTGAACTGCTCCCACCGCTCTGCCACTGCTCGGGTCTCGGGGTGGCTGTCGAAGCCGCGCTCGCGCGCGATGTCGAGATAGCTGCCGACCTGTTCGTCCTTCAGGGCAGCCGCTCCGGTCTTGACTTCCACGAGGCAGATCCAGCGTCTCTTGCCTCTGGTGCAGACAATGGCGCCGTCTGGGATCACGGTCTGGCCGCCAGCATCCGTGAAACGAACCTCCGCGAACGTCTCGATCACAGGAGATTGGGCACCCGCGCTTCGTCGACGCGTGACCGGGTCAGGTCAGGTGGTAGCTGCCGCGCGCGTCGCGCTTGTGGCAGTGAAAGCCGTAGCGGTGGTACTCCCGGTCGCGACCGCGTGCGCAGTACTGGCCGCGTCGCAGGCACTTGTGTGAGCCGCCGATGACCGCGTGGGTGTAGCTGCCCGAGCAGGTCTTCGCAACCGCCGCGGTCGGGTGCAGCGGCACGCCGGGGAGGATCGGAGCGGCCGCGGGCGCTGCGGCGAACACACACCCGGCAACGGCGATCGCGACGAGACGACGATTCATGGCACTCCTTTGCCGGGAGCACTGGGTATACAGCCCACCACGCGGTGGCGCACTGGGGTCCACCCCAGTGTGCTGACGCGCCAAGCGCGGCTGAGGATCGCGCGGCGCACTGCATCGCGCGCCGAGCTACGACGAAGTACGGTCCGGCCGATGGACTACCTGGCGATCCGTGAGCGCTCGGTGCGCAAGCTCGCGAGCTGGAAGCTGTCCGATCCGGGCGTGCTGCCGCTGCACTCCGACGCGGACTTCGAGTGGATGCGCGACGCCGCCAGCGTCGCGGCGCGCTGCCACGCCATCGCCGCCGCCCTGGCCCTGCAGCAGGGCGCGCTCCCCAAGCGCATCCGCAAGGCGCTCGACGACAACGACCTCGAGCGCTGGCTCGGCGAGCGCGAACTGCGCCTCCTGCGCCACCTCGAGCGCGAGGTCACGATGAGCGCCGAAGAGCTGCACCAGACCTCCGTCGACATCTCGTGGCGCGAGGAGGCGCTGTGGGCGCTCATGTGGAGCATCCAGCTGGTCGACGCGCTGCCGGCCGACGAGCTCTGCGACCGCGGGCCCTTCTACGAACGGCTTGCGCCGGACCTCGACCCCGCGCGGGGCAGGACCGACGTGCGGCTGCGCCCGCTCGGCGAGATCGCGGGGATGCTCGACTTCTACTACTGCCTGCACTGGCACGCCCGCAACGCGCAGTACCACGGCCAGATGTGGGACCCGGAGATCGCCCCCGGCGTCGTCCTCGAGCGCCGCCGCGCGCTCGAATGGCTCTTTCAGGACGTGCCGTGGGAGGACGTCGACCTCGGCGCATGACGCGTGCCTTGATCGCCTGCGCCGTCGCGCTCGTCGTCGTCGCGGGCGCAACCGGGGCGATGGTGCGTCACTTCGCGCCCGGGGCGCCGGGCGAGGGCGGCTTCCCGCTCGCGCGCTCGGTCCCCGGCGAGCGCGCGACAATCTGGGCGGTAGGCGACGGGGCGGACGGCGGCAGCGCGGCGCGCACGCTCGTCGGTCAGATCGCCGCCGGTGACGTCGACCGGCTGCTGTACCTCGGCGACGTCTACGAGCGAGGCACCGAGCGGGACTTCCGCGACCGCTACGCGACGACGTACGGCAAGCTCGCCACCATCACCGCGCCCACGCCGGGCAACCACGACTGGCCGCGGCACACGACCGGCTACGACCCGTACTGGGAGCGCGCGCTCGATCGGCCGCAGACCGCGGCCTGGTATGCGTTCCGCGCGGCGGGCTGGACGATCCTGAGCCTCAACTCCGAGACCGACCACGCCTCCGGGTCGCCGCAGGAGCGCTGGCTGCGCTCGCGCCTGGACAAGCCCGGCACCTGCCGCATCGCCTTCTGGCACCGGCCCCGCTTCACCGCCGGCGGCCATCACCGCGACGCCGGCGACATGGCGCCGATCTGGGACGCGCTGCGCGGCAAGGCGACGATCGTCGTCACCGGTCACGAGCACAGCATGCAGCGGCTGCGACCGATCGACGGCATCACCTCGTTCGTGTCGGGCGCCGGCGGTCGCGACCGCTACGAGCTGCGCCGCGACGACCCGCGGC
Source organism: uncultured Actinomycetes bacterium (assembly GCA_963810605.1). Taxonomy (GTDB): domain Bacteria; phylum Actinomycetota; class Thermoleophilia; order Solirubrobacterales; family Solirubrobacteraceae; genus CADCVQ01. The sequence goes on from CAWEOF010000019.1 coordinate 346,927, forward strand.
TGGCCTTCGGCGACGACCGCCACTTCGGCGCGCTGCGGCTGCGACTGCGCCGCGGCGAGGCCCGCTATGCCTACGTCTCGACTGCCGGCCGCGTGCTCGACGGCGGCACGTTGCGCTGCCGCCCGCTGCGCGCCGCTACGCCGTAGCCGGCCGTTGGCCGGCGCCGATGGGCGAGCGCATGATCAGACGGCGTCCCGGCGTCGGGGCCGCGAGCTCGAAGCTGAGCTGGACCTCGGTTCCGCGGCCGTCGACGCTGCGGACCTCGCAGCGATCGGACTCGCTGGCCATGAGGCTCAGGCCGAGGCCCATGCCGGGGCTGTCCGTGCGCGGGGCCATGCCGCAGCCGTCGTCGCGGATGGTGACGTGGAACGCTCCGCGACTGACGCACGCCGTCACGTGGATGCTCCCCCTGGCGCCTAGGTCGCGGTAGGCGTGGAGCACGACGTTCGTCGCCGCTTCGCTGACGGCGAGCTCGAGGCGGATGAGCGTCTCCACGTCGGCGCCCCCACGCTTCGCGACGGCGCTTACCGCGCGCCGGACGGCGGCGACCTGCGGGGGCTGTGCCGGATACGAGGCATCGAGCCCGATCGCGGCTTCGGATAAAGCCATTCGGCTTCCCTACCCGCTGCGCTGCGAGCCATCACATCTCGCGGGGGGATACGGTGTGGCGCCAAATGTCGAGCATCCCGATCAACATCGCCGAGCACGTCGGCGGCACCCCGATGATCGAGCTGACGCGGCTCGCTCCGGAGGGTGTGCGGCTGTTCGGCAAGCTCGAGTCCTTCAACCCCGGCGGCAGCGTGAAGGACCGCATCGGCGTCGCGATGATCGAGGCCGCCGAAGCCGCGGGACTCATCGAGCCGGGGCGCACGACGATCGTCGAGGCGACGTCCGGAAACACCGGCATCGCGCTCGCGTTCGTCTGCGCGGCGAAAGGCTATGACCTCGTCCTGACGCTGCCGCAGGGCATGAGCCGCGAGCGCGAGGCGCTGCTGCGCCTGTACGGCGCGCGCGTCGAGGTCATCGAGTCGATGGGCGGCATGAACGAGGCCGTGCAGGCCGCTCGCGACATGGCGCGCAGCGACGACGTCTTCCTGCCCGACCAGTTCTCCAACCCCGCGAACCCCGAAGCGCACCGTCGCACGACGGGCCCGGAGCTGTGGGACGCGCTGGACGGCGACGTCGACGTCCTCGTGTGCGGCGTCGGGACGGGCGGCACGATCACCGGCGCCGGCGAGGTGCTGAAGGCCCGCAATCCCAACCTGCTCGTCGTCGCGGTCGAGCCGGCGACCTCGGCGGTGCTGTCGGGCCGCTCGCCGGGCCCGCACAAGATCCAGGGCATCGGCGCCGGCTTCGTCCCGCCCGTGCTCAACCGCGAGATCATCGACGAGGTCATCGCGGTCGACGACGAGGATGCGCTCGACACGGCGCGCGCGGCGGCGCGCAACGAGGGCGTGCTCGTGGGCATCTCGTGCGGCGCCGCGCTGTGGGCCGCGATCGACGTCGGCCGGCGAGTTCAGTCGCGCGGCAAGCGCATCGCGGTCGTCCTTCCGGACTCGGGCGAGCGCTACGTCTCGACACCGTTCTTCGCCTCGTAATTGCGGGTTTCGCACCCCGCAATCGCGCCGATGACCAAGGGACGCCGGCCCCGCTAACCTCAGGGAATGCTCGGCCTTTCGACGCTGTCGCGCGTGCTGGGGGAGGTCCGCCGCGACGTCGCCGCGGCCCACGCTCGCGACCCCGCCGCGCGGGGCGCCGCGAGCGCCGAGATCCTCTCGTCGTGGCCCGGCGTCCAGGCGCTGCTCGTGCATCGCGTCGCGCACGAGCTGCACGAGGTGGGCATCCCGATCGTCCCGCGCACGCTGTCCATGGCGTCGCGCATGGTGACCGGGATCGAGATCCACCCGGCGGCGACCATCGGCCAGGGCTTCTTCATCGATCACGGCGCCGGCGTCGTCATCGGCGAGACCGCGGAGATCGGCGACGACGTCACGCTCTACCAGGGCGTCACGCTGGGCGGCACCGGGTTCTCCACGGGCAAGCGCCACCCGACGCTCGAGGACAACGTCACCGTCGGGGCGGGCGCGAAGCTCCTGGGCGCGATCACCGTCGGGCACGGCGCGAAGATCGGCGCGAACTCCGTCGTCATCCATGACGTCGCGCCGAACTCGACCGTCGTCGGCAACCCCGGCCATGCGGTGCGCGTCGACGGGCGACGTCCCGAAGGGCCGGACACCGACTGGATCCACCTGCCAGACCCGATCGCCGACGCGATCAAGGGGCTGTCGGCGCGGATCGGCGACATCGAGCACGACGTCGCGGAGCTGTCGGGTCGCGAGCGCCGGCCCGAGGCGGACGTGCGCGCGCTGCGCCAGGTCCGCGGCCCGAACCCCGCCGGCGGCTGACCCGCACCGCTCCTCAGTAGTAGACGGTCCGGCAGCGGTGGCGCGGCGTGGCCTTGTACGTGGGTTCCTGCCCGCGGCTCCACAGCGCGTTGTCGAGCTCGTGCGCCGCGACGCCGAGGTTCTGCGCGATGAGCTCGCAGGCGTGCACGGCGCAGGCGCGGATCTCGCGCTCTTCGCGGCCCGGCGCCAGCAGCTCGCCGCCGTCGATGCGCGCGGCGAGCACGTCGTCGTAGCGCAGGACGCCGTCGCAGCGCAGGACGTGCGGGACGAGGTTGTCGGCGAAGATCGTCAGGCGATCCAGGTCGCCGAAGCGCGCGACGCCCGCCAGCGCGAGGTCCGCTGCGGCGATCTGCGCGCGCTTGTAGAAGCCGCGGTCGTCGAACAGCGCCATCCCGGCCGCGAGCATCGTCGCCAAGCGCTCGGCCGAGCCGCGCGCTTCGCGGACGAGCTCGAGCGCGTCGCGGTCGCCGAGGAACGCGCCGAGCGACCGCAGCGCCTGCGCGTACAGCGCCATGAGCTCGTGGTCGCCGCGCTGGCCGAGCGTGTCGGCGAGCTCATCGGCGCGCAGCGCGCGTAGCTGCGCGCTGGACCACGGGCCCTCGGCGCGGAAGCGGTCGGCGAGCGACCACGCCACCGTGAAGTAGCCCGAGCAGCCGGCGCGCTTGCGGAGCGTCGGAAACCAGCCGGAGCCGAAGTTGATCGCGTCGAGCGTGAGCAGGTACGTCGCGACGTCCGGCTCGGGACCCTCGAGGTAGTGGCGGATCGGGTCGAGCGCGGGCGGCGGGCCGGGCTGGACGTCGCCGAGCGCGTCGAGGTCGATCTGCACGCTCATCGCGCGGGCGGCGATCCGCGCGCAGGACGTGCGCACGTCGTCGCACAGGGCCATGCCGCCCATGATGGCGGCTGCAGGCGTCTTCAGCGGCGGCCGAAGACGAGCGTGAGCGTCGACGCGGCGCGGCCGGCGGTCCGCGCCGGCGAGCCCAGCACGAGCCCCACGCCGAGCTCGCGGTAGCGGCGGTCGAGCAGGATCGAGCGGTGCCCGGCGCTGCCCATCATCGTGGCCACGAGGCGGAAGGGCGTCGAGCGCTGCGAGGCACCGTACCCGAGCGTCTCCGCGACGGCTTTCCACGGGTATCCCGTGCGCGAGACCCGCTGGCCCACCTGTTCGCCGTCGAGGCTCGTATGCGAGAAGTACCTGCTCGCCACCATGTCACCGCTGTGAGCCGTGGCGGCACCGGCGAGCTGGCTCGACGCGCGCATCCCGCCCAGTCCCCGCGACGAGCGCTCGCGGTTGACGAGGCACAGCACGGCTTCGCGCGCCTTTGCGAGCGAAGCGGTGCCGGTCGCGACGACATACGCGCCGGAGCAGGCACCACCGCCCGCACTGGTCCTCGAAGTCTTGCTCTTGGCGTCCGCGGTCGCGACTCCCGACCCGGCCAGTACACCCACAGCGATCGCCCAGACGATCGCAAACTTGTCCCACATACCCCCTGCTTCCCTGGTTCAAACCGGAGTATAGGAGTAGGCCGGGACGGACGCATAGCTCGCGGCGGCCGCCGCCTGCGGGCCTATGCTGGATGCAATGCCCGATACCGCTGCCAGCGACCGCATCGACGAGCTGCTCGCCGGCCTCAACGCGCCCCAGCGGGAGGCCGTGACGCACGGCGAAGGGCCGCTGCTCATCCTCGCCGGGGCGGGCACGGGCAAGACGCGCGTGCTGACCCACAGGATCGCCTTCCTCGAGCACACCGGCCAGGCGCGGGCGTCGGAGCTCCTCGCGATCACGTTCACGAACAAGGCCGCGCAGGAGATGCGCGAGCGCGTCGAGCTGCTCGTCGGGCGTCGCACGCGCGCGATGTGGGTCATGACGTTCCACGCCGCGTGCGCGCGGATGCTGCGCGCCGACGGCGACAAGCTCGGCTACACGCGCCAGTTCACGATCTACGACCAAGCCGACTCGCGGCGGCTCGTCAAGCGCTGCCTCGACGAGCTCGGCTTCGATACGAAGCGCTACACGCCGGGCGCTGTCCAGCACCAGATCTCCGACGCGAAGAACAAGCTGCGCGACGCCGAGGCCTACCAGCAGCTCGTCGGCTCGTACTTCGAGCAGACCGTCGGCGACGCCTTCGCGCTCTACGAGCGCGAGCTGCACCGCATGAACGCGATGGACTTCGACGACCTGCTCGTCAACGCGGTCAACGTCCTGCAGCTCTTCCAGGAGGTGCGCGACCGCTACTCGAGCGCGTTTCGCCATGTCCTCGTCGACGAGTACCAGGACACGAACGCCGCGCAGTACCGCTGGCTGCAGCTTCTTGCGGGCGAGCACCGCAACCTCGCGGTCGTCGGGGACGATGCGCAGTCGATCTACGGCTTCCGCGGCGCCGACATCCGCAATATTCTCGACTTCGAGGAGACCTTCCCGGACGCGCACGTCATCAAGCTCGAGCAGAACTACCGCTCGACGCAGACGATCCTCAGCGCCGCGAACGCGGTCATCGCGAACAACCGCTCGCAGAAGCGCAAGGCGCTGTGGACGCAGGCGGGCGACGGCGACAAGATCAAGATCCGCGAGCTCGACGACGAGCACGCCGAGGCGCGCTACGTCGTCGGCGAGATCGAGCGGCTCGTGGACGAGGGCGCGAGCCGCGCGGAGATCGCCGTCTTCTACCGGATGAACTCGCAGTCGCGGATCATCGAGGACACGCTCGTGCGACGCGACATCGGCTACCAGGTCATCGGCGGCACGAAGTTCTACGAGCGCGCGGAGGTCAAGGACGCGATCTCCTACCTGACGGTGCTCGGCAACCCGCAGGACGTCGTCTCGTTCGAGCGGGTCGTCAACTCGCCGCGGCGCGGGATCGGGCAGACGTCGCTGCAGCGCCTCCTCGCGTACGCACAGACGATGGGGATCGACGTCTGGGACGCGGCCGCCGACCCCGCGGCGGTGCCGGGCCTCGGCAAGGCCGCGCAGCGCGCGCTCGGCAAGTTCATGGGCACGATGATCGAGCTGCGCGAGCTCGCCGAGCAGCAGGTGCCGATCGGCGACCTGCTCGAGGCGCTGCTGCACCAGACCGGCTACGTCGACGCGCTGAAGGCCGAGCGGACGATCGAGGCCCAGGGTCGCGAGGAGAACCTCGAGGAGCTCGTCGAGGTCGCGCGCGAGTTCGACGCCACGGCAGAGGCCGAGCAGGACACGCTCGACGTGTTCCTCCAGCAGGTCGCGCTCGTCGCGGACGCCGACGGCCGCACCGACGACGACGGGCTCGTCACGCTCATGACGCTGCACAACGCGAAGGGACTCGAGTATCCGGTCGTCTTCATGGCGGGCATGGAGGAGGGCGTCTTCCCGCATGCGCGGGCGCTCGACGAGGGCGGCCTGGAGGAGGAGCGCCGGCTCGGCTACGTCGGCATCACGCGGGCGATGCGCCAGCTCTACCTCACGAGCGCGCGGCGGCGCGCGGTCTTCGGCGCGACGCAGTACGGGATGCGCTCGCGCTTCCTCGACGAGATCCCGGCCGAGCTGACCGATCGGCCATCAGAGCGCCGGCGCCCCGGCTACGGGGGCGCTGCGCGATCTGAGTCGTGGGCGTCTTCGCGCGTGCGCGAGGCCGCGCCGTCCGCCGACTTCCGGCTCGGCGACGACGTCATGCACGCGGCCTTCGGCGCCGGCGTCGTCACGGGGATGGAGCCCGGCGGGATCGTTGTCGTGCGCTTCGCCGGCGACGGCAGCGAGCGCAAGCTCATGGCCGAGTACGCGCCCGTCACGAAGCTCTGACAGGGTTCGATCGCATGACGGCCGTGATCATCGATGGCAAGCAGATCGCCGGACGCGTGCGGATCGACGTCGCGCGCGAGGTCGAAGCGTTCGCGGCGCAGTTCGACGGCGAGCGGCCCGGCCTTGCGACGATCCTGGTCGGCGACGACCCCGGCTCGGCGATCTACGTCGCCAACAAGCAGAAGACGACCCGCGAGGTCGGGATGGTGGGCACGAACTACCCGCTGCCCGCCGACACCCCGCGCGCGGAGCTCGTCGCGCTGATCGAGCGGCTGAACGCGGATCGCAGCGTCGACGGCATCCTGTTGCAGCTGCCGGTCCCCGAGCATCTCGACGGCGTCGAGCTGACCGGGATGATCCATCCGGACAAGGACGTCGACGGGCTCACGCAGATCAGCGCCGGGCGACTGGCGCTCGGCGTCGAGGGCCTGCGACCGTGCACGCCCCAGGGGGTGATGACGCTGCTCGACGCGGCCGGTGCGCAGCTCGAAGGCGCCGAGGCCGTCGTCATCGGCCGCTCGAACCTCTTCGGCAAGCCGATGGCCCAGCTGTTGCTCGGCGCCAACGCGACGGTGACGATGTGTCATTCGCGCACGCGCGATCTCGCCGAGGTCTGCCGCCGCGCGGATGTCCTCATCGCCGCTGTCGGCCGCGCGAGGATGGTCAAGGCCGATTGGGTGAAGCCGGGCGCGGTCGTCATCGACGTCGGGATGAACCGCACGAGTTCGTCCCCGCCCACCCTCTGCGGGGACGTCGACTTCGAGGCCGTCAAGGAGGTTGCCGCGGCGATCACGCCGGTGCCCGGCGGCGTCGGTCCGATGACGATCGCGTTCCTGCTGCGCAACACGCTGCAGGCCGCGCGGATGGCACGCTCGGGGAGCTGACGGGTGGACCTCCGCAGGCTGCGTAGCGGCGAGCTGCTCGCGGGCGCATGCGCCGCGGGGCTGCTCGCGGTGATGTTCAGCGACTGGTTCGGCGGGGCCTCGGCGTGGGAGACCATGGCGATCGCGCGCGTTGCGCTCGTCGCGCTCGTGCTGTGCGCGCTGGCGCTGCTCGTCCTGACGGTGTCGCGGACGGTCGCGATGGCGACCTCGGCCGCGACGATCACGATCGCCGTGGGCACGATCGCGTCGCTGCTCGTCGTCTATCGCGTCGTCATCAACGAGCCCGGCCCCAACGCGGTCGTGTCGGTCGACGCCGGGGCCTATCTCGGGCTGGCGCTCGTCGCCGGCGTCATCGCGGGGGCGTTTCGCGCGCTGGCCGACGAGCGCACCCGCGCGCCCGCCTCGCTGCGCCAGACCGAGCGCGTGCTCGCCGTGCGCGGCGCCCCGCGCGACGCGCCGCCGGCCCGCGACCCGGACCGCCCGGCAGGGGGCGCGTAGCCCGTCAGCTTCGCGAGTGCGGGCCGCAGCGCCTCGCCGGCGATCCGATCGCCACGAGCCAAGGTGGAGGGGGTCGCGCAAAACGGCCGCCGATATATGGCCGTTTTGTACGTGACCCCCGAGGGTCCGGGGCGCGGGGAGGGCGGCCACCTAGAATCGCCGTCACATGATCGATCGCGAACAAGTGCTGCACGTCGCCCGCCTCGCCCGGCTCGAGCTCACCGAGGACGAGGTCGCGCGGATGAGCGACGAGCTGTCGGCCGTGCTCGGCCACATCGAGAAGATCGCCGAGCTCGACCTCGACGGCGTCGCGCCGACGACCCACGTCGTCGAGGTCTCAAACGCGCTGCGCCCCGATGTCGTGGCGCCCTCCCTGCCGCACGAGGTGGCGCTCGAGAACGCCCCCTCGGTCGCCGACGGCGGCTTTCGCGTCCCGAGCCCGCAGGCCGGATGAGCGCGACCGATCCCACGGCGCTGACGGCCGCCGCCGCGGTCGCCGCGATGCGCGACGGCACGCTGTCCGCGGCCGAGCTCTTCGAGGCCTATCGCGCTGCCGCATCCGCGGACGACCTCAACGCGTACGTGTGGGTCGCCGAGGACGCGCCGGCGGCCCCCGCCGCGGGAGCGCCGCTGGCCGGCGTGCCGCTCGCCGTCAAGGACCTCTTCTGCACCGAGGGCGTCCCGAGCCAGGCCGGCTCGAAGATCCTCGAGGGCTACCGTCCGCCGTACACGGCGTCGGTCGTCGCGCGCCTGCACGGCGCCGGCGCACCGCTGCTCGGCAAGACCAACCAGGACGAGTTCGCGATGGGCTCGTCGAATGAGAACTCCGCGTACGGGCCCGTGCTCAACCCGTGGCGCCGCGACCGCGTGCCGGGCGGCTCGAGCGGCGGCAGCGCCGCGGCCGTCGCCGCCGGCTCAGCGCCGTGGGCGCTGGGCACGGACACGGGCGGCTCGATTCGCCAGCCCGCCGCGCTGTGCGGGATCGTCGGCCTGAAGCCGACCTACGGCACCGTCAGCCGCTACGGGATGATCGCCTTCGCCTCGTCGCTGGACCAGGCGGGTCCGCTCACGCGCGACGTCACCGACGCCGCGCTCCTGCTCAAGCACATGGTCGGCCGCGACGACCGCGACTCGACCTCGATCGGCTTTCCCGGCACGATCGACCTGCCCACCGCCGAGCGCCTGGACGGCATCCGCCTCGGCGTCCCGGAGGAGCTGACCGCCTCGGCCGAGGGGATGGACCCGGGCGTCCTCGCCTCGTTCGAAGCGACGCTGAAGATCGCCGAGGAGCTCGGCGCGAGCATCGAGACCTGCCACCTCCCGCACGCCCCGCACGCCCTCAGCGCGTACTACGTGCTCGCGCCGGCCGAGGCGTCGTCGAACCTCGCGCGCTACGACGGTGTCCGCTATGGACCCCGCTCGGAGAACGGGGGCGGCCTCGTCGAGATGTACACGCGGACGCGCTCCGAGCACTTCGGGACCGAGGTCAAGCGGCGGATCATGCTCGGCACGTACTCGCTCTCAAGCGGCTACTACGACGCCTACTACGGGCGCGCGCAGCGCGTGCGCACGAAGATCGCCGACGACTTCCGCACCGCGTTCGAGCGCTTTGACTTCGTCGTGACGCCGACAGCGCCGACCGTCGCCTTCGAGCTCGGGGCGCTGACGTCCGATCCCCTGGCGATGTACCTCAACGACTACTGCACGGTGCCGATGTCGCTCGCCGGGATCCCGGCGATCTCGATCCCCAGCGGGCTCAGCGAGGGGCTGCCGGTGGGCTTCCAGCTCGCGGGCCCGGCGTTCAGCGAGAACGCGATCCTCGACGCGGCGTTCGCGCTGGAGCGGGCCATCGCGTTCGATGCGACAGGAGCGCGGTCATGACCGACTACGAACCCGTCATCGGCCTCGAGATCCACGTCCAGCTCGCGACGAACACGAAGATGTTCTGCGGCTGCGCGCTGTCGTTCGGCGAGCCGCCGAACACGCTGACCTGCCCGATCTGCCTCGGCCTGCCCGGCGCGCTGCCGCTGGCCAACGAGCGGGCGATCCACTTCGGGCTCATGATCGGCCTCGCGCTGGGCTCCGAGCTCGCGCCGCGGTCGATCTTTCACCGCAAGAACTACTTCTATCCCGACCTGCCCAAGGGCTACCAGATCAGCCAGTACGACGAGCCGCTGTGCAAGGGCGGGCGGCTCGGCGACGTCCGCATCCATCGGGTCCATCTCGAGGACGACGCGGCCAAGCTCGTGCACGCCGGCGCGAGCGGGCGCATCCACGGCTCGGACTCGTCGGTCGTCGACTTCAACCGCGGCGGCACGCCGCTCGCGGAGATCGTCACCGAGCCCGACGTGCGCTCCGCCGCGCAGGCGCGCGAGTGGCTGACGCTCCTGCGCACGACCCTGCGCCGGCTCGGCGTGAGCGACGTGAACATGGAGGAGGGCTCGCTGCGCTGCGACGCCAACATCTCGATCCGGCCCGTCGGCTCGCACACGCTCGGGACGAAGACCGAGCTGAAGAACATGAACTCGTTTCGGTACATCGAACGCGGGATCAACGCCGAGATCGCGCGCCAGACCGCGCTGCTCGGGGCCGGCGAGCAGGTCGTCCAGGAGACGCTGCACTTCGATCCGCGGACCGAGCAGATCACGTCGCTGCGCTCCAAGGAGCAGGCGCACGACTACCGCTACTTCCCCGAGCCCGACCTCGTTCCGATCGCGATCACGACCGAGATGCTCGACGCCGCCCGCGGTGCGATGCCGGAACTGCCGGCGGCGCGCGAGGAGCGGCTGGCGGGCCTGGGGATCGCCGCGGCCAACGCCCGCCAGCTCGCCTGGCGCACCGATCTGGGCGACTACTTCGAGGCGGCGCTTGCGTCACGTAGCTCGCCGGCGGGCGATGGTGTGCAGCCGCTCGCCAACTGGGTCTGCAACGAGCTCGTCGCGCGGGTGGGGGAGGAGGACCCGGCGCAGTCGAAGGTCTCGCCCGCGGCGCTCGCCAAGCTCGTCGCGCTCGTGGCGGCCAAGGCGGTGAGCGTGTCCAACGCGAAGGTCGTGCTCGACCGGCTCGTCGCCGACGGCGGCGACCCGGCGGCGATCGTCGAGTCCGAGGGCCTCGGCTCGATGGGCGGCGGCGAGGACGAGCTGACGCCGATCGTCGAAGCGGCGCTCGCAGCCAACGCGGACGCCGCCGAGAAGATCAAGGGCGGCAACATGAAGGCGATCGGCGCGATCATCGGCCACGTCATGCGCGAGACGAAGGGCCGCGCGGACGGCTCGGAGGTCACGCGGATCGTGCGCGAGAAGCTCGGCGTCTGAGGCTCGGCGCACCGGCAGGCGGTCGCGGAGCGTCGCGCGGGGCGCGTCCGTGGCATCGGCGGCACCGCACACACGGCGCGCCGGCGCGCCTGTACGGGCGTAGCATCCACCGCGGACTCCCCGCCGCCAAGGAGGCACGCGATGTGCAAGCTCATCCGCATGGATCACACCGGTCACTCGACGCTCGCCGAGTGGACCCCGGAGGACCCTGTTGCCGTCGAGGCCGCGGTCCACGCGTTTCGCGCCGAGCTCGACCGCGGGTACCTCGCGATGGTGAGCACCGGGCCCGGCCACGCCGAGCAGGTGCGCGACCTGCCGGTGCACGCGCCGCTCGTCATCCTGCGCTTGCCGATCGCCGGCGGGTAGGCATGGCCGGCGCTGTAGCGACGGCGCCACCGGTCGCCCGCGCGCGGAGGTAGGGCGGTGGCATCGGCGATCGGTCCGGCGGTCGACGTCCTGCCCGAGACGGCCGGCGTCCATTGGCGCCCGCGCGTCGACGACGCCCGGCTGCGGCGGGTCGGCACGCTCTGGACGCTGACGACCGCCGCCCACGTCGTGCCGTTTCTCGGCGCGGCGGCGCTGCTCATGTGGCTCAACCCGCTCGCGCTGCCCGTCGCGCTCGCATGCGTCGCGCACGCCTGGGTCATCCCCGAGCTCTACGCGCAGCGCGGGGCGAACGTCCTGCGCCCGCGCGCCCGCGCGGCGGCAGAGCCCGAGCGGCGGTCGGTCGGGCTGCTCGGCGACCTCGTCGACCACGATGCGCGCAAGCTGCATGCCGCGACCGGGCTCGTGCTCGAGCCGGGCCGGCTGGGCATGTGGCTCGTCGGCGAGGGCGGGGCACTGCTGCTGGCCGGAGGGCGCGTGTACTGCTGGTGCGTGCGGGTCGACACCCGCATCCAAGCCGCGAGCGCGCTGCCCTCCGGCGACCGCATCGCCCACCTGCTGCTGGCCCTGCGCGCGGACGAGCAGGGCTTCGCGACGGTCGCGAACCTCAGCTTCTCGGGAGCCCGCTGGCGCTTGCGCCGGCGGGTCGACGCGCGCATGCGACCGGCCATTCACGCGGCCGAAACACTTCAGGACACGCGGTCCACAGGTCCCTGCTGAATCCAGGACACGCGGCCAATGGCGCAACATGCAGGCGAGGCCATCATGGATCGCATGCCCGCCTCCGCCGATCTCACCCGCCGCATCCTCGTGCCGGTTACCGGACAGCAGCACACCGCAGCAACGCCTCGGGTCCGTCGCTACAAGATGGCTCGCATGGCTCCCGTCAGTCGCGACGATCCTTCCATGGATCGCTTCGCGCACCTGCGCCGCAGCTACGACTGACGCTCACTCGACCCGCTCGCCCGCTGGCCGGCGAGGTACGCTTGAAGGCATGTCAACCTCCACACCTTCAAGCTCCTCGCTAGGCAAGCGGGCGATCGCGGTTGTCGTCCTGCTGATCGCGGCCGTCATCCTCTTCAAGGTCGCCGTCGCCGCCATCGCCGCGGTTGCCGGGATCGCCGTGATCATCCTGGCCCTCGCCGCCCTGATCTGGGCGATCCGCGTCCTCTAGCAGTCGTCCGTCGTGGCCGGCGGCGCCTACATCTCGATCGCGCTCGGCTTCGCCCTCGGCGGCGGCGTGGTCGGCAAGATGAAGGGCAGCTCGTTCTGGCTGTGGTTTCTGATCTCGGGCGCGGTGCCGGTCGTCGGGCTGCTCGCGGCCGTCTGCTACAGGTCAGAGCGCGACGAGCTGCGCCGCCAGTGCCCGACGTGCGGTCGCGTCTGCAAGCTCTACGACGCGCTCTGCGTTCGCTGCGGGACCGAGCTCGAGTTCCCCGAAGAGGCGCTGGCTTCCGAGTCCGCTGCGCCCGCTGTGCGCTGATGTGCGCGCTCCCGCGCGCCCACTAGACTGACCTGTTCTGCCGGCCGGTCGGGCTGGCCTGTTCTGAGCTGAGAGGAGGTCGTGACATGCGTGCGGTCGATGCCATCATGGAGTGCTTGAAGGCGGAGGGTGTGGACGTCGTATTCGGCCTTCCCGGCGGCGCCAACCTTCCCACGTACGACGCGTTCGTCGACGGCGGCATCCGCCACGTCCTCGTGCGCCACGAGGCCGGCGGCGGGCATGCCGCCGAGGGCTACGCGAAGGCGACCGGCAAGGTCGGCGTGGCGTTCGCGACGTCCGGGCCCGGCGCGACGAACGTCGTGACGCCGATCGTCGACGCGATGATGGACTCCGTGCCGACGGTGTTCATCACCGGCCAGGTGCGCACGGACCTCATCGGCACCGACGGCTTCCAGGAGACCGACACGCTGGGCATCACGATGCCCGTCGTCAAGCACTCCTTCCAGATCCGCGACCCGCGGGAGATCCCGCGCGCGATCCACGAGGCGTTCTACCTCGCGCGCTCGGGGCGCCCCGGACCGGTCGTCGTCGACATCCCGCAAGACCTCAGCCGTGCCGACATCGACTACCAGCCGATCACGGACCTGCACCTGCCCGGCTACCAGCCGACGACGGACGGCAACACGAAGCAGATTCGCCAGGCGGCGAAGGCGATGGCCTCGGCGCGGCGGCCGGTGATCTACGCGGGCGGCGGCGTCATCAACGCGAACGCCGCGGCGGAGCTGACCGAGTTCGCCACGACGGATCGCTTCCCGGTCACGTGCACGCTCATGGGCCTCGGCGGCTTCCCGGCTCCGCACCCGCAGTGGCTCGGCATGCTCGGGATGCACGGCACGCGCGCGGCGAACTACGCGATGGACGAGGCGGACCTCATCTGCTGCGTCGGCGCGCGCTTCGACGATCGCATCACCGGCAAGCTGTCGGAGTTCGCGCCGCACGCGAAGTTCATCCACATCGACGTCGATCCGGCGGAGATCTCGAAGAACATCCCGGCGCACATCCCGATCGTCGGCGACTGCAAGAACGTCCTGACGAAGCTCATCAAGGAGTACCGCTCGCTCGAGGCGACCGACCCCGCCCGGATGGACGAGTGGTGGTCGCGGATCGAGAAGTGGCGGGCCGACCACCCGCTCAAGTACGACGACTCGTCGGACGGCGAGATCAAGCCGCAGTACATGGTCCAGGCGCTCTACGAGGCGACGGGCGGCGACGCGATCGTCTGCTCGGACGTCGGCCAGCACCAGATGTGGGCGGCGCAGTACTACCACTTCAACCAGCCGCGCCGGTGGATCAACTCGGGTGGCCTCGGCACGATGGGGTTCGGCCTGCCGGCGGCGATGGGCGCGCAGGTGGGCTGCCCGGATGCCACGGTCATCTGCATCTCCGGCGACGGCTCGATCCAGATGAACATGCAGGAGCTCGCGACCTGCGCTCAGAACGAGATCCCGGTGAAGGTCTTCATCATGAACAACGGCTACCTGGGCATGGTCCGCCAGTGGCAGGAGCTGTTCTGGGACAACCGCTACTCGCATGTGGACATGGGCCAGTTCCCGGACTTCGTGAAGGTCGCGGAGGCCTACGGCGCGACCGGCATCCGGCTGCGCGAGAAGGCGACGCTCGTCGACGACATGAAGGCAGCTCTGGCGACGCCCGGCCCAGTGATGGTCGACGTCCGCGTCACCCGCGAGGAGAACACCTATCCGATGATCGCGCCCGGCCAGCCGGCGCGGGACATGGTGGGTTGAGCGTCGTGGGCGAACCCGGCACGAAGGACCGCCTCAGCCTCGAGGACCTCGAGGCGACCGCCAACCTGCGCAGCGGCCGCAAGCACGTCCTGTCGATCCTCGTCGAGAACAAGGCGGGTGTCCTGACTCGCGTCGCGGGCCTGTTCGCCCGGCGCGGGTTCAACATCGACACGCTGACGGTCGGCCCGACGGAGGACGAGCAGTACTCGCGCATCACGCTGACGTTCGACGGCGCGATGCACCCCGTCGACCAGGTCACCAAGCAGCTGCACAAGCTCATCAACGTGCTGAAGATCCGCGACCTCGAGCCCAACGACACGGTCTCGCGCGAGCTCGCGCTCTTCAAGGTCGCCGTCGAGGGTCCGCAGCGCGCCGAGTGCATGCAGATCTGCGAGATCTTCCGCGGCAAGGTCGTCGACGTCACGCGCCGATCGGTCATCCTCGAGATCACGGGCACGACCGACAAGATCGAGGCGTTCGAGCGGATGGTCCGCCCGTTCGGTCTCATCGAGATGATGCGCACGGGCGAGATCGCGATCTCGCGCGGGCGCGGCGAGACCTGAGCGCCCGCGCCTAGTGCTGCCGCGCGCGGGGGTGTGTTCAGAACGTATCGCCAGGCGATACGTATCCGACACACCCCCGCTTGCGTTGGAGCTTGTGTGAGCGAGCAGGTCATCCGGCGCGACGCCTTCGAACTGGGCGCAGCCGAACGCGCGTTGCTGCGCAAGCGGATCGAGCAGGCCGTGCGGCGGGCGCGCAGGCGGCGGTCGGAGGGGGTGCTTGCCGCGCTGACGGTGCGGGTCGCGCGCGACGTCGATCCTTCGGCGGTCGCGCTGCTGTGCCGGCGGGCCGGTGAGCCCTGGTTCTGCATGGAGCAGCCCGAGCGCGAGCGCTCGGCGATCGGCGCGCTGGGGTCGGTCGTCGCACTCGAGGCTCGCGGGCGCGGGCGCTTCGACGAGCTCGCCGCGCGCTGGCGGGCGCTCGCGCGCGAGGCGATCTGCGATCCGCCGGACGGGCCGCGCGGCGCAGGCCTCATCGCGTGCGGTGGGTTCGCCTTCGCGCCCGACGGCGGATCGAGCCCGCACTGGTCGGCGTTCGCGCCTGCGTCGCTGCAGGTGCCCGAGGTCGCGCTCGCGCGGCGCGGCGAGGAGGTGCTGCTGACCGTCGCGGCGCTGGCGTGCGCCGACGACACCGCCGAGGACCTGCTCGCGCGCGTCGAGGCCCGGCTCGGCGAGCTGCACAGCGGGCGGCTGCCGCTGCTGGACCCCGATCCGGTGGGTCGCTACACGGTCGCCGCGACAACGCCGCCCGAGCATTACGAAGGCGCCGTCGCGCGCGCGGTCGAGCGCATTCGGGCGGGCGAGATCGAGAAGATCGTCCTGGCGCGCGAGGTACAGGTCCACGCGCCGGCGCCCCACGACGTCGCCGCGGTGTACGACGTCTTGCGCGAGGGCTTTCCGTCGTGCTTCTGCTTCTGCGCGGGGCGCGGTGACGACGTGTTCATCGGCGCCAGCCCGGAGCTGCTGATCCGCCGCGAGGGGATGCGCGCGTCGACGCTCGCGCTGGCCGGGTCGACGCGCCGCAGCGCCGACCCCTCCGTCGACGACCACCTCGGCGAGCAGCTCTTGCGCTCCGACAAGGACCGCTCCGAGCAGGCGATCGTCGTGCGCCGGATCGAGCGCGCACTGCGGCCGCACAGCGTGTGGGTGACGTCGGCGCCCGAGCCCGTGATCGTGCGGATGGCGAACATCCAGCACCTGGCCAGCCCGATCCGCGCGCAGCTGCGAAAGCCGGTGGGAGCGGTCCGCCTCGCGGGGCTGCTGCACCCGACGCCCGCGGTGGGCGGCGAGCCGTTTGGAGCGGCCGAGCCGCTGATCCCCGCGCTCGAGGGGATGGATCGCGGCTGGTACGCGGGTCCGGTCGGGTGGACGGACACGAACGAGGACGGCGAGTTCTGCGTCGCGCTGCGCTGCGCGCTGGTGAGCGGGCGGGTTGCGCGCTGCTACGCGGGGGTCGGCGTCGTGCGGGGCTCCGATCCCGCGACCGAGCTCGCGGAGACCGACATCAAGCTCGGCGCGCTGCTGCCCGTCCTTGCCGGCTGAGGGCCCGCGCAGCAATAACTGCGGGGTTTGGCCACCGTCTCGCGGCGCCATGCGCCACCCGCGATGCTCGACGGGCTGGCGCCCGCCTGCGCTCGCGCGCGGCGCCTGGCATCCACGATCCGGCAAACCCACGCAGTTATTCCTGCGCGAACCCTGAGCGTCAGTCGCAGAACGCGATGGCGGGGATCCCGATCGTCGTGACCTTCTTCGTCTTGACGTCGACGGCGAACTGCAACCTGCCGCCGCCGCTGACGGGGACCTTGTAGAGCGTGATGGCGAAGACGGACTCGGTGCTGCGGTCGGCGACGACCTTCGGGTACGCCCGCCGGATGCGCGAAGCGGTCGCGCCGATCCCGACGCCGCGCGCCGTGGCGCCGCTCGTGACCGCGATGTTCGCGACCTTGCGCGGCGAGGTCTGCGTGAAGTCGACGCCGCCCTTCAGCGGGCTGCGCAGCCGTGCCGAGCGGGTGCTCGGGCCAGCGAGCTCGCAGCCCGGGCCGATCGCGCCGACGAGCTTCGCGGCTCGCAGCGACGTGTAGGTCCTGCCGAGCTTGACGGCGCCGACGCCCGCGGGCGTGATCTTCTGCGCCGTGGCGCGGAGCACCATCGCGGGCGCGATCGTCGCCGCTGTGAGGAGCGCCGCGGCGCCGCCGAGCAGGCATGCGAGGAGCGCGATCCGCCGGTGTGAGCCCATGGCCGCACCGTAGCGCAGCCGGCCGGCGCCGGCGCGGGATGCCGATCGCCGATACGAGCCCCGAGCGGGGCGCCGGGGAGGAGGCCGGCAACGGTTCGGGGTCCGAATTGCGCCCGGTATGTTCTGGCGCAACCCCGAGGACAGGAGGGAGCGGCAATGGTGGTGACGTCGTCGAGGCTCGCGGCCGAGGAGTGGGCGACGGACGACGCGTTCGTCCCGCTGACGTACGAGAAGGTCGTCGGGCTGAACAACCTGCTGAGCATCGGCTGGGTCAGCCGGGCGCTTGAGCTTGCCGCGTGCGTCTGCCGCGTGAACACCCCCAGCGGCCCCGGCTCGGGCTTTCTCATCGCGACCGACCTGCTGCTGACCAACCACCATGTGCTGCCCGACGAGCAGACCGCCGCGGCGACCGTCGCGGAGTTCAACTACCAGGTCGCGTGGGGCGGGGAGCCCGAGCCCGTGCGCCGCTTCACCTGCGACGCGTCGTTCTTTCGCAACGACAAGGCGCTCGACTACGCGATCGTGCGGCTCAACGGCGCGCCCGGCGACCTCTACGGCTTCGTCAACCTCGCAAGGCGCGCCGAGCCGACGGTCAACGACTTCGTCAGCATCATCCAGCACCCGCAGGGCGGCCCGAAGAAGATCGCGTTCACCGACAACAAGGTGTCGGCCGTCTTCGACGACCTCGTCCAGTACTCGACGGACACGGAGCCAGGCTCATCCGGATCGCCGGTCTTCAACCAGGACTGGGAGCTCGTCGGGCTGCACCATCGCGGTGGCGGCCTCGCGGGGCCCGACGGCAAGAAGTACTTCACCAACGAGGCGATCCAGATCGGCGCGGTCGTGCGCCACGCCGCGATCTTCCTCGGCGTTTCCGACGAGCTGTACGACCTCGCGTTCGGCGACCTGCGGGCCGCGCTCGCGAACCTCGTCAACGTCAGCGACCCGCCGTCGGACCCCGACGACGCCGCCCGCGATCTCGTGGTGCGCCGCCCGCGCTTCTCGTATGCGCTCGAGCAGTGGAGCAAGCTGAACGGGGCGCCAGGGCAGCGGATGGCGCTCGCGACGGCGATCGCCGGCGTTGCGATCGGCGCGGCGCTGCGCCAGTGGGCGCGCAGCGACGGCCACGAGTCGATCGAGGCGGCCGGGCCGTCGGACCCTGCGCCGAGCGCTGCGCTGAGCACGCTCGCCGGCGCGTTTGAAGGCACCGACTCGCTGCCGCGCGACGTCTACGACGCGCTCCTCGTCGATCTGCGCGCGCAGCCGGCGCTCGTCGAACCGATCGTCGCGGCGGCGGCCGGCGCCGACGACGGCATCGCCGCGGCGGCGCGGTCGTTCGTGCGTGGCGTCGTCGTCGGGGCGAAGGCCTACGACGGGACGGGCGAGGCGCCGGCGCGCGGCTGACCCGTCACGGCGCGCGCGCCGAGCACGACGTCAAGCCGCGTCACGCCGATGGCGTCGCCGCCGCGGCGAGCGCCCGGTGCAGCGCGAGGTTGGCGGCGCGGGTCGTGCGCACCTCGAGGATCGACGTGCCGCGCTCATCCGGCACGCGTCCGATCGCGCTTCGCAGATCCTGGACCGTGCCGATCTGCTCGTACCCGCAGCCGTAGAGCGCCGCGGCGTGCGCGAAGTCGAGGCCGTGCGGCGTCGCGATGTGCTCCTCGAACGCATCGCGCTCGGCGGCGACGGGGAGGAACTCGAAGATGCCGCCGCCGTCGTTGTTCAGCAGCACGATCGTCAGCGACAGCGAGGTGCGCCGCGCCGCGAGCAGGCCGCCGATGTCGTGGGCGAGCGCGACGTCGCCGATGAGCAGCACCACTGGCCCGGCGCAGACCGCCGCGGCGCCGAACGCGCTCGAGACCGTCCCGTCGATGCCGTTCGCGCCGCGGTTGCAGAGCACGCGCGGCGCGTCGGCGCGCACGCCCACGTAGCTCTCGACGTCGCGCACCGGCATCGACGACGCGACGAAGAGCGTGGCGCCGGCGGGCAGCGCAGCGCCGAGCTCGCGCGCGACGCGCGGCTCGGACAGCTCGTCGCCGAGCACCTCGTCGATCGCCGCGCCGGCGCGCTCGTCGGCCGAGCGCCATGCGTCGAGCCATGCCGGATCGGCGGACGGCGCGTGACTCGCGGTGGCTGCGAGCGTCGCGGCGGCGTCGGCGCAGAGCGCGGCGTGCAGGACGCCGGAGGGGTCGTGGAAGCTGTATTGCGGGTCGAAGGCCAACTGCGTCACGTCCGGGCCGAGGTCGTGCAGCCACGCCCGCAGCGCCTTGGAGGTGGGGAGGTCGCCACAGCGCACGACGAGGTCGGGTCGCCGTGCCGTGGCGAACGTTGGCGAGCGCAGCAGGAGGTCGTAGTGGGCGATCGCCGCGTCGCCGCGCCGGGCGCCGCTCAGGGGATCGGCGAGCAGCGGCCAGCCCAGGCGCGCGCAGGCCGGCGCGATCGCGTCGAGCCCCGGCTCCGCGCGCCCGGCGACGACGACCGGGCGGTGCGCGTCGCGCGCGACGACCGCCAGCGCCCGGCCCGCCGCCGCCGCGTCCTCACCCGGCGTCGATCGCAGCAGCCACGGGCGTCCGCCGGCGCGGCCGGGCGCGGGGTCAGGACCAAGCTCGGGCGGTGCGACGAGCGGCTCGCGGAGCGCGAAGTTCAGGTGCACCGGGCCGGGTCGCCCCTCGAGCGCCGTCCAGACCGCGCGGCAGGCGAGCGCGCGCATCCACCGGGTCCGCTCGGGCGTCGCCTCGTGCGTCCCCACTTCGAAGAACCACTTCGCCGCCGAGCCATAGAGCTTGACCTGGTCGATCGTCTGCCCGGCCCCGACCTCGCGCAGCTCGGGTGGCCGGTCCGCGGTGAGGACGATGAGCGCCACCCGCGCCTCGTACGCCTCGATCACGGCCGGGGCGAGGTTCGCCGCCGCGGTGCCCGACGTGCACGCGATGGCGACGGGGCGGCAGCCGCCCTTCGCGGCGCCCAAGGCGAAGAACCCGCCGCAGCGCTCGTCGACGTGCGAGTAGCAGCGCAGCCGGCCGTCGCGGACGAGCGCGAGCACGATCGGCGAGCAGCGCGACCCGGGCGACGTGCACGCCTCGCGCACGCCGCAGCGCGCGAGTTCGTCGACGAACGCGCGTAGCAGCAGGTGG
Source organism: uncultured Actinomycetes bacterium (assembly GCA_963810605.1). Classification (GTDB taxonomy): domain Bacteria; phylum Actinomycetota; class Thermoleophilia; order Solirubrobacterales; family Solirubrobacteraceae; genus CADCVQ01. The sequence goes on from CAWEOF010000019.1 coordinate 367,366, forward strand.
GTGTCGGGGCCGGCGGGCATGATGGCGGGCGTGTCCGAGCCGCTCCTCCTCCTGCATGGCTTCACGCAGACGGGTCGCGGCTTCGACGAGGTGGCACGCCACCTCGCGGGCGAACGCTACCGGCCGCTGGCGCCCGACCTGCGCGGGCACGGCGCGGCGGCCTCGCGGCGGCCGATCGACATGGCCGCGTGCGTGCGCGACGTCGCCGGCCTCGCCGCCGGCAGCTTCGCGCTCGCGGGCTACTCGATGGGCGGGCGGATCGCGCTGCACGTCGCGCTCGCGCATCCCGAGCGCGTGTCCAAGCTCGTGCTCATCTCGACGACGGCCGGCATCGAGGACGTCGCGGAGCGCGCCGCGCGACGCGAGCGCGACGAGGCGCTCGCGGACTGGATCGAGGCGCACACGATCGCCGAGTTCGCCGACCGCTGGGGTGCACTGCCGCTGTTCGCGGGCCAGCCTGCCGAGGTCGCCGCCGCGGGGCGAGCAGACCGCCTGCGCAACGATCCCGCTCACCTCGCCGCCGCGCTGCGCGGGATCGGCACCGGCGCGATGGGGCCGCTCTGGGACCGCCTCGGCGAGCTCGAGCTGCCTGCGGTCGTCGTCGCCGGCGAGCGCGACGCGAAGTTCGTCGCGCTGGGGCGGCGCCTCGCCGCCGAGCTGCCCGGCGCGTCGTTGACGATCGTCCCGGCCGCCGGCCACGCCCTGCCGCTCGAGGCGCCCGCGGCCGTCGCCGCCGCTATCGCCTCACGGTGACGGCGCGCGGACGCGCAGCGGTGCGCGTCGCGCCGTCGGCTGGATCGTGATCGCGCTGTCGCGGCGACACTCCGGCAACGGCCGGCTGTCGAGGAACGCGTCGACGGCGGACGTGGCGCAGCCGTTGGGATCGTGTCCGAGCACCCCGTGGCCGATGCCCTGCTCGACGACGATCCGCCCGCCGAGCGCGCTCGCCAGCCGGCGCGCGTTCTCAAGCGGCGTGCGCAGGTCCAGGTTGCCCGACAGGACGAGCGCAGGCACGGTCGTCGGCAGCGGTGCGGCGGGGGCGACGAGACGCGCGCGCGCCGGCCATTCACCGCAGAGCGGCAGCAGGCCGAAGTTCAGCGCCGCGCGGCGGTCAAATGGGGCGAGGTCTGACGCCGGGAGCGCGTCGAGCGCCGCGAGCGCCTGGCTGCGGCGCGTCGCGGGGGCGGCCGTCGGGTCCCATGCGAACGTGGCGTCCTCGCAGGTCGTCGCCGCGTAGACGGCGGGGCTGAAGTCGCTGATGGGCTCGGGCGTGCCGCCGCCGGACCCGTCGCCGTAGAGGCTCGCCTTCAGCCGCACGAGCGGGCCGCTGTTGCCGCCGACGGCGGCCCGCACCGCCGGCGGGATGCGCCGCATGAACGACGGGTCGACGTCGCTTGAGACGAGCAGGCCGAGGAGGTCGTCGGCGCGAACCGAGACCGCCACGCGGCGGCCGCCGCGCCGCAGGACCCGGCGGATCGGCGTCCGGCGCAAGCGCGCGACGAGCCGGGCCATGTCCGCGACGGGATGCGCCTGCGCGCCGCCGCAGCCGGAGCGGCAGATCGTGCGCAGGACCCGGCCGACGGCGCCGAGCGTCTCGCGGGCCAGCGAGTCGGGTGCGTCGATCCCGACGGGCGAGTCGAGGATCATCCGCTCGACGCGATCGGGGTAGCGCCGCGCGTACTCGACCGCGACGCGGGTGCCGTAGGAGACCGAGTACAGCGCGATCCGCGGGACGCCGAGGCGGATGCGCAGCGCCTCGATGTCGTCCGCCGAGTCGGCGCTCGTGTAGAACGACCGCCGCACCCCGAGGCTGCGGCCGCACGCCTGCGCCGCGCCCGCGAAGGATCCCGAGATGCGCCGTTCGAGGCTGCGGCAGCGCAGCAGCCCCGACCCGCCCGTGCCCCGCTGGTCGAGCACGACGAGGTCGCGGCCGGCGGTCGGGAGGATGTAGGCGTAGCTCGACGCGTAGATGACGCCGGCCTGGCCGGGGCCGCCCGTCAGACCGATGATCGGCGGTCGCACGGCACGTCGCGAGCGGATGCGGGCGGCACGGATGCGGATCGCGCCCGGCACCTGGCCCGAGCGGTCGAGCGGGACCACGACGCTGAGGCAGCCAGCGGGCCGGGGCGCCGGGCATCGCGTCGCGGCGCCGGCCGGCGCAGGTGACGCGAGCGCCGTCGCCGCGAGAAGGAGGATGGGGGCGAGCGCGCGCAGCGTCTGATGGTGTACCACGTATGGTCGGGTGGTGAGCCAGATCTCAGCGGTGTTCCTCGCGCTGCTCGCCGCGGTCGTGCAGGGCGCGATCGGGCGCGAGGAGCCCGCGCGCGCCGCACCCGTCCCGAAGGCGGCCGTGGCGGGCACGCCGGAGCTGACCGTCCGCCAGCTCGTCGGCCAGCACATGATCTTCGCCTACGACGGGCTCGTGCCGCCGGCGGCGCTACGCCGCCGCATCGCGCGCGGCGAAGCGGCCGGCGTGATCCTCTTCGCCCGCAACGTGCGGTCGGCCGGGCAGGTGCGCGAGGTCGCTCGCGGCCTGCAGGCGATCCGGCGGCCGCGCGGTCTGCGCGCGCCGCTCATCGTCATGGTCGACCAGGAGGGCGGGCCGGTACGGCGCATCCGGGGCGCTCCGGCGCGCGCCGCGGCGGACGTGAGCACGGCCGCGGAGGCTCGCGCCGATGGCCGCGCCGCGGCGCGGACCTTGCGGGGTGCCGGCGTGAACATGGACCTCGCGCCGGTCGCCGACGTCGGGCGGCCCGGCAGCGCGCTTGTGAACGAGCGGCGCATCTACGCGAGCTCGGCCGCCAGCGTCGCGACGCTCGCCGGCGCGTTCGCGCAAGGCCTGCGGGCGGGCGCGGTCCGTGCGACCGCGAAGCACTACCCGGGCTTCGGCGCCGCGACCGTCAACACCGACGACGCTCCCGCGCGGGTCACGCTCTCGCTGGGGATGCTGCGCGACGTCGATGCGCGCCCGTTCGCCGCGCTCATCGACGCCGGCGTCGACGCGGTCATGGTCTCGACCGCGGTCTACTCCGCGGTCGATCCGCGTCCCGCGGCATTCGCGTCGCGCTGGGTCACCGACGAGCTGCGCGGCCGGCTGGGCTTCCGCGGCGTCTCGATGACCGACGACCTCGGCACGCCCGCCGTGCAGTCGTTCGGCTCGATTGCCACCCGCGCGGTACTCGCTGTGCAAGCGGGCATCGACCTCCCGCTGTTCTCCTCGAGCTACCGCGAAAGCGCCCGCGCCGCCGAGGGCCTGCTGGTCGCCGCGCGGCGCGGCGAGCTCGACCGCGCCCAGCTCACTCGAGCAGGCCAAGCGCGTGCTCGCGCTCCGCGCGAAGCTTCGCCGCGTGCCCGTCTCACAGCGTTAGGAGTAGTCAAGGCACCGGCCGGCAGCTGCCCGGGCGGATCGATGCCCTGGCGCCGCCGCCCTTGGCGCGGCGACGGCCTGCGGTGATCAGTCCGCGAGCCCGCCGAAGTCCAGGCACAGCAGGCAGACGTCATCGTCGGGCTCGTCGCCGCGGTGCAGTGCCTCGACGAGCATGCCGGGCAGTTCGCGGATCGGCGTTGTGCGGTGCGCTTGCAATGCGCGGGCCAGCTCTTCGAAGCCGGCATCGATGTAGCCGCGGCGGCGTTCGACGAGCCCGTCGGTGTAGAGCACGAGCCGCGCTCCCGGTGCGAGCCGCAAGTGACTCTCGGCGACGGAGTCGGGGGGACCGGCGGTGCCCAGCGGCGGTGAGCGGCCGTCCCACAGCAGCGTCGGGGCTTGCCCCGGTTGCAGCAGCACCGGTGGTGGATGGCCTGCGCAGGCGTAGCGCGTGCGTCCGCTGCGCAGGTCGATCTCGGCGTATGAGATCGTGGCCATGTGGGCTCCGGGGGCGGTCTCGGCGAAGCGGTGAAGGAGATCGAGGACGCGCGCGGGTCCGAGCGCCGTGCCGGCGAGCGCGCGCGTGGCGCTGCGCAGCTGCCCCATCGCGCTGGCCGCGGCGAGGCCGCGGCCGACGACGTCGCCGACGACGACCGCGATGGTGTCTGCGCCGACGCGGAAGGTGTCGTGCCAGTCGCCGCCGACATCGAGTGACTTGACGGCGGGCATGTAGTAGGAGGCGGCGGCGAAGCGGGGGTCCTGCGGGGGGGCGCCCGAAAGCATGCTTTGCTGCAGCGCATGCGCGACCGTGCGCTGGCCGTCGTACAGGGCGGCGCGCTCAAGTGCCTGGCTGCATTGCGCGGCGCACGCTTGCAGGAACTCGCGTTGCTCACCGGCAAGCCGACGTGCCGTGGTGAACACGAGGCACAAGACTCCGATCGGCTCGTGGTGCGCCGTCAGCGGCAGCAGCGCGACGGCCACGTCTTCGCCGACCGCGGTCGGCTCGCTGACGTCTTCGTCGTCGACCGACCGGAACACGGGACTGCCTGCGCGGGCCACGCCTTCGAGCGCCTCGGCAGTCATCCCCGGCCAATCGGCGGTTGGTGGAGTCTGGACGCGCGCGCCGCCCGCCTGAAAGCGCCGGCCGTCGACGAGCCACAGCGCGACGCGCTTGGTGGCGAGCGCGTCGGCGAGCTCGGCCACGGCTGCCTCTGCGACCCGCGGGGTCTCGAGCATCGCCGCGAGCGCGATGCTCAGCCGCTGCAGGCGCTCGGCGCGCTGGCGCGCCTCGCGCTCGCCTTCGCGCGCGCGCAGGAGCTCCCGCTCGTAGCCGCGGCGCTGCGTGGCATCGAACACGGTGGTGCGCACGATGAGCGGCCGGCCCGCTGGGTCCGCCCGCACGACGGAGTTCACGAGCACGGCCAGACGCCGGTCATCGGCACACACGAGCTCGAGCGCGATCTCGCGGACGCTTCCCTGCATCCGCAGCAACGGCGCGTAATGCGTCTCGTGGTAGATCCGTCCGCCCGCCGTCAGGAGGTCCTGAAAGCGCCGGCCGACGAGATCCTCGCGCGCGTACCCCGTCCAGTCCGCGAATGTGCGGTTGACCTTCACGATCGAGCCGTCCGGCAGTGCCGAGAGATAGCCGCACGGTGCGTGCTCGTACAGATCGACAGCGCGCTCCTCAAGCGCAGATTCCAGCGTTTCCTGCGGCTGCGGATCCTCGTCGCGCGGCGAGGTCACCTTACGAACGCGCGGATCGCCTCGATGGTCTCCTCGGGCGCGCTGAGGTTCGGGCAGTGCCCTGTCGCTCGCATCATCACCAGCTGGCTTTGCTCGATCTGCGCGTGGACGAACTCGCCGACCGCGGCGGATGCGATCGCGTCGTGCGCGCACTGCAGCACGAGCGTGGGGACCTGGACGTGCGGGAGGTCCGCGCGGTTGTCCGACAAGAACGTCAGTCGCGCGAAATGCGCGGCGATCACGGGATCGGTACGACAGAAGCTGTTGGTCAGCTCGGCGCCCAGCTCGGGCCGGTCGGCGTTGGCGACGATGACCGGTGCCATCGCGCTCGACCAGCCCAGATAGTTGCTCTCCAGCGATTCCAGCAGCTCGTCGATATCTCTGCGGGTGAACCCGCCGATGTAGTCGTGATCGTCGATGTAGCGCGGCGACGGTCCGACAAGCACAAGCCGATCGAAGCGCCCGGGCTCCGCGTTGGCGGCAAGGATCCCGATCATCGAGCTGACCGAGTGCCCGACGAACACGACGTCGCTCAGCTCCAGCGCACGGCAGATCTCCAGCACGTCGTCGGCGTAGGAATGCAGCGTCGCATACCGCTCCGGTGACCATGCCGCGAGGTCGGAGTCGCCGAAGCCGACGTGATCGAAGACGATCACGCGGTGCGTCGCCTCGAACGCCGGCGCGACGAAACGCCACATGTGCTGATCGCAGCCGAAGCCGTGCGCAAACAGCATCGGCGGCGCATCGGGGTCGCCCGTAGCCGTGACGTTGTTGCGCGCGAGGACGTCCATCGGCCCCGATGCTAGACCGATGAGCATCCGCATGCCGACCATGCCGTCGACGCGGTTTGAGCATGTGAGGCGCGGCGTCGCGCCGCAAGGTTCCCGTCACAACCGGTCTCGGCTTCGCAGCGAGGTCATCCAGCGGTCGCCGGACATGTCCGGGACCTTCCGTCCGGCGTGCCGACCGCGGGCCGCGAGCCGGGCATCGCGCTCAAGGACACCGCGATGGCCGCGACCGGAACTCGCCTCCCGCCTACCCCTCTCCGAGCCAGCCGGCCGCCGCGCGCCACGCGGCGGTCGTGGGGTCGATCGGGGAGCGGTGCTCGCCCTCGGTCTCGATGAGCGTCACGGGGGCGCCCGCGGCCTGCGCGGCGGTGGCGTAGTCGCGTGAGCGCTGGACGGAGACCGTCTCGTCGCTCACGCCGTGGACGAGGCAGACCGGGATGTCGAGCGGGATCCGGCGTAGCGGGTCCGCTTGCGCCCAGCGCTCCGGGACCTCGGACGGCGAGCCGCCGAGCAGCGCCACCGCGACGCGGCCGGCACGGCCGATCTCGCACACCGCCGCGAGCGCGAGCACCCGCTCCGCGACGACCCGCGGCGCGGCTCCCGGCGCGTCCGGCGGCAGCGAGGCCCGGCCCGCGGCCCACAGCGCGAGCTGGCCGCCCGCCGAGTGGCCGGCGAGCGTGACCCGCGAGAGGTCGACGTCGTCGAGGTCGGCCAGGAGGTCGATCGCGGCGGCGACGTCGTCGAACGTCATCGGCCAGCCCCCGCCGTCGCGGCCGAGGCGGCGGTACTCGACGTTCCACGCGGCGTAGCCTCGCCGCGCGAGGTCCTGGCACAGGGGCCGCATGATGAGCTTCGTGTACGGCGCCTGCCAGTAGCCGCCGTGCAGCACGACGGCGACCGGGTGCGGCCCCGCACCCGCCGGCAGGTACAGGTCGCAGGTCTGGTGCGGGTGCTCGCCGTAGGGATGGCGCGACGGCCCACGACGCAGGAGCGATCGTGCGATGCGCCACTCGAGCGCGGTCACAACAGGCCCGGCCCGGTCGGCACGGCGATGGCCCCGTCGCGTGCGGGGAGCGGGTCGTCGAGGTCCTCAAACAGCGCGAGCGTCGCGAGCCCGCAGGCCGGCCCGAGTCGCAGCGCCGCCGCCGCGTGCAGCGCGGCGGCGATGCCGAGCGGCCCGTCGAACGTCGACGCGACGTACGGCTCGGCGCCCGTCGCGCGCACGAGCGTCGCCGCCGCCAGCAGGCCCGAGATCCCGCCGCAGCGCCCGAGCTTCAGGCAGACCGCGTCGGCGGCACCCGAGGCGAGCGCCCCCGGCTCGGCGGTCGTCTCGTCCATCGCGATCCGCACCGCGACCCGCTCGCGCACCGCGCGCAGTGCGGCGAGTCCGTGGACGGGCTCCTCGACGAGCTCAAGGCCCGCCGGTGCCAGCACGTCGATCGCGCGCACCGCCTCGTCGACCGACCACGCGCCGTTGGCGTCCAGGCGCAGCCGCACGCCGGGTCCGATCGCCGCGCGCACGGCCGCGACGCGCCCGGCGTCGTCGCCGATGCCGACCTTGAGCTTCACGCACCGAAAGCCCGCGGCGTGCGCGCTCGCCGCGGCCGCCGCCGCTCCCGCGCGGTCGCATGCCCCGATCGTCGCGTTCACGGCGACCTCCGTCGCAGCGGTGTCCGCGAGCATCTGCGCGACCGCCATGCCCGCCCGGCGCCCGGCCCGGTCCCAGAGCGCGAGGTCGACGGCGGCGATGGCCTGGGGGAGGTCGTCGGCGGCCCGGCAGGCATCGAGCAGCTCGCCGCCATCCAGGCCGTCGCCATCGGACAGCACCGCCCGGTAGGCCTCGAGCGCGGCCCGCGCGCGGTGCAGCGAGACGCCGTCGTAGGGCTGAAGCGGCGCGCACTCGCCGCGACCCTGGACGCCATCGGCGCCCTCGATGACGAGCTCGAACAGCGATCGCTCCGACACCAATCCGTACGACGTCTCGATCGGTGCTCGCATCCGCAACGTGCGCTGCGAGATCGCGACGCGCACCGCGACCGCCTCAGCCCGCGAGGATGCCCGCGCTCAGCAGCAGGCAGAACGTGAGCTGCAGCAGGCCGGTCTGCGCGAGCGCCTCGTTGAGCGTGGGCCCGTCGGCATGCTCGCGCACCGTGCGTACGAGCTTGACGGCGAGCGGCAGCGTCAGCCAGCTCAGCATGAGCCACGGCGACAGCGGCCCGAGCAGCCACGGCAGCGGCGCGACGAGATAGGACGTGGCGACCATGACGGCGTACAGCGCTCGTCCGCGCTCGCGCCCGAGCCGCACGGCGAGCGTGCGCTTCCCGGCTCGCTTGTCGGTGTCCATGTCGCGGACGTTGTTGACGACGAGGATCGCGGCCGCGAGCAGGCCGACGGGCACCGCGAGCACGAACGCTTCGACCGGCCACGTCTCCGCCTGCGCGAACGTCGACCCAGCGACGGCGGCGACGCCGAAGAATCCGAACACGAAGAGCTCTCCGAGGCCCTCGTACCCATACGGCCGCGGCCCGCCGGTGTAGAGGACGCCCGCCGCGATCGACGCGATCCCGACGAAGAGCAGCTCGATCCCCGCGACGGCGATGAGGTAGCCGCCGCACAGGACCGCCAGGCCGAAGGTGATGTACGTCGCCATCAACACCTGCTTCGGCGGCACGAGCCCGCCGGCCGTCACGCGCACGGGGCCGAGGCGATCCTCCGTGTCGGCGCCGCGGCGCGCGTCGGAGTAGTCGTTGGAGAGGTTCGTCCCGACCTGGATGAGGATCGAGCCGAGCAGGGCCGCCACGAACGCCCCCGGCCGGAAGTCGTAGCCGAGCTCGTACGCGAGCGCCGTGCCGACGAGGACCGGAGCGATCGCCGCGGGCAGCGTTCGCAGGCGCGCCGCCATGAGCCAGATCCGCATCTACGGCCTCTTCGGGAAGCGCGCGAAGTCCGGCTTGCGCTTGGCCTTGTATGCCTCGCGGCCCTCGCGCGCTTCCTCGCTCGCGTAGAAGAGGAGGTTCGCGTCGTGGGCGAGCTGCTGGATCCCGCTCAACCCGTCCTCCGCGGCATTGAAGCTCGCCTTCAGCAGGCGCAGCGAGAACGGCGACATCGCGAGCATCTCATGACACCAGGCGACGGTCTCGTCCTCGAGCGATGCGAGCGGCACGACCGTGTTGACGAGCCCCATGTCAAGCGCCTGCTGCGCGTCGTACTGGCGGCAGAGAAACCAGATCTCCTTCGCCTTCTTCGGACCCACGAGGTTCGCCAGCAGGCCGGCGCCGAAGCCGCCGTCGAACGAGCCGACCTTCGGACCGGTCTGGCCGAAGCGCGCGTTGTCGGCGGCGATGGTCAGATCGCAGACGAGGTGCAGCACATGGCCACCGCCGATCGCGTAGCCGGCGACCATGGCGACGACGGGCTTGGGCAGGCGGCGGATCTGGATGTGCAGGTCCGTGACGTGGAAGCGCCCGACTCCACCGGGCTTGCCCGGCTCGGTCTCATAGCCGGTGTCCCCGCGCACGCGCTGATCGCCACCGGAGCAGAACGCGAGCGGGCCCTCGCCGGTGAGCACGATCACGCCGATCGTCGTGTCCTCGCGCGCCCGCTCCAGCGCGCTCGAGATCTCCACGATCGTCTGCGGGCGAAACGCGTTGCGCACCTCGGGGCGGTCGATCGTGATCTTCGCGATGCCGTCCCCGCTGAGCTCGTAGCGGATGTCCTCGTAGTCGCCGTCCGCGGTCCAGGTCGCTCCCATGGCTGTGCAGGCTACTTTCAGGAGGTGCTCGTCGAATCCTGGCTCGCCCGAGCGGCCCGCATGCGCCCCGAAACGATCGCGCTCGAGACGGCGGACGGCCGGCAGACCTATGCGCAGCTCGACGCGGCGGCGACGCGCGCGGCGCGCATGCTGCGCGAGCGCGGCGTGGTTGCCGGCGATCGCGTCGGGCTGGCGCTGGCGGCCCGAGCGCCGTTCGTCGAGACGCTCCACGGCTGCATGCGGCTGGGCGCCGTGGCCGTGCCGATCGACCTGCGCCTCGCCGAGGCCGAGCGGGCGGCACGCAGCGAGGCGTGCGCGACCGTCGTCGACGCGCCGCTCGGCGGCGAGGATGGCGCCGGCGATGGCGGGGGGGAGGGTCCTCTCGGGCCGCACGTCCACGACCTCGACGCGACCGCGATCGTCGTCCACACCTCCGGCACGACGTCCGTTCCCAAGCCCGTCGAGCTGACGTACGCCAACTGGCTGTGGAGCGCGCTCGGCTCGGCGGTCGCGCTCGGCCTCGATCCCGGCGAGCGCTGGCTGTGCACCCTGCCGCTGTCGCACGTCGGCGGCCTGTCGATCCTCCTGCGCAGCGCGATCTACGCGACGACGGCGGTCGTCCACGACGGCTTCGACGCCCGCGCCGCCGCCGGCGCACTGCGGGCCGGGGACGCGACGCTCGTCTCCGTCGTGCCGACGATGCTCGCCCGCCTGCTCGACGCCGGGCTGCGCGACCCGCCCGCGCTGCGCGCCGCGCTCGTCGGCGGCGGGCCGATCGCGCCGGCGCTGCTCGAGCGCGCGCACCAGGCCGGCGTTCGCACGGTGACGACGTACGGCCTCACCGAGGCCTGCTCGCAGGTGACGACCGGCGGTCCCGCGCTCTTCTGCACGCGCCTGCGGATCGGGGACGGCGGCGAGATCCTCGTCGCCGGCCCGACGGTCGCGCCGGGTGCGGCCGCGAGCGACGGGTGGCTGCATACGGGAGATCTCGGCTCGCTTCACGGCGCGGACGACAGCCTCGTCGTCACCGGGCGCGCGGCGGACACGATCGTCACGGGCGGCGAGAACGTCGCGCCGGCCGAGGTCGAGGCGGTGCTCGCCACGCACCCCGCCGTGGCCGACGTGGCAGTCCACGGAGTCGCGGACGCCGACTGGGGCGAGCGGATCGTCGCAACGATCGTCCGCATTCCAGGAGCCACCGCAACGGCGGACGAGCTCGCGGGTTACTGTCGTGTCCGCATGGCGCGGTACAAGGTGCCCAAAGAGTTCAGGTTCTCCCTAGACTTGCCGAGGACGCAGTCGGGAAAGCTCCTGCGCCGAGATCTGGAGGAATGAATGCCACGAACGGGCCGTCGTCGCTCGCTGACCACCGCCGCTGCTCTTCTCACCATGCTCGCCGCCCCCGCGGCGGCGCACGCGACTACGTACACGGTCAAGGCCGGAGACGGCGCGTGCAGCGCGGCCGACCTCGCATGCGGCTCGCTGGCCGAAGCGGCCGCGGCCGCGGCCGCCGGCGACGTGTTCAACGTCTCGCCGGGCACCTACGGCTCGGCGACGTTCAGCGTCCCGGGCGTGACGATCGCCGGAACGGCGGCCGGCGTCGCGATCGACGGATCGCTCACCTTCAGCGCCGGCGCGGGCGCCCCGTCCAAGCTCTCCGCCGTCGTGATGTCCCCGCAGACCGGCTCGGGTCCCGCCATCGCCGTCACCGGCGCGGCCGGGCTGGAGATCGCCGACTCGATCATCCTGAACCCCCACGGCGACGGCGTGCGCTTCGACGAGAGCGCTGCCAACAAGATCGTGCGCAGCACCATCGCGACCGGCGGGCAGGCCACATCGGCCGTCTACGTGATCTCCAACGACACGTCGTCCGGTCCCAAAGCCGTGACGATGGAGTCGACGCTCGTGACCGGCGGCGCCGCCGGCATCACCGTCCAGACCGGCGTCGCCGGGCTGCTCGGCTCGAGCTCGGGCAACGTCACGCTGACGCTGCGACACGTCACGGCGGCCGGCTCGACGACAGGCCTCGTGCTTGACTCGAGCAAGGCCACGGCACCGCTCCTCGCCCCGGGCGTCGGATCCATCACCGCGAGCGTGACGGACTCGATCGTCGAGAACGGCACCTCCAAGAAGGCGTATGCCGGGCTCGCGCCGCTGCTCAACCAGAACACGATCACCGACACCTACACGCGGACGCTGCGGACGTTCGACGCGGCAGTCGTCTTCCAAGATCCCGCGAGGAAGAGGTTCCACCTGAAGGCCGGCTCGCCGGCGATCAACGCGGGCGGCGTCACGCCCGGCGAGTCGCCGACCGACTTCGACGGCGACGACCGCTCCGCCGCGCCGACGGACCAGGGCGCCGACGAGTACACCGTCCCGCCGCTCCCGCCGCCGCCGGCCGGACCGCCGGCGCCGGCCCCCGGAGCGGGCGACGGCGTCCCGCCGAAGGTCGTCGTCACCAAGCCGACGCAGAACCAGAAGATCCGGCTGACGACCAGGACGACGAAGACCACGACCGTCACGAAGAACGGCAAGAAGGTCAAGGTCAAGAAGAGGACGACCAAGAAGAACAGGATTCCGGCCTTCACGGGCACCGCCACCGACCCATCCGGGATCGGGGCCGTCGCGATCACCATCCAGAAGCTCGCAACAGGGACGGCCGCGCCGTCCACTGCCCCGCTGACCGCCACGTCGAAGTGCAAGTGGCTCAACGCGACGAAGGGGATCGTCTACAAGCGCTGCGTGAAGCCGATCCTGCTGCTCGTCACGACCCGCGCGGACGGGTCGTGGTCCTTCACCCCCCGCCGCACGCTCAGGCTCGGTGCCGGCACCTATCGCATCATCGCGTTTGGCGTCGACAAGTCCGGGGCGCGCGGCAACTCCGCGACGGCAGGCGAGGCGATCCACCGCTTCACGCTGCTCAAATAGGCACCTGGTAGCGGGTGCGCGACGTGGTCGTGCTGTGAAGTACGACCCGTCGCAGTACCGCGCCACGAGCCTGCAACGCTGGGCCCGGGCCGCGCGTGGCTGGGGGGAGCACCGCTCGGTGTTTCAGTCAGGCGCGCGCCCGGTGTCGGGCTGGCTCGTCGATGCGATCGAGCCGCAGCCCGGCCACCGGGTGCTCGAGCTCGCGGCGGGCCCCGGCGACACCGGCCTGCTCGCGGCCGAGCTGATCGCGCCCGGCGGGTCGCTGATCAGCACCGACGCGGCGCCGGAGATGGTGAAGCTCGCTCGCGCGCGGGCAGCAGAGCTCGGCATCGAGAACGCGGAGTTCCGCACGATGGACGCCGAGTGGATCGACCTGCCGACCGCAAGCCTCGACGCCGTGATCGCGCGCTGGGGCTACATGCTGCTCGCCGATCCGGACGCCGCGCTGCGCGAGACGCGACGCGTGCTGCGCCCCGGCGGGCGCGTGGCGCTGGCCGCGTGGGCGTCCCCGGCCGAGAACCCCTGGGCGTCCGTCGCGCAGGAGGAACTCGCGATGCTGGCGCAGACGCCACCGCCGGACCCCGGCGAGCCGCACATGTTCGCCTTCAGCGATCCGGCGAGGATCCATGAGCTGCTCGCGGACGCCGGCTTCTGCGACATCGTCGTCGAGCAGCTCGAGCTCGCGTGGCGCTACGAGGACCTCGACGCGTGGTGGGACGTGCAGATCGAGATCTCGACCAGCTTGGCGTGCGGCCTCTTGGGATTGACGCCCGCGCAGCGCGACGACCTGCGCGACGCGATCGACGCTCGCCTCGCGCGGTACGTCGCGCCTGACGGATCGGTGCTGCTGCCGGGCCGCACGCACGTCGCGACCGCGAGCGCCTAGGATCCCGCGCCATGTTCTACGACGACGACGCTGACCTCACGCTCCTCGACGGCAAGACCGTCGCCATCATCGGCTACGGCTCCCAGGGCCACGCCCACGCGCTGAACCTCAAGGAATCCGGCGTCGACGTCGTCGTCGGCCTTCGCGAGGGCTCGGCGTCGGCCGCGAAGGCCGCCGCGAACGACCTCGAGGTCATGCCCGTCGCCGACGCCGCCAGCGAGGGCGACCTCGTCATGATGCTCGTCCCCGACGAGCTGCACCGGGAGGTCTACGAGACCGGGGTCCGCGACGGCCTCGCCGACGGCAACCTGCTGCTCTTCGGCCACGGCTTCTCGATCCTCTACGGCGAGGTCGATCCGCACCCCGGCGTCGGCGTCGCGCTGATCGCCCCGAAGGGCCCCGGTCACCTCGTGCGCCGCCAGTACACCGAGGGCTCGGGCGTCCCCGGGCTGATCGCGATCCAGCAGGATCCGCACGGCGACGCGCAGCAGCTCGCGCTCGCGTACGCCAGGGGCATCGGCTGCACCCGCGGCGGCGTCTTCGAGACGACGTTCAAGGAGGAGACCGAGACCGACCTCTTCGGCGAGCAGGCCGTGCTGTGCGGCGGCGCGTCCGAGCTCGTCCAGGCCGGCTTCGAGACGCTCGTCGAGGCGGGCTACGATCCGCAGATGGCCTACTTCGAGTGCCTGCACGAGCTCAAGCTCATCGTGGACCTCATGTACGAGAAGGGCCTCGCGGGGATGCGCTACTCGATCTCCAACACGGCCGAGTACGGCGACTACACGCGCGGCAAGCGCGTCGTCACGGACGACACCCGCGCGAACATGAAGCAGATCCTCACCGAGATCCAGTCGGGCGACTTCGCCCGCGAGTGGATCGCCGAGAACCGCGCCGGGCAGGAGAACTTCAAGCGCATGCGCGCCGAGCAGGCCGCGACGCAGGTCGAGTCGACCGGCAAGGAGCTGCGGGCGATGATGGACTGGATCGACACGGACTTCCACGAGTAGGCAACGGTCCACGCGGGGCTGCGCGCGCGTGGGTGCTTGGCGGCGCCGGCATCCCGCGTTCACCCGCAACTTCGGCGAGCGACCCACTAGACTCCTCCGGGCCGTCGCGACTGGCGTTAGTTCTGGTGGAGCACACCACCGGGGAGCGATGGAGAGGTTCGCGCCGCACGCCTGGGCATCAGTCCTGACCACCGCAGAATCTGCGAGGACCATTGCCATGACGACGAGCACCCTGCTCGAGATTCCCCAAGACCTCCGGCCGGCGGACGGCCGCTTCGGCTGCGGCCCCTCGAAGGTCCGCCCGGAGCAACTCACCCGGCTCGCGAGCGAGTACGCCGGCCTCATGGGTACGTCGCACCGCCAGAAGCCCGTGAAAGAGCTCGTCGGCCGCGTGCGCGCCGGCGTCGCCGAGCTGCTCGGCGCGCCCGACGGCTACGAGGTCGCGCTCGGCAACGGCGGCACGACCGCGTTCTGGGACGCCGCCGCATTCGGCCTCGTTCGCGAGCGCGCCCTCGCGCTCGTCTACGGCGAGTTCTCGCGCAAGTTCGCGACGGTCACCGAGCGCGCGCCGTTTCTCGCCGACCCGATCGTCTTGCAAGCCGACCCCGGCGACGCGCCCGCGCCGGCCGCGCTGCCCGGCGCCGACGTCATCGGCTGGGCGCACAACGAGACCTCGACGGGCGTCATGGTGGCGGTCCAGCGGCCGTCAGGCGGTGACGAGGGCGCCCTCGTGCTCATCGACGCGACGTCGGGTGCGGGCGGCCTGCCGCTCGACGCCGCCCAAGCCGACGCCTACTACTTCGCGCCGCAGAAGAGCTTCGGCTCCGACGGCGGCCTGTGGCTCGCGCTGCTGAGCCCGGCCGCGATCGAGCGGATCGAGCAGATCGCCGCCACCGACCGCTGGATCCCCGACTTCCTCTCCCTCCAGCAGGCGCTCGAGAACTCGCGCAAGGACCAGACGCTCAACACGCCGGCGCTCGGGACGCTCGCCATGCTCGCCGAGCAGCTGGACTGGATGCTCGACCAGGGCGGCCTGACGTGGTGCGTCGCCCGCACGACGGCGTCGTCGGAGGTGCTCTACGGCTGGGCGGAGGCGTCGTCCTACGCGACGCCGTTCGTCGCCGACCCGGCCAAGCGCTCGCTCGTCGTCGGCACGATCGACCTGGCTGACGAGGTCGACGCCGCCCGCGTCGCGGCGACGCTGCGCGCCAGCGGGATCGTCGACGTCGAGCCGTATCGCAAGCTCGGGCGAAACCAGCTGCGCGTCGCGATGTTCCCGGCGATCGAGCCGGCCGACGTCCAAGCGCTCACCGCGTGCATCGACTGGGTTGTCGAGCGGGTGAACGTCTGATGGCCTCCATCGCCACGTCCGACCAGAACGCCGCCGGCACGCCCGCGCCGGACCGCGCGCGCGTGCTCGTCGCCGAGAACATCGGCGCGTCGGGGCTCGACGTGCTCGAGGTCGCCGGCTTCGACGTCGACACCGGCTTTGACTGGACGCGCGAGGAGCTCGAGGACCGGATCGCCGAGTACGAGGCGATCGTCATCCGCTCTGCGACGAAGGCCGACGCGTCGCTCATCGCGAAGGCATCGAAGCTGCGCGCGATCGCGCGCGCCGGCGTCGGGGTCGACAACGTCGACGTCGCCGCCGCCACGAAGCGCGGGATCATCGTCGTCAACGCGCCGCGATCGAACGTCGTCACCGCCGCCGAGCACACGATGGCGCTGCTGCTGGCACTCGCGCGCAACGTCCCGCAGGCGCACGGCGCGCTGACCGAGGGACGCTGGGAGCGCAAGAACTGGAGCGGCACGGAGCTCATGGGCAAGACGCTCGGGATCCTCGGCTTCGGCCGCATCGGGCAGCTCGTCGCGCATCGCGCCAAGGCGTTTGACATGGAGGTCATCGCGTACGACCCGTTCGTCGCGACGGAGCTCTACACGAGCCTCAAGGTGCAGCGCGCCGACGGACCCGACGACGTCTACGCAGCCGCCGACTTCCTCTCGCTGCACATGCCGACGACCGACGAGACGAACGGCATGATCGACGCGTCGGCGTTCGCGAAGATGCGCGACGGCGTGCGCATCCTCAACGTCGCGCGCGGCTCGCTCATCGTCGACGAGGATCTCAAGGACGCGGTCGACAGCGGCAAGGTGGGCGGTGCGGCGCTCGACGTCTTCCGCGCCGAGCCGATGACCGACCACCCGCTGTTCGGCTACCGCAACGTCGTCGTCACCCCGCACCTCGGGGCCTCGACCGCCGAGGCAACCGACCGGGCCGGCTACCAGGCCGCCGAGCAGATCGTGGCCGCCCTGCAGGGCGGCAGCGTGACGACCGCGGTCAACGCGCCGTCGATCTCGGCCGAAGACCTCGAGCTGCTCAGCCCGTTCTTGCCTCTGTGCGGCCAGCTCGGCAAGCTTGCGACGTCGCTGGCGGCGTGCGGCTCGGTCGACAAGATCGAGATCGAGTGCCACGGGCGCATCGGCGAGCGCGACACCGGCCCGCTCGCGATCGCCGTCGTCCTCGGCGCGCTCGGCGGTCGCACGGAGGACTCGATCAATGCCGTCAACGCCCTCTCGATCGCCAAGGAGCGCGGCATCGACGTCGTCCAGTCGCGGTCGAGCTCCGCACGCGACTACACCGACCTCGTGCGCGTCGCGGTCTGGTGTGGCGGCAAGCGCCAGAACGGCGTCGTCGGGACGACGATCGGCAGCAAGCACCGCCCGCACCTGCTCGCTGCGTGGGGGCAGCGCTTCAACCTCCAGCTCGAGCCGTACGTGACGCTGTTTCGCTATCGCAACGTCCCGGGGATCATCGGTCAGGTCGGGATGACCTTCGGCGCCCACGGCATCAACATCGGCTCCGCGGCGGTCGGGCATTCGCCGCCGACGGCCGAAGGCGACCGGCCCGCGGTGATGATCGTGACGACGGACTCCCAGGTGCCGCAGCCGCTCATCGACGAGCTCCTGGAGAACGACGACTTCATCGACGCCCGAACGGTCGCGCTGCCGAACGGCTGAGAGGTGCGAGTATCGGGCTGGGCAGCCTGTGTGCAGTACATGGCCCAGCTCGTCTTCATCTCTCATGCATCATGGGCGCGATGACCGGGAATACCGAGGCGCCTTGGTGGCGCGACGCCGTCGTCTACCAGATCTATCCCCGCTCCTTCCAGGACTCCGACGGCGACGGCGAGGGCGACCTGCGCGGCACCGCCGCGCGCTTGGACCATGTGGCCTCGCTCGGCGCCGACGCGATCTGGCTTTCGCCGTTCTATCCATCGCCGATGGCCGACGGCGGCTACGACGTCAGCGGCTACACCGACGTCGACCCGCGTTTCGGCACGCTCGCCGATGCCGATGCGCTGATCGTCGCGGCGCACGAACGCGATCTGCGAGTCCTGCTCGACATCGTGCCGTGCCACACGTCCATCGACCATCCCTGGTTCCGGCGCCATCCGGAGCGCTACGTCTGGTCAGATCGCGATGGTCCGCAGAACAACTGGCTCGCGTCGTTCGGCGGGAGATCCTGGTCGCGCGACGACGCCAGCGGGCGCTGGTACCTGCACTCCTTCTATCCCGAGCAGCCCGATCTGAACTGGCGACGCGACGACGTGCGCGAGACCATGGCCGACGTCCTGCGCTTCTGGATCGCCCGCGGCGTGGATGGGTTTCGGCTCGACGCGATCGACCGCCTGCTCAAGGACCCGCAGCTTCGGGACGATCCGCCGGCGACCGGCGTGCCCGCGCTGCCCGAGCACGGCGACTGCGCGACGCTCGACATGCGCCACAGCCGCAACGCGCCGGACATCGGTGACGCGCTGGCCGTTCTGCGCGAAGGTGCCGGGGAGCGCGCGCTCCTCGTGGGCGAGGTCTACCTGCCGGCGGCACAGCTAGCCCCCTACCTCGAGCACGTCGATGTCGCCTTCGCGTTCGAGCTGTTGCACGCGAGCTGGGATGCCACCGCAGTGCGGGCGGCGATCGAGGCGGGCGTGGGAGCCGGTCGCGTCGCCTGGGTGCTCTCGAACCACGACTTCCCGCGCCTCCCCGACCGCGTCGGCGCCGCGAACGTGCGCGCCGCGGCGCTGCTGGCCCTCACGCTCCCCGGCCCGGTCTTCGTCTACCAGGGCGACGAGCTCGGGATGGCCGACGGCCCCGGCCGCGAGCCGCCGGACGACCGCGCCGGCCGCGATCGCCATCGCCACCCGATGCGCTGGGACGACGACGCCCCGCACGGTGGCTTCACGACGGGCGAGCCGTGGCTGCCCGCGATCGAGGTCGCCGAGGGCGGGCTGGCGGCACAGACGCGCGATGCCGGCTCGATGCTGGCGCTGTACCGCGACTTGATCGCGCTACGCCGCGCGCTGGGGCAGGGGATCGAGTTCGTGGAGGCCGCGAGGGGCGTGCTCGCCTACAGCCGCGGTCGCGATCATCTCGTCGCGATCAATCTCGGCGACGCTCCAGCCGCGGCACCCGCCGCCGGAGCGGTCCTGCGCGCGACGCACAGCGATCAGCTACCGGCAGGCGCGGCAGCGCCGGACCGGCTCGCGCCTGGCGAGGGGTTCCTCGCCCGCGCCTGACCTACGTCTGGCGCGTGCACATGCTACAAAGCACGCTGTGCCATTCGTTACGAGCCCGCAGCGGCATCGGCGTCTTGCCATGCGGAGACGGATCGTCACCGGCCTAGGCTTGCTGGCTCTGAGCCTCGGAGTCGCGGCCTGCGGCGACGACGGCAGCAGCGCAGGACGCGCCACGCTGACGTGGTTCATCTTCAACGAGCCCAGCGGCGCGCCGCAGAAGATCGCCGACCGCTGCTCGAAGGAGTCAAACGGCGCGTACACGATCAAGTTCGAGTACCTCCCGTCGCAGGCCGATCAGCAGCGCGAGCAGCTCGTCCGCCGCCTGGGCGCCAAGGACAGCTCGCTGGACCTGCTGGGCATGGACGTCGTCTGGACCGGCGAGTTCGCCAACGCCGGCTGGCTGAAGCCCGTCCCGGCGAAGACGGCTGCCGCGGTGTCGGAGAACGTCTTCGACAGCGTGCTGCAAACCGCGCGCTTCGACGACCAGCTCTACGTCGTTCCGATCTGGTCGAACACGCAGTTCCTCTGGTATCGCAAGGACCGCTCGCCGACCGTGCCCAAGACGTGGGACGAGATGATCGACGCGGGCGAGAAGCTGGGGCCGAGCCAAGGCCGCATCCAAGTCCAGGGCAACCGCTACGAGGGCTTGGTCGTGCTCGTCAACCAGCTCATCGAGTCCGCCGGCACGCAGATCCTCGCCGGGCCCAAGGAGGTCCTGCTCGCCGAGGCGCCGACCGAGCGCGCGCTCGGCGTCCTCGGCCGCCTCTCGCGCTCGCCCGTGGCCGCATCGAACATCACGACGTCGACCGAGGACACCGCCCGGCTCGGGTTCGAGAGCGGGGACTCCACCTTCATGATCAACTACTCCTTCGTCTATCCGTCGGCGAAGGCCAACGCGCCGGACATCTTCAAGGTGATGGCCGCCGCGAAGTATCCGCAGGTCGATCCGAGCAAGCCGGCCAAGCCGCCGATCGGGGGCATCAACATCGGCGTGTCGGCGTACTCGAAGCATCCCGCGGAGGCCTTTGCCGCCACGGAATGCCTCGTGAGGCCCGAACACCAGCTCGAGATCGCCGAGCTCGGCGGGTTGCCGCCGGTGCGCTCGGACGTCTATGACCAGCCGGAGATCGAGAAGGCATATCCCGGCTTTGCCGACGTCGTCAAGGAGTCGATCGAGAGCGCGGCGCCGCGGCCGTCGGAGTCGCCGGCCTACCAGGACCTGTCGCTCGCGATCCAGCGCGCGATCCATCCGACGACGCAGATCGATCCGAAGAATCCCAAGCCGGCCTACGACAGGCTCAAGGACTACGTCGAGAAGGCGATCAAGCGCGAGGGACTCCTGTGACCGCGGTGCCTCTCGGCAAGGGGACGCGCGGGAAGGCCTCGGCCTCCGACAAGACGCGGGCCGAGCGAAAGCTCGCCTACATGCTCTGCGCACCGGCCGTGATCGCGATGCTGCTCGTGACGGTCTATCCGATCCTCTATGCGCTCGCGCTGTCCGTGCAGAGGGTCGACCTGCGCTTTCCCGAAGAGTCCGGCTTCGTCGGGTTGGACAACTACAAGGCCGTCCTGACGTCGGACTTGTGGTGGCAGGGCGTGTTCAATACGACGTTCATCGCGGTCGTCTCCGTTGCGATCGAGCTCGTCATCGGCATGGTCGTCGCGCTCGTCATGCACCGCGCGATCTTCGGTCGCGGGCTCGTGCGCACGGCCGTGCTGATCCCGTACGGCATCGTGACTGTCGTCGCCGCGTTCGCGTGGTTCTTCGCCTTCGATCCGTCGAGCGGTTTCGTCAACAACCTCCCGTTCGTGCCGGATGACAAGGCGTGGTTCGGCTCGCACTCAAGCTCGCTCGCCGTGATCATCATGGCCGAGGTCTGGAAGACGACGCCGTTCATGGCGCTGCTGCTGCTCGCCGGCCTCGCGACGATCGACGAAGGTCTGTACGAGGCTGCGCGCGTCGACGGCGCGACCGCATGGCAGCGCTTCTGGCGCATCACGCTGCCCTTGCTCAAGCCGGCGCTGCTCGTCGCGCTGCTGTTCCGCACGCTGGACGCGTTCCGGGTGTTCGACTCGATCTTCATCATGACCCGCGGCTCGCAGGACACGGAATCGGTCTCGATCCTTGGCTACAACCAGCTCATCTCGCGGCTGAACCTCGGCCTCGGCTCGGCGGTCTCGGTGCTGATCTTCGTGCTCGTGCTGATCATCGCGTTCTTCTTCGTGCGCGTCCTCGGCACGAGCAACCCGGTCGGCCAAGGGGAGAAGTAGATGGGCTCCCGCCGCGGCAAGGACTACCTGAAGTGGACCGTCGGCATCATGGTGGTGGTCTTCTTCGCGCTGCTGCCGGTGGTGTGGATCTTCATGGTCTCGCTGAAGACGCCGGCGACGGTCTCCGACGGCGCGTTCATCCCGAAGGAGTTCACGCTCGACAACTACACGACGCTCTTTCAGGGCGGATTTGACTCCCCGCTGCTGCGGCCGCTCATCAACTCCGTGTCGATCGCGCTGATCGCGACGGTGATCGCCGTGACTCTCGCGTCGTTCACGGCCTACGCGATCGCGCGGCTGGAGTTCCCCGGCAAGTCGCTGATCCTCGGCGGCGCGCTGGCGATCGCGATGTTCCCGCAGATCTCGGTCGTCGGGCCGCTGTTTGACATGTGGCGAACGCTGCACCTCTACGACACGTATCCGGGCCTGATCATCCCGTACCTGACGTTCGCGCTGCCGCTCGCGATCTACATCCTCGTCGCGTTCTTTCGCGAGATCCCGTGGGAGCTCGAGCAGGCCGCCCAGATCGACGGCGCGACGCCATGGCAGGCGTTTAGCAAGGTCATCCTGCCGCTCGCGGCACCCGGCGTGTTCACCGCCGCGATCCTCGTGTTCATCTTCGCCTGGAACGACTTCATCTTCGCGATCACCCTGACGTCGTCGGACTCGTCTCGCACCGTTCCGGCTGCGATCGCGTTCTTTCAGGGGGACTCGCAGTTCACGGCGCCGACCGGCAACATCGCGGCCGCCGCCGTGCTCGTGACGATCCCGATCATCATCTTCGTCTTGATCTTCCAGCGTCGTATCGTCGCCGGCCTGACGGCCGGCGCGGTGAAGGGGTAAAGGAGACACTCGCACATGGCCGGCATCTCGCTCCACGACGTCACCAAGCGGTATCCAGACGGCACCGAAGCCGTGAAGAAGCTCAACCTCGAGATCGCCGACGGCGAGTTCATGATCCTCGTCGGCCCGTCCGGTTGCGGGAAGTCGACGGCGCTGCGGATGATCGCGGGCCTCGAGGACATCTCCGAGGGCGAGCTGTCGATCGGCGGCGAGGTCGTCAACGACAAGGCCCCGCGCGATCGCGACATCGCGATGGTCTTTCAGAACTACGCGCTGTACCCGCACATGACGGTGCGCCAGAACATGGGCTTTGCGCTCAAGCTCGCCAAGACGCCGCAAGCGGAGATCGACGAGAAGGTCGAGCACGCGGCGGACATCCTCGATCTCAAGGTGCATCTCGATCGCAAGCCGTCAAACCTGTCCGGCGGCCAGCGCCAGCGCGTCGCGATGGGCCGCGCGATCGTTCGCAGCCCGAGCGCCTTCCTCATGGACGAGCCGCTGTCGAACCTCGACGCGAAGCTGCGCGTGCAGATGCGCACCGAGGTCTCGCGATTGCAGCGCAACCTGTCGACGACGACCGTCTACGTCACGCACGACCAAACCGAGGCGATGACGCTCGGCGACCGCGTTGCGGTCATGCGCGGCGGGGTCTTGCAGCAGGTCGACAGGCCGCGGGTGCTCTACAACAGCCCGGTCAACATCTTCGTCGCGGGTTTCATCGGGTCGCCGGCGATGAACTTCTTCTCCGCGTCGGCGACGGGCGGCAAGCTGCGGTTGCCCTTCGCGGAGGTCGCCGCGCCCGAGGGCATCGGGGACGCGGGGGACGTCATCGTCGGGATCCGTCCGGAAGACTTCGAAGACGCGTCGCTCGCACCCGACGGCCGCCGCGAGGGCGTCGAGTTCGACGCGCCGATCGAGGTTCTCGAGTCGATGGGCTCGGAGATCTACGCGTACTTCACCTTCGAGGGCGGCGAGGTCAGCTCAGACGAGCTCGCCGAGCTCGCCCGCGACTCGGGCGTCGCCGAGACGCCGGGGGCGGGCGGGGGTCGAGCGGTGGCACGGCTGAACCCGGAGTCCGAGATCGCTGCGGGAACGACGGCCCGGCTGTGGTTCGACGCGAGCAAGCTGCACGTGTTCGATCCCGGGGACGGCACGAACCTCGCCCACCGGGCGGCGAGCGCCGCCGAGGCGCCGTCGGTCGCGCGGGAGCACGCGTCGCCAGCAGCGGCTGAGGCGCAGCCCGCCGACTCGTCGAATGAGTCGTCCGCCGCGCCCCCTTCCGAGGAGTAGCTCGCGCACATGCACATCGGCGTCCTGGCAGGCCGCGGACGCCGAGCCGCTCGCGGGCAAAGTGCTCCTCGGTGTCTCCAACCCGCTGGACATGTCCAACGGGATGCGCCACCGCGAAGGCGCAGGCGGTCGTCTTGCTCGAGGAGCTCGGGAGCCTCGACGCCCGGCGCCGTCAGCGCCCGCGGCGCACGCGCGCGATCGCCGAGTCCGTCCATATGTGCGTGCGCATGAGGCGGTAGCGGTCCGACGACAAGCGCCGGTAGGCGTCGGTCGCCGTCTCGCGGCGGCCGATGAGATCGGCCTCGCGGAGGATGGCGACGACCGGCTCGTACTCCTCCTCAAACCAGCGGCGTGCCACCTCGGCGCGGTTGAGGAACGCGCGCTCCTGTGCGACCAAGCGAAAGCCCCAGGCCTCGACGCCTTCTGCGAGCGAGCCGTAGTCGTAGGGGTCGGCGAGGACGAGCTGCGCGCGTGCGGCGGGCGCGAGGGGGACGCGTTCGAGGAACACGCGCTCGTGGCTCTTCAGCGGGAGGACGTCGGCGCTGATCGACGAGTCCGCGGGCACCCGCGTCACCACCTCGACGACGCGCGCCTCGATGTCGCGGCGACCCTGTGCTCGAGCCACCGCGACCCGGTGATGGCCGTCGCGCACGAAGTGCAGCTCCCCGACGCGGTACACGTCGATGGCCGGCATCGACTTGCCGCGACGCTGGGACTCCGCGATCCGTTCGAAGCGCGCCCGCACGCGCGCCGATGTGGGCCGGAACGCGCGGTCGAACTCCCTGCCGCGGTCGACGGTCCCGACGATGGCGTCGATCTGGATCGTCTGGATCCCGAGATCGCGTTCGCCGATTCGACCCAGCGCTTCGACGACCTCGTCGAAGCTCAGGATCATGTCCACGTCGCCGGCTTCGAGCCGCAGCAAGGCCGAAAGCCGCGCAAGCACCTGCCTGCGACGCGCGCGCTGGAAGTCGTCCTGCGCATCGTTCGTGGGAAAGCCGGTGTCGCGGGCTTTCGGCATGTACCGAGGATAGGTAGCCGGGAGCGTGCCGCAAGGGGCCACCGGGTATCCGGGCATCACTGTCGGCAGCGCACACCTAGGAGACCCGACGATGCCCATCGCAGCAGGACGTCCCACCACGCCGAACGACGCGCGCAACCATGAGGCCGGGATGCTGCTCATCGGAGTCGGCGCCGTCCTGCTGCTCATCAGCCTGTTCCTCGAGTGGTACCAGCGCGGCACGGACGCCTTCGAGGCCTTCGAGGTCTGGGATCTCGTGCTCGCCGTGCTCGCGATCGGCACGCTGACCGCGGTCGCCAGCCGGTTTGGCTTCGGTCCCGTGCGGCCGGCGAGCTGGCTGATCGGGCCGATCGTGGCCGCGCTCGTCATCGTGCTCTTCGCTCTTCTCAACCCGCCTCCCGTGGCCGCCGCTATCGACGACGACGCCAGCACCGGGCTCTGGCTCGCGTTTGCCGCCACGATCCTCATGTCCATCGGCGCGCTGCTGTCGGTCGCACGCATCTCGGTGTCGCTTGCGGCCGGTCGCGTGATCGCCGATCCGCGCGCGCGCCATTCGCACCCCGTCGCCGGACCGGGTGGCGATCCGGCGTACCGCGAGCCCGTGGCGCCGCGTGCCGGCCGGCGCTTCGGTCGCGGCGCGAACGATCCGGCCGCCGCCGCGCCGGTCGCGCCGGTCGCGCCGGGCGCGCCGGGCGCGCCTGTCACGCCGGGGGCGCCGGTGGCGCCTGTCACGCCGGGGGCGCCGGGCGCGCCGGTCGACCCGGTCGCGCCGGACGCGGTCGCGCCGACCGAGCCGACACGCCGCATCTGATCGCGAGCTCGCCGGTGGACGAAGATTCGACCGGCGACTCGCCCCACAGCACAGCTCAGACCGTTTAGACTCCTGCGCGCATGACGCGTGCACTCGAGCTTTCCCTGCTTCTCCTGCTCCCCCGATAGGGGGAGCCATCTGCGTGGCGGCCGCACTGCCGCATACCGACTGAGAAGCAGCACACCTCGAGCCTTCGGCAAGGAGAACACACGTCATGAGCCTCATCGATCCGAACCACGTCCGCATCTTCGACACGACGCTGCGCGACGGCGAGCAGTCGCCCGGCATCTCGCTGAACACGGGCGAGAAGCTCGAGATCGCCCACCAGCTCGCGCGCCTCGGCGTCGACATCATCGAAGCCGGCTTCCCGATCGCCTCGCCCGGCGACTTCGAGGCGGTCCAGGCGATCGCCCGCGAGGTGCAGGGCCCGGTCATCGCCGGTCTCGCTCGAGCTCAAGCACCCGATGTGGAGTCCGCCGCGCGCGCTGTACGCGACGCTGAGCGACCTCGAATCCACACGTTCATCTCCACGTCGGACATCCACATCGTCCACCAGTTCCGCTCGACCCGCGAGGACGTACTGGCGCAGGCGCGCGCGGCCGTCGCGCACGCGAGATCGTTCGTCGACGACGTCGAGTTCTCGCCGATGGACGCGACGCGCGCCGAGCTCGAGTACACCGCGGAGGTCATCGCCGCCGCGATCGACGAGGGCGCGACGACGATCAACATCCCCGACACCGTCGGCTACACCGTGCCCGACGAGTTCGCGGCGTTCCTCGCCGGCCTGTACCGCCTCGTGCCCGAGCTGCACGACGTCATCCTCTCCGTGCACTGCCACGACGACCTCGGCCTCGCGGTCGCGAACTCCTACGCCGGCCTCGTCGCCGGGGCCCGGCAGGTCGAGTGCGCGATCAACGGCATCGGCGAGCGCGCCGGCAACTGCTCGCTCGAGGAGATCGTCATGCTGCTCAAGACGCGCGGCGAGATCTCCGGGCTGCACACGACCGCCGTCACCACCGAGATCGCCCGCACGAGCAGGCTCGTGTCGAGGCTCACGGGCTACGTCGTGCAGCCCAACAAGGCGATCGTCGGGCGCAACGCGTTCGCCCATGAGAGCGGCATCCACCAGGACGGCGTCATCAAGGAGCGCACGACCTACGAGATCATGGACGCGACGACCGTCGGCCTCGACGCGAACTCGCTCGTCCTCGGCAAGCACTCCGGCCGCGCCGCGCTGAAGCAGACGCTCGCCGAGCTCGGCTTCACCGTCGAGGGCGCCGCGCTGAACACGGCCTTCAAGCGCTTCAAGGAGATCGCCGACAAGAAGAAGCAGGTCACGGCGATGGACCTCGAGGCGCTCGTCACCGACGACCTGCGCAACGAGCTTGCGAGCTACACGTTCGATCGCTTCGAGGTGCACGCGGCGTCGGGCTCCGACCCGAGCGCGAAGGTCACGATCACGCCGCCCGACGGCGTCCCGGTGACCGCCGAGTGCTCGGGCGACGGGCCGATCGACTCCGTCTTTCAGGCCATCAACGCTGCCAGCGGGATCGACGCCCAGCTCCGCGCCTTCCGCGTCGATGCCGTGACCGGCGGCCAGGACGCACTCGGCGAGTCCTCGGTCGTGCTCGAGTTCGAAGGCCAGTCGGCCTCCGGACAAGGCGTGGCGACGGACATCATCGAGGCCGCCGGCCACGCGTACGTGCGGGCGCTGTCGAACGTCGTGCGCAAGGCGCAGGCGGCCGGCGACGCGATCGACCTCGGCGCCAACGAGCCGGTCGCGACGCCCTGATCGGTCGCGAGCGGTCGCTTCGAGTGGCTCTAAGCTGCACGACGTGACCGCCGAAGCGGCCATCGAAGTCGACGGCCTGCGCAAGTCCTACGGCGCCTTCGAAGCCGTGCGCGGGGTCTCGCTGCGCGTCGAGCGCGGCGAGATCGTCGCGTTCCTCGGACCCAACGGCGCGGGCAAGACGACGACCGTCGAGATCCTCGAGGGCTTTCGCAAGCGCACCGCCGGAGACGTGCGGGTGCTCGGGGTCGACCCCGAGCGCGGCAACCGCGAATGGCGCGCGCGGATCGGGATCGTCCTGCAGGAGGGCCGGGCGCAGCCGAACCTGACCGTGCGCGAGACGCTCGAGCTGTGGTCGGCGTACTACCCCGACCCGCGACCGATCGCCGAGACGATCGAGCTCGTGGGCCTGTCGGAGAAGGCGGACGATCGCGTCGCGCGGCTCTCCGGCGGCCAGCGCCGCCGGCTCGACGTCGCGCTGGCGCTCGTCGGGCGACCCGAGCTCGTCTTCCTCGACGAGCCGACCACGGGCTTCGATCCCGTGGCACGGCGCTCTGCCTGGGAGGTCATCGCGGGCCTGCGGGAGCTCGGCACGACGGTCTTCTTGACGACGCACTACCTCGACGAGGCGCAGGAGCTGGCCGATCGCGTCGCGATCATCAAGGGCGGCGTGATCGTTGCCGAGGGCGCGCCGCAGGATCTGGTCGGGCCCACGGCGCGCGAGACGGAGATCCTCTTCGTGGCGCCGCCCGGCGTCGCACTGGGCGAGCTGCCCGGCGGTGTCGCGGCCGTCCCGGGCGACGACGGGCGCGCGCGCCTGCGCACGCAGGCGCCGACCCGCCTGCTCGCCGAGCTGTGCGGCTGGGCGGCGGCGCGCGACATCGAGCTCGAGCGCCTCGAGGTCCTGCGCCCGACGCTCGAGGACGTCTACCTCGAGATCGTGGGCGACCCGGCGGACGCCCCCGCGGCCGAGGCGGCCCGATGAAGCGGACGCTCGTCGCGCAGCTGCGCTCGGACCTCAAGGTCTTCGTCCGCAACCCCGCGGCACTCTTCTTCACCGCGATCCTGCCGGTGATCTTCCTCTGCCTCTTCGTCTCGATCTTCGGCAACGAGCGCGCGGGGGAGGAGTACGGGAACATCCGGATCTCGACGCTTCAAGTTCCGGCGTTCATCGCGCTGGCCGTCGTCTCCGCGTCGTTCGTCGGCCTTGCCATCGGCCTCGTCAGCGTCCGTGAGGCTGGCGTGCTCAAGCGGGTGCGCGGCACGCCGGCGCCACCGTGGATCGTGTTCGCCGGCCGCATCGGCACCGCGATCGTCAGCGCGACGATCGTCACCGCGCTGCTGATCGCGATCGGTGCGTTCGCCTTCGGGGTGACGGTCCCGACGAGCACGCTGCCCGGCCTCGTCGCCGCTTTGGTCGTCGGCGCGTTCGCCTTCTGCGCGCTCGGCATCGCCTACACGAGCGCGATCGGAAGCGAGGACGCCGCGCCCGCGATGACGAACGCCGTCGTGCTCCCGCTGTACTTCATCTCCGGCGTCTTCGTCCCGGTCAGCCAGCTGCCCGGCGGCCTGCGCCAGGTCGCGGACGTCCTGCCGGTCAAGCCGTTCGTCGACGCGCTGACGATCGCGTTCGACCCGCGTACCACCGGCACCGGCATCGCCGCGGGCGACCTCGCGATGCTCGCCGGGTGGGGACTCGTCGGCCTGCTCTTCGCGGTGCGCTTCTTCGCCTGGACGCCGCGCCACCAGGCCGGCTAGGGCCCGGGGGCCGGGCGCGGGTTACCGCTCGTCGGGCCAGTGGCCGTGCTCGTCGAGGTAGTCGCGCGCGGCGGCCTCCTCGTCGCGCTCGACGTCGCCGCGAACGCCGACGCGGTACAGGACGTTGAGCAGGAGGATCGCGCCGGCGCAGCCGACGAACATCGCCGCGCCTTCGAGGCCGTCGATCGAGTGGTTGAACACGAGTACGAGGACCGCCGCGAGCAGGATCCCCGCGGGCAGGCCATAGCGGACCGCGAGGACGGCCTTGGACGGCGGGGGCGTGGAGCCGGCGGGCGTCATGTCAGCCCGGTCTCGGGATCGCCTGCCATGGCCTCCGGCAGGCCGCCGGCGAACACCGGCCACGCGACGAGCCCGAGCGTGCGGCGCACCAGCTCGCCGTTGCCGAACAGCCGCTCGCGCACCACCCGAGCGTCGTTCGTCTCGTCGACGATCGCGGTGATGACGCGCATCGGACCGGTGTGCGAGGAGACGAGCACGGCGAGAGGGCGCCGCAGGTGCGCCGCCAGGCAGCGCAGGTCCAGCAGGAACGACAGACAGCGGCGCGCCATCGAGATGTAGCTCTCGCCACCGGTCGGCGCGATCGTCAGGTCGACCGCGAGGCGCGGGTCGCGCGGGCGGATCGGCGTGCGCTCCAGCTCGCCGAACGAGCGCTCGACGAGGCGCAAGTCCTGCACCGTGTGCGGGACCTCCAGGCCGCCGGCGCGCGCCATGAGCGTCAGCGTCTCGATGCTGCGCGAGAGGTTCGACGCGAAGCCGAGGTCGAAGGTCGCGCCGGCGATGGCGCGCCCGGCATCCTGAGCCTGCAACCGTCCGCGGACGGTGAGCGGCGCGTCCGTCGTGCCGGTGAAGAGTCCTGCGGCGTTCGTCGTCGTCTCGCCGTGGCGCACGAGCCACAGCTCGACGGGCGGCGCCGCTGCCTGCTCGGCGACCCGGCGGCGCAGCGCGGCGGCGTCCTCGACCACCGCGGTCGCGATAGACCGCCAGGCTTCCAGCGCGGTCGGGGCGGAGGGCGGATGCAGGCTC
The DNA here is from genome assembly GCA_963810605.1 of uncultured Actinomycetes bacterium. Taxonomy (GTDB): domain Bacteria; phylum Actinomycetota; class Thermoleophilia; order Solirubrobacterales; family Solirubrobacteraceae; genus CADCVQ01. The sequence goes on from CAWEOF010000019.1 coordinate 397,234, forward strand.
ATCACCCTCTTTCATAGCGCACGCGGGAGGTCGCGGAGCCTCGCCCGCCCGCAGTCGCTCTGCCGGTCGCGCGCCGTTGGTCTGACGCGGCCTCGGCGACCGTTCGCTCAGGGGCTCGCCTCGAGCTGCTTCTGGGCGTCCTCGAGCTGCTTCTCCTGCTCGTCGGTGAGATTCGAGTTCTCCTTGACTTCGTCGATCGCTTCCTGCGTCGTCTTCTTCGCCTTCTCCTTCAAGGCCTCGGTCTTCGCCTCGAGCTCCTTCGCGGCATCCTCGGCGCTGATCTTGCCGCTCTTGACGTCCTCGGCGGTCTGCTGCGCCTCCTGCTGCAGCTGCTGGCCGTCCTCCTGGAGCTCCTGGCCCTGCTGCTGGAGATCCTTGGCCTTGTCGGCGTCGTCGCCGCACCCGGCGACGGCCATCATTGTGGCGGCTGCCGCGATTGCGAGAACCCGCCGCGCGCGGCGAGGTGAAGCGGTCATCTGAGCACGTCCTTTGTCGTTTTCGCCAACGTATGTCGCCGCGCGTGCCGAAGCTAGGCGGCGGGTGTGCGATCGGCCACGGTCGAGCCGTTTTTCAGACGCGTCCGGTCGCGAGCCGCCCGCGAGAGACGTCGTGCACGTCAGCCTTCGCCGATCTCAAGACCCTGGGAATAGCCGCCGGCGAGCACCTGCTCGCGGCGCCGCGAGTCCATGAGGTTCGGACCCATGACCCGCGCGATCTCCTGCGCCGGCCCGATCATCCGGACCTTCGCGCCGCGCCCGCGGAGCGTGAGCGTCTCCAGCGCCGCCGTGCTGCCCGCGATCGCGCGCAGCATCCCGAACGGCGAGGCGATCGCGATGTCGAGGCTCGCGATCGGGTTCAGGCACAGCACCTGCGTCAGCCGCGCGGCAGGCGCGATGTCGAGGTTCGTGTTGCTCCAAACGCCGCCGTCGACGTACTCGCGTCCGTCGATGTGCACCGGCGCGAAGATCCACGGCACGGAGCAGGACGCCTGCACGGCCTGTGCGACGGTTGCGTCCGGCGCGCCCGGGGAGCCGAAGACCACCCGTCGGCCGCTCTCGCGGTCGACCGCCACGACGCGCAGCCTGCCGTCGAAGCGCGCGCCGGTCGCGGCGACGCCGTCGTGGATCGCATTGAGCGACTCGTCCGTGCCCGGCGAGCGCCCGAGAAGCGCGGCGCGCAGGGCGGTGCTGCCGGTCGATCCGACGGCCAGCGCCATGGGCGCGAGCGGCGTCGCCGCGACGCCTGCCAGCCGGGCGGCTTCGCGTGCGAAGCCCTGCAGCGCGCTGCGCGAGATCGGCAGCCATGTCGCGAGCTGCGAGCTCGACTCCTTGGTGACGTCCACACCGGGGCCCTCGCCCGATTCGAGCTGCAGCGGCCCGGATGGGCCCTGCGGCCGGCGCGGCCGCTGCCCCGCGACGAGCGCGGCGGCGACGAGCGAGCCGGCGGACGTCCCGATGAGCGACTCCGTCGCCCGGAAGTCGTGGCCGGCGGCGTCTTCGATCCCCGCGAGCAGCCCGCTCATCCACGCCTCGCCGAGCGTGCCGCCACTTGCCAAGACGAGCACGTCGGGGGCATCGAATCGCTCGCTCACGCTCCGGGAGCGTAGCGGGACCCCGACGCCACTTGGCGCCCTCGTCCTGATGTGACGGAGGCGACGTCTGTGGATCCAACCCGCCCAGGTCCGAGATGTAGCGCTGGTGGATGCGCGCCTCGGCCGGGACGAGCACGAGGTACTCATGGGCGCCGACCATCGCTGGGGCACCTCGAATCGCCATGGCCATGCCCAGCTCGAGCGGCATGTTGAACCGGGCAAGGTTCTCGTCTCCCTCGCCGCGGCAGCGCGAGAGATCATGCACGCTATAACGGCAGGCGATGAGCTCGGCGAGGATTCGCTCCAACCGCGGCTGTCCCGTTCGTCCGCTGCTGCCCGCCGTGACGGGATCGAACCCGGCGCACACGCACGTGAACACGATCGCGTTGAACTGGCGTCGGAAGTTGTCGTCGTAAGGGCAGTTGACGAAGACTCTTGCGACTGCCGGACTGGTCATCGTCGCCGCAGCGTAAGTGCTATCCGCAGCCGATACCACGGGCGTGGATCTCACAGCGGCCGAGTTGCAGATGGCGCCTGGCCAAGCCGCGGGGAGTCAGCAGGCTCGGCTACGTCCGCTCGGCTGCCTCGGCGAGCGTGGCGGCAGACTCCTCCAGATCCGCGAGGCGGCGATCCAGCCTGATCTGGCCTTCCTCGGTCCGGCGCACACCCAGCTCTTGAGGGTCATGGAGGTATCGAGCAACCTCGGCGGCGAGGGTCTGCTCATCGGCTTTCATCTGCACGCTTGCGTGGTCGCGCAAGAAACCGGGAGGATCGGTGCTGTCAAGCAACACCGGCAGGACAACGGTGGCCTCGTCACCCCAGACACGCTTGAGGATCTGGCTCCATTCGGAGCGAATTGACGCGGATTCGGAGGTTGCCTTGCTGATCAGTACGACGAATGCGTCAGAATCGTCGACCGCCTTCTGGAGCGAATCCACCCACCGAGCGCCCGGTTCGATGACTTCGTCGAACGATGCGGTGATGCCGTCAGCCTGCAGATGCTCGGCCAGTCGCGACGCGACATCACGATCACGTTTGGCGTGCGAAATAAAGACGCGCATCGGCTCAAGTCTGACGGCTCGCCTCGCCGCGCGCTACCGGGGACCGGCATACGTTTGTACGTGATAACGTACAACCGATGACGACGACCATCGAGCACCCCGCTCCGATCGGCCCGCGCGTTCGCGCGCTGCGCGACGCGATGGAGCTCAGCCTCCGCGACCTCGCCGATCGCAGCGGCGTCAGCGCGCCGATGCTCAGCCAGGTCGAGCGCGGCGAGACGAGCCCGACGCTGGCCGTCGCGGCGCGGATCGCCGGCGGCCTGGACCTGACGCTGTCGCAGCTCTTGCGCCTCGACGAGGGCGCGACCGTCGCGATCGTCCGGGCCGTCGATCGCCGACCCGGCACGAGCGACCCGCGCTCGGGCCACCAGGCCGAGATCCTTACCCCGCCGCTGCCCGGCCAGCGCGCCGAGCTCTCGCGCCACGTCCTCGCGGGCGGCGCGAAGACCGGCGGCCCCGGCGACCCGCCGATGCACGAGCCCGGCAGCCGCGAGACCGCGCTCGTCCAGGACGGGCGCGTCGTGCTCGACATCGACGGCGAGCGCTACGAGCTCGCGGCCGGCGACTGCGTGACGTTCGACGCCGACCTGCCCCATCACTTCGAGAACCCCGGCTCCGACGACGCGGTCCTGCTCGCCGTCGTCTCCGCCGGCCTACGCAGGAGCTGACATCGATGAGCCCCACGACGCTGTTCGACAAGATCTGGGCCGGCCACGAGGTCGCGCCCGGCCTGCTGTGGATCGACCTGCACCTCGTCCACGAGGTGACGAGCGCGCAAGCGTTCGACGGGCTGCGCCTCGCCGGCCGCTCCGTCCGCCGGCCCGACCGCACGCTCGCGACCGCCGACCACAACACGCCGACCGACGGCACGCCCGTGTCCGCGCGCATCAAGGACGAGCTCAGTCGCGTGCAGGTCCAGACGCTCGAGCGCAACTGCGCGGAGTTCAAGATCCCGATCTACTCACTGGGCTCCGATCGCCAGGGCATCGTCCACGTCATCGGGCCCGAGCTCGGCGTCACGCAGCCCGGCATGACGATCGTCTGCGGCGACAGCCACACCGCGACGCACGGCGCGTTCGGCGCGCTCGCGTTCGGGATCGGGACGAGCGAGGTCGAGCACGTCCTCGCGACGCAGTGCCTCGTGGCGAACAAGCCCAAGTCGATGCGCATCCTCTACACGGGTGAGCTCGGCTTCGGCGTCACCGCCAAGGACCTCATCCTCGCGACGATCGGCCAGATGGGCGTCGACGGCGCGACGGCCCACGTCGTCGAGTTCGCCGGGCCCGCGATCGAGGCGCTCTCGATGGAGGGCCGGATGACCGTCTGCAACATGACGATCGAGGGGGGCGGGCGGGCCGGCATGATCGCGCCCGACGAGACGACGTTCGCCTGGGTCGCCGAGCACGCGGGCATGGAGATCCCGGCCGAATGGCGAACCCTGAAGACCGACGACCGCGCGACGTTCGATCGCGAGGTCACGGTCGACGCGAGTGCCATCAGCCCGCAGGTGACGTGGGGGACCGCGCCCGACATGGTCGCCGGCGTGGCGGAGTCCGTGCCGGAGCCGACGACCGAAGGGCACGAACGCGCGCTCGCCTACATGGACCTGCGCGCGGGCACGCCGATCCAGGACATCGCGCTGGATCGCGTCTTCATCGGCTCGTGCACGAACAGCCGGATCGGCGACCTGCGCGTCGCCGCCGAGGTCATCCGCGGCCGCAAGGTCGCCTCGACCGTGCATGCCATGGTTGTGCCGGGCTCGGCGCAGGTGAAGGCCGAGGCCGAGCGCGAGGGCCTCGACGAGGTCTTCCGCGCGGCCGGCTTCGACTGGCGCGCGGCCGGCTGCTCGATGTGCCTGGGCATGAACCCCGACACGCTCGCGCCGGGCGAGCGCTGCGCCTCGACGTCCAACCGCAACTTCGAGGGCCGTCAGGGGCGCGGCGGGCGCACCCACCTCGTCTCACCGCAGATGGCCGCCGCGGCCGCCATCGAGGGCCGTTTCGTCGACATCAGAGAGTGGAGCTGAACCCCATGGAGCCGATCGTCAAGTTCGAAGGCGCCATCAGCGTCCTGGACCGCTCGGACGTCGACACCGACCAGATCATGCCCAAGCAGTTTCTGAAGCGCGTCGAGCGCACGGGGTTCGGCGAGTTCCTCTTCTACGACTGGGCAAAGGAGCCCGACTGGGATCTGCCGCCCAACCCGATCCTCGTCACGGGCCGCAACTTCGGCTGCGGATCCAGCCGCGAGCACGCTCCGTGGGGTCTTGAGGACTACGGCTTCAAGGCGATCGTCGCGCCGTCGTTCGCGGACATCTTCGCGTCGAACTGCACGAAGATCGGCCTGCTGACGATCGCGATCGGGGAGGACGACGTGCGCGCGCTCATGGCGGCGGGCACCGCGACCGTCGACCTCGAGGCCCAAGCGATCTCCTGGGACGGCGGATCCGCCGCGTTCGACATCGACCCCGAGACCAAGCATCGGCTGCTCAACGGCCTCGACGACATCGCGCTCACCCTCGCGCAGGACGACGCGATCTCGGCGTACGAGCGCGAGCGCGAGCGCTCCGGCCCGGTCACGACGGCGCTCTCATGAGCACCGTCCGCGGCTGGAACGCGGACGCCTACCACCGGGTCTCGGGACCGCAGGTCGCGATGTCCGAGGCGGTGCTCGATCGCCTCGAGCTGCGCGGCGACGAGACCGTCCTGGACGCGGGCTGCGGATCGGGCCGAGTGACTCGCCTGCTGCTCGATCGCCTCCCGACGGGGCGCGTCATCGCCGTCGACGCCGACGCGGACATGGTCGCGCGCGCCGAGATCGAGCTCTCAGACGCGGCAGCCGACGTGCGCCAAGCGGACATCGCGGCGCTGCGCCTGGAGCCCGGCGAGCGCGTCGACGCCGTCTTCTCGAACGCGACGTTTCACTGGGTCCCCGACCACGACGCGCTGTTCGCTTCGCTGGCGGCGGCGCTGCGGCCGGGCGGTCGGATCAGCGCGCAATGCGGGGGCGCGGGCAACGTCGCCGCCGTCCACGACGCGGCGCTGCGGGCCGCCTCGGATGCCGGCCTCGCCGGCCGCTTCGCGGGCTGGCCGATGCCGTGGAACTTCGCCGGACCCGAGCGGACGCAGTCGCGGCTGCGCGCCGCCGGCTTCGAGGAGGTGCGCTGCTGGCTGCAGGCCTGGCCGGTCGAGCCCGACGAGCCGCGCGCCTACCTCGAGACCGTGTGCCTCGGCCCGCACCTCGAGCGCCTGGCGCCCGACGAGCACGAGCACTTCGTCGACGCCGTGCTGCTGCGTCTCGGCGAGCATCCCGTGCTCGACTACGTCCGGCTGAACATCGTCGCCACGCGCGGCGAGGACTGACGCCCCCGGTTGGTGCCCGCGCCGTCCTTGTGGCGAGCCGCGGCGACGCAGTCGCGTCTTCATCGGCGAGATGGGCTTCCGTCTCGCCACGGCCTCCGACAGCGTGAGGGCGCCGGACGTCGCGTTCGTAGCGCGCGACCGTGCCGACGAGATCGGCATTCCGAAGGGGTACTGGCCCGGGCCGCCCGACCTCGCCGTCGAGGTCGTCTCGCAGCACGATCGCCGCGCCAAGGTCGAGGCCAAGGCGCTGTACTGGCTTGCCGCCGGGACGCGCGCGGTCGTTGTCGTCGATCCGCCCAGCCGCACCGCGACGATCTACCGCGCTCGCGACGACATCCGGGTCCTGCACGCCGACGAGCGACTCGACCTCGGCGACGTCGTGCCCGGCTGGTCGCCGCGAGTCGGCGACTTCGTCGTCTGAAGCCATAGCCTGCGGCCATGCCCACCATCGTCACCCTGCCCGGCGACGGGATCGGCCCCGAGATCATGGCCCCCGCGCTCGAGCTCCTGCGCACGATCTCCGAGGACTGGAGCTTCGACGAGCACCTCTTCGGCGGCGCCGCGATCGACGTCCACGGCACCGCGCTCAGCGACGACACGCTGGCCGCCTGCAAGCGCGCGGACGCGGTCCTGCTCGCCGCCGTCGGCGGACCCAAGTGGGACACGACCGACCCCGACGCGCCGCGCCCCGAGCAGGGGCTGCTCGGCCTGCGCAAGGGCATGGGCCTGTACGCGAACCTGCGCCCGGTGCGCCCGGTGCCAGCGCTCTACGACGCGAGCCCGCTCAAGCGCGAGCGCATCGAGGGCACGGACCTGCTCGTCGTCCGCGAGCTGACGGGCGGCATCTACTTCGGTGAGAAGACGCGCACGGCGCGCAGCGCATCGGATCTCTGCTTCTACACCGTCGAGGAGGTCGACCGCATCGCGCACGTCGCGTTCGATGCCGCGCGCCTGCGCCGCAAGAAGGTCGCGAGCGTCGACAAGGCCAACGTGCTCGAGACCTCACGGCAGTGGCGCGAGGTCGTCCACATCGTCCACAAGGCCCGTTACAACGACATCGAGCTCACCGACGTGCTCGTCGACAACGCCGCGATGCAGCTCGTCGCCCGGCCCGCGGACTTCGACGTCATCGTGACCGAGAACCTCTTCGGCGACATCCTCTCCGACGAGGCCGCGATGATCACCGGGTCCATCGGCATGCTCCCGAGCGCGAGCCTCGGCGAGCGCGGCGACCCCGGCCTGTTTGAGCCCGTCCACGGCTCGGCGCCCGACATCGCCGGTACCGGCGCCGCCAACCCGCTCGCGATGTTCCTGTCGGTCGCGCTCATGCTGCGCCACGGCCTCGGCCGCGACGCGGACGCCGAAGCGATCGAAACGGCGGTCGACCGAGCGCTCGATGGCGGCCTGCGCACGCGCGACCTCGGGGGCGACGCGTCGACCACGGAGGCGACTCGCGCGGTCATCGACGAGCTCGGCAGGGGATAGGTCGGCGACACTCCGCCGGGGCCGCCGCGCGTCTGCCATGAGGCACGCGGCTGGCTCGCGAGCCGCCACCGCCCTAGAATCGATCCCAAGCCATGCAGCATCGGCCGCTCTCGACAACCGCTAGGAGCTCGACGTGAAGCAAGCCGACCTCATCTGGATGAATGGGGAGTTCGTCGCTTGGGAGGACGCCAAGGTCCACGTCCTGACCCACGCGCTGCACTACGGCACGGGCGTCTTCGAGGGCATCCGCTGCTACGACACCGAGTCCTCGGGCCCCGCGGTCTTCCGCCATCGCGAGCACCTGCAGCGCCTGCGCCGCTCCGCCGAGCTCTACTACATGCCGGTGCCCTACGACGTCGAGGCGCTGCGCTCGGCGACCAACGAGCTCATCGGCCGCAACGGCCTGCGCTCCTGCTACGTGCGGCCGATCATGTTCCGCGGCTACGGCCAGATGGGCCTCAACCCGCTCGAGGCCCCGGTCGACGTCTCGATCGCGGTCTGGGAGTGGGGCGCCTACCTCGGCGAGGAGGGCAAGCAGAAGGGCATCCGCACGAAGGTCTCGAGCTGGCGGCGCATCAGCCCCGGCTCGCTGATCCCCGCGTCGAAGGCCTCCGGCCAGTACCTCAACAGCGTGCTCGCGAAGATCGAGTCGATGAAGGCCGGCTACGAAGAGGCGATCCTGCTCGACGACCACGGCAACGTCTGCGAGGGCTCGGGCGAGAACATCTTCATCATCTGGGACGGGCGGCTCGTCACGCCGCCGCCGGCCGCGTCGATCCTCGATGGGATCACGCGCAAGTCCGTCATCCAGATCGCCCGCGACCTCGGCTATGAGGTCATCGAGCGCAACATCGCGCGCGCCGAGCTCTACATGGCCGACGAGGTCTTCATGACCGGCACGGCGGCCGAGCTCGTGCCGGTGCGCGAGGTCGACGACCACGCGATCGGCGCCGGCGAGCCCGGCGAGATCACGCGCGCCATCCAGACGACGTTCGAGGACGCCCTGCACGGGCGCACCGACACCTACCGCGAGTGGCTGGACCCGGTCGAGGCGCCGGCGAAGGTCGCATGACCGGATCCGAGCTCGGTCGGCGAATTCCGCAGGCGGCCTGACGCGCGCGCGTCCGGTCGCCCTGCCACGAACTCGCCCTCCGAACGCTCTTGAAAGGATCCACACCGCACATGACACAGATCGAGCTCTACGACGCCACGCTGCGCGACGGGATGGGCGGCGGCGGCATGTCGCTCACCGCCGACGAGAAGGTCCGCCTGGTGCACCGCCTCGACGACCTCGGCGTCGATCTCATCGAGGCCGGCTTCCCGGCATCGAACCCCAAGGAGGCCGAGCTCTTCTCGCTGCTCGCGCGCCAGACGCTCGCCAGCGCGACGATCGCCGCCTTCGGGATGACGCGCCGGCGCGGCGTGCGCGCCGACGAGGACGCCGGCCTGCGCGTGCTTGCCGAGTCCTTCGCGCCCGTCACGACCATCGTCGGCAAGACGTGGACGCTGCACGTCGAGAAGGTCGTGCGCGTCTCGCGCGAGGAGAACCTCGCGATGATCGCCGAGTCCGTCGCGTTCCTCGCCTCGCGGGGCAAGCGGGTGCTCTTCGATGCCGAGCACCTCTTCGACGGCCTGCGCGCCGACCCCGACTACGCGATCGCATGCCTGCGCGCGGCTGCCGACGCCGGCGCCGAGCGGCTCGTGCTCTGCGACACGAACGGGCCGTCGCTGCCGAGCGAGATCGCGGCCGCTGTCGACGTCGTCGCGCGGGCGCTGCCCGGCGTCGCGCTCGGGATCCACTGCCACGACGACGGCGGCTGCGCGGTCGCCAACAGCCTCATGGCGGTGCAAGCGGGAGCAACGCAGGTCCAGGGGACCATCAACGGCATCGGCGAGCGCACGGGCAACGCGAACCTCATCACGATCATCGCGAACCTCCAGCTGAAGATGGGCCGTCGCGTCGTCTCCGACGAGCAGCTGCGCCGCCTGACCGACACCGCGCACTTCGCCGACGAGCTGCTCAATCGCGCCCCGGACGCTTCCCAGCCGTACGTCGGCAAGCACGCCTTCTCGCACAAGGCCGGGTTGCACGCGGCCGGCATCCGCGCGGACGCCACGACGTTCGAGCACATCGACCCGGCGCTCGTCGGCAACCGCCGCGACCTGCTCGTGTCCGAGCTGTCGGGCAAGGGCACGGTCATCGACAAGGCGGAGACGGCCGGCCTGGACATCGACGACGAGGTCACCTCGCGAGTGCTCGAGCGGATGAAGGCCATGGAACACGACGGCTACCAGTTCGAGGCCGCGGACGGCTCGTTCGAGCTCCTGCTGCGCAAGGAGGCGGGGGAGTACGAGGCGCTGTTCGAGCTCGAGTCGTGGCGGGTCATCGTCGACCAGAACGCCGACGGCCACGTCGAGACCGAGGCGACGATCCGCATCAAGGTCGACGACGAGCGCTACGTCCACTCGACGCGCGGCAACGGCCCCGTGAACGCGCTCGACGCCGCGCTGCGGGCGGTGCTCACCGAGGCGCACCCGCACCTCGCCGAGACGTGGCTGTCGAACTTCAAGGTCCGCATCCTCGACGAGACGAAGGGCTCGGACGCGTCGATCCGGGTGCTCATCGACGCGACCGACGGCAACGAGACGTGGGGCTCGATCGGCGTCTCGACGAACCTCATCGCGGCGTCGTGGTCGGCGCTCGTCGACTCGCTCGAGTACGCCGAGCAACCGAGCCGGGCACGCAGCATCGCCTCGGCGAAGTAGGCGTCCTCCGTGAGCGTGCGGCAGGACGAGATCCCGCTCGCGCGGCCCATGGTCGGCGACGAGGAGGCGGACGCCGTTCGCGAGGTTCTGCGGTCGGGCCAGCTGTCGCTCGGTCCGCGCGTGCCCGCGTTCGAGCGCGCGTTCGCCGCGCGCATCGGGGCCCGCCACGCGTGTGCGGTCTCGAGCGGCACGGCCGGCCTTCACCTCGCCCTGCGCGCGGTCGGCGTCAGCGACGGCGACGAGGTCGTCACGTCGCCGTTCTCGTTCGTCGCGAGCGCCAACGCGCCGATCTACGAGCGGGCGCGGCCGGTCTTCGCCGACATCGATCCGCGGACGCTCAACCTCGACCCGGCGGCGGCCGCCGCCGCCATCACGTCCCGCACGGCGGCGATCCTGCCCGTCCACATCTTCGGCTTCCCCGCCGACCTGCCGGCGTTCGAGGCGCTCGGCCTGCCGATCGTCGAGGACGCGTGCGAGGCGCTCGGCGCGGTGCACGCCGACGGCGTCGCGGTCGGCGCGCGCGGTCACCCGGCGTCGTTCGGCTTCTACGCCAACAAGCAGCTGACGACGGGCGAGGGCGGCATGGTCACGACCGGCGACGGTGCCGTCAAAGAAGCGCATCGACTCCGAGCGAAACCAGGGCCGCGCGCCGGACATGGGCTGGCTGGACCACGATCGCCTCGGCTTCAACTACCGCCTGTCGGACATCGCCTCGGCGATCGGCCTCGCGCAGCTCGAGCGTCTCGACGGGATGCTCGCGGGCCGCGCGCGGGCCGCCGCGGCCTACCGCGAGGCGCTCGCGGAGATCGAGGGCCTCGAGCTGCCCTGCGAGGACGCCGGCGGTGACCGCCGCGGCTGGTTCGTCTTCGTCGTGCAGCTACCGCGCGGCACCGATCGCGACGCGACGATCCGCGCCCTGCGCGAGCGCGGCGTGCAGTCCAAGCCCTACCTGCCGGCGATCCACCTCATGTCCTACTACCGCGAGACGTTCGGCCACCGCGAGGGCGAGTTCCCCGTCTGCGAGGACGTCGCCGCGCGCTCGGTCGCGCTGCCGTTCTTCCCCGAGCTGACCGACGGGCAGATCGAGCGCGTCGCCGCGGCGCTACGGGCCGTGCTCGGACGCTAGGGCAGCCAGGTGGCCGCCCTCGTTGAAGCTCCGCAGCCCCCAGCGGCCGTCGGGGTAGACGATGAGGCGCGTGATCGAGCAGTTGTCCGCGTGCGTGAAGGCGAAGGCCCGGCTGCGGGTGGCCTGACGGCACAGCTCGCCGATGACGCCGCCGTGCACGATCGCCGCAACCGTCGCGCCCGCGGGGACGCGCTCGACGATCCACTCGATCCCCGCCCGCGTGCGCTCCGCGAGGTCCTCCATGCGCTCGGCGCCGGGGATGACGTCCCAGCGCTCCCGCGCGAAGACCTCGGGGACGATCGGGTTGCCTTCGTGCAGCGCGATCCGAAACGCACCGCCGTCGAGCTCGCCGAGGTGCACCTCGCGCAGCTCGGGCACGACCTCGGCGGCAAGCCCCGTCGCCTCCGCAATCGGCACCGCGGTCTGGGCCGTGCGGCACAGCGGCGTGATGAACAGCGCCTGCAGTGGCTGGTCGGCGAGAAACGTTGCCACGGCTCGCGCCTGCTCCTCGCCCTTGGGTGACAGCGACGGGTCGGCTTGGCCCTCGAGCACTTCGAACGGCTGCCCGTCGACCGCAGCCTCCGACGCGCCGTGGCGCACGAGCAGGATCTCGACCGCCTCCGGCGGGCGCGAGTAGTCGCGCTGCGGGTAGCTGCGTTCGGCCACGGCGACGGAGGGTAGTGCCCGGGCGCGCCTGTCGCGCGTCCCCGGCGACGATCCGCGCGAGCGCGCTTGTCGCTACGTTGCGCCGTGCGATGTCGCGCTTCTCCGCGCTCACCCACGCCGGGCTCGCCGCGCGCCAGCCGGGCGCCGTGCCCGCGTCCTCCGACCGCCACCTGCGCGCGCTCGAGCTGCCGGTCGTCGATGCCGCGCGCGCGCTCGTCGGCTGCACGATCGCCTTCGAGGACTGTCTCGGCGTCATCGTCGAGACCGAGGCCTACCACGACTCCGAGCCCGCCTGCCACGCGTTCGCCGGCCTCACGCCGCGCACGAAGCCGCTGTTCGACGCGCCGGGTATCGCCTACGTGTACCGCTCCTACGGCGTCCACGCGCTGCTGAACGTCGTCGTCGAGCCGGCCGGCGTGGGCGCCGCCGTGCTCATCCGCGCGCTCGAGCCGGTCGCGGGGCTCGAGGGCATGCACGAGCGCCGTGGACGACCGCTGGCAACGGACCTGTGCTCCGGGCCGGGGAAGCTCACGCAGGCCTTCGGGATCGGCCTCGAGCTCAACGAGACATCGCTGCTGGACGGCCCCATCGGCCTCGGAGCGCCGCTCCCCGATCGCGACGAGGCGGCGATCGTGACGGGCCCGCGCATCGGCATCACGCGGGCGGTCGAGCTGCCGTGGCGCTTCTGCGCGGCCGGCAACCGCAACGTCTCCAAGCCGTGGCCGCCGGGCCTGCTCGGCCCCCGTCGATCAGGGCGTCGGAGAAGCCCCGCCTGACGGGCTCGCGCCGCCGGACTCGGTGGGCGCCTGGGGCGCTTGGGGCTGCTGGACGGCCGGCGGTACCGCGGGCGGCGCCTGCGGGGGGGTCACCGGGACCCCGCCGTTGGAGTTCGGTGCCCGCGTCCCGGTGTCGCCCTCGTCCGGGGTGGTCGCCTCGGCGGCGTTCGGATCGGTCGGTGTCGTGCTCGTCTGATCGGCGCCGGCCGTGTCGCTGCCGTCGCCGGCGCCGCCCGTGCCCGACGCGACCCCGGCCCTCACGCAGCTCGCCGGCGGCGGCGGGGGTGGTGCATCGGTCTCGTCGGCCTTTGCGTCGAGCTTCTTCTGGTCGGCGGCGCAGATGCGCTCCTGGCGCGTCTTCTCGGCTTTCAGCGCAGAGACCATGAAGTCATGCCAGATGAGCGCGGGGAACGTGCCACCGGCGACGGGAGATCCCTGGTACTCGGTCGTCATCGGCTTCAGGCCGTCGGGATAGCCCACCCAGACGGCGACCGTGAGCTTCTCGGTCGACCCGACGAACCAGGCGTCACCGTAGTTCTCGGTCGTCCCGGTCTTGCCCCACGCCTTGACGCCGCCGATCTGCGCCAGCTTGCCGGTCCCGACGCTGATGACCGACGCGAGGAGGCTCGTCGTCGTGTCGGCGACGTTGCGCGGCAGGATGCGGTGCTGCCGGCGCCGGTTGCGGTGCACGACGCGATGCGAGTCGCGCATCGTCACCTTGCGGACCCCGACCGGGCCGCGCTTGCCTGCGCCCAGCGTGCCGGTGACGAGGACACCGCCGGTCGCGAAGGTCTCATACGCGTGGGCGAGGTCGAGCGCCGTGACGCCCTGCTTGAGCCCGCCCAGCGTGATCGCGTAGTTGCTCGACACCGGCGTCCGGATCCCCATGCGCTCCGCGGTCCGCGCGATCCGCTTCGTGCCCGTCTTGATGCCCACCTGCGCGAAGACGGAGTTGTCGGAGAACGTCGTCGCGCGCGCGAGCGTGCTGATCCCGGAGTAGCTGTCGTCGTAGTTGTTGACCGTGAACTTCTCGATGCTGTTGGGGACGTTGAAGACGATCCGCTTGGACTCCCACGTCGAGTACGGCGAGATCCCGCGCCGCAGGGCGGTCGCGAGCACGAACGGCTTGAACGCCGATCCCGGCTGGCGCTGGCCCTGCGTGGCGAGGTTGAACGGCACCTTCGAGTAGTCCGTGCCCCCGACCATCGCCCGGATCTCGCCGCTGTCGTTGTCGATCGCCACGAGCGCGGCGTGTGGGCCGTTGGGCGGGTCGCCGAGCCAGCGCTTGACGGTCTGGTCGGCGTCGCGCTGCAGGCCGAGATCGAGCGTGGTCTGGACGCGCAGCCCGCCTTCGAGCGCCTCGCGGGCGCCGTAGCGGTCGATGACCTGCTGCTGGACCCAGGTGGCGAAGTACGCGGCGGACTGCGTCGCGGCCTGCGCCTGCGGCGGGCGGATCGTGTCGCTCGACGGCACTCGCTCCGCGCGGCTGGCGAGATACTCGGGGCGCGTCAGATAGCCCTGCTCGAACATCTTCGCCAGCACGACGTTGCGCCGCCGCTTGGCGGCCGCCGGGTTCGCGATCGGGTCAAACCCGCTCGGCGACGCGACCATGCCGGCAAGCAGCGCCGCCTGGTGGGGCTTGAGCACCTTGGCACAGCGCCGGCTGGGCTTGCCGCAGCCGTAGTGGTCGCCCTGGCCGAAGTACGTGCGCGCCGCGGCCTCGATCCCGTACGCGCCGTTGCCGAAGTAGATCGAGTTGAGGTACTCCGTGAGGATCTTCGTCTTGGACCACTGACGGGTGAGGTGGTACGCGAGCGCCGCCTCGCGGACCTTCTCGAACACCGTGCGGCGGTTCTGCGCCTCGGTGGCGTTCTTGACGAACTGCTGCGTGATCGTCGAGCCGCCCTGCACGGCTTTTCCGGTCGTGACGTCCTGCCACAGCGCGCGCCCGATGCCGCGGATGTCGACGCCGTCGTTCTGGTAGAAGCGCTGGTCCTCGATCGCGATGATCGCGTCCTTCACGATCGGCGCGATGTCGCGCGCCGGGATGATGATCCGGCCCTGGTTGGCCAGCGTCGCGAGGTACGTCCCGTGGACGTCGGTGAGCAGCGAGTTCTGCGCCTTCTTGAACTCCTCGCGGTTCTCGAGCTCCGGCAGGTCGGACGCGACGGCCATCATCATCCCGAACGCGGTCGAGACGAGCGCGAGGATCGACAGTCCGCACAGGATGAGCGCGAGGCGCAGCCGCTTGAGCCGCGGACGACCGAGCGGTGGGTCCGAGAGGACCAGGATGTCAGGGCGTTCTGAGTCGCTCATACGGCGCGTATGGAACGTCCGCGTCCGGTGCGGTCACGCACCCCGACGACCGGGATAACGGGTGGCAACCAACGCCACGGACGGCCCGGACTCTAGCATTGGCCCCGTGACGGGTTCCCCGGCCAGCGATGCTGCCTACCTTGCCCGCGACGCCGTCGACTGCCTGCCAGCGGGCGGCCTGGAGCGCAAGCTCGCCGCGGGCCGTCCGCTGCGCGTCAAGCTCGGGCTGGACCCGACGGCGCCGGACGTGCACCTCGGTCACACCGTCGTCCTGCGCAAGCTGCGCGAGTTCCAGGACCGCGGGCACGTCGTGGTCCTCATCATCGGCGACTACACGGCCCGGGTCGGCGATCCGAGCGGGCGCTCGTCGACCCGCCCGCAGCTGTCGGGCGAGCAGATCGACGCGAACGCGCGGACGTACGTGGACCAGGCGGCGAAGGTCCTCGACGTTTCGCGCATCGAGCTGCGCCACAACTCCGAGTGGCTGGACATGCGCATGGAGGATCTGTTCGCGCTCGCGCGGACGACGACCGTCGCGCAGGTGCTCGAACGCGACGACTTCTCCAAGCGCTACGCCGCGCGCGAGCCGATCTCGATCCTCGAGCTGCTCTATCCGCTCATGCAGGCCTACGACTCGGTCGCGGTGCGCGCCGACATCGAGCTCGGCGGGACCGACCAGAAGTTCAACCTCCTGCTCGGGCGCGACGTGCAGCGCGCGTACGGCGTCGGCGAGCAGGTCGCGCTGACGATGCCGATCCTCGCCGGCGTCGACGGGACCCGCAAGATGTCCAAGTCGCTCGGAAACCACATCGGCGTCGACGAGCCCGCCGAGGAGATCTACGGCAAGACGCTGAGCTTGCCCGACGCGGCGATGGAGGGCTGGTACGGGCTGCTGCTCGGCGAAGAGCTCCCCGACGGCCTCTCGGCGCGCGACGCCAAGCACGCGCTCGCGCGGCGGCTCGTCGAGCGGTTCCGATCGGCCGAGGAGGCGGCGGCGGCCGCGGAGCACTTCGAGCGCGTCTTCGTCAAGCACGCGCTCGCGCGCCGGCTCGTGGCGCGGCTGCACTCAGACGCCGATGCCGAGGCGGCCGCAGCGCACTTCGAGCGCGTCTTCGTGCGCGGCGCCATGCCCGAGGAGATCGAG
>CAWEOF010000020.1:0-22766 GCA_963810605.1 uncultured Actinomycetes bacterium
AAGGGGCAGTCGCCGGACGCACGGCCCGATTGCTGCTGGCAGGCGAAAGCGCCAGCGGCGTCACCGATTCGTGTGTCGCTCCGAGCGAGCTGCCGCCCGGACTTCCGCCCCGTCCGGATAGTCCGCACCGCGGCGGCTAGCCAAGCAAGTCTTGGGCCCAGACGCTCCGCCCACTGGGCTCAAGAAGCTGACCGCTGGTCGGCTGATAGGGGACCGCTGCGCCCGCGGCGGCCGCTGCATCAAACGTGGCGTCGAGCAGCGGGAACTCCCCGACCCGCATTGGCGGTGGGCTCGACACGAGGGAGTCGAAGAACGCGTTGTTGTCGCGCGCCCGAATGTCCGCCGCCATCTGAAGTAGATCGTTGGTCGCGACCGCCTCGACGAGGCCGGAAGCCGGCTCGCCGGGCCATGCCGTCACGAGCGGCGTGAAAGCTGGAACCTGCATTACTGGCTCCCAGGCCGCTGGAGCCGGCGCGAGTACCGGCATGTATGGTCGAATCTCTGAGATCCGAGACGGCCGATAGGGCGGGGGCGGGGGTCTGTCAAGGTCTCGTCGCCGGCGCTCCTCGTACTCGTTGATCGTCTGGTAGCGATACTGACCGTCGCGGTCGCGGAACACGCCGCCCATTTTCAACTCCTTTGCAGGTGCCTGAGGACGCAGGAGATCCTCGGCGAACGACTCTACCGTGCTGAGTGAGAGCTTCCACCGCGGGACGCTTTCCGCAGCTCAGTCGACAGTTGCCGGGTCTGCGAAACCGGCCGGTGCCATGCTTGCCTGAGTGGACCTTCCTGGACTCTTAAGTCGTACTTCTGGGGCAGCCCAGCGCAGTTTGCGGTCGAAGGCTTCCGGCTGACACCCATCGATTCTCCCTGTCGAACGCGGCGATCTGGATATCCACGAGACGCATTATCGACGCTCCTGCCGCGTCCGCTTTCGCCTGAGCAGCACTGGCACATGCGTCCCTGCGCTTTCCCTTTGGACGACGACGGGAAGCTCAGAGGCGTAGCGAGGCGTCGACGGGGATCATCGGTGCGCGTCGGGCGTGGACGGCGTCGATGATCTCAGCGCTGTCGATGCCCTGCAGGTAGATCGACGTGACGCCGAGGCTGGTGTGCCCGAGCTGGCGCTGGATGACGATCAGCGGTACGCCCTCGCGCGCCATCTCGACGGCGTGTGCGTGTCGAAGCTGGTGCGGAGCGAAGCGCCGCCGGACGCCGGCCTGCGCGGCGACGTGCCGTAGCTGGGCGCGCACCGCGGTGTTTGACCATGCGCGTCCGCGTGTCGGCCCGGTGACGATGCAGAACAGCGGGCCGACGGGAAGCTCGGCGCGGGCGTCGAGCCACGGTTGCAGTTGCTCCCAGGCCCACTCGTCCATCCCGACCTCGCGGCGACGGCCGCCCTTGCCGCGCCGCACCAGCAGCGAGCCGCGCCGGCGATCGAGGTCGCCCTCGTTCAGCAGCAGGGCCTCGTGGATCCGCAGCCCGGCGCGCCACAGCACGACGACCAGTCCGCGCAACCGATGGCCGTGCAGGCCATTCCCGGCGTGGCGCATGACCGCGACGATCTCCTCGATCGTCGGCGGGTCGGCGGGTAGCGCCGGCCCTTGTTGCGCGGCGGGCGCCCGGCGTGAAATCCCGGCAGCGTCGCCGGCGAACGAGGACGACCGGCGGCATCCAACAGCACCTGCGACATGAGAGACCTCCTCAGGCTCGTGGAAGCCCAGAACGTCGCACCCGCCAAGCCAGAAATCACCGCTCGGAGCCCGACCGCCCCGCATGGAAAGCGGTAGCCCGGATGTTGATGCCAGGGATGGGAACAAATCGCCTGGTCCGTCCGACGGCCGGAACGCGTCTGGTTCCGGCGCCCGAAGTCAGGCCGGCCCCCCTCGAAGCAACGGAAGCACCCATCGCCCGAAGGCGTGGTCGGGTCGAAGCCCGCCGATACGCACACCGCCACTCCGTGAGCCGCTCCTGGACGAGGTCGATCAGCGAGGCCTGCGCTCGTCGGCAGCATCGGCTCGGGCTGCGGGTACTAGCGTGCAGAAGCGATCCACGCCGATCATTGCCGGGACTGCAGTACGACGACTTCCCCGCCGCGCTCGTCTTGAGTGTGGAACATCCCGTTGATCCCGACGAGGTCCATCCGGCTGCCGTAGCCGACTTGCACCTCGCACCACACCTCGGCCTCGCCGGGCTGCGATTTCAGCATCGCGATTAGCTGGCTGACGGTCATGACGCCTCTCCTTCATCGTTTCGAGTTTCAGTAATCCTCATCCCTGAGGAGGGCGGCTCACGGCTACCGGCAGGCGATTCCGACAGGGAGGTCTGCCGCCAGCCGGTTCGCCGCTAAGACGCATGGCAGGCAGCATTCTCGGCGGGCCGACCCAACTGTATGCGCGACGCCTGTCGGCGTACACCGCCCGCGTCCGGTGCCGCCCCGGCCGGCGCTGACCGAATGCGCTAGTGCGTCTACGACGAGTCGGACCGCGACTACCTCTACACCGACGCCTGCGCAAGCCCGTCCGCGACCTCCGAGACCCGCCATATTCGAGACGGCCCCGGGCACGCGCCGGAACCCGTCGTCGAGACGGCCGCTGATTGACCTGCGACCGGCCTCCCGGGTCGTACGCTCTGCAACGTGGCTGACCAGACACCCGAGCCGCCGTTCGTCCGCCACCTCCGCCAGCTCGTCGAGGCCGGCGCGCCGCTCCCCCAGACCGACGCGCGCCGCCACCACTACGTCCCGAGCTTCCTGCTCGCCCGGTGGGCCACACCCCAGCGCCGGAAGGGCAAGCTCGCCACCCTCGCGGTCGCCACCGGGCACACGGCGATGAACAAGCCGGACAACGTCGCGTTGCTGCCCGAGCTATACACGTTGAACGCTGACGGCGGCGGTCTCGACCGCAAGATTGAGACCTTCATGTCGGTCATCGAGCAATACGCCGCCGACCCGATCAAGCGCCTCGGGGCGGCTCCGGAGGGGATCACCGATGAGGACCGCTGGACCGTCGCGTTCTTTCTCGCCCTTCAGCAGGGACGCACGCCCCCGGGCCTCGCTGATCACGAGCGCCTCGCGGTGTTCGCCGCTAGGGAGTTCCTGCGAGCCCGTCGCGCACGTCTCGACGACTTCGAGGCTGTCGCGGCCCGCGCACCGCCGGCACATCAATCCCGCCGCCAGCGACGACGAGATCCGCGCGTTCGCCGAGGAGCAGAAGCGGGCGATGCTCGACCCCGACGGGCCCGTGCAGCCGGCGCCTGAGGCGGCGTTCCAGTCCCTGGCGCTCACCGTCAGCCGGATCGCGTTGACCGTCGCGGCCCTCGACTGGACACTCCAGAAGAGCAAGGAGGAGTTCATCGAGAACGACCGGGGCCTGGCGATGTGGGACCCCAACCTGCCGGCGACGCGAGGGAACATGTGGGAGAGCTCGGCGACAGCGGAGACGACGGTCCCGTTGGCTCCCCACGTCTGCCTCAAGCTGACCCCTGGCGACAGCGGCTACGCCGTGATGCCCGCCGACGCCGCCACGGTCGACGCGATCAACCTGCGGACTTACGGCTGGACGGCCGAGAAGGTCTTCGGGACGTCCACGGGGGTCGTCCGCGACGTCCACGCGAAAGCGCAGGCCGACCCGGCGTCGGTTCCTGCCCCGATTGCCCCGAAGGTTCACGAGTCCGCCCCGCGGCCGGCGTAGCCGACGACGTTGCCCCGCTTGCCCAAGGCGCCTTCCACTGCACCACCCAACGGCCGATGAGTTGCATCACGCCCACGCGGTCTACACGGAGAAAGAGCCGACCGCGTACGCGCACCGGCTGACCAGCGACCTATTGGCGGGCGACGCGTTCAACGAGGGCGAAGCGATCCATGCGCTGTTGCGGATCTGGTCGCCCAAAGGCCCGAAGACGACGCGTGCGGACATCGCGGCCGCCCTCGACGAGACCGCGGAAGCGCGCGCGGCGTTCGCCGACCGGCACATCGCGACGCTCGCCGTCGCCGAGCACGACACGGTCAAGGAGATCTACGCCGCGTTCAAGGGAATAGTCGGGCAGGTCGGCGCCGCGAAGGCGCTGTCGGTCCTGCATCCGCGCTTCTTTCCGATCTGGGACACGATGATCGCGATCGCGTACCTCGGCTGGAAGTGGCGCACGCAGAGCGCGCCGCCCGAGCAGTACCTCATGTTCATGGAGTACGCCATCGAGCAGTGCACGACGGCGGTGCACGAGGACGCGTTCGGGGACACGCTCCTGAAGGTCCTCGACGAGTGGAACTACTCGATCTGGACTAAGGGGTGGCTGACGCCTCCGGGCTAGGCCGCCTGATCGTTGCGGGCGCGGCGTCGCGGGCCGACCGGCCGCTCGCCCGCCCACCCCGCCCGACGAACTGAGTCCGTGGAATGCGTCGCTTCGAGGCATTCGAGAGCGAGCCCATCAGCTCCCGCTACCGCAACGGACGAGACGCGGTCGCAAGTTGGATCCTCCTGGCGACAACTCCATCGCGCCAAGCAGCGCTGCGTCATGCGCGTACGGACTACGCCGGCGTCCCGCGCCCTCGACTCCTTTCGAGCGCGGGCCGAGCTGACCACCAGGCCGCGTGCCACTATCTCGGCATGGCCAAGCGCAGTCCCCCCTACATCGAGGAAGTCGGCAGATACGTTGCGCGAGAGCTCGATAACCCGACGGCAGTCATCGCTGTGCTCGCCGCGATGCTCACCGACCCAGACGCGTATGACCCATCGGAGCGCCAACCGTCGAGAACCCTCCTCAGCTACGTCCATGAACTAGTCCTGACCGACCGCGCCCTGCAGCAGTACCTGGCGGACACGGAGTCACCCATCACGAGGGAGCTGGTCGACGACAAGTGGGCTGCCGTCTGGCCAGGAGCACGCACCTCGACCATCCCCGCGACACCCTATGAGTACGAGATATGCATCTCTTTCGCTGGCGCGGACCGCGCGGTTGCCAAGAAGATCGCGGAAGCACTGGCTTCCCCGCCCATGGAACGGCGAGTGTTCTACGACGAGTTCGACAAGGTAGCGCTCTGGGGACAGGAACTATTTGAGTACTTGCATAGCGTGTACTCACGAAGGAGCGCCTTCTGCCTGATCCTCTTCTCTCACGCCTATCGAGACCGCGCATGGACGCGTCACGAGCTGCGCGCGGCGCAAACTAGGGTCCTCGAGGAGCGAGGGCCCTATGTGCTGCCTGTCGCAATTAATGAGGGGGCTGTGCCGGACGAGTTCGCCACCGTCGGCTATTGGGCTTTCAAGCCGGGCGACGAGCAGGATATCGCGGACGCGGCAGAGGACAAGATCAACGCGTATCTGAGGATGCACTACTTCCCGCTCGAGGAAATTGCCGAGATTCTCCAGCATGATCTCGTTTCGGCGGAGATCCACGAGGGTTTCCGCCAAGAGATTAAGGAGAGGCGGGCGAGCGGCGACGAATCGACCGCGCAAGCACTGACCGCGGTCGCGCTCATTGCTGCGGCCGACGCCGAAAAGTTGGACAAGCGGGCAAGAGCAGTGGTTGATCTAGTCCTTTTCGCTGTCGGCTCCGTGAGCGCGATTTTCGACGACAACGACGATCTTGTCCTCGGCGGCGAGAAAGCGGTGAAGCGCTGGACCGGGTCCGATGGACCGCTGATGTTCTGTTGGGAAGGTTGGAAAGACCGGCTCGAATCCCTTCAGGAGCGTTTCGATGCCCTGGGGAACGACGTGGAGGACCGCGACGCAGAGTAGGAGCCGAAGAAGGTGGCGGCCGTACTCCCGGTTCGTGCGGCGGACCGTCCGTCGCGCCGTCAGGAGAGCGCTCTTTCGGGTGCTTGGAGTTGTCCGCGGTCCAGCCCCGCGCTTCCCCTTCGGACGAACAGGAGCAGCGGGGGCCTCGACGCAAAAGCGCACCCTTGCGCGAAGTGGGGCACTCCCAGATCGCATCCTTGGAGCGGCCTTGACTGTGGACCCGCGATCGGCACGGTGCACCGCGGGGAGGGCGGGCCGCAGAACCTCGCCGCGGCCACGCGTTCGGGAACCCGATCGACCGTCTCGTCGTGTCCCCACCCGGACTTCGCGAGCGCCCACGGCCGCGCGACGCGAGCGCCGGGGCGTCCCGTGCACCGGACGCGACGACTACCCTCCGACGTGGGTGACGAAGGCCGCCGATGGGCTCGCCGAGCGATCGCCGCTGTGGTCGCCGTGGCGCGCGACGCAGAGCTAGCGCCCTCCATCGCTCCGTCCGCTCCCGCGCGGCACGCCGATGTATGGCCGGCCGCCGGCGCGCGCCCGAGGCCGGCTGCTTACGAAAGCGCCAGCCGGTAGATCCTGCTTTGAATTCGATGGAGTCCGAGCTCGCGAGCTGCGCCTGCGGCCTGACGCAGCAGCTCGTCGGCATGCCCGAGGTCGCCCGTACGCCGGCGAGCCCGGAGCATCTCGGCCCGTAGCACGACCCTCCGGGCCGTCTCGGCCCGTGGCACTACCCTCCGGGCCATGACCGTCATCGACGTAAGCGAAGCCGAGTTCGAGGCCGAGGTAGTGCAGCGTTCCAGCGAGGTCCCTGTCGTCGTGGACTTCTGGGCACCGTGGTGCGGGCCGTGCAAGCAGCTCGGGCCGGCGCTCGAGAAGGCCGCCAAGGCGCGCGAGGGCAAGGTCGTCCTCGCGAAGATCGACACCGACGAGAACCCGGACCTCGCGACCGCGTTCGGCATCCAGGGCATTCCTGCCGTCAAGGCCTTCCAGGACGGCGAGGTCGTCGCCGAGTTCGTCGGGGTCCAGTCCGCGACGCAGGTCGAGCAGTTCTTCGACGGGCTCGTGCCGTCCGAGAGCCAGATCCTGCTCGAGGCCGGCGACGAGGCGTCGCTGCGCAAGGCCGTCGAGCTCGACGCGAAGAACGTCGATGCCGCGTTCGCGCTCGCCCAGCTGCTCTACCGCGCCGGAGACACCGCGGGCGCGCTCGAGCTCGTCGCCAACGCGCCGGGCAACTTCCGCGCCGACGGCCTGGCCGCGCGCATCGAGCTCGAGAAGGACGCGTCGGCCGACATCGCCGACGCGTTCGCCACGCTCGACGACGGCGAGCTGCAAGAGGGCCTGGACAAGCTCGTCGCCGTGCTCGCCAAGAAGAACTCCGACGGCGAGCGCGTGCGCCGCGTCATCGTCGCGATCCTCGACGAGCTCGGCGTCGACCACCCGCTCGCCCGCGAGACCCGACGCAAGATGGCCGCCGCGCTGTACTGAAAGCTACGCCGCGCGCGCCGCCGCCGCGTGCTCGGTCACGAGCTCGGCGACCCGCTCGGGCTGCTCCCAGAAGAAGAGGTGCCCGGCGCCGTAAAGCAGCTCCAGGCGCGCGCCCGGGATGAGGCCGGCGACGAGCTCGCCGTTGGCCGCGACGAGCATCTGGTCGGCCGTGCCGTGGACGACGAGCGTCGGCGCGGCGATCTGCGCCAGGCGCGCGCTCGTGTCGTGGGCGACGATCGCCTGCACCTGCGCCATGACCATCGGCAGCGCGACGGGGTAGGCGACCGCGACCTCGCAGAAGCGCTCGAAGTTGCCCTCCGCAGACGCGAAGTCGGGCGAGACGTTGAACTCCCAGCCGGTGCGGACCTTGCGATCCGCGTCGCCCGAGAGGATGGCCAGCGCGAGCTCGTTGACGACGCGGTCGTCCGTGAACGTCGCGCCTGGCCCGCCGCAGTACGTGGCACCGAGCGTCAGCGTCGACACGCGCTCGGGGACGCTGAGCGCGAGCTCCTGGGCGACCATCCCGCCCATCGAGATGCCCAGCACATGCGCACGATCGACGTCCAGGGCGTCGAGCAGGGCGGCCGCGTCGGCGGCGAGGTCGGCGATCGTGAAGGGCGAGTCGTACGGCGCGCTGCGCCCGACGCCGCGGTGGTCGTAGAGGACGAGCTCGAAGTCGCGCTCGAGCGCGCGGAGCAACCCCTCGCCCCAGTGCAGGCTGTGGCCCGTCATGCCCTGGACGAGCAGCAGCGGCTCGCCTTCGCCGCGGCGCTCGTAGTGCAGCTCGATCTCGTTGACGGTCAGCGTCGGCATGGCGTTGAAGCTACAAGGGCAGCGCGAGCTGGTCGGCGGCCGGCTGCGCGGTCTCGCCCGTCTCGAAGGCGGCGAGGCGCACGCCGAGCAGGCGTACCGGCCGCGCCGGCGCGTACTCGCGCAGCAGCGCGACCGCGACGGCGCCGACGGTGACCGGGTCGTTCGTGAAGGCGCCGATCGTGCGCGCACGGGTCACGGTCGTGAAGTCGTCCAGGCGCACCTTGATCGCGATGTTGCGGCCGCGGCGCTCCTGCGCGACGAGCCGCTCGCAGAGCTGCCCCGTGAGGTCTGTGAGGATCTCCTCGAGGCGCACCGGGTCCGCGATGTCGGCATCGAACGTCGTCTCGCGCGACTCGGAGACCGCGACGCGCTCGAGCGTCAGCGTCGCCGAGCCCTGCAAGCGCCCGCGCCGCTTGAGATCCGGGCCGTGGTTTGAGCCGAACTGCGCGACCAGCGCCTCGAGCGGTGCCGCCGCGAGCGTCGCGAGGGTCGTGATGCCCATCGCCTGCGAGCCGGGCCACGGTCTTCGGCCCGATCCCCGGGACGAGGCCGGGCGAGTGCGCGCCGAAGCGCGCGCACGCCTGCTCGCGCGTCAGCACGACGAACCCACGCGGCTTCTCGGCATCCGACGCGACCTTCGCGACGAGCCGGTTCGGGCCGATCCCGATCGAGCAGTCCAGGCCGGTGTCGGCGCGGATCTCCTCGACGAGCCGGCGCATCGCCGCGCGCGGGGCCATCAGGCCGTCGAGATCGAGGTACGCCTCGTCCAGGCCGACGACCTCGACGCGCTCGACCTGCGCGCGCACCCGCTCCATGACCTGTTGCGACGCGGCGCGGTACGCCTCGAAGTCGGGCGGCACGAGGACCGCGTCCGGGCACAGGCGCCGCGCCCGCGCCGTCGGCATCGCCGACCCGACGCCGAACTTGCGCGCCTCGTAGGACGCCGTCGTGACGACCGCCCGCGGCCCGGAGCCCGACACGATGACCGGCAAGCCCCGCAGCTCGGGCCGGCGCTGCAGCTCGACGCTCGCGTAGAACGCGTCGATGTCGAGGTGGGCGATCGCAGCCATTGCCCCACACGATGACGAACCGTCCGGAGGTCGTCCGTAGAATCGACGCGCATGGCCCACGGCGACCGGATCTCAGCTCTCGACGCCTCGTTCCTGCACCTCGAGAAGGCGGGCGAGCGGCTGCACGTCGCGTCGGTGACGATCTTCGACGGACCGGCGCCGTCGTGGGACGAGCTGCGCGCGCACGTCGAGGCGCGGCTGCACCTCGTGCCGCGGTTCAGGCAGCGCCTTGCGGAGGTGCCGCTTCACCAGGGCCGCCCGGTCTGGGTCGACGACCCGCACTTCAACCTGCGCTACCACCTGCGCCACGCCGGCCTGCCGGCGCCCGGCTCCGAGGAGCAGCTCCAGAACCTCGCGGGCCGCCTCTTCGCCCAGCCGCTGGACCGCACGAAGCCGCTGTGGGAGCTCACGCTCGTCGACGGCTTGTGGGGGGCTCGCGCGGGCCAGGGAGACAGGCCGAAGGACTACGCCGGCAGCCCGCGGGTCCAGTTCGCGCTCGTCACGAAGAGCCACCACGCCCTCGTCGACGGTGAGATCGCGGTCGACATCACGCGGGTGCTCTTCGACGCCGACCCGCACGCGGCGCCCCCGGCAGCGCCCGCG
Source organism: uncultured Actinomycetes bacterium (assembly GCA_963810605.1). Lineage (GTDB taxonomy): Bacteria > Actinomycetota > Thermoleophilia > Solirubrobacterales > Solirubrobacteraceae > CADCVQ01. Next base: position 9,710 of record CAWEOF010000020.1, read on the forward strand.
AGCACTTGGGTCGCTCGCCCCCTCCCCACGCCCGCCCAGCTGCTCTCCGACGCGCTCATCGAGCGCGCGACCCAGCCGCGCGAGCTCGCCCGCTCCGCGCGCGCCGCGGTGCGCGGGCCGCGTCGCCTGCTCGAGGGCGCGCGCGACCGGCTGCAGGCGTCGGGCGCGCTGGGGTTCGCGGGCCTCGACCCAGCACCGCCGAGCCCGTTTAACGTCAAGGTCGGGCCGCACCGGCGCTACACATGGGTCGACGCCGAGCTCGACGAGCTGCGCGCGATCAAGGAATCGCTCGGCGGCACGGTCAACGACGCGATCCTCGCCGTCGTCGCCGGCGCGCTCGGCCGCTACCTGCGCCGCCGCTCCGTCGACACGCGCGACCTCGTCCTCAAGGCGCTGGTTCCGATCTCCGTGCGCTCCGACGACCCCGACCACGCCAGCGTCATCGCGCCGATCGCCGCGCCGCTGCCGGTCGGCATCGAGGATCCCGTCGAGCAGTACCGCGCGATCCGCGACGCCGTCAGCGTGCTCGACGGCACGCGCGAGGCGGTCGATGCCCGCACGCTGACCGAGCTCGCCGGCTTCGCGTCGCCGACGATCATGAGCCAGGCCGCCCGCCTGCAGCAAAGCCAGCGCTTCTTCAACCTCGTCGTGACAAACGTGCCCGGCCCGCAGGTGCCCCTCTACCTGCTGGGCCGGCGGCTGCGCGCGCTGTACCCGGTCGTGCCGATCACCGGCCGCCAGGCGCTCGGGATCGCCGTCATGAGCTACGACGGACGGCTCGGCTTCGGGCTGCTCGCCGACTACGACGCGCTCCCCGACGTCGACGTCCTCGCGACCGAGCTGCGCGCCGCGATCGACGCGCTCGCCGCGGGCGCGTCGATCCCGCGCCGGGCGGCGAACGGACGGCGCAAGGCGAAGGCCCGGCCCTCCGCGACGAGCGCCGTCTGAGCCGTGCGGCGGGCCGCCGTCGCCATCGCCGTGCTCGTCGTCGCCGCGGCCGGCGCGGTGGCCGTGATGGTGGCGCTGAACGCCCGCGACGACGCGACCGTGCAGCGCTCCGAAGGCCCGGGCGCCAAGCGCGTGCGGGGCGCGCGCCCGGTGGTGGCGCCCGGCAACGTCGTGCTTCTCTACAGCGACGAACGGCTGACCGCCGCGCTGCGCGAGCTCGCCCTCGATACCGGCGGCCCCGCCACGCCCGAGCTCACGGCCGCGGGTCAGGCGGTGCTCGTCGTGCGCCAGCCGGGCCTGCGCGTCCCCGTCGTCGCCGCGACGGCCGATCGCCGCCTGGACGCAAGCGGCCCGGACGACTCGCGACTGCGCGCGTTCGTCGAGTACTGGCTCGGACGCCGCGAGTAGGCACATGACCGCACCGCTGCGCATCGCGCTCGCCCAGTTCAACGCCGTCGTCGGCGACATCGCGGGCAACGAGGCCCGGATCGCCGAGCTCATCGGGCAAGCGCGCGACGCGGGCGCGCAGCTCGTCTGCTTCCCCGAGCTCGCGCTGACCGGCTACCCGCCCGAGGACCTGCTGCTCAAGGAGCACTTCCTCGCCGACGCGTGCGCGGCGCTGCGGCGGCTGGCCGCCGGCACGACGGGCATCGTCGCGATCGTCGGCTACCCCGAGCGCGCCGAGGACGTCCACAACGCCGCAGCGGTCCTCGCCGACGGCGCCGTGCAGGCGAGCTACCGCAAGGTCCACCTGCCCAACTACGGCGTCTTCGACGAGCTGCGCTACTTCCAGCCCGGCGCGCGCGGCGCGACGATCGTGGTCGACGGCGTCACGATCGGCCTGACGATCTGCGAGGACGTCTGGCAGCCCGGCCCGCCCCTGTCGGACGAGGCGCTCGCCGGCGCCCGCCTCGTCGTGAACATCTCCGCCTCGCCGTTCGATGTTGGCAAGGGGCGCCGGCGCGAGCGGATGCTCGCGCAGCGCGCACGCGACGATCTCGCGGCGGTCGCGTTCTGCGGCCTGGTCGGCGGGCAGGACGAGCTCGTCTTCGACGGGTCGTCGGTCGTCTTGGACCACGACGGCGCGGCCATCGCCCGTGCGCCGCAGTTCGAGGAGTCGCTGCTGATCGCCGAGGTCGACACGCTCGCCGCCGGCTCCGCCCGCCTGCGCGACACCCGCCGCCGAGCGCCAGCTACGGCGGCGGACGACGCCGTCGACCGGCTCGGCTCGTTCAGCGTGCGCGGGCGCCCGAGCGACGCGGCGCTCGGCGCGCCTGCGATCGCGCCCCTGCTCGACGAGGTCGACGAGGTCTACGGCGCGCTCGTCCTCGGCACGCGCGACTACGCCCGCAAGAACGGCTTTGCGCACGTGGTGCTCGGCCTGAGCGGCGGGATCGACTCGACGCTCGTCGCGCTCATCGCCGCCGATGCCGTCGGTGCCGATCGCCTGACCTGCGTGACGATGCCGTCGCCGTATTCGTCGCGGGGCACGCGCGGCGACGCGCACGCGCTCGCGCACAACCTCGGCTGCGAGCTGCTCGAGCTGCCGATCGAGCCGATGATGCGGGCGTTCGACGCGGCGCTCGCCGAGCCGTTCGACGGGCGCGAGCCCGACCTCACGGAGGAGAACCTCCAGGCGCGCATCCGCGGCAACCTCCTCATGGCGCTGTCCAACAAGTTCGGCTGGCTCGTCCTGACGACCGGCAACAAGTCCGAGATGTCCGTCGGCTACTCGACGCTCTACGGCGACAGCGCGGGCGGCTTCGCCGTCATCAAGGACGTCCCGAAGCAGCTCGTCTACCGGCTGGCGCGCCGCCGCGACGAGCGTGCCGGCGGCGGGCTCGTCCCGGCCGACCTCTTCACGCGCCCGCCGTCGGCTGAGCTGCGAGCCGACCAGCGCGACGACGACTCGCTGCCGCCCTACGAGGTGCTCGACGCGATCCTCGAGGGCTACGTCGAGCACGACCTCGGCCGCGATCAGCTCATCGCCCGCGGCCTGCCGCCCGACGACGTCGATCGCGTCATCCGGCTCGTCGACCTCGCCGAGTACAAGCGCCGCCAGCAGCCCCCCGGGATCAAGATCACGACGCGCGCCTTCGGCCGCGACCGCCGACTGCCGATCACCAACCGCTACCGCGGCTGACCATTCGGTTCGGCCTCGCGGTCGTAACGGAAACAGCAACGCACGCTACGTGGCCCGGTGCTCGGGTCGCTGTCGCCAGCCCCAAGCTACGCTCGCGCGAAAGTGCCGCGATTGAGCGGACTCGGCACACTCCAGCCGACCGAGCTCGCTAACGCCCGCCTGGCGGCGGCGCTCGAGCAGCACTTCGAGCTCAGGTGGAGTTGTGCCCAGGACCAGCGTTGGCATCGTCTGAGGGTACCGGCACATCGCTCCGTCGCAAGCGCGCCATGCGTCCTCGCGCGTCGGCGCAACCGGCGCCGCGCTAGGACTCGCGCACGAGCGGGCGCACGGCGATCGTCATCCGCGACAGCGCGCACACGCGGCCGGCGTCGTCTGAGATCTCGACGTCCCAGATCCAGGTCGTCGCACCGCGGTGGCGGCGAAGGGCGCGGCCGTGGATCGTGCCGTCCGTGATCGGCCGCAGGAACGACGTCTGGTTGGAGAGGCCCATCGCCGCGTTGCCCTCCGCGAACACGACGACGGCCGTGCCGACGGACGCGAGCGTCTCCGCGATCGTCGCGAAGACGCCGCCGTGCACGAGCCCGAACGGCTGGCGTAGCTCGTCGCGGACGGGAACCTGTGCCCGCACGAGCTCCTCGGTGCACTCGAGCAGCTCGAGGCCGAGCAGCGCGTCGAAGCCGACGGGACGATCGGGGAGGCGATCGAGGGTCATGCGCCGGGACCCTAGCGACCCACTCTTACGGAGTTCACAGGTTGGCCGGTCTCCCCCGCGCGCCACGGTCGCTAGGGTTGCGCCGGTCATGGCCAGTCTCGACAGCATCACCGACCTTCAGCGCGCCACGTTGGCGCTCTTGCTCAAGCAGGGCAAGTCCTACGAGGAGATCGCCGCCCTGCTGAAGACGACCCCGAGCGCCATCCAGGCGCGCGCGCACGAAGCCGTCGAGGCGATCGGCCCCGCGAGCCCGGACATCGGCGCCGACCGCCGTCGCGAGGTCGCCGACTACGTCCTCGGCCAGCAGACCGCGTCGCGGCGCGCCGCGACGCGCGAGTACCTCGAGGACTCCGCCGACGGGCGCAGCTGGTCGCGGGCTGTGGCTGGCGCGCTGCGCCCCATGGCAGGCGACGACCTGCCCGAGATCCCCGCCGAGCCGGCGGAGGTCGACGAGGCGTTCGAGGCGCTCGACAAGCGCGTCGCGCGCCAGGAGGAGGTCAAGCGCGGCTCGCAGGTCGGCACGATGATCATCTTCGGCGCGCTCGGTCTCGCCATCGCGATCGTCCTCATCATCGTGCTCGGGGTCTTCGACAGCGAGAAGGAGCCCACGGCGAAGACGTCGACGGTCACCCGCACCGCCCGGACGACGCCGGCCGAGCAGCCGCAGGTCGTCCTGCAGGGCGCCCTCAGCCCGCCGCGCGGGTCAGACTCCAAAGCCTCGGGCGAGACGGCGATCGTCAACTACCAGAAGGCCAACCACTTCAAGCTGCTCATCGCCGCCAAGGACATGCGACCCGCGCCGGAGGGGTCGGCCTACGCCGTGTGGCTCTACAACTCGCCCACCCAGCTGCTCTTCGTCGGCTTCCCGAAGGGCACGGTCAACGACAAGGGCACGCTCGAGGTCGTGGCAGACCTCACGCCGCAGACGCCGACCTTCCAGCAGGTGCTCGTCACGCGCGAGCGCGTCGCCAAGCCGACGAAGCCCGGCCAGATCGTGCTGAGCGGCAAGATCGCCGTGCCGCAGCAGGCGCAGACACCGACGACGACGCCCGGGCAGACCCAGCCGACGCCGTAGGTCCCCCGGACCTACTCCGCGTCGTAGCTGATGAGCGCGTGCACCTCGTGCGGCGCGAGCGCCGCACGCCCGCCGAGGAACGCGAGCTCGATGAGAAACGCGCAGCCCACGACCTCGCCGCCGAGCTGCTCGACGAGCTTGCACAGGGCTCGCGCCGTGCCGCCGGTCGCGAGCAGGTCGTCGTGGACGAGGACGCGCGCACCCGGGGCGATCGCGTCGGCGTGCAGCTCGAGCGCATCCGCGCCGTACTCCAGCGAGTAGTCGGCGGTGACCGTGTCGTGCGGCAGCTTGCCGGGCTTGCGCGCCGGCGCGAACCCGATCCCGATCTCGCGCGCGAACGCTGGCCCGAAGAGAAAGCCGCGTGCCTCCGCCCCGATCACGACGTCGGGCCGCAGCTCGCGCGCAACGTCGGCCAGCGCGTGCACCGAGGCATCGAACGCCGCCGGGCTCGCGAGCAGCGGGGTGATGTCGCGAAAGACGATCCCCTGCTTGGGGAAGTCCGGGATCGAGCGGATGTAGCCCGCGAGCGAGCCGTCGTCGTCTGACATGCGCGGGACTCCTGGCTAGTTGGCGATGCGACGCAGGTCGCGGATCAGCAGCAGGTGCTTGAGGTGCGACGCGACGGCGGCGAGGTTCTCCAGCGCCTCGATCGCCTCCTTGCGACGCTCGGGATTGCGCGAGCGCAGCGCCGGCGCGAGGATCTGCTGCAACAGCGCGGCCTCGCGATCGGCGGACGAGCGGAAGACGCGCAGGTTGCGCCCGCCGACGCCGTAGCGCGCGAGCTCGGTGACCGCGCGGATGATCTCGCGCTCGGTCTCGTCGTAGTAGTGCTTGCCGGCCCGGATCTCGCCCTTGATGACGCCGTAGTCCTCGAGCTCTGAGACGAGCTCGACGCTCGCGCGCGTCTCCTCGAGAACGTCCTCGAGCGCGTACATCGCGCCGCCGTCCTGCACGGACACGCTCGCGCGCCGCTTGCGCTTGCCGGCGCCGGACGTGCTCGCCCCCGAGGTCACGCTGCCGTCGCCGTCGCCGGCGCGGCCCGAGGCGAGCTCCTGGCGAATGACGCGCAGCGGCAGGAACTCGTCGCGCTGCAGGCGCAGGATCGTCCGCAAGCGCACGACGTCTGACGGCGTGTAGAGCCGGTAGCCGCCCTGCGTGCGCCGCGGCGTCAGGAGCTTCTGATCCTCGAGGTAGCGGATCTTCGAGATCGAGATGTCCGGGAACTCCTGCGCGAGGCCCTTGCAGACGGCGCCGATCGTCATCGACTTCTGCGGTCGGTCGGTGTCGAGGTCGGGCACGTCGGAGGTGATCTGGTCGATGGCCATCGCTCCTACCTCGACAGGAAGGTGAGCTTGTACTTGCCCACCTGCAGCTCGTCGCCGTCCTGGAGGTGGTGGGTCTCGATGCGGTGACGGTTGACGTAGGTCCCGTTCAGCGAGCCGAGGTCGTCGAGGTGCCAGCCGCCGCCGCGGCGCACGATGAGCGCGTGGTCGCGCGAGACCGTGACGTCGTCGAGGAAGACCGCGCAGTCCGGCCGCCGGCCGATCGTGATGCGATCGTCATCGAGCGCGAAGCTCTCCCCGACGCGGCCGCCGCCCGCGCGGATGACAAGCGCCGCGCCCTCGCGGGCGACGACGTCCTCGAGCTCGACCGGGACGAGGTCGCCGGTCTCGTCGATGCGGTACGTCGCCGTCGCGGGCTCCTTCGGCGATTCCATCGGGCCGATGTAGGCGCCGCACTTCTGGCAGTAGTTGGCGCCCTCCGCGTTGACGAATCCGCACTCGGGGCAGTGGTGCGCCATTACTCCGGGTTCGTGCTGCGTCCCGAGAGGATGTCTGTCAGGCGCTGGACGTCCGCCCCGGAGATCAGATCCTCGCCGTTCTCGTTCTTCTTGCGCAGCCGGTTGACGAGCTCGGCCCGCAGGATGTCGATCTTCCCGTGCAGTATCCGCCGCCGGTAGGACACCTCGACCTCCTCCTGCGTGAGCTGCTGAATGAGGTCCTTCAGCTCTTGGTCTCCAAGCGAGCCAAGGTCGGGGAACGTGTCCATCACGATGCTCTCCTCTACGAAAGGGGTGTCCAGCCCGGCGTGGGCGAGCATACCAGCGTACCCACCGGCTTCAAGCTCAGCTTGAGCGTGAGGTGGTCTTGCCGCATCCTGCGTGGTCTGCGCGCTTGCGAACCACCCGCGATACCGACTAGTCTCGAATGACCGAATCTCGGTCGAAGCGCTAGTCTTAGGGAGCCCTAAGACACCGCCGTGGAACTATGACGCAGACCGCCAGCAACTCCATCTTCGAGATCCTCGCCGACGCGGAGGCCGGGGACGGCGCTGCGGCAGCCCCGGGCACCCGGGAGCGCATGGCGCAGATGCGCTCGCTGCGCGAGCGCGGCTTCAGCCTCGACGAGATCGCGCTGCGCTTCGGCGTCTCGCGTGAGCGCGTCCGCCAGATCCTCCGCGCACACGGCGCGCCCGACCCCGATCTCGTCGCCGACGCCCGCCGCCGGCGCACGGCCCAGCTCGCCGAGCAGCGCGTCGACGAGCTGCTCGCGCTCTGGCGCGCGGGCCACGAGCCGCGCAGCGCCGCCAGCGCGCTCGGACTTCAGGCGGCCGCGTGTCGCAGCACGATCGCGCGCTTCGCGACCGACGTCGACAAGGCCGCGCGGCGGGCCAACCTCGCGGGCGCGCGCGGCGCGCAGACGTACTCCGAGCGCGACATCATCGTCGCGCTGCGAGCTGTCGCGGCGGGGCTCGGTCGCGTGCCGAGCGCGAAGGAGTACGCGCTGCTCGCCCGCGGCCTCGAGCTGCCCAGCCTGCCGACCGTGCTCAACCGGATGGGCGGCTGGTCGCGCGCGGTCTCGGCGGCCGGCATGACGCCGATCGGCGCTCCCGCCGCCGCGCGTACGCGGCGCTGGACGCAGACCGCCTGCCAGGAGGCGCTGCGCCGCGTCGTCGGCGAGCTCGGCACGATCCCGACCGTCTCCTCCTACGACCGCCACGCGACCGGCCGCCCCGACCTTCCTTCGTCGGCGACGCTGCGCAACCGGCTCGGACGCTGGAGCGCGATCACCGCCCAGCTCGCGGCGGAGCGCGAGCTCGCGCGGCACGCCCAGGTGGGCGGCATGCTTCCCGGCGTCGCGATCGGCCCGCCGTTCGGCGCGATTCAGTCCGCGTCGCCGGCTGGAGCGCCGGCACCGCTCAGCTGAGCGCGCGCGTCGCGGACGTACAGCACGACCGCGTAGTACGACAGCACGAGCCCGATGTAGATCAGCACGGCCGCGAGGGTCGTCAGCCCGACGAGGCCGAAGAAGATCGCGGACATCGTCGGCCAGACGGCCGCCCGGCCGGGCCAGTTGATCTTCAGCTCATAGCCCTTGCGCAGCGCGAGGTTGCCCCCGACGAGCAGGAAGAGCTCGCGCGCGACGAGCAGCGCGATCGCCCAGCGCGGGAGGAGCTCGAAGTACCAGCAGACGGCCAAGCCGGACACGACGAGAAGGCGGTCGACGAACGGGTCCAGCAGCGCGCCGAAGCGGCTGTACTGACCGGTGATGCGCGCCGCCATGCCGTCGAAGTAGTCGCTCCAGGAGATCACCGCGAAGATGACGGCCGGCAGCGCGTCGGTGCCCGCGTCCGACATGAACGCCAGGACGAGGAAGACGGGGATCAGCGACAGCCGGACGAAGCCGATCGCGTTGGGGATCGTCCAGACGTTCCACGGCTGTCCGCTCAGGGTCTGCGGCGGTGGCGGGCCGGAGCGATCGAGACCCGCCAGCCGGCGAAACGTCAGCCGCGCCTGCTCGACGCGCTCCGCGGTCGCGTCGCGCGCGGCGTCGACCTTCTCGCGCGTCGTGTCGCGCGTCTGGGCGGCACGCTCGCGCCGCTCCCCTGGCGCCTCGCCGGCACGCTCGCGGCGCTCCACTGGCGCCTCGCCGGCACGCTCGCGCCGCTCCCCTGGCGCCTCGCCGGCACGCTCGCGCCGCTCGCCGCGCGCCTCGCCGGCACGCTCGCGCGGCGACCGCTCGCCTACGGGATCGTCGGCCACAGCTCAGCCACCGCGTCGACGACGCCATCCAGCGGAACGCCACCCTCGACGCTCACGAGCCCGCGGCGGATCTGCGCCTCCGCGGCGCCGTCCTTCAGCGACCGCCGGCCGACCGTCAGCCGCAGCGGGCAGCCGAGCAGCTCGGCGTCGGCGAACTTGGCACCCGGACCCCCGTCGCGGTCGTCGAGCAGCACCTCGTACCCCGCCGCGCGCAGCTCGTCGTAGATGCGCTCAGCCGCGGCGAGCTCCTCGGAGCCCGCCTTGCCGAGCGCGACGACCTCGATGTCCCACGGGGCGAGCGCCTTGGGCCACGCGATCCCCTTCTCGTCGCCGAGCTGCTCGACGGCCGCGGCCGCGATCCGCGCCGGCCCGATCCCGTAGGACCCCATCCAGACGAGCTGCTCGGAGCCGCTCTCGTCGAGGTACGTCGCGCCGAGCGGATCGGAGAAGCGCGTGCCGAGCTTGAAGATGTTGCCGACCTCGATCGCGGGCTCGATCGTGATCGCATGGCCGTCGACAGTGTCGCCGGCCTCGACGGAGCGCACGTCGGCGCGCTCGAACGCGAAGTCGCGCCCGGGCTCGACGCCGCGCAGGTGATGGTCGGGCTCGTTGGCGCCGACGACGTAGCCGCCGTCGGCGACGGCCTCGTCGAGCAGGACGTGGACGTCCGCTCCGACCGGGCCGATGTAGCCGGGCGGGCCGATGCGCCCGCGGACCTCCTCGTCGCCCGCCGGGCGAAACGGCGCGCCCAGCGCGTTCGTGAGCTTGATCTCGTTGACGCGGTGGTCGCCGCGCACGAGCACGAGGACAAGCCCGCGCCCCTCGACGACGACGGGGAACGCCTTCAGGAGCGTCCCGGCCGAGACGTGCAGCATCCGGGTGACCTCCTCGATCGTCGTCGCGCCCGGCGTGTGGACGCGCTCGGGCGTCTCAAGCGGCTCGGGCAGGTCGACGGGCTTGGCGTCGGCGCTCGCGACCTCGACGTTCGCGGCGTAGCCCGGCGCGAGCGCGACGTCGTTCTCCCCCGCCCCGCACGGCGCCATGTACTCGTGCGCGCCGAAGCCGCCCATCATCCCGACGTCGGACTCGACGCTGTAGTACTCCAGCCCGCAGCGCTCGAAGATCGCGTCGTACGCGCGGGCGTACGCGTCATAGGCGACGTCGAGCCCCTCGCGGTCGCGATCGAAGGTGTACGCGTCCTTCATGATGAACTCGCGCGTGCGCAGGACCCCGGCGCGCGGGCGCGGCTCGTCGCGCTCCTTCGTCTGGAAGTGGTAGACGCTGAACGGCAGGTCGCGGTAGGAGCGCACGAGCTGCGCGACATGCCCCGTGATGCACTCCTCGTGGGTCATCGCGAGGACCATGTCCGCGCCGCGACGGTCTGAGAGCTTGAAGAGCTCGTCGATCGCGTAGCGCCCCGTGCGCCGCCACGGCTCGGCCGGCATGAGGACCGGCATGAGCATCTCCTGCGCGCCGATCGCATCGAGCTCCTCGCGCACGATCTGCTCGACCTTGCGGTGCACGCGCCACCCGGCGGGCATCCACGTCCACAGGCCCGAGCCGACTTGGCGGATGAGCCCCGCGCGCACCATGAGCTTGTGCGAGAGCGCCTCGGCATCGGCTGGCGGCTCGCGCTCGGTGGGCAGGAGGAGTTGGCTGAGGCGGGTCATGGGTAGCCCGCAAGCCTACGGGTAGAGTCCGCCGCGAGACCGCCGACCAAGGAGACAGCCCGATGGCATACGAGGTACCCGCCCTTCCGTACCCCTACGACGCGCTGGAGCCGCACATCGACGAGCAGACGATGACGATCCATCACGACAAGCATCATCAGGCCTACGTGGACAAGGCCAACGCCGCGCTCGAGGGCACCGAGTTCGCGGACAAGCCGATCGAAGAGGTCATCGCCAACCTGGACGCCGTGCCGGAGGACAAGCGCACGCCCGTGCGCAACCACGGCGGCGGCCACCTCAACCACTCCCTCTTCTGGGAGTCGATGAGCCCCGACGGCGGCGGCTCCCCCGACGGCGAGCTCGGTGACGCCATCAACGCCGCCTTCGGCTCCTTCGACGAGTTCAAGTCGAAGTTCGAGGCTGCCGGCGCGGGCCAGTTCGGCTCGGGCTGGGCGTGGCTTGTCCTCGACGGCGGCTCGCTCGCGATCACGAGCACGCCGAACCAGGACAACCCCATTACGGCCGGCAAGACCCCGCTGCTCGGCAACGACGTCTGGGAGCACGCGTACTACCTGACCTACAAGAACGCGCGTCCCGCGTATCTCAAGGCCTGGTGGAACACGGTCGACTGGACGAAGGTCGCCGAGCGCTACAGCTCCGCCTGCGCGTAGCCGATAGAGGCAGACGCGGAACTCCGCTGGCTGAGCGGTGTTCTCATCTCGCGGGACGGCAAACCGCCGTCCCGCCTGAACGCCCTGTCCAAACCCCGTCTGCCAGGAGCTCCATGTCGCGCACCATTCGTCTGCTCACCCTCGCGCTCGGCTTGGGCGCCCTGATCGCACCAGCGGCCGCGCACGCAAGCCCCACCCAGATGTCGATCATGATGGACGACGACCTGCTCGTCTACCGCGACGACAGCACCGCAGCCCGCGCGCTGACGCAGATGAAGTCGCTCGGCGTCGACACCGTCCGGGTGACCGTCCTGTGGAAGACCGTCGCCGAGAACACGCGCTTCAGCAAGTCGGACCTCAAGAAGCTCAGCGGCAGGTTCCTGTCCGCCGCCAGGAAGCAGAACCGGCGCTTCAAGGCGGTCAACCCCAGCACGTACCCGATCCGCAACTGGGATCGTTACGACAACCTCCTGAAGTCGGCCGCAGATCGCGGCATCCGCGTCTACTTCAACGTCACAGGTCCCGGGCCCGCTTGGGCGCACCCGAAGCCGCCGGCGAAGAGCAGGAGCCTGCGGGCGGCCTGGAAGCCCAGTCCTACGGCCTTCAAGCAGTTCGTGCAGGCCGTCGGCAAGCGCTACGACGGGACGTACCGCGACGAGAACGGCAGCCGCAGCGCCCTCCCGCGCGTGCGCTTCTGGTCGCTGTGGAACGAGCCCAACCAGGCAGGCTGGCTCGCACCGCAGTGGGAGCGGCGTGGCGGCGCGATCGTGCCGGCGTCGCCGGCGCTGTATCGCAAGCTGCACCAATACGGCTACCGGGGCCTGCTGGCGAGCGGCCACCGTGCCGACACCGACATCATCCTCATGGGCGAGACGGCGCCGCTGGGCACGAGCGCCCGCAGCGCGAAGTCGCCGATGCGGCCGGGCTTCTTCTTGCGTGAGGTGGCGTGCATCCAGCCCAACGGCACGCCGTACACCGGCAGCGCCGCGTCGGCGCGCAACTGCGGCGACTTCGCCGCGCGCGGGCCCCTCATCGCCAACGGCTACGCGCACCACCCCTACACGAAGAACGTCTCGCCGCTCATCGCCGACGCGAACCCCGACTCGCTGACGATGGCGAACATCTCCAATCTGGGGGCGCTGCTCGACGATCTGTCCACGAAGACGGGCGGCTCGATCCCCGGCGGGCTGCCGCTCTACATGACGGAGTTCGGCTTCGAGACGAACCCGCCCGACCCGTTCTCCGGCGTGCCGCTTGCCGACCAGGCGCAGTTCAACACGATCGGCGAGTACCAGGCGTGGCAGAACCCGCGCGTCGTGTCGCAGGCGCAGTTCTTGCTGCGCGACGTCGCGCCGGTGAAGCGTCACAAGAAGACGTCCAAGGCGTACTGGTTCACGTACCAATCGGGCCTGTACGGTGTCACGGGACAGCCCAAGCCGGCAGCGACCGGGTACGCGATGCCGTTCCTCGCGTTCCCGGCCGGGATTGACCCGGCGACGGGCGCCCCCGTCTACAACGTGTGGGGACAGGCGCGGCTCTTGCCCAACGGCGCCACGGCCGGCGTGACGATCCAGTGGCGTGCGAAGGACGGCTCGACCCCGTGGGTCACGGTCGGCGAGCCCGTCTTCGTCGACACGATGGGCTACTACCAGGCGACGCGAACGGCCACGCTCCCGGTCCCCGGCGAGTTCCGCTCGGCCCTCGTGAACCCGAACGACGGCACCACCGTGCTGGCGTCGAGCCTCCCCGGCAGCTGAGCATCGCCCCGCCCGCGTGCCCCGTTCGGGGCGCGCGGG
>CAWEOF010000021.1:0-43004 GCA_963810605.1 uncultured Actinomycetes bacterium
CAGCGCGTCTCTCGCGCAGCGACCGCATGAGCCGATGACGTAGCGTCCGCCGCGCGCGATGCGCCTGGCGATCATCAGCGACACCCACATGCCGCGCGGCCCGCGCGCGATCCCCGACGCCTGCCTGGCGCAGTGCCGCGAGGCCGACGCGATCCTGCATGCCGGCGATCTCATCGACGTGGCCGTCCTGGAAGCGCTGCGCTCGCTCGGCCCGCCGGTCTACGCGATCCACGGCAACGTCGACTCGGCGGCCGTCCGGCAGCTGCTGCCGGGGCGCCTGGAGCTCGCGCTGGGCGGGGTGCGCATCGGGATGGTCCACGCGCCGGGCCCGGCCGCGCGTCGCTTCGACGCCCTGCGCTCGGCGTTCGCGCACTGCGACGCGGTCGTCTTCGGGCACACGCACCTGCCCGAGCACTCAGAGCGCGACGGCTTTCAGATCTTCAACCCGGGCTCGCCGACCGAGCGCCGCCGCGCACCCGCGCACACGATGGGCATCGCGACGATCGCCGACGGCCGCGTGGAGTTCGAGCTGCGCGTCGTGCAGTAGCGTCGCCGGCCGTGGCCGACCAACCGAAGATCCGCGTCCGCGGCGGCTCCGGGCCGCTGCAGACGCTCGTCGAGCTCGCCTGCCGGCGCTCGCTTGACGCGCTGGACTTCGCGGCGACGCTCAGCGTCTCGATCAAACGCGACCCGCTCAAGCAGGAGGGCGCCGGCGCGAGCCTCGACGCCGACGGCAACCTGTGGGTCAACCTCGGCCTCGCCAAGCACGGCGAGCCGCTGCTGGGCTGGGTCCTCTCGGAGGAGATCGCCCATCACTGGTTCGCCGAGGTCCACGGCATCCGCCGCGGCGGCGACTTCGTCGAGGAGCTCATGCACGAGCTGTTCGCGACGTGGTTTCAGATCCGCGAGAACATCCTCTCCGGCCGGATGTCGTTCGACGAGCTCATCACCGCGCCGGTCCCGCTCGGCCCGCCCAGCCCCGAGCTCGGCGAGCATCTCGGCAAGCAGATCGCGGGCGCCGTCTGCGGGAGCACCGCGAACGCCGAGCACCTCGAGACCTGGTTCGGCGACCCGGATGTCGACGCGCTCGAGGCGGGCATCGCGCGGGTGCTGCTCGACCCGGCCGCGGTGCCCTACGACGACGGCCCGCTTGCGGTCGCGGCGACGCTCCGCGAGATCTACGACGAGATCCTCGCCGGCGCCGGGAGCTGACCCGCCCTACAGGCGCTGGCGCCAGCGGCCGCTGATCGGGATCGAGCCGATCGTGGGGCCCTTCGCGAAATCGCCGACGACGACGCGGCCCGCGATCGTCACGCCGATCGTCTGGCCGGCGCGCACCCGCGCCCGCGGGCGCAGGTCCAGGGTGCGCTTGCGTCCGAACGCGATCTTCACGCTGCGCCGAGCAAGGACCTTCGAACCCCGCCGCACCTTGACGACGACCTCGCAGCGCAGTCCCGAACGGCACTGCAGGACGCTGCGAAGGCGGCCGTCTCGCAGCCGCCGCGGTGGCTGCACCCACATCTCGCCGAGCCGGACCCGCTCGCAGCCGGAGAGCAGCTGACCCTGCGGCGCGAAGACGACGTCGCGTCCGCTGCCGCAGTGCACGACGCGCGCGAACAGCAGCGATGCGCCGACCGGGTTCCACAGCGTGTCGTCGCCGGGGCCGCCGTAGAGCGCGTCGCCGACCTGGTCGCCGACGAGCGCGTCGTTGCCGGCCCTCCCGAACAGGGTGTCGGATCCGAGGCCGCCGTCCAGGCCGTCGTTGCCACCGCGGCCGTCCAGGGTGTCGTCGCCCGGCCCGCCGCTGCAGGTTGTTCGGACCGTCGTCGCCGAGCAGGACGTCCGCCGCCCGGCCTCCGCTGGCCGACTCGATACCGGTCAGCCGGTCGCCCTCGCCCGCGGAGCCGCTCTGGAGCGCGCCGGTGAGATCGACGCGTACGGGCGCCGTGCGCCCCGCGTACATGACGGTGTCGCCGCCGGGGCCCCCGTCCATGACGTCGTTGCCACCGCCCGGGTCCGCCGACGTCTGCGAGTCGCCGTCGCCGATGAACACGTCGTTGCCCGGCCCGCCGCGGAGGACGTCGTCGCCGGTGCCGCCGGCGAGCACCGTGGGCGAGGGGCCGCATCCACCCTTGTAGCACGGCTCGGAGGGGCGGCTCGTGGACCGCAGGACGTCGTTGCCGGGGCCGCCCGCGAGGTGGCCGGCCCCGGTGAGGGCATCGGCCCCGTCGCCCCCGAGCACGTACACGTCGTAGTCCGCAGCGCCGTGCTCGACCGTCACCGCGTCGTCGCCGTCGCCCGCGTCGATGAAGACCCTTGGCGTGTGCACGAGCTCGACGCCGTTGAGGATGTACGGCTGCTGGCGGCACTGCACGGTGTGGGCGTCGATCGCGGTGCACCCGGCGCCCGCAACGACGGTCGCGCCGTCGTCGCGGAGCGTGATCTGGCCGAACGTGAGCCCGAGACCCGAGCCGCTCGTCATCGTGATGACGTTGCCCTCACCGGGCATGGCCGCGTAGGTCAGCGTCGGGGACCGTCCGCCCGCGTCGTTGACCGTTTCGGTCGACGACCGCGGTCAGCGCGGCCGCCAGGGATACGGCGGCGCGCCCGCCGCGCGCAGCGGTTACGGATCCCGTGTGAACGACAGCGGGCCGGAGACGCCGACCTCGCAGTAGTTGACCGCGCCGTCGACGCAGGCGCCAGGCGTCTCCTCGCCGGTCTGCGACGTGGAGAACACCGCGCCGAGCGCACCGCCGGCCCAGCTCGTCGAGTTGTAGCGGACCGTCGCGGCGTCGTAGTGAAGCTGCGAGCCGCGCAGCGTGTAGCGCACGAGCCGGTTGCCGCGGCCCGAGCCCAGGTTCGTGCGCGCCCACACGAACGCCTCGGGCGCGGCGATGTACGCCGGACGCGTGACGTTCGCGAAGTTCGCGCCGCCCGACCGCGCCTTGTAGACGACGCGATCGGCACCCGAGGCCAGCTGGCGAACGTGGACGCGGCGCTCGCCGCCGAAATCCTTGAAGGACACCGACTCCACGTACGCGACATGGCGGTTGCCGAGCTCAGCGCTCACGATCGAGCGCTTCTTGACAAGCAGCCGGCTGCCGCGCGAGCTGCCGGTCGTCCGGCCGATGCGCAGTTGGTCGCGTCCGCCGTCGCGGCGGATGAACGCGATGTAGCCGCGCTGGATCGTCGGGTCGCGCTCGACGCGCGTCGGCGAGCTGAGGCGATTGAGCTTCTGCTCGATCCCGCTGTCGACGACCAGTCGGTAGAGGTCGCCGCCGCGGGAGTACACGGCGGTCGTCGCGCCGTCGCGACCGGTGCCGAGGTCGACGTCGAACGGTCCGCCGGTTCGCTGGGCGACCGCCACCGGCGTCGCCCGGGCGCCGTCGAGGGACTTCAGGAGCTGATAGCGACCCGTGGCCGGATCCAGGCGCGACCACATGATGGTCCCGTCCCAGGCGGCGACGCGGGTCGGAGCCTGCTCGACGGAGAGCGTGACCGCCTCGGCCGAGCTGGTGATGAGTGCGGCGCCCGTGAGCGCCAGTGCGATGAGTGAGGTCTTGATGGGAGGCATGAACGCATGCTGAACGCGCCTGCGCCACGCTCCAGGCCACCAAGGTGGCGGCTTCCCACACCCGGTGTGTGACGCATCACAGGTCCCGTCGGGCCGTGCCGGGCGCGATCCGCTCCTCGTCGCGAGGAATGCGTGGGTCACGGCGACGTCGCGAGCTGGATCAGTGATTTCATGTCGAGAAGCTCCGACCGGCTCCGCTCACCAGGTGAAGGGCCACGACAGGCGCGGCCCACGACACCAGGAGACCACGATGCCGAAGTACCTGCTGCTCAAGCACTACCGCGGCGGCCCGGAGCCGCACCACCCCTTCCCGCCGATGGACCAGTGGGCCCCCGAGGACGTGGAGGCGCACATGGCCTTCCTGCGGCACGTCAGCGAGCTGCTCGAGGAGAACGGCGAGTACGTCGACGCGCAGGCGCTCACGCCGGCGCGCACCTGGGTGCGCTACGGCGGCCCGGACGCCGCGCCGGTCACCACCGACGGCCCGCTGCCCGAGACCAGCGACCTGGTCGCGGGCTGGTACATGATCGACGTCGAGTCGCACGAGCGCGCGGTCGAGCTCGCGGCCTACGTCTCCTCCGAGCCCGGCCCGGGCGGGGAGCCGCTGTACGAGTGGATCGACGTCCGGGAGGTCATGTCCGGAGCGCCCTCGGACGACTGACGCGGCGTGATCGACGAGCCGACGCGACGGCTGGACGAGGGCGCGCTGCGCGCCCTCGTCCCGCGGGTGCTCGCGGGCCTGGTCCGGCGGGGCGAGGACTTCGACGCCGCCGAGGACGCGCTGCAGGAGGCGCTGCTGGAGGCGCTGCGGGTGTGGCCCGAGCACCCGCCGCGCGACCCGCGCGCGTGGCTGACGACGGTCGCGACCCGGCGGCTCGTCGACGCCCGCCGCAGCGAGGCCGCCCGCCAGCGCCGCGAGGAGGCGACGGACGCCGAGCCGCCGCCCGGCCGCCACCGAGGAGGGCGACGACACGCTCTTCCTGCTCTTCTGCTGCTGCCACCCCGACCTCGCGCCCGCCTCCCAGGTGGCGCTGACCCTGCGCGCCGTCGGCGGCCTCACCACCCGCGAGATCGCCGACGCCTTCTACGTGCCGGAGGCGACGATGGCGCAGCGGATCAGCCGGGCCAAGCGCACCCTGCACGGGCGCCGCCTGGACCAGCCCGGCGACCTCGCCGTCGTGCTGCGCGTGCTCTACCTCGTCTACACGGCCGGCCACGCGGGCCGGGTCGACCTGGCCGGCGAGGCGATCCGGCTCGCCCGCCAGCTCACCCTCGCCACCGAGGAGCCGGAGGCGCGCGGGCTGCTCGCGCTGATGCTCCTCAACCACGCCCGCCTCCCGGCGCGGCTCGACGCCGAGGGTCGCATCGTCACGCTCGACCGGCAGGACCGCGGCCTGTGGGACACGCGCGAGATCGCCGAGGGCGTGCGCGTCCTGCAGTCGGCGCTGGCCGCTCGAGCGCCCCGGCCGCTACCAGGTCGAGGCCGCCATCGCCGCCCTGCACGACGACGCGGCGAGCGCCGAGGAGACCGACTGGCCGCAGATCCTCGCCTGGTACGACGACCTCGTCGCGCTCACCGACGACCCGGTGCGCCAGGACCCCGCCGCGGTGCTCGGCCGCGCGGTCGCGGTCGGCCACGTCCTCGGCGCCGCCGCCGGGCTGCGCGAGACCGACCGGCTGCGCGAGGTGCTCGGCGAGCGGCACCGCTGGCACGCCGTCCGCGGCCACCTGCACGAGCTGGGCGGCGACCTGCCCGCCGCCGCCACGGCCTACGCCGAGGCCGCCCGCCGGGCCACGAACGTCGCCGAGCGCGACCACCTGGTCCGCCAGGCCGCCCGCGCGCGGGCCGCCGCAGCACGGTCGAGCGCATGACGATCCACTGTGGGAATCGTCGTCGACGACCTCGCGGGCCGCGACGGCGTTCTTCGTCGAGCCGGCGCCGACCGAGCCCGTCGACTTGGCCTATTCGGGCTCGGCGCCGTAGTCCTCGTGCGCGAGCGCGACGAGCCCCTCGGCCGGCGCGCCGAACGGCAGCAGCATCTGGCCCTCCGCCCACCACCAGCTCTTGCTCTCGACGACGGCCGCGTCCGGGACGTCGACCTCGAAGATGACGTAGCCGTCCGAACCGCGCTCAAAGCCGCGCGTGCGCGCCCACTCCTCCGCGAGCGCGCGGGTGGCCGCGACGTAGGTGTTCTGGCGCAGGCCTTCGCGCTCGATCGACTCCTTGTGCTCGATCGTGGTGCCGTGGTAGACGATCACGGCGTGAAGTGTGACAACCCGCCCGGGCGGCGAACGGGGCTTGGCGCCGCGGCGCGCGTCAGGCGGCCGACGGCGACCGCGCGCCGGCCGGGGCGCGGGCGACGAGCGCCATCCTGAGCGCGTCCTCGCAGATGCGCAGGAAGTACGACGCGTTGAGCGCGTCCGTGAACGCCTGGCACAGCGCTGCCTCGGCACGTTCGTCGTCGATGCCCGTGTGGCGCTCGGAGATGAGGAGCTCCACGGCATAGCGCGTGACGCCCTCTTGAGGCGTGTCGCGCGACACCGTGCCGAGCTGGATCTGACCGGCCGTGACTTTGTTGAAGCGGCCGGCGTTCTGGGCCAGCGCGAACTCGCCGCGCAGCAGCTCGATCGCGTGCTCGTCGCCGAGCACGCCGTCTTGCTCGAGCATCTCGAGCTGCAGGGAGTAGCGCATGGGATCTTGGATCATGTGGTTTTGGGAGTCCTGGTTCGAAGCCTGTGCGGGAAGTCGTGCGAGTCTTATCGGCAGCTGGCGCCCGAGTCGCGAGCATGAACACGCGACCGCCTGAATCGGACCGGGACTGTCGCAGTTGGCGCCGACGGCATCTGTGCCATCCGCCACAGCCCTCATCGCGCGGCGCCATGAGCGACGGAGCGCGGCGCGCTGCCAGCGGTGCGTAGCCTGTGGCGCCGTGTCCGTGATCGAGGTTAGCGAACGCTCGTTCGAGCCCCTTGTGCTCCACCGCTCGACCGTCATGCCCGTCGTCGTCGACTTCTGGGCGCCGTGGTGTCAGCCGTGCCTCGCGCTGGCGCCGCTGCTCGAGGCCGCGGCGGCCGCGCGCAAGGGCGAGGTCGTGCTCGCGAAGGTCGACATCGACCTCTGCCCCGCGCTGTGGCAGCGCTACGAGGTGCGCAACGTGCCGGCCGTGAAGGCGTTTCGCGACGGCGAGGTGGTCGCCGAGTTCGCCGGCGCCCAGCCGCGCGACGTCGTCGAGGCGTTCTTCGACGAGCTCGTCGCAGCCTGGGCTCGCGCTTGACAGCAGGGGCCCGCGCCGCCACGATCAGCCCGTGCCCATCTATGACTACGCATGCAAGGCATGCGACGAGCGCTTCGACGACCTGTCGCGCTTCGATGCACCACTACCTGCCTGCCCGACCTGCGCATCGGCCGAGACCGAGCGCCTGCTGTCGACCTTCCTCGTGCCGAACTCGATGGCCGGCCAGCGCAAGTACGTGCGCAACGGCGCGGGCATGGCGGCCGAGATGGGCTGCTGCGGCACCGGTGGCTGCGGCACGCACGCCGGTTAGCGGTTCGTGACGACCCGCCTCGAGTCCAGCGAGTCCGAGCACGAGGAGCTTCACCCCGAGGCGATCGACGCCGCGGGTGAGCGCGCCTTCGCGCTGCTCGCCGACGGCGACGTCGAGGAGGGCATCGCCGTCGTGCGCGACCTGGCCGAGCGCGCGGTCGCCGAGCTCGGCGACGAGAGCGAGGTCGCGGGGCTCGCGCTCTACAAGCTCGCCGAGGTACAGCGCCAGGCCGGGCGCGACGCCGATCAGCTCGGGTCCCTGACCGATGCGATCAAGGCGTTCTCCGCGTCCGTCGGGCCGCTGCACGCGCACACGACGAGCGCGTTCGCGCAGCTCGCGCACGCGGCGCTGAACACGCAGGCGGTCGAGGTCGCCGTGACCGCCGGCATGCAAGCCCTCGGCGGATTGCAGAGCCGCGGCGAGGGCGAGAGCGTGCAGGCCGGCGAGGTCTACGCGACGCTCGCGATGGCGGCCGCTGCGCGCCAGTCTCCCGCCGCGCTCGGTGCCGCCGAGCGCGCCCACACCCTCACCGCGAGCCTCCCCGCCGCCGCGACCGCCCGCAAGCGCGCCCGCACGGCCTGGAGCGCGCTGGGCTCGCCGCGCCGGCTGAGCGTCACCGACGAGCTCGCGATCATCGCGTTCGGCGCGCCGCCGTCGCTCGTCGTCGAGTTCGCGCATGTCGCGCAGGACGGTGCCGCCGACCAGCACAACCACGGCATGCGCGCCGACGCCGCGCGCGCGTTCCGAACCGCGATCGCGACGGCGCCGTTCGCGTGGCGGGCATCGGCGGGCGGCTTCGAGGTCGCCAGCCGCGCGGGCGATGGCGCGGTGCTGCGCTTCCTCGCCTCGACGGACGAGCGCGAGGACGTCGAGCTCGAGCTCGACGCAGCGGGCCTCGCCACGCTGCGCACCGCGGTCTCCGACGCGCTCGGCGGCGTCGTCGCTCCGGACGCGCCGGGCCGCAACGACCCGTGCCCGTGCGGCTCGGGCGCGAAGTACAAGCGCTGCTGCGGACGCTGAGCTCTCGCTCTCCCCGGCGGTGGGTGGGCTGGGCTGAGCGCCGAACCCCGAACGATCAGAGGCCCGGCGGGTGGCGCACCACGTAGCTCGACGTGTCGCGCATGGCGGACTGCCAGCGTGAGCCGGTCTGCTCGCGGCCGGTCGTGTCGAAGCGCCGGCCGGCGACGACCATGAACGCGTGGCCGGGGTTCGCGTAGATCGTGATCCAGCGGCCGGGACCGGGGTCGCCCCAGCTCATGAAGCCGCCGGACGCCATAGCCGTGTCGAGCAGGCCGCCGCCGTGCAGCGCGTAGGAGATCGAGCCCGAGCAGTCATACCCACCGGAGTTCCAGTTGCCGTGTCCCCCGCCATAGATGTACGGCGCCCGGGCGATGCGGTTGCCCGCGGCGATGACGCGCCGGACGGCGAGCGGCGGCAGGCGCCTGAGCGCGGCCAAGTACTTGAGCTTGCGGGTCACGTTCGCGGCGACGCGCGTGAACAGGCGAGCCGCGCCGGCGTGCTCGCCACGGGCGAACGCTCCCCCTGCGACGGCCGCGGGCGCGCGCTGCGCCATGGTCGCGCCGACCGCGGCGACGAGCACGCCCCGCACCGCCGCGGCTCTCGCCGACCGAGAGGCGTCCGCCGCCGCGTTCGACGACAGCTCGGCGGGTGGCGCCGAACGGGCCAGCGCCTGGGGCAGCGCGAGGGCGCATGCAAGCAGCACGCCCACGGGCGCAGACAGCGCGCGAAGGCGCCGACGTATCGGTCTCGGTGTGCTCATCGTCTCCCCGTTGGTTTTTGGCCTGCGCGGTGAGCTGACCGGCTCGCGCGCGCACGCGCGACGCCGCATCGCTGCGAGCGACCGCCCCCTGGCGGCCCCATGACCCTGCCGGGCCGCCGCTTGGTTCCCCCCGCTCGCCCGTCCCTGAGGCCGGGCAACTCGGCCATGCGTCGTTCTACCAGCGAAAAGCCCTGCACGCTGCAGATTTGCGTGCAAAGGCCCGATCGGCCGGGTCCTCCCACCTGCGACGATGACGCGCATGATCGACGGTCACCCACTTCTCCGATCCCGGCTGCCCGTGGGCCTACTCGGCCTCGCCGGCGCTCACGACGCTGCGCTGGCGCTACGGCGATCAGCTGCGCTGGACGCTCGTCATGATCGGCCTCGCCGAGAACGCGTCGCGGTACGCCAAGCTCGGCTACACGCCCAAGCAGATGGCGATCGGCTACACGACGTTCCGGCGCTTCGGGATGCCGTTCGCGGTCGCGCCGAAGCCGCGGCTGAGCGCGACGTCACCGGCCTGCCGGGCGGTCGTCGCGACGCGCCTCGCGACGCCCGAGCACGAGGATGGCGCGTTTCGCGCGCTCCAGACCGCCCAGTTCACGACGCCGGGGGTCTTCGACGATCCCGAGCACCTGCGCGCCGCGCTCTGCGCCGTCGACGGCCTCGACGCTGCGGCGATCGCCGGCGCGATCGAGGACCCCGGCGTGCGCGCCGCCTACGAAGCAGACCGCGCCCGGGCTCGCACCGCCGCCGGCTCGCCGACGGAGTTCCAGGAGCGCGCGGCGAACTCCGACGGCGCGGTGCGCTACACGGCGCCGTCGCTGATCTTCGAGGCCGAGGACGGCCGTCGGCTCGAGGCCGGCGGCTTTCAGCCGATCGAGGCCTACGACGTCGTCGTCGCGAACCTCGACCCGACGCTGACGCGCCGCCCGCCGGCCGAGGACCCCGTCGACGTCCTCGCCGCCTTCCCCTACCCGCTGACGACGGCCGAGGTCGCCGCGGTCATGGCCCCGCACCTCGAGCCGCCGGACCTCGCCAAGACCGAGACCGAGCTCATCGCCGCGACCGCCGACGCCCGCGTGCGCCATCGGCCGGTCGGCGACGGCGCCCTCTGGTCGGTGGCCTGAGCTGAGCGATCACGCCCGCGTGCGGCGACGAGCAGGACCATCGGCGGGCGCAGGCGTGCACTCGGCGGCCCGCAGCGCGGCTTGCGTGTCGTAGCGGCGCACGCCGACGTCTTCGTCCTCCCGCAAGCCAGCCCGCGGCGCGCCGCGTCGCACGCGGCTGCGGGCGCCCATCTCTCGCGAATCCGCCGCGCTACGCGGTGAGTTCTTCGGGGGCTGGCGCGTAGAGCATCTCGTCTGACAGCGGGCGCAGGATGAACCAGCCGAGCAGCGCCGACCCCGCGAGCACGACGACCGCGACGCGGCTGGCGTCGAACTTCGACAGGCCGACGAGCTCGTTCATCACGAGGATCGTGCCGCCCCACAGCACGAGCGGCCCGAAGCCCGTCGAAAGCTTGCCGACGAGCGCGTACAGGCCGAAGTCCTCGCCGCGGCGCTCCGGCGGCACGAGCCGCAGCAGGAAGACGCGATCGACCGCCGACAGCGACCCGAGCACGATCCCGAGCAGCGGCCCGACGACCCACAGCAGCTCGCCGGAGCCCGTGATGGCCTCCGCGAGCAGCGCCACGACCGCGATGAGGAGCGTGCCGAGGACAACGCGCTTGGGGCCGATCCGCTCGGCGAGCATCCCGCCGCCCAGCGCACCGACGATCCCGGCGAGCGCCGAGATCGCGAGCACCATGTCGATCGAGTCGCCGTCGAAGTCGCCCGTGCGACGGGCGTAGACGGTGAGGTACGCCAGCACCGTCGCGATCGCGTCGACGTAGAAGAAGCGCGCGAGCAGCAGCCGCCCGTGTGGCGCGCCGCGCGCCCGGCGAACGGTGGCCGCGAGCTGCTTGAAGGGACGCGACGGCGGCGCGTCGAGGTCGGGCGCCGGGCGACGGCGCTCGCGAACCAAGAAGAAGCACGGCAGCGCGAAGACGAGGAACATCGCGGCGGCGGGCAGGAACGCTCGCTGGGCATGGCCGTCCTCGACGATCGACCCGAGCACGACGAGCGCCGTCAGGCCGCCGAGCAGGCCGACCGCCACGCCGATCCCCGACACGCGCCCGCGCCGGCGCTCGGGTGCGACGACGCTCAGCAGCGGGTGGTACTGCGAGTCGGCGCTGTTGAACGCGATGGTCGCGATCGCGGCGACGACGAGCGCCAGCAGGACCGAGTCGATGACGCCAAGCAGGCCGGTCGCGAGGACGCTGAGCAGCGTGAACGCGATGAGGATCGGCTTGTGGCGGCCCAGGTGGTCGGCCAGGGCGCCGAGCAGCGGCAGCAGCACGACGAGCACGACGGACACGGACGCGACCATGAGCCCGACGTAGATGTCCGGCTGCCCGCGCTCCTCGATGATCCAGTCGTTGTAGTAGCGCGTGACGACGACGAACGAGAAGATCGTGTTCGCGAAGTCGTAGAGGATCCACCCGCTGACCGGCAGGCTCAGCAGGCGCCAGCGCCGGTCGTCGTCCACGCGGCGTCACCCTATTCGCCGGTCAGCTCGCGAGCGGCCCGATCGGCCGCCGGCGATCGGCGCTTTGAGCGTTGTCGCGCCGCGAAGCCGGCGCAATGGCGTCGGCCGCGTCTGCTTGACTGCCGCGGATGCGCCACGAGTTCGCGAGCTCAGAGGCGGTTCCGATCGCGTCGGGGCCGCCCGCCGTGACGAGCGCCTCGATCGAGGTCGCGGGTATCTCCGACGGCGCGGTCGCGCACCTGTCGGTCAGCGTCGACCTCGACCACGAGTGGAACGGGGACCTCGCGCTCAGCCTGCTCGGGCCGAACGGCACGCGCGTCGTGCTGGCCAGCCGCCGCGGCGGCCACGGCGACCAGTTTCGCGAGACGGTCTTCGACCCCGTCGCGCCGGTCGCGATCGGCGACGCGGTCGCGCCCTTCGCCGGCCGCTTTCGCCCGCACGGCGACCTCACCGACCTACACGGCTGCCACGCCGAGGGCCGCTGGACGCTCGAGGTCGACGACCGCGACTTCCACGACGCCGGCACGATCGCGAGCTGGAGCCTCACGCTCGAGACCGCGACGCTGCAGGAGCCCGCGTTCGTCATCGACGTCCGCTTCCGGGGCGGGCTGACCGGCGCCCAGCAGGCCGCGTTCGCGACGGCCGCCACGCGCTGGTCGCGGATCATCACGGCGGACGTCCCGTCGGTGATCGTCGACGGCGAGACCGTCGACGACATCGTCATCGACGCGAGCGGGATGGCGATCGACGGTCGCGGCGGAATCCTCGGCCAAGCCGGTCCGACCCGGCTGCGGCCCGGCAGCTTCCTGCCCGCCGCCGGCGTCATGGAGTTCGACTCCGCCGACCTCGCGACGATGGAGTCCGACGGCAGCCTCGTGAGCGTCATCACCCACGAGATGGGCCATGTGCTCGGCTTCGGGACGAACTGGGACGAGCTCGGGCTGCGCCAGGGCGCCGGCACCGTCAACCCGACGTTCACGGGCGCCGACGCGATGCGCGAGTTCGCGACGCTCTCCGGTGGCGCCGCGACGCGCGCCGTGCCGCTGGCGAACGTCGGCGGTCCCGGTACGCGCGACGCGCACTGGCGCGAGGCCGTCTTCGGCAACGAGCTCATGACCGGCTTCCTCAACGGCGGCCCGAACCCGCTGAGCCGGCTGACGATCGCCGCACTGGCAGACATGGGCTATGAGGTCAGCTACGCCAGCGCGGACGCCTACGCGCTCCCGAGCCAGCTCGAGCTCGCAATCCTCGGCGTCGGCACGGAGCTCGCCGACCACGGCGGCCGCGGGATCATGCTCATCCCGCCGAAGCGGATCCTCCCGGAGAGCGCGCTCGTCTGAGCCTGGATCCAGGCTGAGAGCACGGGACGCGCGCCCGAACGCTCGACGTCGTCGCGACGTGCGCCGGCGCGTCAGGGCATCGCGATGGCGCAGCGCACGCCCGGCGCTGTGGCGATCCGCCGGTCGAGCGTCACGAGCGTCGAGCCCGTCAGCTCGGCGACCGCGACGTAGCTCGCGTCGTAGATCGAGAGGTTCGCGCGCAGCTCCCAGGAACGGGCGGCGAGGAGCTCATACGGCCACTGCTCGATCGCGAGATCGAGCAGGTCCGCGTGGGCCTGCGCGGCTTGGTCGGCGCTGACGAGCCCCGCGACCGCGTGGCGGCGGATGACGTTCGCCGTCTCGTACTCCACGATGCTCGGTGCGGCGAGCGCGGCGTCGGTGAGCGCTGCCGTGACCCAGAGGCCGTCAGGCCCGCCGTCGAGAAGCAACGCCACAAGTGCCGAGGCGTCGCAGACGACGCGGTGGCTCACCGCCGGTCGGCGTCGCGCGCGGCGAGGATCGCGTCGGCACCGACGCGCACCCCGGTCGCCGCGACGCGCGCGCGCGCCCGTGCCACGACGTCCGCGACCGGCGGGCGTCCGGCTGCCTCGATCAACATGCCGCGAAGGTACTCCTGCAGCGACTTGCCGGCGCGTGCTGCGCGGGCAGCGAGCTCGTCGCGAACCTCGTCGGGAACGTCGCGAACCGTGACCGCCACACTCATGCCTGCATACTAGCGGCGCTGCTGCTGGATTGCAGCAAGGATTCAGCTACCGCCGACGGCGTCAGTCGTCGTCGAAGCGGACGGCCATGCGCGACGGGAACGGGCCGTCCCACTTGAGCCTGCCGGCGCGCTTGATCGTCGGGCCTTCGAGCAGCGCCGTCATCAACGCCGGCAGCTGGTTCTTGACGATCTGCTGGCCGTAGCAGGTGTGCAGCCCGTAGCCGAAGAGCATGTAGTCGCTGTAGGGACGGTCGACCTTGAACTCCTCGGGATCCGGGACGGCGCGCTCGTCGTGCATGGCGGACAGGGTCGCGGCGAACACCGTCGAGCCGGCCGCGACCTTCGTCTCGCGCTTGGTGCCGGCGGCGATGACCTGATCGGATTCGACGAGGCGCAGCAGCGCGAAGTTCTGCGGGCTGAAGCGCAGCGCCTCCCACACGTACCGGGCGACGAGATCGCGATCGCCGGCGCGCGCCGCGGCCTGCGCGCCCTCGAGCTCGTCCTCGCGCTCGAGCAGGACGTTGACCGCGCGGGCCATCGAGTTCGACACGGTCGGGATCCAGCCGACGATGTTGCCGAGGATGTTGTGGCGGATCGAGATGTCGTGGAAGTTCGGCTCGCCCTCGTCCTGGAAGCGCAGCAAGCGCGTGAGGACATCGTCGGGCACGTCCTCGGCGGCCGCGATCGCGGCCTTGCGCGCGTCGATGAGCCCGTCGAGGTGCGTGCGCCACTCGGCCGCGTCGGCGAGCGCTCGCTCGCGCGTCTCGGCGAGGTTGTTGACGTTGATGAAGAGCTCCCAGAAGATGTCGCGCGCCCAGCGCGCCTGGGTCTCGGCGTCCGGCCCGGGCGTGCCGAAGTAGTCGTCGATCGCGCGGATGAGCGCGGGGTCGGCGAGCTGCGTGACGACGTCGATCTCGTCGCCGGCCGCCGCGACGAGATCGCGGGCGTAGCCGAGCATCGCGTCGCCGAGCGGCGCCATGTCCGCCGGGCGCACGGCGCGGTCCATCGCGGCGTGATCGTGGTGATAGAGCGGCGTGTCGTCGACGCCGAGGATGAACGGCCCGGTGACGGCCTCCATCTTCGGCCCGTACAGCCCGGCCGTGAAGCGCGCCGGATCGCCGAGCACCTCCCTGACGTCCTCGGCGAGCGCGACGACCGTCACGTCCTTCGTCGAGATGATCGGCTTGTGCTTGCGCATGAACCGAAACAGCCCCGGCGCCGCCTTGTCGGCGACCTGCCCGGCGATGCTCGAGACCTCCTCCGCGAGCTTGTCGGAGGCGTCCATGAAGCGCTCGCGGATCTCGTCGTCGAGGCCCATCAGCCGGCCGTCCCGTCGGCGAGCGCGGCGAGCGCGCTCATGCCGGGGACGTAGAGGTACTCGCCGCCGCGGGTCTTCACGAAGACCTCCTGCGGCGAGAGGAAGAACGGCGGCTTGCCCTGGATCGTCATCTTGCCAACCCCGTTTGGATCGCCGAGCAGGAAGTCCTTGTCGTGGCCGAGGCCGAAGATGTTGCCGTCGTTGAGCCACTGGATCTGAACGGCTTCGAACTGGCGCGAGATGCTCGCCTGGAAGCTCACGAACACGAGGCCGCGGTCGGTCTTGTCGTCCTCGAGGACGCCCGGGGCCAGCGGATCGCCGTACGGCATCCCGCGGCGGATCATGCGATGGCGGAACGTCAGCGCGGACTCGAAGCCAAGCGCGTCGCGCGGATTCGACCGCCGGATGTGTGCGCCGACGGGGCAGCGCAGGCCGTCGAGATCGCCGTCGTAGCGAAAGTCGTTCGCGTTGCGCTTGGATGGATCGAAGTCAGGGTCGGGCTTGTCGGGGTGCGTGACGAGCGGCGTCCCGTCCTCCCAGCGCCCCACGACCTTCGCCGCGAGCTTGTGCTCGTCACCGCCGGTGTAGAGCTTCGCGGCGGCGCGCAGCACGCGGCGCCACAGCGCGACGTCCTGGTAGAGCTTGCGCCAGACCATGTACGTGCCGCTCTTGCCGAGCGGGTCGGCAGGCGCGGCGGGCAACCGCCGCTTGGGGTCGTCGCGGCTGTCCTCGTCGGGGTAGCCGAGCACGAACTCGCCGGTTGCGAGCGCGCGCCAGCGGCCGTCCTTCTCCAGCACGCCTCCCCCGGGCGCCTTGACGTCGCTCGCGCCCTCGACGGCCGGCTGGGCGAAACCGTCCGCGTAGCCGAAGTGCTCGCGCGCGCCCTGCAGCAGCGCGGTGTCGCACTGGTAGACGATTCGCAGGCCGCCGGCGGCGTCCATCGCCTGGGCCATGAGGCCGAGCGCGCGCTGATGGTCGGCCTTCTCCTGGGCGTTGATGGTCAGCAGCACATGCGCCTCGTTCGTGCCGAGGCCCTGCTCCCAGCCCTTGGGATCGTTGACGCCGGTGTCGCCGAGCCGCCCCGCCCGGCCGGCCATGCCTTCGCGATACTCGCTCGAGAACGTGCCGATGACCGCGTCGGACACGCCGAGCGCCTTCAGGCCGGGCGCCGTGACCGCGACGTTCAGCGTCGTGTCCGGCTTGCCCTTCGTCCAGGGCTCGGCTGTCGTGACGTGGTCCAGCAGATCCGAGAACCATGCGCGGGCCTGCTCGGGCTCACAGTCGATGTGCACGAAGGCGTACGACGTGTGGTCGAAGTCGTTGCCGTAGGCGCGCAGGATGTCGCCTTGGAGGTCGCGCAGGTCGATGTGGGTCGATGCGGTGGCCATCAGCCTGAGAACTCCTCGATGAAGGCTTGCTGCAGCTCGGCCGGTTGCATGCCCTGAGTGCGGGTCGCGAACGCCACGAGCTGGTCGCGCTGCGCGAGGCTCGCCTTCACCTCCGGCACCGTCGCCGTGCCGTAGGCGGCGTAGAAGAAGCCGCAGCCGATCTGGTTGTGCTTGAGGTAGGCCTTGAGGTCCTTGGCCTCCGTCGGCCCGCCGAAGCAGCGCCCCCAGATCCCGGCGACGTGTGGCGCAAACGCCCTGGCCAGGTCGTCGAGATAGCTGTCGATGTCGCCGTCGAGGTTGCTCGAGAAGCAGAGCGCCGGGACCGCGAGGTGCTCCGCCTTGCGCTGCTTCCACTTCGGGTCGTTGTGGAAGTCGGTGACGATGACGAAGCGTGCCATGTGCGTGCGCCCGACGGCCTCAAACGGCCGCTCGCCGCGCTCGCGGAAGCCCTCGAGGTACCCGCGGAGGTCGGCCAGCTCGTCCGGCTTGATCGGCGTCATCGCGAGGAAGCCCGACGCCTGGCCCGAGACGTTGGGGTCGCTCATAGCGAGCGCTGGGCGTCGGTGAGCATCTTCTTGTACGCGGCGGCGAACGCGTCGGGCTCCATCTTCGCGGCGTTGCGCTTCAGCGGCGCGAGCTTGCCGTCGAGGTCCAGTGCGGTCTTGATCATCGTGCTCGTCGCCGCGGGATAGGCCGAGTAGTAGTGACAGGCCTCGGTCTCGTTGACCTTGATGTAGTCCTTGAACGGACTCACCGGCAGCGCCTTCGGGAAGCCGTACGAGCTGCCCCAGAACGCGGCCATGCCGCTCGTGAGGATGTGGGAGAACGCGTCGATGTACTCCTCCCAGCCGCCGTTGAAGTTGCTCTCGAAATACATGTGCGTGTAGCGAAGCTTCTGCTTGGGCTGCGGCGGCCCGTTGTACGGGATCTCGTGGACCATCGACCAGCGCGCGAAGTGGATGAACGAGAGATCGACGAGCGTCTTCGTCAGCTTCGGCTGGCGCTTCGTGACGGCGAAGAGGACGGGCAGGAACGCGCGTCCCCACAGCTTGATCGTGCTGAACACCGTGATCGCGATGGCGACACCATCGACGTTGCGCGATGCGGTGCCGGTGGCGGTCGCCTTGGCTGCCGTCGAGGTCGTGCTCACGGCGGACCAAACTATGCCCCTGTCCGGGACCCGTCAAGTCTTGACGGGCGCACACTGGTCGCGCGACCAGGGGCCTGTCACCGACAGCGGCCCGGCGCGCGGCTGTGGCGCGGGCCGCGGTCCCGGCTCGGCTGCGCTCGGCGCTCAGTCGAGCTGGATGCGCATCGCGCGGGCGAGCGTGCGGCCGAGGACGTGCTCGGCCTCGCCGAAGCGCGCCGTGATGGGTCCGTCGAAGGGCTGGCGGGCGATGACGACGCAGCGGTCGCCGATCGCGATGCCCTGCTCGGCGAGGAAGCGCAGCATCTGCGGATCGGAGTCGGACACCCGCACGAAGCGCCCGCCGGCGCCGATTGCGACGGTGCTCAGCGCCTCGGTCTCGCCCTCGTCGATGACGAGGTCCGAGTCCGGGATCGGGTCGCCGTGCGGGTCGTGCGTCGGGTTGCCGAGCTTCGCGGCGATCCGCGCCTCGAGATCCTCCGACAGGACGTGCTCGAGCGCCTCGGCCTCCTCGTGCACGCGATCCCACGGGACGTCGAGGTGCTCGGCGAGGTAGAGCTCGAGCAGCCGGTGGTGACGCAGCATCTCCAGCGCGAGCCGCTCGCCCGCGGGCGTCAGGCGCACGCCGTGGTAGGGCTCGTGGATCGCGAGCTCGAGCTCGGCGAGCCGCTTGACCATCGCCGACGCCGACGCCGGCGTGACGCCGCAGCGCTCCGCCAGCGCGTTCGTCGTCACCGGGCCCCCGTTCGCGCGCTGCGCAAGCGAGTAGATCGACTTCGCGTAGTCCTCGATCGCATGTGAGCGACCGGTGCTCGAGGCGGCCATCACACGCTGACGAGCAGGCCGGTGGCGAACATGAGCGCGAGCCCGGCGAGCAGTCCGCCGACCGCACGCGGGTGCAGCGTGCGTCCCTGCTCGTCGCGCAGCGACGGCGCGAGCTGGACGATGACCTGGACGATCGCGCCGGCACCGGCACCGAAGAGGAACGCCGCGACGGAGGTGTTGAACGCGGCGGCGCCGATCCACGCGCCCAGCACGGCGGGCGCGCCGGCGATGAGGCCGAGGGCGCCGAGTCGTGCCAGGGTCGGCTTGGAGCGGGCGATCGGCGCGACGATCGCGAGGCCCTCGGTCGTGTTGTGCAGCGCAAAGCCGACGACGAGAAACGCGCCGAGCGCGAGCGCGCCGGTCGTGTAGGCGGTCCCGATCGCGAGCCCCTCGCCGAGGTTGTGCAGGCCGATCCCGACGGCGATGAGCGTCGCGAGCGAGGCCGCGCTCGCGCCCTTGTCGGCGGCAGAGCGGCGGCGGTCGCGCAGCCACGCGCTGACAGCGGTCAGCGCGAGGAAGGCGACGGCGGCGCCGATGAAGACGAGCGCCTGGCCGCCGAAGGCCTGCGAGCCTTGACCGGCGAGCTCGAGCCCCTCGAGCGCCGCGTCGATCGCGAGGAAGCCGAGCAGTCCGACGGTGAGCGCCATGACGAAGCGCAGCCACGAGGGCGGGATCCGCCGGATCCACGGCAGCCACAACATGCCCAGCGCGATCGGGATGACGCCGACGTAGATGCCGAGCAGCGCCATGAGGCCGAAGAAGCCGACATCGGCGGACGGCGTCTGGACGGCCGCCGGGATCTCGTGCGCGATCGTGGTCCCCGCGCTCGTGAGCAGGGCGACCTCGTACGCCTCGCCCTCGATCCAAGGCTGCTGCACGGTGATCGTCTCGGTCTTCAGGCGCCCGATCGGCTCGGTCGGCGCCGGTGAAGGACGCAAACGCGTCGTTGACGATGACCTGCGCGACCGTGACCGCGTCCGGACCGTCGTTGCGGACGGTCAGCGCGATCGTGCCGGGGCTGAGCTTCGTGCGCTCGAAGGAGAGCTCCTCGACGGGCGGCCCGCGGCGCTCGCCGAGGCCAGGCCCGTCGAGGGCGATGAACGAGCCGATCGCGAGCGCGATCAGCAGCAGCGGGACGACGGCGAGCAGCCAGCCGGGCACGCGGCGGGTGGCGCCGGTGTCGAGGTCGGCGGTGGGGTTGCCGGCTTCCATGGGTCAGTCGGTGACCTCGAAGAACCCCATCCAGCCGAGCTCGGTGAACTCCGACTGGTGGGCGTGGAACATGTACTTGCCGGTGTAGGGGAAGCGCATCTCGAGGATCCCGCGCTGGCCCTGGCACATCATCACGGTGTCGGTGAACTCGACCGGGGTCCTGGACGTGCCTGTCGGGAAGTAGTGAAAGAAGTTGCCGTGCAGGTGGAAGGAGTTCAGGAGGTCGTACTCGAGGATGTTGACGAGGTACAGCCGCACGAGCTCGTCGCGCTTGACCCGGATCGGGCGCTCGGAGTAGGCGAAGCCGATCGTGTTCGCCGCGTACAGCTCGTTCGCGCGGTCGAAGTTCGTGTCGAAGCCGTTCATGACCATGACGAGCTCGTCCGCGTCCTCGCGGGCGTCCTTCGGGTCGATGATGAACGCGCCGTAGAGGCCTTTGGCGACGTGCTCGGCGAGCGGGCGCACATGGCAGTGGTAGAGGTGCAGCCCGAACGGCAGGGCGTCGAACTCATAGACCGTGGACTCGCCGGGCGCGATCTCGCCGGCACCGAGGCCGAGGATGCCGTCGGCGGGCGCGGTGTGGATGCCGTGGAAGTGGATGGTGTGCGGGTGCCTGCCGCCGTTGAGGAAGCGGATCCGCAGCCGCTCGCCCTCCTTCGCGCGCAGCGTCGGACCGGGGATGCGCCCGTTGTACGCCCACGCCAGGAACTTCACGCCGGGCGCGAGCTCGACCTCCTTCTCGGCGGCGACGATCGTCCACTCGCGCAGCGTGCGACCGTCGGGCAGCTTGCTCGTCTTGCCCCAGTCGAAGTCGCGGACGATGAGGTGCGGGTCGAAGCCGTTTCGCTTGTGGTCGACCTCTCCCCCGCGAAACGCGGCGTGGCTACCGTGCGCCGAGTTCGGTTCGCCCGCCGCGTCCGTCGCGCCCATGTCGTGCGGTTCGGCGGCTGCCGCCGTACCGTCGTGGGAGTGCGGGACGGTGGCGTGCATGGCGACGGCCCCGAGCCCGAGGGCGGAGGCCGATCCGAGGAGCTTGCGTCGAGTGAGTGGTGCCACGAACGAGATTATGGCATGTCTAAACCTTGGGCCTGACCGCCTCCGCGCCCGGCCGCCGGCTGCGTCGAGCGTCGCCGTCGTTTCAGCAGCTGCCGACGGGCCGCACGCTGGCGACCTGCCCGGCCGGTACGTCGACGGGCTGGTCGTCGGTGACGACGCGCACCGTGCCGGCCCGGATGCTGTCCGCGAGCTCGCCGCAGACGGTCTGGCCCCCGGCGGCCTGGACCTCGACCGTCGCGCCCGCGCCGGCGTCCTCGGTGGGCCACCACGAGCTGGTCGCGGCCAGGGCCGTCAGCGCGATCGACACGAACGTCAGGGTGAGGCCGCGCTTCAGCTGGGCGCTCGCGCGGTCGACCACCGTCTGATCGGCGCCGGCGACGGACAGCGGCTGCGCGCCGTAGATCGGCCACGCGGCCTTGCCGACGTAGTAGATACCCAGGCAGGCGGCGACGAACGCGACGAGGATGAGCGTGCCGGCGAGCAACTGCAGTCCCTCGGGGTTCGAGCTCTCACCCGGATTGATGACCCCGCACAGGCCGATAAAGCCGAGGGCCGCGAGCTGGACGCCGTGCCAGCCCTTGGCCGAAGCACGCAGCTCGGCGAGACGGTCCTCATGGGCGATCGCGGAAGCCTCGGTGCTCATGGCAGGACGCCGGATGCTACGCCCGGCGACCGGTTCGCGCGATTCGCCGATCGGGCGACGGGTAGCCGTCGAGGATCGGCAATCCAAGGAGGCACCCATGACCCCAGCCATTCGAGCCGTCCGCGCGCTGATCGGCGCGCTCACGGCGACCCTGCTGATCGCGCCCGTCGCGTCTGCGGCGCAGGATCCCAACCAGGTGTCGCGGAAGCTGCGCGACGCCGTCAGCGCCGCGGGCATCGGCCAGCATCTGCAGGCGCTGCAGAACATCGCGACGGCCAACGGCTCCACGCGCGCGTCCGGCACGCCCGGCTACCGCGCGTCGCGCGACTACGTCGTCGGTCGCCTCGAGGCCGCCGGCCTCGACGTAAGCGTCCAGCAGTTCGACTTCGACTTCTACCGCGCGACCGGCCCCGCATCCTTCTCGCGCACCTCCGACGAGCCGGACACACCGTTCGTCGAGGGCGAGGACTTCGAGGTGATGAACTACTCGGGCAACGGCACCGCGACGGGCGCCGTGCAGGCCGTCGACGTGAACCTCGCGGATCCGAGCGTCGTCACGTCCGGCTGCGAGGACGCCGACTTCGCGTCCTTCGTCAGCGGCAACATCGCGCTGCTGCAGCGGGGCACCTGCCCGTTCGGCGACAAGGTGAAAAACGCGACGGAGGCCGGCGCCGCGGGGGCGATCATCTTCAACCAGGGCAACGGCGGCGCGGATCGCACCGACCTGTTCGCCGGCACGCTCGGCGCACCGGCGACGATCCCCGCGATCAGCGTGAGCTTCCCGCTCGGCCAGGAGCTGGCGACGGCCGGCACGACGGTCTCGATCACGACCCAGACCGAATCCGAGACGCGGCCGACGTGGAACGTGCTCGCGGATCTCGCGCCGAAGAACGCCAAGAAGGCCGGCAAGACGGTCGTCGTCGGTGGGCACCTCGACTCGGTCATCGAGGGGCCCGGCATCAACGACAACGGCTCAGGCTCGGGCACGATCCTCGCGATCGCCGAGGAGATGGCCCGCGACAAGGCGCCCGCCAACCCGGTGCGGTTCGCGTTCTGGGGCGCCGAGGAGTCCGGCTTGCTGGGCTCCGAGCACTACGTGGCGTCGCTCGGTGCCGATGAGCTGGCGAAGATCGGGCTGAACCTGAACTTCGACATGCTCGGGTCGCCGAACTTCGTGCGCTTCGTCTACGACGGCGACGGCTCGATCACGCCCGAGGACCCGGACGACGGCGGCCCCGCCGGCTCCGCGGACATCGAGCAGACGTTCGAGAGCTACTTCGCGTCGCAGGGGCTCGCGACCGAGCCCACGCCGTTCAGCGGTCGCTCGGACTACGGGCCGTTCATCGCGGTCGGCATCCCGGCCGGCGGCCTGTTCTCGGGCGCGGAGGGCATCAAGACGGCCGAGCAGGCGGCGACGTTCGGCGGCGTGGCCGGTGAGGCGTACGACCGCTGCTACCACCAGGCCTGCGACACGATCGCGAACATCAACACGACCGGCCTCGACCAGCTCGCCGACGGCGCCGCGCACGCGACGGCCGTCTACGCCTACGCGAAGTCCGGCAAGGGCAAGGGCAAGGGCAAGGGCGAGGGCGAGCGCAAGGGCGCGCACTTCCAGCGCTGACGCATCCGCCACACCCGGCAGGACCTGACCACGGGGCGGCCTTCGGGCCGCCCCGTCGCGTTTGGCGGTACAAGCGCCGCCGCTCCGCGATGCCGATGCGCGTTACGCCCGGCCGGAACGCTTGCGATGCGTTGTCGAGAAGGTGTCGCTTGGCGACATGTTCTCGCCAACGATCAGCGTTCGCGTCGAGACCTGAGGGCGCGGTGGCGTTGTGAGCGTTTCGCAAGATCTCGGGCGTACCTTCCACGGGGATGTCACCGCTCACCCTCGCCTCGCGCCGCCCGGAGGGAGATGATCAGGGTATGAGCCGTGGACGCATCCTCGTCGTCGATGACGAGCCGACCATCGCCGAGATCGTCGCGCGCTATCTCGAGCGGGCCAGCTACGAGACGCGGATCGCCGGCGACGGGCACGCCGCGCTCGCCCGGGCGTCGACCTGGCACCCCGACCTCGTCGTGCTCGACCTCATGCTTCCGGGCCTCGACGGCCTCGAGGTCATGCGCCTCTTGCGCGAGACCGGCGGACCCAGGGTGGCCGTCATCCTGCTGACGGCCAAGGGCGAGGAGTCCGACCGGATCGACGGCCTGCGCCTCGGTGCCGACGACTACGTCGTCAAGCCCTTCTCCCCCGCCGAGCTCGTCGCCCGCGTCGATGCCGTCCTGCGCCGCGCCGACCCGACGCCCGAGGACGGACCCGAGCCGCCGCTGCACTTCGGCGAGCTCGAGATCGATCCCTCCGGCCGCCGCGTGCGCGTCGACGGCGAGGAGGTCGTGCTTACCCAGCGCGAGTTCGACCTGCTCCTGTTCCTCGCGCGCCACCCCGGCCAGGTCTTCACGCGCGACCAGCTCATGGAGCAGGTCTGGCGGTTCTCGTTCTACTCGGACACGTCGACCGTGACGGTCCACATCCGCCGCCTGCGCGCGAAGATCGAGCGCGAGCCCGCGCAGCCGCGCTTCGTCGAGACCGTGTGGGGCGTCGGCTACCGCTTCCGGCCATGAGCCGCGCGACCCTCGTACGCGGCGTCGCGCTCGCGCTCGGCTGCGCGCTGCTCGTCGCGGGCGCGGTGCTCGCCGTCTACGACCTGAACGGCGCGATCGTGACGCTCGCGATCCTCGCTCCGCTGGGGATGGCGACGGTCGCCGCGACCCGCGCGCTGCTCGCGCATCGCGAGCGATTCGGCAGCCTGCGTCGCCAGGCGCTCATCACCGGAGCGCTCGCGTTCGGGCCGCTCGCCGTCACGCTCATCCTCTTCGTCCAGCTCATGTTCGTCTCCGCTCACGACGCGCTGCTCACCGCGGCGATCGGCGTCTACGGCGCGCTGCTCGGGCTGTGGGCGACCCGCCTGCTCTCCAACCGCGTCATGGACGACGTCGACACGCTGCGCGCCGGCCTCATGGCCGTCGGCGCGGGCGAGCGCGACCTGCGCCTGCACCTCGGCGGCGACGACGAGCTCGCGCAGGTCGCCCGCGAGGTGGAGGCGATGGTCGCGAGCCTCGCCGCGGCCGAGGCCCGGCACGAAGACGCCGACGCGGCGCGCCGCTCGCTTATCGCCGCGGTGTCGCACGACCTGCGCACCCCCGTCACGGCGCTGCGCCTGCTCGCGGACGCCGTCGACGACGAGATCGGCGATCCCGAGACGCGCCGCGAGTACGTCCGCCGGCTCGGCGTCCACGTGCGCGCGCTGGGCGCGCTCATCGACGACCTCTTCGAGCTCACGCGCATCGAGGCCGGCGAGGTGACGTGGACGATGCAGCAGGTCCAGATCGACGAGCTCGTCGAGGAGACCGTCGCCGCCATGGGGCCGGCGGCGAGCGCCGGCGGCATCTCCGTGCGCGCCGAGATCGACCCCGCGCTGGCCCCCGCGCGCGCCAACCCCGAGCGCATCCAGCGCGTGCTGTTCAACCTCATCCAGAACGCGATCCGCCACACGCCCGCCGACGGCAGCGTCACGGTGCGCGCGGCGAGCGCCGGATCGAGCGTCGAGATCGAGGTCGCCGACACCGGCGAGGGCATCGCGCCGAGCGACCGCGAGCGCGTCTTCGATGCCTTCGTCCAGGGCGGCGACCGGTCGTCGCGGACCGACGGCAGCGCCGGTCTCGGGCTCGCGATCTCGCGCGCGATCGTCGAGGCCCACGGCGGCCGGATCTGGGTCGTCGACGAGCCCGGCGGCGACGCCCACGCCGGGGCACGGGTGCGCTTCAGCCTCCCCGGATCGTCCACCGCGCCGCTCGCCGCGTGACGCGGGCGCCGCTGGTTGGGAGCTTCCGGATGCCCGTAAAACCCCGAGACGCCGGGGCAACCGCTAGCGTAGGTCGATCTGAACCCGACTCGGGAGTACTCAATGACCAAGCAGGAGCTCGCACAGAAGGTGGCCTCGGAGACCGGTCTCAGCGGTTCTGATGCGAAGGGCGCTGTCGACGCCACCTTCGACGCGATCGCCGCCGAGCTCGCGGGGGGCGGCGAGTGCGCCGTCGCCGGCTTCGGCAAGTTCAGCGTGAGCGAGCGTTCAGCCCGCGAGGGCCGCAACCCGGCCACGGGTGAAACGATCCAGATCGCCGCAAGCAAGGCCGCCAAGTTCTCCGCTGCCTCGGCGCTCAAGAAGCAGCTCAACGGCTAGCCAGGCTCGGCGGCTCGGCGTCGCGAGGCGCCGACCGCACACAGCCGCGCAGGATCGCACCTGATCGACGTTCCACCCCGGTAGCCAGCGCGCGACCGGGGAGTTCGTCGTTGTCGGGTCAGGCTGCCCGCGCCCGCGCCCGCGCCCGCCGCTCGACGCGCGCCGCGAGGCCCGCGCCCACGAGCAGCAGCAGCGCGACGATGTAGAGGCCGAGCAGGACGATCGCGAGCAGCAGGAAGACCTGCACGACCGCGAACCCCGCGGCCGCCGACACATACAGCCCGACGATCGCCGGCACCATCTGGATCGCGAGGCCGCCCGGGATGCCGCCCAGCAGCGCCGAGCGCCAGCGCATCCGCGTCAGCGGCGCGTAGCGGTAGATGATCGCGAAGACGACCATCGATCCGAGGCCGTTGAAGACGAGGATCATCGGACCGGGGAAGCCGCGGCCGGGGCGCAGCTCGTAGGAGAGGTTCGTCACGACCGAGATGCTCATCGACGCGAGGATCACGGCGATCGCGACGAGCCCGCCGAGGCCGAGGTTGCGGATCCGGCCGAGGAAGATGTTGTGGCGCGGAGCGTCGAGCATGCGCGACAGGCAGCGCTCGATCACGCCGATCCCGCCCGACGTCGTCCACAGCATCGCGAAGAGCGCGAGCGCGAGCAGCAGCGGCGAGTTGTCGCGCGTACCGACGACGAGCCGGTCGATGTCGCCGTGGATCGCCTCGGGCAAAAAGCGGTTGAGCTGCTCGGCGACGGCGAGCGCGGAGATGACGTCCTCGAGCAGCAGCGCCTCCAGCGCGGCCAGGCCGAGCGCGAACGGCGCCAGCGACAGCACGAGGTAGTACGCGAGGGCCGGGACGTCGTCGGCGATGCCGTCGCCCCAGTAGAAGTCAAACGCCCGCTTCGGCAGGCGCCGGACGACGCGCACGACGGCATTGTGCGTGCGCGGCCGCCGCACGACCTCGGTGCCGCGCAAGGACTCCGCTGCACCGGACGGCTCGGTGCCGCGCGAGGACTCCGCCGCACCCGACGGCTCCGCGCCGCCGGCCGGGACGGCCGCAGCGAGGTCGCTCGCCGCCTCGCGCGCGGTCGGCGCCGCACTCATGCGCGCAGCTCCTTGCGGATGACGAGCTTCAGGCCCGACCACGTCGCGTCGATCGCGCAGACCTTCACATCGACGAGGCCGCGCGGCAGCGCCACGTCGCGCACGACATCCTCGGTCATGTCCGTGGGCACCTTCGACGCACGCTTGGGCCAGGCTACCCAGAGCATCCCGTCCTGCGCGAGCTTGGCGTGCAAGCCGGCAAGCTTGCGCTCGAGCTCCGCACGCGACATCACGAACAGCACGACGAGATCCAGCGGCGCCGCCGCGCGCGCGAGGACCCGGACCCCGTCGGGCAGCTCGCCGAGCAGGGCCGCGAAACCGTCGGGCGCGGCGACGTAGTGCGCCCGCGCGCCGGGCTTGAAGCCGAGCTTTCGCACGAGCGGCGTACCGCTGTAGCCGGTGGGTTGCACGGGGGCGCTCATCGCGGCGAAGCGTACGCCGCCGCCGGGCGTGCGCTCCGGCCCGCTCACCACGCCTCGGCCGCGAGCTCCGCGATGACCTTCGACAGCCGTCCGCCCTGCCACGCCAGCGGCGACTTGCCCTGCTCCTCCACGACGAGCCGCCCGCGCGGCAGGAGCTCCGCGTACGCCTCGCCGAGGGCAAGCGGGTGGCCGGGGTCGGCTTCGTCGCGGCTGGCGACGACGACCGCCGGGCACTCGATCTGCTCGAGCCCGTGCAGATCCTCGAAGGGGCGCGAGCGCGGCACCGCCCGCAGCGCGTCGGCGACCGCGTCGGGGTGCTCGTGGCGCGCGATGCTCTGGCGCAAGAACGTGGCGACCGACTCGCGCCACGCGGCCGGCAGCCGGCCGACGTCGTAGACGGCGAGGTAGCCCTCGACGCCACCGCTGCGCATGCCCTCCGCGAGCGCGTCGTAGCGCGCCAGCCGCGCCTCGTCCTCGAAGCCGACCGGGTCGTAGGCCGGGGTGATGACGACGAGGCCGGCGACGCGCTCGGGCACGTCGAGCGCGAGCCGCAGGATCGTGTGCGCCCCCATCGAGCCGCCGGCGAGCACGGCGCGATCGAGCTCGAGCTCGTCGAGCACGGCGAGCAGGTCGGCGGACAGCTCGTCGTAGCCGTACGCGTCCGGGGCGGGGGCCGGCGACGAGACACCGTGGCCGCGCGCGTCGTAGCTGACGACGCGGTGCCCGGCGCGCCGCAGCCCGTTTGACCCCATGACGACGTAGCGGCGCGTGCTGCTCAGCCCGTGCAGCAGGACGACCGGGACCCCGTCGCCGTCGTCGGTGACGCCGAGCGCGACGCCCTGCGCCGCGGTGATCGTGCGCTCCTGCATCCCCGACAGCGTCGCAGCCTCGCAGGCGGACGGAGATCCTCGTGTTCGCAAGTGACCGCGCCGCGGCTGATCGCGGTCGCGCTGCCGCGTGTCGGGTAAGGAGCCTGCGGCGGTCCGGTGAAGGCGGGGGCGCGTCCAGCGTCCCCGCCGGCGGTGGCGGGCGACCGAGCGGGCGTTGTGGAGCTGTGTCCGGTCGGCGTCGCTACGCGGCGCCCGTCGGCCGGCGCAGCTGATCGCCGATGCGCCGGGCGTCGCCGACGGGGATCGTCCCGGCCCGTGCGACACGCCCCAGCTGCCGGAGCGTCGAGGTTCCTCCGAGCGGGATGTCGGACGCGCGGGCCTGCCGCGTCGCGCCAGGCCAACGCGGTGCGCCGGTCGACCTGGACGGGCGCGTCGACGGCGGCGCGCGCGGGATGCGCGGCGTAGTCGCTGAGCGACCGTGCTCGCAGGCGTGCGCGCGGGCGATCACGTCGGCGGCCGCGGCGCTGAGTCGCAGCTTCACCGTCACGTACGATCGAGTTCGCCTGACGCGGCGGCGGGTGCGCATCGTTGATGACGATCAGCGCTCGGGCGTCTCGCAAGACGGCAGCGGCCGAGAAGGCCCCGGGATCCTCGCTGTGCAGCTGCGCCAAGTGCTCGGCCGGCACGCTCGGAAGCTGCGCGATCGAGACCACCCGGACACCCCCGGTGGCTGCCAGCGTGACGGGGTCAAGCCGACAGCGATCGGTGAATTCGAGCGCGGTGCGCTCGGAGAGCGACAGCAGGAGCGCCCCAAATCCTCCTCACAGGAGCTCGATCGGCGTGTCGGACCCGCGGTGCGGACGATGCTCAGCGCGCCGTGGCGGCCGCAGGCGACTCGATGTGCTCTTCGGCGCGCTCATCGTGCTGCGCGAGCTGGTCATAGGCCGCCTTGAGCACCGAGTGGATGGCGTCGGCGCTCTGCGGCTCCAGCGCCTTGTCGGCACGCAGGAAGCTGTGGATGGCCTCAAGCGTGTCGTGCCGCGAGTCGGGCGTGGCGACATCGCCCGTGGCGAAGTTCTCCAGCGGCTTGCCCAACCAGCCGCTGAGCGTCAGAAGCGTGCTGACCGGCGGGACCTGCCCACGAGACATTCGGGTGAAGACGGTGTGGTCCATCTCCAGCATCTCGGCGAGCTTGCGCCAGCTCAGTGCCTGTTCGCTTTTCTTGGATTCGAGCGCGCCGTACAACGCATCGATGTCGAGATCTCGCTTCAACGTTCCTCCTCTCGCTTCGGTGGATCCTACCACCAGTGGTGGTTTTGCCCACCACCTGTCTACGGCTGGCGCGTCGACTTCTTGAGCGTCCTGTTGAGCTCCTCCTCGAACGCGTCGCGAGCACCCTGGCTGGTCAGGTCGAAGACGCCCTGCCAATCGGTTCCCGTGAGCATGATCGCGCGGCCGAGTGACACGCGGTCGTCGAATGCCAAGCCGTTCTGTTCGGCCACCGCGACGAATCGTTCGCGCTCCAGCCATCCGGCGCGCAGCCGCGTCGAGAAGGCCGTGGCGAGCTGCTCGAACTGCGGCCGTGTCGCGGGGTCGGCCAGCGCAGCCGACACGAGCACGTTCATGCTCGTGTGGAGCTCTCGGAGTGACACCGTCGCCTCGGGATCGCCGGAGCCGAGCTGCGCCCAGCGTCGTGCCGGCGCATCAGGCGCAAGGACCGGCTCGCCGAGCGCCTGAAGCGCGATGATGCCCCACGCCGCCACGAATGCCCGATCTCCCGGACTCGCGAAATCAAAGCCCAGCCGGGCCCAGTACCACCGGCCAGTCTCGAGGGCGGCATGTACGAGGACGCGACGGACGCCGATGGTGTCGTAGAAGTCGAAGGAGCGCTTGAGCAGCAGCGTGGCAAGCCCGGCACCTCGGTATGGCCGCTGCAGCTCGAGGAACTCATGCTTCACGTCGGCGGCGTCGAGGGAGAGTTCCCGGACAATCGTGCCGACCACCTGGCGACGAGCCTGGTCGACGACCGCGCCGCAGATCACGATGGCGTGATCGACGGGGTCGATCCGACAGCTGTCGGGCAGTGCGAAGAGATCGAACCCCGGAGGTGTGATCGCCTCCAGGACCTCCTTGAACGCCTCCTGACGCGCCTGTGTGTCAAGCGCCAAGGGGCCCAGCTCGTCGATGCGCCGTCGCAGCTCGCCGGCCATGTCGGCGATCGCGCCACGTCGCGCGGCGATGTCATCCAAGACCGGCTGCAGAGGATCGTTCATCGCTGCTTCATTGTGCGAGCGTCCGAGGACGGAGCCGATGAGTCGGGCGGGCATGCGTCGTCGGCGGCCGTGCCGACATGCCGCGCGCCGCCGGCGCCGACCGCGCGCCCGCGTGTGTGCGTCGGGGCTGTCGACTCGCCGCGCCGCCCCGGGCCAGGTCACGGCTGCTCACGACCCGCGCGCGTTCGGCGGGTCCTCACAGCGCGCCGAAGGCCGCTCGGACGCGTGTCGTCGCAGAGCGAAACGCCTCACCGCGCAGCCACGAGCCGGTCGGACCGTCGTCGAGCACCGACGCGAGGGCGTAGATCGCGCCCGCGGGTCGCGGGTCGCGGTAGCGCGCGAGCGCCGTGCTGCGCGGGCGGGCGTGGATCGTGACGCGCCGCGCGGGCGGATCGGGGATCGCGGTCTGCACCGCGATCGTCGTCGTGGTGATCGTTGACATCTGCTGTCTCCGTGTGGGGGTTGGCGCGCCGCGGCCGCGAGCCGGCTCGCAGGCCGCGGCGGCGCGTGCCTGTCTTCACGGGCGCCCCGACGCGCGGTCGGGGCGCCGGCGCGGTGCCTCAGCGCCGCTCGGCTGCGAGCTCGAGCAGGCAGGTGGCCTGCAGCGCGCGGCCGCGGCGGGCGGCGCGCAGCAGCGGCGCGGCGTATGCGAGCGCCTCGCGGGTGCTGAAGCCCTGCGCGAGGCGCGTGTCGACGCGCTGCTGGGCTTCGGCGCGCAGCGCGGCGACCTGCCGCGCGTAGTGCTCGTGCGGGCGCGGCGCGAACGGGAGCGCGGCGCCGCCGACGATGGTGCTGGTGTGCAACATGGAGCCCTCCTCGGGCGGTGGTGATCGTCCGCGACGCGTCGTCACGCGGACGAGGGTTGTGGCGCACCTCCACGTGGCCGGCGCGCCGGGGTGCGCAGACGCGCGTGTTCAGCGCGCGGCTGGCTTGCAGCGACGTCGTCGGCTGTCAGCGACGGCGAGTCAGCCGCGCGTGCCGCTCAGCCGGCGAAGCGCCCCGGCGAGACCGAGATGCCCGACGGCGTGCGCGGCCTCGGCCCGCAGGTCGGGCTCCAGGTAGGGCACGAGGTCAAGCGCGCCGCGGTCATAGCGCCGGTGGCAGTCGCGGCACAGCGCGACGACGCACAGCGCGTCGTCGCAGCCGCCGAGGCTGCGTGGGACGACGTGCGCCCGGGTCGATCCGCGTCGCGCGGTTGCACGCCAGGCAGCGCAGCCCGGCGACCTTCGCGCGCTGCGGCACCGATGCCGGCGTCCACGACCCGCGCGCAAGCGGCGTCGTGCGCCGCAGCGGCGTCGCACGCTTCAGCGACGACGTGCGCTCGAGCGGCCGTCCGCGGCGAAGCGGCGCGCGGCGGCGCATCCGCGAGCGCCTCACGACGCGTGCGCGAACGTGTCGCGCCGCGCGTCGACGATCGGCCCGTCTACGAGCCTGTAGCCGACGCCCCAGACGTTCACGACCCAGCGGCCGCGGGCG
This sequence comes from uncultured Actinomycetes bacterium, assembly GCA_963810605.1. Classification (GTDB taxonomy): domain Bacteria; phylum Actinomycetota; class Thermoleophilia; order Solirubrobacterales; family Solirubrobacteraceae; genus CADCVQ01. The sequence continues at coordinate 31,469 of CAWEOF010000021.1, forward strand.
CCGCCGAGCTTGCTGCGCAGCCTGCAGGCGTGGGAGTCCAGCGTGCGCGTGTGGCCGGTCGCGCCGTGGCCCCAGATCTGGCGCAGCAGCTCCTGCTTGGAGAAGACGCGCGTCGGGTCGGTGGCGAGCGTGCGCAGCAGCGTGAACTCCTTGTTGCCGAGCTCGACGTCGCGGCCGTCGAAGCTCGCGCGCCGTTGCGCGAGATCGATGCGCAGCTCGTCGATCGCGACGACGCGCGAGCGGCGCGAATGCATCTCCACGCGTGCGAGCAGCGCCCGCAGGCGCGCGCGCAGCTCGGGGTAGCTCAGCGGCTTGGCGAGGTAGTCGTCGGCGCCGGCGTCGAACGCGCGGACGGTGTCCAGCTCGCCGGGCGCGCTGCCGAGCAGGATGAGCGGCAGCCGGCGCATCCACGCCCTTTGCCGTGGCGCGGCGCACCGTCACCGCGAACGTGCGTCCGCTGCCGCCGTTGACGTCGACGATCGCGGCGTCGGGCAGCTTCGCGGCGCACAGCGCGAGCGCGTGCCGCGGGTCGGCGGTCGCGTGGACGGTGAAGCCGTCCCGGGTGAGCTGGTCGGGCGAGAAACGACCGCGCAGATCGTCGGCTTCGACGACGACGACCGTCGGGGACGGCTGATCGATCGTGGCGTTCATGGTCAAGGCTCCACTCGGAGAGGTTGTTGCGGTGAAGGCCCCGACGGCCTTCACCGGAGGACTCGGGACGGGCCGCGTGCGGCGACCCCGGTGAAATGCGGCGTGGGTCGGCGTTGTGTCGGCGCCGCGCGGTTTGCGCGGCTGCCGGGTGGCTTCAGAGCAGCCCGGCGGCGGCGAGCTCGCCACGCATCACGAGCGCTTTCTCGTCGTCGTCGACGTCCAGGCGGCGCAGGAGGTCGTGCTCGACGCGGGCGCCGGGCGCGACGCACATCTGGCGTTCGCGCAGCGCCCGCTCGCGCGGGCCGATGCCGCGCAGGCGCGGGTGACGGCGGCGCTCGGCGAGCTGCGCCGCGAGCCACCGCGCGGCGCGCCACTCCAGGCGCTCGCGGTGGGACGGGTCGAGGATCTCGACGCCGTGCAGCTCGAGCTCCCGCACGCTTCCGGTGAAGCGCGCGAGCGCCTTGGCCTCGAGCTCGGCGGCCTGCGACAGGTCGATCGTGCCGCCCTCAAGCAGCCGGGCGAGGTCGTGCAGGGCGGCGGCGCAGCGGCGCTCGGCATCCTCGATCGCGATCGTCATGGCGGTGGTCTGGCCGTCGGCGTGCGGCGACGCGGGCGGTGTTCGTGCGCATCGTGTCTGCCTTCCTCGGGCGGTGAATGGGTTGAGATCCCGCGGGCGCGCACATGTGAGCCCGCGACGCGAGCTCACGGGCACGTCGCGGGGGCGCCGACCGGTGCCTTCACCGGATGGCTGATGAGCGCGGCCGTCGACCGCGCGCGAGGGCGTGCGTCGGCTGTCCGGGGGATCGCCAAGGTCGGCGCCGAGTCGGCGCGTGGCGCTGACCGCCGGCGCTCAGCGCGGGCGCGACCCCGCGCCACTCGCGGCGTCCTGCTCCGTCGAGCCGCCGCGACGTGCGCCGTCGGCGGCGCGCAGCAGCCGCTTGGCTCGCGCGATCTGCTTGGTCGTCGTCGTCAGGCTGCAGCGCTCGTCGGCGGCGATCTCGCGGTAGCTGTGCCGAGCGCGAGGCGCAGCAGGAAGCGCCGTGGGCGCTCGGGCAGCTGCTCGACGAGGCGGATCCGCGCGCGTTGCGCGGCGAGCTCGTCGGCGCCCGGCACGGTCGGCGCGCCGCGCTCGAGCGCGCTGTCGCCGTGCGGCCCGTCCGCGCCCGGCACGCCTCGATGCGCCACGCCTCGCGCGTCGCCGTCTGCTCAAGCCAGCGCAGCAGCGCGGGCCCTCGCGTCATGTCGAGCTGCGGCCGGGCGAGCAGCTGCAGCCACGCGAACGCGCAGGCGTCCTCGATCGTCTGCGGCGCGCTCACCGTCGCGCGTCGCGCCACCCGGCGCTCCAGCGCTCGGGCCTGCTTGCCGTGGAGGACGGCGACCCGCTCGCCGTGTGCGACGGCGCTCTGCATCCGGAGGGGTCCAGGGGACTGCATCGTTTCTCCTTCCGTGGCTGCCGCGAGGCCGTCGCGGACTGCGGGCAGGGGTCGGCGCACCCGCCCGTGAAGGCGGGTGGCGTGGCCTGCGGATGTGGCGGGCCGGACGGGGCGGACCGGCGCCCCGCGGCCTACGCGTTGTCGTCGTGGTGCGATTGCTCGCGCCCGCCGTGCGCGGCGCCCGGTGCGCTTCACCGGATGGCGTGGACGCGCCGGGCCGCCCGCGGCCGGTCGCGCGCAGCCCGCCGAGCGGCGCTGACGCGTTGGCGCGCGGGCTACGTCGGGCGTGCGGTCCGGCGAGCGCCCGCACGCTGCCACCAGCCGGGCGCCTCGCCCGGGCGGGCGTCGGCTGTGACGCTGCTCGGCGTGATCAACGCCGTCCTGCGCGCCGCGCCCGCGCTCGCGCTCGCGCGATCGGTCGTCGCGGGCTGCCTGGACCGGCGACGGCCGCCGGAGAAGAGCGCTTCGAGCGTGCGTGGAACGGCTCGCTCGCGGCGCTTGGGCGCGGTGAGCGCGTCGCGCTGTCGGGCCTCACCGGCCACGTCGCGGAGTCCGTCGTCGAGCTCCTGCTCGTCGACGTCGGGCTGCCACCCGGTGCATCGCTTCACCGGCTCCGGGCGCCACGGCGCTGGCGCCCGGTCCCCGCGCTCGCTGAGCTCGTCGACTCGCCGAACCGCGCCGAGCTCTGCGTCTGGGGCGATCGTCGAGCTTCTGTCGGCGGCGGGGTCGCGTCACGGCCGAGAAGGGATGTGCGGCGCCCACTCTCGCGCGGGAGCTTCTCGACCGTGACGGCATCGTTGATGCGGCACCGATGGGTCCGCTTGAAACGCGCGCGCTGGCGCGAGAGGCGGCCGATCTGCGGAGAACGCTCCTTCCACGCGGTTGCGACACTCTGCCCGTCCGCGGCGGGCTGCTGCGTCACGGCGACGATCCGAACCCGGGCCTCGTTGGCGAGTTGGTGTCGCATAGCGACACCTACGCGCCATCGCAGCGGACCCGCGAGCACGGCGCGCGACGGTTCCAGCGCTCTCGGGCGGCTGTCCGATGGCGCCTTTGCTCCGATGGCCCGCCGGTGAGCAGAGCGCCCCAATGCGCGAGAGCGGGAGACTCGGGTGCTGAATTGGTCCGTCCGCGCGGTCCGTTCGGCCAGCGGCGGACGTTGAGAGCTCGTGCGGGAGACCGCGTCAGCGAGGACGGCTGGCGGCAAGGTAAAGTTACGAGGCCCAGACACAAACACGGCCGCGACAGGCGCGGCCGTGTTCTTGTACCTGCAAGCCCACGTTTGACTCAGCAGCGATACCCGAAGTAGCCTGCCCCTCCCACGGGTACACGCTGAGCCGGAAGCCCGAACACCAGTTCCAGCTCGCGTACTGCGAAGCGAACCAGCGGTGCCCGTAGGCGGCCGCATAGTACGCCGCCCGCAGCGGCCCGCTGACCGCAGCCGGAGGCGCCGGAATGCGTCCTGGGCTAGCGACCGGGTCTCGGCCTTGGAGAACCACACTGTGCAGCGCCCTGCGCCACACGAACCGGACATGGCGCTAGCCGTGCTGGTGCTCACACCGACGGAGAGGGCAACCAGCAACGTCGCCAGTAGCAACACGCGCGATGTAAGTGTTTTGTAGTACGACATGCGAAGACTCCTTAGTTGTAGTGTTTGGTTACCAGCTGCCTGACCGCGAGCGTACGGTTGCTACGCGCGACCTTGCCGTGCCCTTGCACTTACTGCACGTGGACGATGTCCACGCGCCCGGGACACGATGCCGTACGTGCCAGTGCCCTTGCATGCCGCACATGTCTTGGTCTGCCCATCTGATGCCCTCCTTGTGCCGGCGATCTCGTTGTGCAAGGAGAATCGCGCGTCGGGGAGGCCCTCCGGGAATGTTCCCGGGGCGGGGATCACCGGTTCGTGTTTCAGTGCTGGGAGCGGTCTGACATCAGGCTCCACGCGCGAGCGCCGCTTGAATCGCCTGGGTGACGAGCTTGGGGTTGTGGGCGACTGCCTCATGGACGTCCCAGCTCGCTGACGATCGCCTGTCGACACAGATCCCCGCGGCAGTCCGATAGGTGACCTTCATCGGGCTCGCGACGAGCTCGTGGTCGTCGCTTAGCCGTGCGAGGTACGCCTGCAGGTTCGGGTCGGCGTGCGCGGCGCGAAGAACTGCCGCCACGGTGCGGTGCGGCGCCACGAGATAGTCGGCCCGGGCGTCGCGCAACTTCTGTAAGGCGGGATCGACCGCGAGTCGAACGTCCGCGCTTTGCAGACCGCAGTCCATCGCTACGTCCTTGCATGCGGCGACAAGAAGCCGGGGCGGGTCCGGTGTCCCGCGGCCCGATGGCAATCCTCGAGGTGGCGTTACATTCGGCGACAAGTTCGGGTAGAGGTCCCTCGGCGTCGGTCGCCATGCGGCGATCCTGATTCGGTCGACGCTGCCGCGCGTCAGTCGTCCATCCTCCCGGTCCAGGTCGCGGCGCGGGCCGATCGGTGCGGGCGCCCCGCCGCGCACCTCGGCGCGGTACAGCAGACGGCGCGCTGCGGCTACGCCGCAGTCGAGGCCCGAACCCAGCGCTCGCAGCCGGTTGCGCAGATCCACGCGCGCGTTGCGATGGCGACGGCCAGGCCATCGATGTCAATAAGCGATCGTCGAGGATGTCTGCGCCGCGTCGACCGGCAGCGATCTGGAGCAGCGCCGGCAGCATCCAGTCACACCAGGCTGGATCGGAGTCCGCGTCCGGCGGCCGTCCGTGTTCCGTCGGAAAGGCCTGGGAGTAGACGCGCGCAGATGTGCGTCACGCGGTCGGCGAGGCCGAAGCGCTGCAGCGGCGCCGACGAGATCGCCGCCGCCGACGACCGTCGTCGGACTCATCGCTGCGCCCCAGCTGGTCCCTCGGCGAGTCGCGCAGACGGTGAGCGATACCGCGTGCGCGCCCGTCGCGAGGATTTGACGGACCACGTCGTCGCCGGCATATCGCGTCCACGCGACCCGCAGGGTCGCGTTTAGGCGTTCATGGCTTGCGAGAGTCGCGAGGATCCGATCGCCAGGGCGGTCCGCGCCGGCGTCACCTACGGCGAGGTCGACGAGACACGTGACCGCATCACCCGTTCCAGCAGCTCTGCTACGCGGCTCAGCAGCGGGTGTCGTGAGGCGAACGGCTGGGCGCGCATGGGCATTTCGACGGGGTCGATCGCGCGCAGAACGCGGTCTGCGCGGACCTCGGCGTTCGACACGTCGGTGTCGAAGATGAGCGCATGCCGAATCATGCCAGTGCGTGCGGATCGATGGTGACTTCCCAGCTGCGCGTCGAGGTGTGGACCGTCACGCCGCGTGCCGACCGCAGGACGCGCTCCTGTTCGCGGATGTCAGATACCCCGGATATCGGCACGGTTCGTTCCAGCAACGAACGGTGCCGTCGCGCGGCCTCGACCACGGCGACTGTAGGCGCGGCTGCCACGCGCTCGGCTCCGCGGCGTTCAGGAGGTGCTGCTCGGCGAAGAACGCCAGATCATCAAGCACGGCCCCGCGCTGCGCGTCGGCGTCGACAGACGCGCCCGCGTAGGTCCGCGGCGCGATGATGACGGCGACGAATCGCTGGCATTCCACGGGCACGTTCAGCACCGCCTCAAAAGTCTGACGGATGGAGTCGCTGATACTCACTTGTCGCGGGTACAAGCTGTCGACCTGCTTAGCAGACGTCAGCATCCGCCTATAGAGGTCGTCCAAGCGTGTGCGCAGCCTGTCGTGTTCCTCTGGCAGCCCATCGACGACGGCGGACAGCGGCGCGATCAGCGTATGGCGGGCGGCGAGAGATCGCGCAAAACGTTGCAGTGACGAAAAGCGCTCGGACGCGGTCCCGAGCTCGCGCTGCAACTCATAGACCGGTCGCATCAGCCGGTGTGCCGCAGCGGCGCCGGCTCCCAGCAGCCAAGGCAGCAGCAGCTGCGCCGTGTAGGCCCGCGCGGTTCCATCGGCGGGAACTGACATTGTCAGCAACACCGCAGTTGAGCGAAGCGCCTCTGCCGCGATCCACCACAACCAGCCGTTACGCCAGGCGAGCTCCAGCAGGACGATCGCGGCCCAGGGGGCGCTCGATAGCGATCGGCCTGCGGCATCACCGCCGACGCACGATCGCTACAGCGCCGCGAGCGTCACACAGCGAGTCGGACGAGCGCCATGCAGCCCGGCGCGTTGGAGAAGACGTCGATAGCATCATGCCCGCCGCAGGGAAGGCGATCAGCGAGCGGTGTCGGCGAGCCAGAGCAGGCGCTCGATGATGCCGATTTGTCGGTCACCGAATTCGCGAGCCTCCGAGCAGCCAGCCCGCGAGCGCGACGCGCGGGGGCGACGCAGGACCAACTGATCAGCATGGCTGAGTCTCACGCTCGAAGGCAGCCGCCCCGCCGCGGAGTGCGCGACGTGGTCGGCGAGCCCCCACGCGTCGAGGGCGTGTGGCGCGATGCCGACGCCGCCGGCGAGCCCGGGGACCACCAGGACGGAGCCGAGCACTGCCAAAGGCATCGTTGACATAGGCATCGAGAGAGGCGCCGCGTGCGCCGTGGCGATGACGTTGTCAGCAGTGTGGAGGTCTGGATCGCGCCAACGTTTCACGGGATGTCGGCGGTGGCGAAGACCGGAGGCTGTACGTATCTCTCGCCGTCCACAGGTGCGACCACGCGCTCAGCTGGAGATCCAGCATCGCCGCAGCGCTGCGGTGGACACGCCGTCGGACGCGGGGCGAGGTGGGAGGTAGAGCGAGCGTGCCGAGCCGCGCGGCCAGCACCGGCGATCGATTGTCGTGTCTCACCACGGCCTCGAAGCGTGATGTTCATCGAGCATCACCGGCAGGCGCTGGACGGTCGCCGTCCAGGCGACGTGAACTCGAGGTCGGGCGCGGACGTCGGATGACAAGGTTCATGCGAGTGCCGAAGTACGCGGAGTTGGCCAAGGCCGCAGTCGCGCCAACGAGCGCGGAGCCCTCCAAGGCCTCGTGGTCCAGTCCATCGCTGGGCCCCACGAGCATCGTCCCGATCACGACAGCAGGGCTGCCGCCAGGCCGTAGGTCAACCAACCTCGGCCAAGAAGCTGCCAGGCGCGGTGGCCACCGGCGCAGCGACAAGCCGAACGGCGGCGTACGAGAGTCAAGGTGCTATTGGCCGCAACCGCGAGTAAAGCAGACCAATGGCCAGCTCACGGGGGTGTCCGAAGATGAGCGGCTCGAGTCGATCCGGATAGAAGACGCCAGCCGCGCTCAGGCCGACGATCATCAGACACAGCGCGCCCGCGACGTCAGCACCCTTGCTGCTCATCGGAGTCGAAAGAACGAACCCAAGACCGAGCAGACCGGAGATGAGATGTGCGATGGCGATCCCGCGAACGCCGAACGCATACGAGATCCCATGAGCTGCATGTCATCGCATGCAGCCGCGCGCCGGGAAACATTCCGAGTACTACCTCACCGCCGTATATGGTCGCCGATCCGTCAGCTCGGGAATTGAGCTTGACCAATCAAGGGACCGAGCGCTCTGAGTCAACCACTGGGAAGGTGTCGATGATCACGAAGAACGCCGCAGCCTCGCTCATGGTCGGCACCGTCCTGGGAGTCGGAATCTACACCGCCATCGGGCCTGCCGAGGCACGTCGCGCTCCGCGGCACAGGCGCGGAAGCCTGCTGCGGCTGTCACTGTTTCCGCCGACAGGGGTCGGTATCTCGAGTTCGCTGGCGTCGAGAGCACATTCGGCGATGCTGGCCGCCTGAAGTTCAGACGGCCTGTCACGACCGGGAAGTACACCTGGTGGTGACATTCCCACCCCCGCGGGCAGAAAGTCTCGCATTGTGTACGACGTCACGGCGCGTCAGCGCTGATATGGAGCGGTGGTTGTCAAGTCGGGGTCGAGTGATTTGGCGCGTTGGCGCTCGTGTGGTGTGGGTGGGTGTGTGGTCGGCTGGGTGGGTGGCGGTCCGGCAGGCTGTGCGCGACGCGCGGTCAGACTGATATGCGCGGGTTGGCTACCGCAGGACCATGGTTCGTCGTGGGGAGCCGCTGTCTAGGATCGGGCGTGGCCGGCCCCGAGGTGGGGCGGGTTGCTCATAGCTGCAGTCGCGGGTTCCCCGCGCGGTGCCGGGCCGCCACCGACCCAGCCGACGGGATGTTGTGTGTCGGTGTGCTGTTGTTCACTCGATGCGGGTGATCGCCCAGCAGAACCCGCGAGCTCGCGCTCGGCGGCGACGGCGATGATCGTGCGGCGCTTGCGCGCAGGCTCAGGCGTGTCCAGGTGCGGTGCAGGCGCCGCTGCGCGCTCCAGGCGATCGCGATCGCTTCGGCGGGCTGGCCGTCCTGGCGCTCGGCGAGCGCCTGGCCGATGCGCGGGTCGCTTGCGGTAGTGCCAGGCGGCCTCGACGAGCAGCCGGCGGGCGTGCCCGGAGCCGGTCTTGGTGATCGCGCCGAGCCGGCGCTGCTGGCCGGTCGTGCTCTCGCACGGGCACCAGGCCGACGTAGCTCATCAGCTGCTCGGCGCGGGCGAAGCGCTCGAAGTCGGCGATCTCTGCGCACAGCCCGACCGCCGTGAGCGTGTCGATCCCGCGCAGGCAGCGCAACCGGCCGACCTGCAGCGGCCCAGGCGAGCCGGGCAGCAGCGCGGCGATCTCGCGCTCGAGCTGGTCGCGGCGATGCACGAGCGCGTCGATCGCGCCGCATGGCGTCGAGCAGCGTCGCCTGCGCCGCCGGCCAGCCCAGCTGCGACCGTGCGCGAGCCAGTCGCGGTGACGCTCGCGTCCACGCCGGCCCGTCGTCGAAGCGGATGCCGTGGCGCAGCAGCAGCTTGCGCAGCCGGTGCCGGCAGCGCATCAGATCGAACGCGGACCGCCTCGCGCGCGCGGACGAGATCGCGCAGCGCCTCCTCCTCGGGGCCGGGCACGCGGACCGCGTGCAGCTTGCCGGCCAGCAGCAGCCGCACGAGCAGCTCGGCGTCGCGGCGGTCGGTCTTCACGCGATCCCCGGACGCCCGCGGGATCTTGCTCGGCGCCGCGACGACGCACTCGCACGCCGCGGCGCGCGAGCTCGCGCGCGAGCCCGTACCCGGTCGGCCCGGCCTCATACGCGGCGCGCACCGGCCGCGGCAGCCCGGCGCACAGCCCGGCCGCCTCGCCGACGTCACCGCCGCAGCGTGAAGAACTGCAACTCCCCGGTCTCGGCGTCGAGCACCGCCGCCACGATCTTGGTGGCGTGCACGTCCAGACCGACGAGGGTTCTAGCCTTCGCCATGGCTGGTTCCTCCTCTGCGATTGTGGAGCGCCGCGCGGGTGCAGCCGCGCGGCACGAACATCACCCCACGACCGTCGTGGGGGACCGGCCCCTTCTACACGCGAGGGCCGGACGGACCGACATCCATATGGTCTAGGTGCTCGTTCGACAGAGGGCGGACATGCCTCCGACCCGCGACCGTCGCCGCGCTCCAGGCGGATCGAATCGTCGAGACCGACCCAGCTCAGACCGTCGTCGGGTCGGGCACCGGACTTCCGGTGCGGCGCACGTCGTGGGCGGCACGTTGCGGTGGCGCAGCCTCACCTGTCCCTCTTCGACGTTTCCGGCGCTCTCGCCGTCGCTGATCAACGACCTGCCCGGCCGGCATGGAGCGAGGCAACTGGTCGAAAGGCGCCGTTGCCCGGCGAAGCCGGGCAACCAGTCGTAGCGCTCGAGCGGGCTGGTCCTCCGGCGCCGCGCGCGACGCTCGGGCGGGCTTCGCTCCGGCTCGCTTCACCGGCGCGAGGCGCGCCGCGCTCCCCTCGCGCCCGACGCTTCGGCCGCCGCGGACGTCTCCCCCGCGAGGCCGGTCGGGCGAGTCGCCGCATCGTGCAGCCGCGCGGCGACTTCGCAGAGCTCCGGGTCATCGGTCGCGTCGACGCCCATCTTGCGGCCGTCGCACCACACGATGTCTCAGCCCGTGGCCATGCGCGGCGTGCTCGGTTCGGCGACGATCTCCTCGAAGCCTTCCGTGTCGCGCACCTTGCACGACAGCGCCCGCTCGGCGAGCGCCGGCACTCCTGCAGCGTGCCGCGCCGCGCTCACGGCGCCCTCGCGGTCGTAGTGGCGGCCGAACAGCACGACGTAGTCACGGCTCTCGACGCCGGGTGCTCGTAGATCTCGTAGCGCTGCGCGTCCGTCGAGAACGTGATCACCGGCTCGACGGGCCCGGGCGGGTTCGGTGCGAGCTGCAGCGCTGGCGCGTGGAGGGGGGGGGGGGTAGCGGGCGAGTCGCCGGCCAGCCCCTGGGACCTCGTTGGCTCGTCGGGCGAGGCTTGTGCTTCGTCTCGCTTCGTCGGTAGCGTTCGCGGTTCCGATGAAGACGACCCAGAAGATCGGGATCGTCGCCGGCGTCTGCTGTGTGCTGATGGTTGCCGCGCAGCCCGGCACCGCGTTCGTCATCCTCGGGGTGTGCTTCTGGCTGTTGGTCCTGGGAGGGTCCGCCGTGCTCTACCGCCGCTTGTCCGGCCGTCCGGCGCGGCGGCGCGAGCTGTGGGGGCTGTCGTCGAGCGTGGCGTCGCCGGTGGCACCGCCCACCCCCACCCCGTCGGTGGCATCACCCGCGGCCACCCCGCCGGTCGCCGACGCGGCTGTTCGTCGCTGCCGCTGGCACGACAACAAGCGCGAGTTCCCCACCCGCGAAGACGCGGAGGGCTTCGTCGAGTGGTCCCGGCGCCGCCATGCCGCAGGGAAGTGGACGGGCGCGCCGATGGATCACGCCTACCGCTGCCCGGTGATGTTCTGCGACCACTGGCACGTCTCGTCCAAGCCACAGCGGCGGTGATCTGCGCCGACCTACGCGTCGTCGCCTCGGCGACGCATGCATGAGCGCGACCCCACGTCCGGGGCGTCCTCGGCGAGCGCGCGCACGGGCTCCGCGTAGACGAGGTTGCGCCGCGCCGCGCAGACGGCGCTCGCACCCCGCCGCCGATCGTCTCTTCGCGATCGAGGTCAAGGGCACGCTGCGCCCGGGTGCGGTCCCGCGCCTGTCGCGCCGCGCGGGTCTTGCAGATGAGCGCCGCGTGGATGGACGAGGCCGACAACCCGGGCATGGCGGCCCGGGATCTGCAGAGCGAGGGCGTCTACGGCGCCGCCGTCGCGGTGAACTTCGCCGAGAGGACGCTGCGCGCCGCCGTCTCGGAGGACTTCGTGCGCTGGCGCCCGGTCCCCGCGCTCGCTGAGCTCGTCGACGTCGCCGAACCGCGCTGAGCTCTGCGTCTGGGGCGATCGTCGAGCTTCCGTCGGCGGCGGGGTCGCGCCACGGCCGAGAAGGGAAAGTGCGGCGCCCACTCTCGCGCCGCAACTTGCTCGACCGTGACGGCATCGTTGATGCGGCGCCGATGGCTCCGCTTGAAGCGCGCGATCGCGAGAGGCGGCCGATCTGCGGAGACCGCTCCTTCCACGCGACAGCGAAACTCTGCCGGCCCCCACTCTG
>CAWEOF010000022.1:0-104348 GCA_963810605.1 uncultured Actinomycetes bacterium
AAGTCAGCACCACCAACGTCAGTTCCCGTACATCGGGATCAAACGTGTAGTCGTGCTCGACAGAGAGCAGTTCCGGGTAGACGGAGTTGCCGAGAACGATCCCGACGTACTCCTGCACTGCGGCGTGCGCGCCGGAATGCAGGCCGGCGATGAGGGCGTCCAGTCGTTCGTTCGCCTCGGTGACTTCCGCCTCTCGAGCTTGGCACTCGCTTGCGTACGCGAGGCGCGCGACTAGCAGTTCGCGCAGGCGCTGTTCCTCCAGCGCGTCTCGCCGCTGGATCTGCTCAAGCTGACGCCCGGGCACGGCTGCCGCTTCAGCTTTCCAGGCCTGGTGCTCGGCGTCGAACTGTGCGCGCGCAGCTTCCGCCGCGGCGGCGTGCTTCTTCTTACCGCCGAAGACACTGCCCAGACCCGTTGGCGCTTCGGGTTCCACGAACACCGGCTCTGGAGAAGCGGAAATCGGGGTGACCGCCGCCGTTGGTTCCTCGAGGTCCGCTCGAGGAAATGGCGGGTGGTGCGCCAAGGACCGCAGCGTGTCCAGGTCCACGAAGTCGTCGACGTGCAGCGTGGCGGAGAGGATGCAGTCGAGCTCATCGGCGATCTCCGCCAGTTCCGTGTTCAGGGCGTCGACCTCGGCCAAACGCGCTTCCGCGTGCAGGCGCTTCGCCTCTCGCTCAGCCGCCCGCTGTTCGGCGACTGAAGCTCGAGATGCCGCCGCGGCCGCCCGCTCGGCCTCGCGCTGGGCTCGGGCCGCCTCCCGCACCGCGGCCGCGTGAGCTCGTGCCTGCGCACGCTCCGCCTGCGCTTGCTGCTTGGCAGCCAGCTGATTCTGATACTGCAGCTCTGCGAAGAATCCTCGTCTTCTAGCCATCCACCAACACTCCAATCCCGGTTCGGCCACCTGATCGATGTGCCCTGCCGCGCCCGCGAGGTCACGCGGCACGAGCGTGCTGGTCCTGGTCGGCAGGCCGTCACCGCCGACGTTGTACAGCAGCACGCCGTCGTCGACCGTCATCGCGCAGATGTCCCTCAGGGCCGAGCCTACCGGGCGTGTGCGCGGTGTTGTTGGACGTGTGCTGCCGGAGCGCCTGGTGTTCGAGCGCCGTCCAGTGTGCGGCGAACGTCAGCGCGTCCGGGGTGAGCTGCGGTACGGAACTCCCAGGGGATAAGCGCCCAGCGACTGATCAGACGGGGCAGCGGACCCGCGCACTGTAATCGCTCTTGCAGCGTGTGACTCAGGATGCATGCGCGGCGATCATCGGCGGCGTGGTACGCGACTCCCATGGCGCCGGCTCGCGCGGCGTAGGCGTCCAGCTCGCCGAGCGGCCGGTGAAGCGCCGGCGTGGGGACTACCCGTGGGACCGCTGGCAAGCCGGCGGATAGCACGGCGTCCGCCAGGGCCGTGACTTCGACTGCATGATCGAGGGCATGAGATCGACCGTGTTCACGAGGGCGAAACGTGACGACATCGCCATAGAGGTCATCCGCAACCCGCAGGTGCCTGAGATACCGGCGAGTCGTTCGCGACTCCACCTGGCGTTCTGCTTCTACCCGGGACGCAGCTACGAGCAAGGACCAGCGACCACGTAATCACCGGCTTGTGCGTACCACTCCGCGTACTGTTTCCGGCCGGTCCCAGTGAGCTGTTCGCACCAGCGCGCCGGCACAGGTGGGCGGTGCTCGCTCGGACTCAAACCCTGCGAGGCTCCGCCGCCAGATCGCGCGCGAGCCTTGGTCGAGGCGGTTCGACTCGTCGGCCGCGGAATGGATCATCAGATCGTGAAGCGGATCAACGATGAAGCGCTGACGATCATCACGAAACCCTGAGCGTCTGCGGCGCGAGGATCGTCTCGTGTCGCGACGAGGATCACGAGGCGTCGTTTCCAGGATCACGTCGTGTCGCGATGCCCATGGCGGCAGGATCATCCTGCTGTCGCTCGACAAGCTCCGCCGGTCACAACAATTTCATGCTCGATAACGTGCGTTATGTAGACCTATAAGTTCACCGTCCACGACGTCAACGAACTGCCGGGATTTCCGTCTGGGCCGCTCGATACGTTCCCGGCGTCATGCATGTCGGTGACGTCAACGAGCTTCAGCGGCGATATACGGTGCGGCGAGTCGTTCTGCCGGCCTGTGGCACGGAGTCCTTCACGGTCATCGGTCCGGACCGGCGGCCGGTCGATGTTGTCGACGAGTACCTGGGCTGGCTGACGAACAACGAGCGGTCGCCGAACACGGTCGAGGCTTACGCGCACGACGTGCGGGCGTTCTGGACGTTCCTCGACGAGCACGACTTGACGTGGGATCGGGTCGGGGTGATGGAGCTCGCGGAGTTCGCCGCGTGGGCGCGACGGCCGGCGCCCAACGTCGTCGTCGTGTCCGATGAGGCGGCGCGGCTGTCACCGCGGACGGTGAACCGGATGCTCACCGGCGTGGTCGGCTTCTATGAGCTGCAGGCGCGGCGCGGCAACGCGTTGGCGAAGGATCTGATCGTGCAGACGCGCAGCGGCCGCGGTGCCTACAAGCCGTTTCTGCATGGGATCGCGCGGAGCCGGCCGCGCGGTCGCGCGGTGCGGCTGCCCGAGACCAAGGCGCTGCCCAAGACGCTGACGCTCGAGCAGGTCGCGGCGGTCATCGACGCGCAGGAGCGCCTGCGCGATCGGTTCTTCTTTGGCTTGCTTGCGGGCTCGGGGATGCGCGTCGGTCAGGCGCTTGGTCTGCGCCACGAGGACGTTGTCTCGTGGGAGCGGCGGATCGTGATCCGTGCGCGTCCGGGCGCGTCGCGGCGCGCGCGCAGCAAGGGCGGCGCCGAAGGCGGCGTGCCGGTCGCGGCCGAGCTGATGCGGCTGTGGAGTGACTACATGCACGAGGAGTACCGCGATCTGGACTGCGATCACGTCTTCGTGAATCTGTGGGGCGGGCAGATCGGGCGGCCGCTGACGTACTCGAACGTCGACCGGATCGTCGAGCGCACGCGGCGCAAGGTCGGCTTCGCGTTCACGCCACACCAGTTTCGCCACACCTACGCGACGCTCGCCTACCGCGACGGCGTCGCGCTGGAGGTCATCGGCGCGTTGCTGACGCACCGTTCGCCGAGCTCGACGCTCGTCTACACCCATCCGACCGCCGCTGATCTGCGCAAGGCGCTGGCCGAGCGCGGCGTCCTGGACAAGGTCGCTGATCTCGTCTGATGAGCAGCGACGCGCTACGTGTTCTTGAGGGCGGCGGGGCGCCACGCGGCTGGGAGGCGCTGTGGTCTGATGACGTCTGGAGTCAGAGCGAGCTGCCGCACGGCGACCTCGCTTCGACGCATCGCGGCGAGGTGCGCATTCACTTCGGCGGCCTGCAGCAGACGTGGCTGAAGGAGGCCGCCAAGCGGTGGGCACGCGCTCGTCTGCTCGGCGACACGACACCGCGAACGATGAGCTGTTACCTCGACGACCTGCGGCATTTCAGCGAGTGGCTCGCCGGCCATGCGCCCGAGGTTCTAGCACCGCAGATGCTCTCGCGCGAGCTCGTCGAGGACTACCTGCTCTGGGTTCGTCAGCGATCGCCGTGGAAGCCGGCGACGCGCCAGCGCCGCGTCATCGCGCTGCGCAACCTGCTCGAGGAGCAGGCGCAGGACGGTCTGAGCGGACTGCCCCGCGGCACGATCATCCACGGCGCCGAGATTCCGCGCGTCGACTACCGCCTGCCCAAGGAGCTCGGCGGCGACGTCTTTGCGCAATGGGTCGATCCCGCGAACCTCGGACTGCTCGACAACGAGCAGCACCGCACCGTCGTCCTGCTGCTCGCCTTCACCGGCTTCAGGGTCTCGAGCATCGTCACGCTCGCGCGCGACGCGCTGCAGACCGGGCCCGACGGTCATCCCTACCTGCGCTACAGCAACATCAAGTCCAAGCGTGAGGCCGCGCTGCCGATCCCGCCGCAGCTCGCCGAGCAGCTGGGCCGCCACGACAGCTATCTGCGCGAGCGCTACCCGGAGGGCACCGAGTGGCTGCTGCCGTCACCGCCGCTTGGCAGCGTCGGCTCGGCGAAGGGCGCCGCGTGTCACACGACGCACAGCACGATCCGGCGGATCGTCAAGCACTACGTCCGCACGGCGGAGATCCGCACGCCTGACCGCCAGCTCGCGCTCAACGTTCACCCGCACCTGTTTCGGCATCACGTCGCGACGAGCATGGTCAACGACAACGTGCCGCTGACGGTCATCCAGAAGGTTCTTGACCACGGCTCGATGGAGATGACCGCGCACTACGCCCGCCTGCACGACGAGACATTGCGCCGCGAGGTCCGCCGCTGGCATGAGCGCGTGAACATCCGCGGCGAGCGGATCGCGCTGCCCGCCGACGGCCCGCTGCAGGAGGCGGCATGGATGAAGGAACGCATCGCTCGCGCCAAGCAAGCGCTCCCCAACGGCTACTGCGGCCTGCCGCTCGTGCAGACCTGTCCGCACCCCAACGCCTGTCTGAGCTGCACCGACTTTCTGACCGACGGCTCGTTTCGCGCGACCCACGAGCAGCAGCGCGACGAGACGCGGCGACTACTGGACCGTGCGCGCGAGAACAACCACGTCCGCCTCGTCGAGGTCCTCGAGCGCGATGAGGCGAGCTTGACGAACATCATCGACGGGCTCAACGCGATCGACGGCGACCACCACTTCGACGGTGATGAGATCGACCTGCTCGCGCTCGCCGACGAGCGTTCCGGGGAGGTTGCGTGATGGCGACCCAGCCTGCACGACAGCTCGCGGATGCCGCCGCCCGCCGCACCATCGATGCCGAGCAACGCGTCCGAACGGCGCTGCGTGAGCTCGATCGCGAGGGCGCGACGATCAACTTCGCGACCGTCGCCCAGCGCGCCCGGGTCAGCCGCGCGTTTCTCTACGAGCACGCCGACTTGCGCCCCGAGATCGAGTCGCTGCGCGTCGCGCAGGGCGCCGCACCGGCACGCCTGGCGATCCGCCACCGCGCCAGCGACACGTCGCTGCGTGCTCGTCTGCGCGCCGCGCTGGACGACAACCAGCGCCAGCGCGAAGAGCTCGCGGCGCTACGCGACGAGCTCGCGATCGCTCACGGCCGCGTTCGCGAGCTCGAGCTTGACCGCCGGGCCCGCCGATGACCGCCTGGCCCGCACCACCCGCGACCGCTGCGCTGCACGGCCCCGCCGGCGAGTTCGTCACCCGCACGGCCCCGCACACCGAATCAGATCCGATGGCGCTGCTCGCCCAGTTCCTCGTCGCCTTCGGTGCGGCGGCCGGTCGCGACGTTCACTACGCCGTCGAAGCGACCCGCCATCACCTCAACGAGTTCGTGATCCTCGTCGGCCCGTCGGGCAAGGGCCGCAAGGGCTCCTCCTGGGACCACGTCGACGCCCTCCTCGAACAGGTCGATCCAGACTTCACGGAGCGTTGCATCTCCTCGGGACTGTCGTCCGGCGAGGGCCTGATCTGGGAAGTTCGCGACCCGGACGCCGGCGAACGCGAGACTCGTGTCGGCCCCGACAAGCGCCGCCTCGTTCTGGAGTCCGAGTTCGCTCAGGTCCTGAAGGTGCTCGCGCGCGAGGGCAACACGCTCTCGCCGGTGATCCGCAACGCCTGGGACGCAAAGACGTTGCAGACGATCGCCAAGAACGCGCCCGTCCGCGCGCGCGACGCGCACATCGCGATCGTCGGGCACATCACCAAAGACGAGCTGCTGCGCTTTATCAGCGCGACCGAACTCGCGAACGGCTTCTTCAACCGCTTCCTCGTCATCGCCGTTCAACGCAGCCAGGAGCTCCCGTTCGGCGGCCGCCTCGCCGGCGACGAGCTCTCGCGCGTCCGTGCCGCCGTCCTGACGGCGCTGCGCTTCGCCTCGCTGCCGCGCCTGCTCACCTTCGACGCACACGCGCGCGAGCGCTGGATCGACGTCTACGGCCCGCTCTCACGCGGCGAGCACGGCCTCCTCGGCGCCGCGACTCGCCGAGCTGAAGCGCACGTCGTCCGGCTCGCCGCGATCTACGCGACGCTGGACTGCAGCGAGCGCATCTGCCTCCCGCACCTCGAAGCGGCCCTCGCGGTCTGGCGCTACAGCGCGGAATCCGCCCGCTGGATCTTCGGCGACAGCCTCGGCGACCCGACCGCCGACGACATCTGGGCACTCGCCAAAGACCGCCCTGCAGGCGTCACCCGCACCGAGGTCCGCGACCTCTTCAGCCGCAACAAGAAGGCCCGCGAGATCGACCGCGCCCTCACCGTCCTCGAAGAAGCCGGCCGCCTCCAACGCACAACGCGCAGCGACCGCCGCGGCCGGCCCGCCGAAACCTGGCTCCCCGCCGCCCCAGCGCACGCCGCCTAACCCCACCGCCGCCACCCCGCTCTCAGAGATGTCGTTTCGGTCGTGCTCGCTTACCGCGTCCCGACCCCGAAACCCCGCGCTCTCGTCACAGACATGTCAATGACGTCTACGCCCAACAGCTATCAGAGCCGACACCACGAGCGTGGACATAGTGCGCCTTATGTAAAGCCGCACGTCGAGCATGCCCGCCGCCATCCAGCTGTCGGACGACGTGTGGTTGGGACGGAAACGAACTGAAGTCGAGACTGTTCAACGAACTGGGCTGAGACTCGCGAGCGGCCGTTGAGGCGAGGTGTCCGCCGGTAGCGCCCGCGGCGCAGCCGGCGGCTCGTGTTGAAACGCGCCGCGCCGACCTCAGCCGACGCGACTGCGCAAGTACGGGTCGGCTCCGTAGCGATCGACGAGCACGTGAGCGTGAGCTTGGTGCCGACGTGCGGGATGCGCCGGCACGCGTGGGGAGTTCGCTGTCCCGTCACTGGTTGGCCTGATGCGCCGGCCACAGCTCAAGCCCGCCGACCGCGACCGTGAGCTTGCCTCGCGGCCCCAGCGCCAGCGGCTCCGTGATCTCGACCGCGATCGCATCGATGGCCACCACGGTGTCGTTGTCGAGCAGCAGACGCACATCGTCGGCGCCCTCGCCGTCACAGACTGCATCGATGACGGTGCGGCCGCGTAGCGCGCGCACCAGCGCATCCGCTGGCCAGCGCTCGCTCAGCGGGCCGGGTTCGCTGCGCGAATGCGCGCTCCGGAGGCGCGTTGAGTTCGCGAAGTCATGACGGACCCGTCACGGCGCCGGACGGGCGTGACTGTCGACGCGGCGTGCACGTCAAGCGCCGTAGAAGCGGAACGCGACGTACTGGTGCTCTTTCCCGGCGGAGATCTGCGGGTCGTCCGGGCGCAACACGACGTCGACGACAACGCCGTTCTTGGCGGCCCGGGAGCGCAGCGTGGACCGCATTCCTGCAGGTGTGCAGCGGAACTGGTCGCCGCGTTTGATGAGCCACCACTCCCCGTTCTCCCAGTGGTTCCATGGGTAGGCGTCGGCGCGCCGCACGGTGGGCCTTGCGTCGAGGCGCCGTCCGATCCTCGCATCGGTCGCGATCGCCGTCGATGCGCTGTCGGTAGTCATTTCGTGATGGTGGCGTCACGGCTTCGTGACGGTCAAGGCGTGCAAGATCTCGTGCCCCTCTCGTGTTCCGTAAGGGGAGTTCTGGACCACGCGCAGGGAACCCGCGGACCGCCGCCGAAAGGCACCGCCATGGGCGTCGAACCAGTCGATCACGAGCCGCTCGAGCTTCTCGCGCGCACGGACGCGTCCCCGGATCCACGAGCGCTGCGACGCGACATCGCGAGGCGCCTCCTCGACCTCGCACGCTGCGAACGGTCGCTGGAGAACGCAACGCAGCCCGGTGATCTGGCGGCCGCGTTCCTACGCCGTTATGACAATCGGCGCGGCACCCAGGACGCCTACGCCCGCGACCTCGCCGACTGGTTCGTCTGGCTCGACCGCGCCGGCGTCCACCCGTTCGACGCGACGCTCACCACCGCTGAGAGCTACGCGCGCCAGTCCCTGCCCAACGGCAAGACTCCGGCGCCGGCGACGGTCGCCCGGCGCATGGCGTGCCTTTCGGCCTTCTACCGCCGTGTCGCCTACGACGACCACGTCGCCCGCAACCCGTTTGAGCTCGCCGACCGGCCGAAGGTCCCCGAGCAGGCAGCGACGGCCGGTTTGAGCAAGCAACGCGCGCGGCGGCTGATCACTGCCGCGCGCGCCGAAGGCCCACGCGAAGGACTGCTCGTGCTGCTGCTGCTCGAGCTCGGGCTGCGGATCTCCGAAGCAGTCGGCGCGAACATCGAGGATCTTGGCGAGCAAGGCCGCCACCGGGTTCTGCACATCAAGGGGAAGGGCCAGGCCACGAAAGCCACCCCCGTCCCGCTCAACCCGTCCGTCAGCGACGCGGTCGACCGCGCCGCCGCAGGCCGTGCGAATGGCCCCCTGCTGATCACCGGTACGGGCGCCCGCCTGACGCGCCAGCACGCCGGCAAGCTCATCACACGTCTCGGCGAGCAGATCGGGCTCCCCCACCTCCACCCCCACCAGCTGCGCCACGCGTTCGTCACGCTGTCTCTCGATGAAGGCGCGTCGTTGCGGGATGTCCAGGACGCCGCGCGGCACGCCGACCCGCGTACCACCCGCCGCTATGACCGCAACCGCAACAGCCTCAACCGCCACCCGACGCACCGACTCCTCGGCGCGCTCGAACCGTAGAAGGCGGTGACCGCCGCGTTTCAATGGCTGGGTCGTCAAGCGCGCAGCGCGGCAGCAGCGGCCAACGCGCCACCGACGTCGATGTGGCTGGACGCGTAGTCCGCGTCGAGCAGCGTCTCACCCAGGTAGGGATGGTGCTTCTCGACGATCTTGTTGCGGACCTCTCCGACGAGATCAAGGGCCGAAGGCGGCGCCTCGAGGATGCCATCTAGAGCGCGGCTCGCTTCGGCGGCGTCAGCGCGAGGAATCAGGAGCGCGACGCCATCGCGAGCCGCTTCGCTCAGCCCCTGCCGTCGCAGCATGAGGGCTAACGTGTCGAGCGCGCGGTCGCCGACCCACGGGAACAGCACGACGTCTTGGCCCCAGCTCATGATCGGGGCGTCGGCGAGCGCCAACCGGCCGAATGTCGCCCGTGCGTGGGTCAAGAGCGTCCGCGCACCAGCGTCGAGGTACGGCTCGCTGCTCGAGGACGCGTAGACGGCGCGCATCTGGCGGCGGACGGTGTCGTCGACCAAGGCGCCTCCACCGGAGAACGACGGAGCCCGCCCTCCTGGGGCGGGCCCGAGCTCGATGATGCGTTCGCGCTCGCGGACGTCAACGACGCGCCAGCGGCGGCCGGCGAAGAGCATGAGGTCACCGAGAGCTACAGGGCGCGTGACCGGCAGGGTCCCGAGCGTGCGCGGGCCGACGACCAGCCGGTACTCGTCGGACGTCACGAACGCGGTGAAGAAGTCGTAGTGGTTGACGAGCCGCTCACCTTCGTCGTCCAGCAGGACGTCGCCGTTGTGGGTCTGGGCGAGCAGGCGATGTCCCGCGAGGTCGCGCAGCAACTGGCCGAAGTCCGCGGGGCTGACGCCGTCAAACGGTCCAGTCGCACAGAGGGCCCGCCACGCGTCGTCGGCGCGAAAGCCGCCGCGCTGAGCAGACAGCGAGAGCACCTGCTGAACGAGCGTCGAGAGGTGAAGCGCGCCGTCGCGCGGAGACTCGTTGAACCCAGCGATGAGCAGCTGCACCATGGCGACGGCCTGCACGAGGCGTTCGCGGATCTGGTCCTGCGGCGCGGTGCGTACGGTGACGGCCGGCTCGGCGATGTAGATCCGCAGGATCGAGGGCTCGTCGGTTCGGCGCCCGGAGCGGCCCAGACGCTGACGCATCGACGAGACCGAGGGCGGCGGGCCGATCTGCGCAATGGTGTCGACGCTGCCCACGTCGATGCCGAGTTCGAGCGTCGTCGTGGCCACGACGGTTGCCGGCCGGTCGCCTCGCAATGCCTCCTCGGCGTCTTCGCGCACGTCCTTGGCCAGGCTGCCGTGGTGGGGCCAGAACGTATCGGGCTCTGCCACATGCTCGGCGCGACGCTTCAGAGCATGGACGTACTCCTCGACGTCGGCACGAGCATTGGCGAAGACGATGTGGGTACCGCTGCGCACGACGCCGTGCAGGTGAGCGGCGATCGCCTCGGACGCGGCGGTCGGGTCTTCGGCGTCGTCTTGGTAGCCGCGCACTTGGATCCGGACCTCGCGCGGCGTCTTGTCCGAGCGCACGACCGTTGGAGGCTCGGGTGCATCCGGGCGCAAGAAGCGAGCGGCCAGGCCGAGGTCGCCGAGCGTCGCGGACAGTCCAATGCGAGGCACGCTTCGACCGATCGCGATCTCGACGCGGTGAAGCAGCGACTGCAACTGTCGACCGCGCTCGCCCGCGATGAAGCTGTGCAACTCGTCGACGACGACGTAGTCAAGGCCCGCGAAGAACGCCGACACGCTGCTGCCACGGGTGACGAGCATCGCTTCAAGTGACTCTGGCGTGATGATGAGGATGCCCGCGGGCGCGTCGCGAAGTCGACGTTTGCGTGCGGCGGCCACGTCACCGTGCCACGGTGTGACCGGCAGGCCAACGGCCTCGGCAAGCGGCTCCAGGCGGCGAGCCTGATCGTTGATGAGGGCCTTCAGCGGCGACACCGCAAGGATCCTCAGGCCGCCACCGCGGTCTGGCCGCGAGAGCAACGGAAGAAACGCAGCCTCGGTCTTGCCCGACGCGGTGGCTGACGCGATCACGACGTCACAGCCGGTGAGGATCGGCTCGACGGCGAGCTCCTGAATCTCGCGCAACTGCTGCCAACCCTGCTGCCATGCCCAGCGGCGCACGGGGTCCGCGAGGCGGTCGAAGGCCGACGACGTCCGCGGCGCGTCGGGGCTCACAGCCGGAAGCTCGCGAGCTCCTCGTCGTCGTCGGCCGCCGGGCCGTCGCGCGGGACGAGCTCGGGCTCGGGGCCGCGGTCGGGCTCCACTTGGACTTGACCGAGCAGCGTCCGCCAATCGACGGTGGTGTTCTGCTCGAGCACGGCGAGGAGCTGCACGAACGCCTTGATCGTCGTGCGTGGCGTGCGGAAGTAGCTGTCACCCAGTCGCAATGAGCAGTGGCGCATGAATGCCTCGAGCGCCTCGTCAGGGACGAGGTAGCGGGCCTCGTCTCCCGAGGCATGGACGTGACGCAGGCGCTGCAGGAGCACGTAGAGCTCCTCCTGCGTGAGGCTCTGTAGACGGATGACGGGGCCCGAGAGGTCGCGTAGGCCGCCGGCAGCAAACGTGTTCTCGGCCAGGCGGCTCTGCAGCGCCTCGTAGCTGTAGAGCCCGCGGCGAGTATCGGTCAGGAACTCGGGCGTGCCGCCCATCACGAAGCCGAGGTGCTCCACGCCGCCCTGCAGGCAGTCGTTGACGATTCGCAGGATCTGCTCATAGTTGCTGCGGCGCGCGGTCGTGTTGGCGAGCTTGTAGAGGTTGACCATTTCGTCGAGCGCAACGAGCAGGCCGCCGTAGCCGGCCAAGACGACGAAGCGGGCCAACAACTTGAGGTGGTCATAGACGTTGGCGTCGTCGATGATCATCCGAACACCGAGATCCGCACGCGCGTCGGTCTTCGTTGTGTACTCCCCGCGCAGCCAACGCACCGCAGCGGCCTTCAGCGCAGCGTCGCCGTCGTCGTGGCCGCGCCAATACGCCGCGACGACGGCGGCGAAGTCGTAGCCACCGACCATCTCTGAGAGATCGGCCAAGCGTGCGTCAATGATGTCCTGGACAGCACGGTCGGCGGCCTTGGCCTCCTGCAAGGCGGACGTGATGAACCGTTCGACCACAGACGCCAGCGCGCCGCCTTCGGGACTGGTGCGCGTTGCGAGGTTGCGAGCGAGCTCGGCGTAGAGCGTCCGGGCCTGGCCTCCGGTGGCGTGCAGGCGGCGGTCGGGTGTGAGGTCCGCGTGCATCGTCACGAGGTTCTTCTCCAGCCCGACAGCGCGCACGAGCTGCAGGAAGAAGCTCTTGCCTGCCCCGTAGTCGCCAATGACGAAGCGCACGGCGCTACCGCCATCGGCGATGCGGTCGAGGTCCTGAATGACTGCGCCCACCTCGAGCGCGCGGCCTACCTGGATGTGCTGTTGTCCGCGGCGCGGGACGACGCCCGCGGCGAGGGACTGCAGGATCGCGTCGCGGTCGCGCGGGCGTATTCGCGCTTCAGGCATGCAGCAACTCCTTCAGGACGTGCCCGTCCAGCTCGATGGGATCCTCGCCCTCCAGCAGCGGACCGTCGGAATGTGTGAAGGCCGCGTCGTTGACCGTCTCTATCGCACCGGCTCCAAGCAGACCGAGTTCCTCGGCCAGTACGTCGAAATCGGCGCGCGCCCAGCTCGGCTGGGCGGCAAGACGGCGTACGAGGGTCGCGTGGGCCGCGTCCAGGCCCGCGACCGCGCTGCGGTCTCGGGCGTCTTCGGAGTCGGGCGTCTCGCTTTCCGATGGCTCGTCGGTCGCGGGCTCGTCGGGGACGAAGACCGCGGTCAGCACCTCGGACACCTGTCGGGTCGAGGACAGCACGTCGGCCAACCGGTTCTGATCGAGCAGCATCTCGCCCGGGATCGCATAGTCGCCGGCATCGGGGTCGGCGGAAACGACCGCTACTGGACCCGAGGCCAAGTCATGAAGGTCTCGATGCACGCTCTCCGGGTCAAGGTCGAGGAGCGTGTAGAGGCGCCGCAGGCTGTCGACCTCCTTGGGACTGATGTGACCGTCGGCACCGGCCACGGCGACGAGGTAGCGGGCAATCAGTTCGCGTTGCGCGGCGTCCAACACGCCGACTCGACCCTTGACGCCAGCGATGCCGGGCTGCTCCGCCAGCAGCCAGTGCAGGTGGGCGCGAAGGCGCCGGCGGCCGGCCTGGGGCAGGTCGAAGGCGCGTTCGAGCCCTTCCTCGAGGTGCTCCTGCTCGACAGGACTCACCTCGCCGTCGCTGGCGCCGACGGTGACGCCGAGGTGCAGCAGGACGGTCGCGGCGGCGAAGCCGTCGCCCACGGGCGCGGCGGGGTCGGGCTCGCGCCAGAGCACGGCCTGCTTGTGATGGGAGAAATTCGTTGCGCCGACGCGGATGTCGGGCTCGAGGCCAATGCCGTAGGCCGCCAGCAGGGACGCGACGGCCGCCGCGTCGCGCTTGGGCAGCTTGACGGCACTTCCCGGGCCCAGGATCTCAGTCAGGCTGACCGCCGAAATGACGTGGTCGCCATCGACCGGTACGGCTTCCAGCACCCTGCCAACGAGGGCGGCGCCCCGTTCGCGGGCGAGCTCGGGCGGCAACAGCGCGACGGCGCGGGCCGAGTCACGGTCATCGTGGCGGCCGACGTGGCGGCTGTAGGCGTCCAGGTCGTCGGTGACGGAGGTGACGAGGGCTGAAAGCTTGTTCGTGGGGCCCGAGAGCCGCGTCACGTCGGGCAGGTCGCCGGCGTCGAGGTCGATCGCCCCGCCGAACGACGCGGAGGCGGGACGGTATTGCAGCCGCAGCTTCGTCTTGTTCGGCTTGATGATTAGACCGTCGCCGTGCTGGGCCGAGTAGCGCGTAAGGAAGAGGTCGGCGAACTCCTCGTGGCAACGCGTGGCTGGCTTCCGCAGAGCGATCTCAGGGCTGTGCAGCGCCCAAGCCAGCGCCCACTCGCCTGGAAGCGGCTCACCGTCGGCGGCCGCCGCGCCTGCCACGAGACGCACCTCGAGCGGGATGTCCCAACCGGCGCGCTCACGCGGAGCCGTGAGATCAGCAACGGCCTTCGGCACACCGGTGAAGCGGGCGGTCGCAAGAAAATCCGTGGAGTAGGAGACGAAAGACCCGTTGTCGCGATAGAGCTCGCGCAGGCGTTCGACCTCGGCGAGCAACGCAGGAATCTCGTCGCGCGCCGAGCTGTCATTCGCGGCGTCGCGGATGACACGGCGCTCGATCCCGTAGAAGAAGAGGAAGACGTAGCCGACGTAGGCACCGCCGGGGCGTCCCGCCTCAAGCCACCTCAGGTATGCGCCGCGCGACGAGGGCGAGATCTCTGCGTAGGCGGGCCAGTAGCCCATCTGCTGCCCACCTACGTCGGGCCGGCGCAAGTCCACCGACAGGCTCGGATCGATCAGGGCCGGCTCGGTTCCGCCCCACTGCGAGACGGCGGCCAGGGTGTCCCCGACGTAAACCCCGCCGGGGATCGTGAGGCCGCCAACCATGACAGTCTCAGACAGCGGGATCCAGGCAGCCGTGCCCCTCGCTGCACGACGGCGCGGGCTCGGCGGTCGATCGACGGACGGCAGGGTGAACTCGGGCGTCGGCGGTCGCGGAGGCGGCTCGAAAACGGTGGTCGGGGGGTCCGGAACGTCGCGGAGGCGCTTCAGCCACCGTCCTATGCCGTTTAGGGCCAAGAACAAAGTCACGAACTGCATGCGGTCCGTCCAGCGAGGTCATCCATCTGGGCTGGCGCTATCCCGAGCAGGACTCCGACGGCACCCAGATCGCTGGCCTCGTCGTCCGTCAGGATGCCGTCCTCCCACGCTGCGTCGACGAGTTGTCGGAAGTATGTGCGATGGGCGATGGCGGCATCGCGCTCTGTGAGGTTGCAGCGGCGAGCCATTGCGTGCAGAGCATCGGCCTCTGCTGGGGTCAGCACGCGGTCCATCAGCACCCGGTCCAGCAGGTCCAGGTAGGCGGATACGTCGGCAGATGCGAGCGGCGTGGTGTCGGCCAGCCGATGGACGGCGGTCACCAGCCGCGCTGCGGTCTTGCGCCGCGGCGCAGCGGAAGGCGTCGGGGCCTCGCCCGTTTCCCGAACGGCCGCGGGCGGGGCCGTGCAATCGAGGTCTGCGAGGTTCTCGATGCCCTGAGCGCCGGCTTCACGCAGTAAGCAGAGCAGCAGGCGCGCGGTCGCTTGGGCGTCGGTTTCCGCGCCGTGAGCGCGGCCGCAGTCCAGTGCGATGTCATAGAACGCGCAACACGCGCCCAGCGACCGCCCGGCAACCGGCACACCGAGATGTGACGCGAGACCCATCGTGCACAGGACAGGTCCCGCCGGCAGCGATAGCCCTGCGCGACCGAGTTCCGCCGCCAGGAAGGCAATGTCGAAGCGGCTGTTGTGGGCCACGATCACGCCATCGTCGAGCCGACGGTGCACCATCGCGGCGATAGCGGCGAACGTCGGAGCACCGCGAAGGTCGGCGTCAACGATGCGGTGCACGTTGGCCCCGTCGACGGCCCGGCCAGGGTCCACGAGCGTGACGAGGCGATCGATCACACCAGCGCCAGGGCGGCAGCGCAATGCGGCCAGCTCGACGATCCTGTCGCCCCGCTGCGGCGAGAACCCCGTCGTTTCGAGGTCCACGACGATGTAGTCGCTGGCGCTGAGGCGATCCATGCCGTCGTTCACCGTATCCCGTCTGTCTACGCGACGTGATTTGGGCTTGATGACATCCTCAGCGTGCTGTCTCGTTGCGTCGCTCCCGGAATCTCAATGGCCCCTCGCCGTCTCTCCCCCAGCTCTCTGAGCCAGTTCCTCGGGTGCGAGCACCGGACCTACCTTGATGTCCTTGACGCGCGCGGCGTGCTCGGCGCGGAGCGTGTGCCGCCCAATGCCCAACTCCTGCTCGAGCGCGGCGAACGCCACGAGGAGGCGTTCCTGCAGCGCCTACGCAACGAGGGCCGTGACACGGTGTCGCTGCCGAGGACCGGCGCGGTGAGCGATCGGTACGCGGCCACCGTGCAGGAGATGCGGGCTGGCCGCCAGGTCATCCACCAGGCTTGCTTGCTTGACGACGGCTGGGTCGGATACGCGGACTTCCTGATCCAGGTCGACGAACCGTCTGATCTCGGGGACTTCTCCTATGAGGTTCACGAAGCGAAGCTCGGCAGCCATCCGAGGCCGAGCCACCTCTTCCAGTTGCTGTTCTACAACGACCGGCTCGCCGAACTGCAGGGCCGACGTCCGACGCGCGTACATCTCGTGCTGGGCAACGACGAGCACCCGGCGTTCGCGCCCGACGAGTTCGACGCATACGCCGCGCGGGTGCGCACGCGATTCCTGCAACGCCGTGCCGAACTCGACGGCCCACAGCCCACGCCGGCCTACCCCTACCCAGTGGCCGACTGCGAGTTCTGCCCCTGGTGGAAGCACTGCGCCGACCGGCGCCGCGACGAGGATCACCTGTCGCTGGTCGCAGGGTTGCAGCGCAGTCAGGGCCTCAAGCTCGAGGAGGAAGGCGTGCATACCGTCGTCGGGCTCGCTGGCGTGCCCGCGCTCCAGGTCGTGCCGCGGCTGCACGCAGCCACGCTGGAGGGGCTCCGCGCGCAGGCAGACCTGCAGGTACGTAGCCGCGACCTCGACGTGCCGCTGTACGAGCTGCTCAAGCCCGCGCACGATCGTGGCCTCGCCCGGCTACCCGAGCCATCTGAGGGAGACGTGTTCTTCGACTTCGAGGGCGACCCATTCTGGGGTGACGACGGTCTCGAGTACCTCTTCGGCACGGTGTCGCTGGAGGGCGGCGAGTGGCGCTATCGAGCACTGTGGGCCACATCTCGTGCGGAGGAGAAACGTCAGTTCGAAACCTGGATGGACTGGATCAGGGCGCGACTGTCCGAACACCCCGACCTGCACATCTTTCACTACAACAGCTACGAGCCGACCGCGATCAAGAAACTGATGTCGCGCCACGCGACACGCGCACACGAAGTCGACGAATTGCTCCGGCGCAAGGTCTTCGTCGACCTGTACGGCGTCGTGCGTCAAGCCATGCGCGTCGGCATCGAGTCCTACGGACTCAAGCCACTCGAGCCTGTGTTCGGGTTCAGCCGCGATGCCGAGCTTCGGGGGGCGACCGGCTCGTTGCGGCGCTGGCAGGACTTCGCTCAGACCGGGGAGCAGCGGTTCCTGGACGAGATCGCCGGATACAACGAAGACGACTGCCGGTCGACGGCCGCGCTGCGCAACTGGCTTATGGAGCGCCGCGGCGAGGCCGAGGCGCAGTTCGAGACCGAGCTCGGGGCGCTGCTTCCCGAGCCCGAACGCGCGCCCAGCGACCGCGCGCAGCGCTACCGCGAACGCGTCGAACGGGCCCGCGACCTGCTCATGCCGGGACTGCCGGACGACGAGTCCGAAGACGACGCCGAGCAGCGCGCGCGGCGGATCGCGTTCGATCTGGTCGGATACCACGAGCGCGAGGCCAAGCCTGCCTGGTGGGCGCACTTCGCCCGGGTGGACTCCAGCATCGCCGACCTGCGCGACAACGACAGCGAGGCGATTGCGGGCTTGGAGGCCGCGACTGGATCACAGCGCGAGGACGCAGGAGCGTCCTGGAGGTGGCAACTGCAGTTCCCGCCGCAGCAGTACAAGCTGCGCGTGGGCGGCGCGTGGGATCCCGATGCCGATTACGGCGTGACGATCGAATCGTTGGATGAGACGGCACGGATGGTCACGGTGCGTCGCAGCAAGAAGGCCGGCGACGCGATCCCCGCTGTCCTGCTGCCAGGCCTGCCGATCGCGACTGAAGCTCAGATCGATGCGCTGTTGCGTTTCGCAGATCGCGTCCACGAACACGGGCTCATGCCGTGCGGCGGTTTCGACGCAGCCACCGACTTGCTGCTCGCGCGCGCGCCGCGCATGGCGCAGGGGACCCCGCCGCTCGGCCTCGAGGCAGGCTACGACGACGCTCGACTGTGCGCGCAGGTCGCAGGACTAGAGCGCTCGGCGCTCGTCGTTCAGGGTCCACCCGGATCCGGAAAGACCTACGCCGGTGCCCGACTTGCAGTCGACCTGATGCAGCGGCACGGCATGCGCGTTGGCGTGATGGCCACCTCGCACAAGGCCATCGTCAACTTCCTCGAAACCGTCGACCTATGGGCCGCCAAGAAGCACTACGCGTTTCGCGGATGGAAAAAGGCCTCCGACGACGCCGACAACAACTATAAGAGCGATCACATCACGTCATCGACGAAACCGCCGAAGAACGTGGAGCTCCAGCTCGTCGCCGCCACCTCGTGGTGGTGGGCCCGCGCTGACGAGCACGAGTCGGTCGACGTGCTGTTTATCGACGAAGCCGGCCAGGTGTCGCTCGCGGACGCGATCGCTGTCTCCCAAGGCGCCAAGAACACGGTGCTGCTGGGCGATCCCCAGCAGCTCGCACACGTAAGCCAGGGCACGCACCTACACGGCTCCGGCGCGTCAGTGCTTCAACACCTTCTCCGCGGCGAGAACACCGTCCCCCGCGATCGCGGCGTCTTCCTCGAACGCTCGTGGCGGATGCACCCGCGGGTCTGCGCGTTCGTGTCCAACACGATGTACGACGGGCTGCTGCATTCGGCCGAGGACTGCTCGCGCCAGACCGTCACGTCGCCGGGCCTTTCGGGTGCGGGCCTGCGGATGCTCGGGGTCGACCACACCGACAATCGCCAGACGTCGCCCGAGGAGGCAGCCGTGATCGCCGAGGAGATCGAGCGGCTCCTCGCCGGCGGCCGCTACGTGAACCGCAACGGCGACGAGCACGAGCTCACGAGCGCCGAGATCCTGATCGTGGCGCCGTACAACGCCCAGGTGCGCACGCTCAAGGCGGCGTTGCCACCGGGAGCGCGGGTCGGGACAGTCGACAAGTTTCAAGGCCAGCAGGCGCCCGTCGTGTTCTTCTCCATGACCAGCTCCAGCGGAGAAGACGTCCCCCGGGGGATGGACTTCCTCTTCAGCCGCAACCGACTCAACGTCGCGGTATCCCGGGCGCAAGCGCTGGCCGTCGTCGTCTGCTCGCCGCGGCTGCTGTCGACCCGGTGCACGACGGTCGAGCAGATGCAGCTGGTCAACATGCTCTGCCGTTTCGCCGACGCCGCGCGCTGAGTCGGACACACGAGACTCGTCAGCTGCAGCGGCGTCCACTTGTACCGGTGCGCCGGTGTCGAAGCTACAGTCGCCGGCGCGAGGTCGTTGCCGAAGAGCGTGGCGAGCCGCGGGCGGATGACCTCCTCAGCCCGGCGCTGGACCGCGGATTCATTTGCGGTGCGTGGTCATGCGGCCACGCGATACCGGCGACGCGCCCGGCGAATCACCTGGCGATCAGCGGCACCGGCGCGCACGGTCAGACGCCGCGACGGCGGCGGCCGCCAGACGGGCTCACGCTTCGAGCGGCGCGTCGGGCTACGCGCGGCCAGAGCCACGACGCGGGTTGCTACAGGCGGCAAGACGTCGTTGACCGACAGCGAGCCACCGTCGCCGAACGCTGCTCCTGGGGCGCCGTGTGAAGCCACCGGGCATGGGCTACACCCGGGCGCGCGCCTCAAGCTTCGCACCTACCGCCCTGCGGAACGCGTCTGCCGCTCGCAGATGCGTCCGCAACTCGGGTTCGGTAAGTCCAACGTCGTACTCGCGGTGGTGGCAGGCCTCGGACACCGCCGACCAGGCGTACTCGGCCGCTTGCAGATCGGGTAGTCGCCCGAGATAGGACGGCAAGGCAAGCCATTGCTCCGTTGCGTTCGCGTACTGCATGTCCGGGACGGTCTTGGCCCAGAACGCGTCGATGGTCGCCTCGATGGCCTGACGGATGAGCACCGCGGCACCGAGCGGCCAGACAGTTGCCGTGTCCTCGACGGGATCGTCGAGCAACGCGAGCGCGGCCCGAAGCATCTCGACGACGTTCACGCCGACTGCATCAGTGCGACGACGAGGGCTCTTGTGCGCTCGTGCATGGTCACCGCCGAACCGACGAACTCGCCGTGGGCTCCGGCGTTCAGTGCTGCCACGAGCGACGGGACGCCAGAGCCAAGGCGCTGCAGCTCGGGGTTGAGCGCGGCGTGGTCGTCCGGGTCGTCGAGAAGGGCAAGAGCAAGCAGGCTGCGGAGGTTGCGCGTCGCGCGCAACCGCTCGTCGACCGAGCTCGCCGACTCGCCGCGCGCGACAGCCTTCCCGCGGACGATCTCCGAGCACGCCGCCTCGACGGCTTCACGGCACAGCGACGGAACCACGCGACGACGGACGTCGTCGGTGACACGCTGCGACCTCGACATGAGCTTGGCGTTGTCGAGGTGCCGGCGCATCGGCGTCAGCGACTCATGCACCGCCACCTGGGAGCGGCTACGACGGTGGACCTGCAACACGGTCGCGTTGAGCTTCAGCCGGCGTAAGGCCTCGGGCAGCCGATCGTCATGGGTGAAGACGACCACCTGGCGGGTCGACGCAGAACGAGCGAGCACGTTCGCGAGACCATCTACCTTGGCGGGGTCCATCGACTGGACCGGGTCGTCGATGACCGCGAAGCGAAAGGGCGACTCATCCAATCCTGCGCGCGGAAGGAACACGCTGACCGAAAGCGCGAGCAGCTCACCCTGTGACATCACACCGATCGCGTTCGCCGCCTCGCCGTCTGCGCGCACGTCGAAGGACGCCTCGCGCCGCCGGCCAACCGTGCGCAGTGTGATGTCGCGCAGTTCGACGTTCGACTCGTGCTTGAGCAGATCCCAATTGGCGATCGCCTGGTCGGCGATGGGTGCGAAGCGCTCGTTTCGAAGCGCGTCGGCCTCGTCCTTGAGCCACTTCTCGGCGACCTTGAGCGTCTTCAGCGCACCAGCCTGCTGGCGGACGCGCTCCGCAGCGTCGAGCCACGCTGTCGTCGCCTCGAGGCGCCCCCGCCACACCGTGTCTTGCTCCTCGAGCTGTGTCCGCGCGTTTGACGCCATCGTGCGGACGCGGCCGGCGAGCGCAATGGCCTCATCGAGCTCGAGGTCCGTTCCGGTCGTCTCGCCCGCGATTTCAGCGAGGCGGTTTGTCAGCGCGCTCCACGCATCGGCCGCGGCCGTCTGCGCGCGCTGCGCGGATCGAAGTTCTGAGGCTTGGGTGCGCAGCCTCTCTGCCTCGATGTGAGCGTCCGCAGCCCATGCCTCGTCAAGCACGCCCGTCGAGCGGCACACCGGGCAGTCGTCGGCCAGGCGCGTGGCGTCGCGCAAGGCCAGGGCACGGGTGAGCAGCTCGGCGGTCTGCAGTGCGCGCGACGCATCGGTCGATGCGGTGGCGCGAGTCTCCGCCACAGCCGCGTCAAGCTCTGCGCGGGCATCGGCGATCGTCTCGCGTGCCGGAATCGCGAGCGTTGCAACACGGCGCAGCGCTGCAGAGGCAGCATCGGGTGCGCTCGTACCATGCGGGTTCGCGCTGAGGTGCGCCCGCACGGCGTTGAGATCGGGCGTGCGCTTGGCGAGCAGCGCCGCAAGCGTCACCTGCCGCGGGTCGTCCTCGACGAGGCTGGCGCGCAGCTGATCCGTATCGGTCTTCAGCTGCTTTACGTGGCCCTCGAGCCCGAGGCGACGATCGGATAGCCGAGTGACGACGGCGTCGACGTCACCGAGGCCGAGAATCGGTGAGAGCGCTTCGTAGAGGCTTGCGAGCTTGTCGAACATCGAGGCGAGCTCGGCGTAGGCGAGAAACGGTCGGAAGCTCTGGAGCGCGTGAGCCCACCCGTGCGTGGCCAGCAGGGCATCGACGCGTGCGCGGCCCCTTGTGTCCGTGTGCGCAACACCGCGCTCCCACGTCTGCTCTAGCACGACTGGCTGCGGCCGACCAGCGACGACGAGCTCTGCCCGCAGGGTGGTCGGCTCATCGTGGTGCAGGCACTGCCACGAACTCGTCCAGCCCTTCGTCTTGGACTCCCACCGTTTCGTCTGCCCCGTCAGCAGCAGCTCCAGCCCCTCGGCGAATGACGACTTACCGCTGCCATTACGACCGACGACGATCGTCAGGCCGGGGCGCGCCGACAGCTTCAGCGTCGCCGCCTTCCCGATCCCGCGGAAGCCCTCGACCGTGACGGAGCCCAAGTAGACCTCGCCGGTTTCGGCGACCGTGTCTTCAGCAACCACTGCGCTCGCATCAGTCTCCGCCAGCACCGCCTTGCGTGCCTCAGCGTCGAGGGCGGACACCTCCAAGCGGGCAATCAGGAGGCTGTGGAGCGTGGAATCCATGTCGGAGAGGTCGGCCTTCGTCGCACATCGGATGACGGTGAACCAGTGAAGCAGTTGTCGTTGGGCGCTGACGGTGCGCTGCACCATTCCCGCCGGCTGCAGGGAACTGCCAGTGTTGTGCTACGACGCGAGCGAAGTCGACGAAGGTCCCGCGCCTTGAGCGTCGGCGGCGACGGCCGCGAGCAGCATTCAGGAGCGCGACGGTGTCAAAGCCGCTCGAAGTAGGCCGGCAGCTACCGGTCCACATTTCGCCCGACTTTGACATCCCTCCCATTCTGGCAGCGGCTCGGCTCTGATGTGACGGATGAGCATCAGTCTCCCCAAGCGTGCCCGCGACCGGGGACGGTCGATCTCCCGCGGGTGTAGACCGGGTGCGCGGCGGCTCGCGGCGCCTTCTGAACGTGCGCACAGGGCGGTCACGAGAGGTCAGCTTTCGGGTTACGCCGCGCGCTGCTGGCCGCGGTCGAGGTGCTCCTCGGCGTGCAGCTTGAGGATGTGGCCGGCGGACGTCAGCGGGTACGCGGCGTACTGGTGTGCGAGCGCCACCGGGATCGTCGCGTTCGGATACAGCCGCGTCCCGATTCGGTCGAGAACCTCGCAGGTCGCGCGCAGCGTCGGGTAGTCACCGACCTCGAACGGGTCGTGCGGAGAAGCGCCGAGCTTTCCGAGCGGGGGGATCGTGATCGTGAAGATCGAGCCGCTGGCAGCGCGGTAGAAGAAGTGGCGCCCGTAGTACGTGTCGGCCCCGTGGGGGCTGCCGCGGAAGGTGATGTACTGCTGGACGTAATGGTCTGGCAGCGTCATCAGCATGCCTTCGGGGATGTGCTCGCGGATCGCGTCGGCATGCTCGGCGAACATGCCGCCCTTCTCGATGCCAACGATCACCGGGAGACCGAAGCCGTGGTCGCGCTGGTCGGCGGCGACCCGCTGTAGGCGACGAAGCAGGGGACGTTTGATCGGCGCAACCTCCCCGAACAGCGCGAGCGGCCCGTCCGTCACGAACGCCATCTGGCCGAGCACCGACGGGCGCCGGGCTTGCAGATGTCCGAGCAAGGCGAGCAGGATCAGCCGTTCGGCGACCGAGAGCGCACGCGAGCACGCCTCCTGGTTTGAGCCGTGCTCGTTGAACGTCTCGTGAACGCGAAGCGCGTCGGTTGCCAGGAGCGCTTCGCCGCACACCGGGCACGGCGCGCCGGTGGTGCCCACCGGGACGAAGTTGCCGTCGGGTTCGTCGATCGGCCCGTTGCATCCGGGGCACCGCGCCATCACGAGGGTGCCCGCGGGCGTGGCGACGTCGTCGCGTTCGGCCTCGACCTCGAGGAGGACGTCCAGCAGCGTGCGGCCCTCGACGGTGCAGTGGCGAAACAGCGCGTCGACCTCTTCGCGAAACGCACGGTGCGGCAGCGTGCCGTCGCTGCGGATCAGATTCGATGACGGCAGCACGGCCGCCATCACCGAGGCCTGCTGCGCGTCACGGATCGCGACGGGGTCGGCGAACGGTCCTTCGCGCTCGCGCAGGCGTTCGAGGTCGACGATGACCGCGGCCATCTGCATGAATAGCAGCCGCGTCGACGGGAAATGCGGGTCGACCTCGTGTTCGAACGGGCTGGAGTCCGTCGCGATCGTCCAGCGCACCGGATGTGTCTGCTGGTCGAGGGCTGCAGGATCGATGAGGTTGTCGCTGATCTCGCCGACGTCCTGGGCGCGCTCGGACGGCATCAGGTAGCGGCGAAGCGTTTCCTGGACAAGGGGATGGTTGATCGTCGGGACGTGGCCGAGCGAGCTTGCGTGCTCGAAGTCTCCGAGGAACGTGCGGTATCCATCGCAGCCGCCCGAAGCGGTATCGCTCAGGAGAAACGCGTGGATGTGCCGCGCTGCACAAGGACGCAAGCAACGGTGCCGCGGCCCGGCAACCTTGTCGGGCCGCCATCCGTCGCGACCGAGCTCCTCGCGGGGCCCGCATCCGACCTCCGGCATCCCGCAGCACGAGCCGCGCTGCATACGGCCGCGGATGCCCCGCGACACATCGAGATCCGCGGCGCCGGGCCCAAAACGCGTGCCAAGCAGATCGACCCCCGTAGCGGCTGCCACCGAGGCACCAGGACCGGCGCTACGCCCGCTGCTCTGGCACGGGCGTGCCTGCAAATGAGCGCTTTCTGACCGCTGGTGGGAGCGTCTACACGCTGGCACTCAGGATCACGTCATGTCGCGGGCGATTTGATTCTGGAATCACCCTGGTGTCGTTCGACACCGCCATCCAGCGCGAGGTGCTCGACGCCGGCGCAGTCGTCGCGTGGCTGGAGCGCATCGGCGCCGCCGCCGCCGCGACGCGTTAAGGCGTTCGGCCGCGGTAGACGGTCCCGCCCCGCATCGTCACGAGCAGGTGCGGCCCGGCCTGTGCGAGCCCGAGCACCGCCTTGCCGCGCGGCACTCGCCAGCGCTTCTGGCGGCCGCTGCGCAGCACGCGGGCCTGGATCGCCGCCCCCTGCGCCCAGGCGACGACGCGCTCTCCGAATGACACGGCGCGCACCTTGCCGGGCTTCGACAGCGTGATCGAGCGGCCCTTGCAGCGCTCGAGCACGAGGCGCCGGCGCCCGAGCGTGCCGCGGCGGCTGATGCCGAACGGCGGGCGGTAGCTGAGTGGCACGAGGCGCAGCGCCCGATTGCGCAGCGCCGCGCAGACGCGGCGCGAGCCCGCCGGGAGGTCGAGGTCGACGGCCGCCGTGCGGGTCCTGGTGGACTGCCGGATGACGCGGCCGGCGCGCCAGTCCAGCAGACCCGGGACGTTGCCTCCGCGGGGTTCCAGGTTGCGGTTGAACGAGATCCACGAGCGTCCGATGCCGGTGACCCCGTGCCCCTCGGCGCCGACGATCAGCTCGGTGCCCTCGGCCTCGGTGAAGGTGCGCGCGGCCAGGTCATAGACGAGCAGCCGCTGGCGCAGCTCGCCCAGGACGGACGGGCACTCGACGAGGACGAGGCCCCCGCCGACGCCGCGGGGCGCCCCCGGCCGCGGGCCGCAGGGCGCCGTCAGCGCCACCGGCTCGGGCTCGGGCACGTGGTCGCGGCCGTCGAGGACGAACATGCCGCCGGCCACGGGGATGACCGCCCAGCGGTCGCCGTCGGAGAGCGGCGGGTCGTCGGCGGTGCCGAAGGCCTTCAGCGTCGCCGCCTGCGCCTGACCGCACGCACAGGCGAGCAGCAGCGTTGCGAGGCAGAGCACGCGCGCGGTCATGCACGCTCCAACGCCCGGGCGGCGGACGAGTTGCGCATCGTGACGGCCGCCGTTGCGGCGCCGGCCCGCGCAGCCGGCGGGCACGCTATCGCTCAGCCGCGCAGGCAAGATAGGAGGAAGGCCCGACGAAGAGCGGCCACCTCGCGTACTGGGCACCACAGTCCGAGGAAACCGTATGCACGCTGATGACCGATGAGACAAAGTCGACTCTCTTCATCGTGACGACTTCGTTCCAGGAGTTCACGAACGAGAACGGCGATCCCGACAGCCAAGACCACACAACGATCCGGCAATTGCCGGTCTCCGTGACGAACTACCGGACTGGCCCCGTAACCCCCGTGCCGCCGTAACGTTCGCCGGAAGCTGCGGGTTCGAAGGCGATGTCGCCGCGTCAACGGCACTCGGGCCAGGTGCTGGTCGCAGGGATACCGTGAGGTGACGCGGGTCGGGTCGGGCCGATGAGGAACCTGCCGCAAACGTGCCGCGACGTGGTTGACACTGATTCGAGTCGCACCGAGCGCCCGAGTTCTGGTCGGACGTCGGGTAGCTCACCACCGCCGGGCCCGGCCGGACGAGCGATCCTCGATGCGGCAAGCTCCTCCTCCAGCGACGCCAAGGAGCGACCGATCCAGCGCCGGAGAACAGCCAGCGACGTTCGAGGAAGCCCTCCACGCCAGCCAGCGTCGACGATCGCGTATCGAGCCGCCGCGCAGAGTCCGCGAGCGCCTCGACCCCCGTCTCACACGACCGTCACCTGGCCAACGGCACGATCGACCGGTCCTTCTCCAGGCGCGCCAGCCATGGCTTGGCGCCAAGCGTCTCATAGGTGCGCTGGGCGGACGCGAAGTCCGCCTGCGCTTCGTCGCGCCGCCCCATGGTCGCGGCCATGAGACCGAGGTAGTGCGCCATCGTGCCGAACCAGCCGGCGCCTGTGGTGACGGCCCGGTCGCGATGCGGTTCGAGGAGCTCGTGCAGCCGCTTCGCCCTGACCTGGTCGCCGAGCTGCGCGCAAGCGAGGCTCGCGTACACAGGGATCGTGAAGGTCTGGTAATCGGGCGGGAGGTCGTGAAGCCCGTCCCGCATGACCCAGTCGAAGTGCGCGCGTGCCTCTTCGAAGCGGCCCACCTCGCACAGGATGAAGCTCATGCCGGAGCCGATGAGCAGCGGCTGTGAGCGGCTCGGGCTGATCTCGGGGCTCGACGGAACCGATGCGCCCGGCGTCGAGATGAGGCTCGGCATGTGCGGATCGCCGCGGTGCAGCGTGCCGTTGACGAAGCGGGCGGCGACGATCTGGCCGAGGAACCAGATCATGGCGTCGGGCTGTCCGCCCCGCTGCCCGATGTCCAAGGCGGCGAACGCGAGGCGCTCGGCCTCCTCGGAGGGACCGCTGATGCAGCAGCGCTTCGCGCGAGCCAACATGTAGATCCAGCGCATGAAGGGCTGTTTCAGCGCCTCGGCAGCCTCGTGCAAGCGCGCCATGAGGCGGTCGGCCTCGTCGAGGTCGCAGGTGTTCATGGCCGCATGCGCGCCGAGATACGCGGCATGGCCGGCGAGCAGCGGATCGTTGACCCGGTCGGCGAGCTCCTCGGCCTCGCGGAGGCTGGCCTGGCGCTCTGCGGGCGTCTGCGCCGGCGTCCACTGCGCCACGCAACTCTGCGTCAGGACGAGCGAGAGCGTGCGCGCGTCGCCGACGCGCCGGGCCATGGCCACCGCCTCGGGGTTGAGTCGATCGCGCAAGCTCGCGTCGTGGGCAACGAGGAGCTCGAGCGCGAGCTGTGCCATGAGCGCCGCTCGCGTGGCGCTGTCGGCCGCGGGGTACGCGTCGAGCGCCGCGCGCAGCACCGCCACCCGCTCGCGATCGACGCCCTGGCCAGAGCTGAACATGCCGCGGTTGTTCGCCAGCGCCGCACGCGCGAGGCGCTCGGGATCATCCAGCAGCTGCGCCAGGCGCGCGCCCCCCAGCAGCGTCGTGCGGTAGGAGGGCTCACCGGCCTGACGCTCGGCTTCGCCTTGCGCGATCACGAGGTCGCAGCGCTGGCGCCGCAGCCGGTCGGGGTCGACGGCATCGATGAGCTCGGCGGTCTGGCGGAAGTGGCCGGCGGCCTTCTCGTAGGCGAGCTGCGAGGTCGCGTGCTCACCGGCGCGGACGCCGTACTCGATCGCCTTGTCGAGGTCGCTGCTCGAGCCGGCCTGGGCGAAGTGGTGCGCGAGCTCGGTGAGGTAGGGCTCCAGGTCGCCGCCGTGGACATCCTCGATCGCGGCGCCGGCGCGGCGATGCACGAGCACGCGGCGCGTCGTGGTCAGCGCGCCGTACAGGGTCTCGCGGATCAAGACGTGCGAGAACATGTAGCGGCCGGGGACCCCCGAGACCTCCACGACCACATGCGCGAGCACCGCCGACTCCAGGCCGTCGAGGAGGTCCTCCTCCGCGAGCGGGCTGACATGCGCCAGCACGTCGAGCTCGAACTCGCGCCCCAGGACCGACGCGGTCAAGAGCATCTTGCGAATCTCGGGACCGAGGCGCCGGACGCGCTGCGCGATGACGTCCTTGACGCCGTCGGGGACGGTGAGCTTGCCGAGCTGTACCCCCGCTCGCCCGCCGCACGCCGAGCCGATCGCGCCCGACTCCACGAGGTGGCGCAGCACCTCCACGACGAAGAACGCGTTGCCTTCGGTGCCCTCGTAGACGAGCCGCCCGAGCTCGGGCGACGCGTCGTCGCCCGCGTGGATGTCGACGAGCTGGGCGACCGCGGCCTCGTCCAGCGGCGCGAGCGGTTGGCGGCACACATGACGCTCCCGGACGAGCTCTGTCAGCACCGTACCGAGCGGATGATCGGCGTCGAGCTCGGTCTCGCGGTAGGTGCCGAGCACGAGCAGTCGCGCCTCGCGCGGGTAACGTGCCAGGTACTTCAGCAGCAGCAGGGTCGACGGGTCGGCCCAGTGCAGGTCGTCGAGCACGAGCACCACGGGCGTGTCTTGCGCGGCATCGCACAGCAGCGAGCAGACCGCTTCGAAGAGCCTCGAGCGAGCACCTTCCGGATCGCCCTGGAAGGGCTGCGGCAGGTCCGCGATCCGCTCCGCGAGCTCGGGCACGATCCGTCGCAGCTCGCCGCTGACGAGCTGGACCTGACCGGCGAGGACTTGCCTCGGACACACGCCGACGTAGTGGCGCAGCGCCTCGACGAACGGTTGCTGTGCGAGCAGCCCTTCCTCGTCGCAGCGCCCGTAGAGCACGATCGCTCCCTCCTCGGACGCGCGCCGCGCGAACTGCGCCGCCAAGCGCGTCTTGCCGATGCCGGGCTCGCCGGACACCATGACGTGGCGCCGGGTGCCGTCGACGGCCTCGGCGTAGACCTCAGCCAGCGACGCGAGATCCGTCTCGCGACCGACGAACGTGTCGTCGTTGCTCATGGCGAGCAGCCCCGACGGCAACGAGAACGGCGGCTCGTCAGACGAGGTGGACGACGCGAGGTCGGCGGCTGTCGGAACGCGCAGATCGAGCGACGGGGCCTGCTCGAGGATCGCCCGCTGCAGGTTCTTCAGTGACGTCCCGGGTTCGAGGCCCAGCTCACCCGACAGGAGCTCGTGCGTGCGCGAGTAGACGTCGAGCGCGTCGCGCTGGCGCCCGCAGCGGTACAGCGCGAGCATGAGCTGTCCGACGAGCGGCTCGCGCGCCGGATTGTCGCTCACGAGCTGGCGCAGCTCGCCGACGAGCTCGGCGTGGCGGTGCGCGAGCATGTCCGCCGCGACCCGCGCCTCGAGCGCCGCCAAGCGCTGCTCCTCCAAGCGCGCGATCTCGGCGGGCGCGAAGGGCTCGAAGGTGAGGTCCGCGAGGGGCGGCCCGCGCGAGAGCGCGAGCGCGTCGCGCAGCAGCGCCGCCGCGTGCTCGGCCTGGCCGCTGGCGAGCGCGCGCTGGCCGTCTTCGAGCAGTCGCGCGAACTGCTCGGCGTCGAGCTCGCCCGGCGCGACCCGCAGCTGGTACCCGGCGGCCGTCGTGCTCAGGACGCCCGACGGCCCGAGCGCCTTGCGCAGCCGCGAGATGTGGACGTGGATGCGCTTGACGGCGCTCGGCGGTGCGTCCTCGCCCCACAGCGCGAGCGCCAGCCGCTCGGCGCTCACCGACTCGTTGGCGTGCAGCAACAGGACCGCCAGAATCGCGCGCGGCTTCACGCCCCCCAACGGCAACACTCCGTGTTCGCCGTAGGCCTCGACGGGCCCGAGGATCCGAAACTCCATCAACCCGTGAAGCTACTGCGTTCGCCCGCCTCGATGTGTTGTGTGCGATTTGTAAGCGCGCTGCAAGCGCTCGTTCAGAGACTCCTCGCGTCAACAAGCGAAGTACGCGAAGGAGCCACCCCACCGTGCACAGGTTCTTGAAGTTGCGTCTCATGCTGGCAAGGCACCGCGCAGGCCGGCTAGCAACCGCCGTCGCCGGGGCGCCGAACGGCGTCAGCATGCAAAACCACCCGGTCGCGCGCACCAACGATCCGGTCCACCGCCTTATCGGACATTCGGCGCGTGAATCCAGCGATGGCGAGTCGCAGCGCTACGGACGCGACCAGACGTCAAGCCGCGGGCGAAGAGCAACCGAATCGCCGCCCGCGAAGCCGCAAGGGTCCCGGCTCGCCGGGATCGTCGCGGTGACGGCCATCGAGGCGCTCTCCATCTACGCATGGCTGCGGCTGCACGAGGCGGGCCACCCGTGGTGGGGGCTGCTCGTGCTGATCATCGGAGAGGCGCTGGAGACCAACGTGCTGCAGCGCTTCGTCGACCGCGGCGGGGTTCGTCGCTGGGGCGAGTCGGCGCGTGCGGCCGCGACCGGCGGTCACCTGCGCAAGATGCAGCGGATCGTCGGGATCGCCGGCAACGTCGAGATCGCGATCTGGGTGGCGTGGCTGGCCTGCGCGCACGCCTTCGGCCAGCCGATCGCAGGCGTCGCTCTGCTGGTGGCGATGCACCTCAAGCACCAGATCGAGACGTCGACGATCTGCGATCTGCCGTTCCGCACAGGGCTGTTCTCCTTCAAGGGGGCGTTCGGCAGCGCCATGGAGGTCGCCGGGGCATATGCGTGCTTGGCGTTGATCCTCGACGGTCAGTTCGAGCTGGCCGCGGCCGCGATCGGCGTGGGCCTGCTCGTCGAGCACTGGCTGCTGATCGACGTCCTGACGTGGGAGATCACGACGCGCGACATCCGCGTGCCGCGGGATCCTCGCTGGCGGCGGCCGGCGCGTCGCCGCCCGGCGGTGGCGTACGTGTCCACGCACTTCCCCGGGCTCTGGGGGCGGGTGCAGCGCAGCACGCGGCTGGTGCGGTACGGCAACCGCCTGGCGATCAACTCCGTGGTCGCTCGCATCGAGCCGCGTCCGAACCCGCTGAGCACGATGGCGCCGTACACCTCGTGGGCGTCGCTGACCGACAAGTCGTTCAGCAGCCGTCACCTCCCGCCGGCGCCCAGGACGGCGCTGCAGGAAGGCCTGCCGCCGAGCGCGGCGGCCGCCAGCCTGTTTCAGCGTGGCGAGGAGATGGTCCCGTGCCCGAAGTCGACGGTGCTGTTCAGCTTTTTCGCGCAGTGGTTCACCGATGGCATCCTGCGCACCCAGCGCGACGGTAAGACCAAAGACGGAAAGATCAAGCAGCGCGACACGCTG
This sequence comes from uncultured Actinomycetes bacterium, assembly GCA_963810605.1. Lineage (GTDB taxonomy): Bacteria > Actinomycetota > Thermoleophilia > Solirubrobacterales > Solirubrobacteraceae > CADCVQ01. Next base: position 30,751 of record CAWEOF010000022.1, read on the forward strand.
AAGAACGAGTCCAACCACGACGTCGACCTCGCGCAGCTCTACGGGCTCGACCGCGATGCCACCGATCAGCTGCGCGGCGAACGCGGCCTGCTGCTCAGTCAGGTCATCAACGGCGAGGAGTATCCGCCGTACTACCACCACGCCCCCGACGGCCCGGGCACGGAGCTGAAGCCCGACCCCAGGTTCGACAAGCTTCCGCCCCCACTGCTGTTCGGCCACCTCGACTACGAGCAGAAGCGGACGCTGTTCGCGATGGGCACCGATACCCGCAACATCGGGTTCATCTCGATGAACGTGCTCTTCCTGCGCGAGCACAACCAGATCGCCCGCAAGCTCGGCAAGGAGTACCCGAAGTGGAACAGCGATCAGGTGTTCGAGACGACGCGCAACATCCTCATCGTCGTGCTGCTGAAGATCGTCGTCGAGGACTACATCAACCACATCAACCCGACGCAGTTCAAGTTCCGCCTGCTGGAGGGGCTGTTCCCGAACGAGCCGTGGTATCGCCCCAACCATGTGGCGGTCGAGTTCAACCTGCTCTACCGCTGGCACGCGCTCGTGCCCTCGACGTTCTATCTGCGTGGTGAGCCTCTCGCGATCTCGCAGCTGGTCTCCGACACGGGTGTGCTGACGTCGGCGGGCCTCGGGCAGCTCCTCGTCGCGGCGTCCAGCCAGCCGGCGGGGCGGATGAGCCTGTTCAACACCGACAGCTTCCTCGTCGACATGGCCGAGAAGCCGAGCATCGAGCAAGGGCGGCTCGCAGAGCTGGCCTCATACAACGACTACCGCCGGCTCTGCCGACATACGCCCGCAGCATCGTTCGCCGACATCTCCTCCGATCCCGGGATCCAGCAGGAGCTCGCCGACCTGTACCCGGGCGGTGTCGAAGACGTCGAGTTCTACGTCGGGCTGAACGCCGAGGACGTCGGACCCAACGACGTGCTGCCCCCGCTCATGATGACGATGGTGACGTTCGACGCGTTCTCCCAGGCGCTGACGAACCCGCTGCTCGGGCCGCGCGTCTTTCAGGAGGCGACGTTCTCAGCGGTCGGGATGAAGATCATCAACGACACGGCGTCCATCTCCGATCTCGTGCACCGCAACGTCCCGCGCGGCCCGGACGAGCGGCTGTTCGTGAGCATGACGCAACGCGATTACAAGCGGTCCTAGAGACACGCGAGTCGTCCGTCGAATGCGACGAGCCCGGCGCCGGCGCCGGGCTCGTCGGTCGTTCATGACGCAGGCGCCGGGTAGCGAGATCGGACGGATCTGCCCCTCCCGACGAAGCGGCGCGCCGCCGGCAGGAGCGGACCTCTAGATCCGCTCCTGCCACATGACGGCTGCCTGTGCGAGGCGCCGCGGGGCGTCCTGCATGCGCGCGGTGAGCGACCCGCCGACGGGCGCTTGGCCGAGTTCAGCGCCGGGCGATCGTCGCGGAAGCCATGAGAGATGACCTCCGCTAGGCGCCGCTGGCCGCGTCGGTGGCGCGATGCGCGAACTGCGCCCGGGCGCACCGCATCCGACCCGCGCCCGCCGGCGCGTGGAAAGACAGGCTCGGCGAGCTGGCGGCCAAGGTGAGCATCGCGCTGTTCACGGTAAGGGACGCGGGCGCACCTGGCAGGGGCAATCCGCGCAACCTGTCTGACCGAATCGCGCAAGGGTTCGAATCCTTCGCTGTCGGGGCGATGAGTTCGTGCACGCCGAGCGGTCTGTGCTGTGAGACTGCCGTCCTACCACGCCGCAAACCGAAGGAGTGCAACGTGACATCGCCGCCCACGCTCGCCATCGAAGCCACGGGCCTCGTCAAGTCGTTCGGCTCGACGCGCGCCGTCGACGGCGTCGACCTCAGCGTGCGCAGCGGCACGGTCTACGGGGTGCTGGGACCCAACGGCGCGGGCAAGACGACGACGATCCGCATGCTGGCGACGCTCATCCGCCCCGACGCGGGGAGCGCGCGCGTCCTCGGGCACGACATCGTGGCCGACGCCGACGCGGTCCGCGGGCTGGTCAGCCTCACCGGGCAGCTCGCGTCCGTCGACGAGGACCTCACCGGTCGCGAGAACCTCATCCTGCTCGGTCTCCTGCTGGGGCTCAAGCGCGCGGCGGCCAAGGGGCGCGCCGACGAGCTGCTCGGCGCGTTCGGGCTGACCGAGGCCGCCGGCAAGCTCGTCAAGCACTACTCCGGCGGCATGCGGCGGCGGCTGGACATCGCGGCGAGCATCGTCGTCACGCCGGAGCTCATGTTCCTCGACGAGCCGACGACCGGCCTCGACCCGCGCTCGCGCAACCAGGTGTGGGACATCATCCGCGCGTTCGTCGCCGAGGGTACGACGATCCTCCTGTGTACGCAGTACCTCGAGGAGGCCGACCAGCTCGCCGACCGCATCGCGGTCATCGATCACGGCAAGGTCATCGCGGAAGGCACGCCGGCCGAGCTGAAGGCATCGGTCGGATCGGGCGCGCTGCATGTGCGCCTGCTCGACCCCGACCAGCGGTCGCAGGCCGCGGAGGTGCTCGAGCGCGAGCTCGGAGCTGTCGCGCTGGCACCCGATCCGTCGGCGCTGTCGGCCGCGTGCGCCGACGGTGACCGCGCGGCCGAGGCGGTCGCGTCGCTGAGCCGCGCCGGCGTCCGGGTCGCAGGCTTCACGCTCGGCCAGCCGAGCCTCGACGAGGTCTTCCTCGCCCTGACGGGCCATCCCGCCGAGGAGCAGTCCGAAGCGACGACAGAGGTGCAGGCGGCATGAGCACCACCACGTCGAAGCAGGCCTCCCCCGGGCTCGCCGCCGGGACCGCCGACGAGGCCGCCGTCCGCGCCGCGATCTCGTCGATCCAGCGGCCGCCGCGGGCGAGCGCGCTCGATGCCGCGCTCGCGTTCGGCTGGCGCGGGATGCTCAAGGTCAAGCACGTCCCCGAGCAGCTGCTCGACGTGACGATCACGCCGGTGATGTTCGTCGTGATGTTCACCTACATCTTCGGCGGCGCGATCGCCGGGTCCACGGGCGAGTACCTCGACTACATCCTCCCCGGGATCCTCGTCATGTCGGTGCTCTTCACGACGGTCTACTCGGGCGTCGCGCTCAACACCGACCTGACGCGCGGCGTCGTCGACCGCTTCCGCTCGCTGCCGATCTGGCGACCCGCGCCGCTCGTCGGCTCGCTGCTCGGCGACAGCGTCCGCTACCTCCTCGCCGGGACGGTGATCATCGTCGTCGGCGTCATCCTCGGCTACCGGCCGGATGCGGGCGTGACGGGCGTCGTCCTCGCGCTCGGGCTCGTCGTCCTGTTCGCGTTCGGGCTGTCGTGGTTCTTCACGACGCTCGGCCTGCTGCTGCGCTCGCCGAACGCCGTCATGAACGCCGGCTTCATGGGGATCTTCCCGCTGACGTTCCTGTCGAACGTCTTCGTCGACCCCGAGACGCTCCCGGCGGGGCTTGAGGCGTTCGTGAACGTCAACCCGATCTCGATCCTCGCGACCGCATCGCGCGGACTCATGGAGGGCAACGCCGACGGCTCGGACATCGTGATCGTCATCGCCGTCTCGGCCGGGCTGACCGCGGTCTTCGCGCCGCTCACGACGCGGCTGTATCGCAAGCGCTGATCGCACGACCCGCGTACGCGTCGAGCTCAAGCGTCTCGCGGACGGCGACGAGCACCGCCGGCGCGCGGGGGTCGGGGTTGTCGAGAGGTGGGCTGGCGGCGGTTGAAGCGGTGCTCACCGACTCCGGACCGGGTCACGCCGTTGACTATCCGTACGCGAGGCAGCCGCCGCCGCAGGAGGAATGTCGTAGACCGGAGCTGTCGGTGACTTCACATACGGCGGTTCAGCCAACGGGGGTGACGGATGTCACAGATCGGCCGGAGGAGGAGGCAGATGCTTGCGTCACGGTCGTGGCCGTGGCCCCGCGGTCGGACCGTCTCACGCTAGGAGTGCCCGATGTCGAGACTCGCCCCTGCTGCACTGCGCGCGACCGTCACACTGTCGTCCAGGAACAGCGCCGAGGTCGGCAGCGCCTGCGCCCGGCTCGGCATGCGGCGCCTCGGCATCGCGCTCGCGGGCCTCCTCGCGCTCACCGGCGCGCTGGCACCCACGGCGCACGCGTTCAAGCCGTCGGCTGAGTTCGGCCACGTTGGGATCGTTCGTGACGGGATGACGCCCATCACGAGACCGTCGTCGGACGGCTCGCGAACCTACCGCTTCTCAGAGAAGGCGATCCTCGAGGTCCGCGACGCCACCGCCGGCGTTGACGAGATCTTCAGCTCACGGGGGGAGTTCGCCGATCCTGTGGCCCACTGCGACAACGAGCTGCTGCCAGAGTGCTCACAGCGGCTTATCGACCTCAAGAACTCTGCAATCGCGGCGCTCACCGGATCCTCGCCGGACGGTGCGCAGGCACGTCGTCAAACGGCTCGCGCCCTGCATACGCTGCAGGACTTCTACTCGCACAGCAACTGGATCGAGCTGGGCAATGCCGGTGCCAACCTGGCGCTGGGACGGGGCACCCTCGGGCGGCTTGCCGGCAATCAGCAGACGTGCGGGGCGATCGCCTCGGGCACGCTCACGGCCTTCGGCCTGACCAACCTGACGACCGGCTACTTCACGGTGGTCATCCCGTTTCGCAAGTGCGCGCACGGCATCCCCGTCATCACGGCGGGCATCCACAAGGACGAACCGGGACGCGCGGGCCACGCCGCCGCTCGCGCCGCCGCCGTGGCAAGCACCACCGACTTCGTCAACCAGATCCTCGACGCCTCCGGCGTCGCTGGCAACGACAAGGCGATCAGGGCGTACATGGACGTCCAAGGCACGCTCGGCTTCGTCATCGACGACACCGGCAGCATGGGTCCGATCATCAACGGCGTGAAGTCGGTGGTGAGCAGCATCGTGACGACGGTCGCGGGGAGCGATCAGCCGCCCGACGAGTACCTCCTCGTCCGCTTCGGCGACCCAGATGTCGGCGGTGCGTTCGTGACGACGGACGCCCCCGCGCTCCTGGGCGCCGTGAACGGCCTCTTCGCGAGCGGCGGCGGCGACTGCCCGGAACTGGCGATGTCGGGCATGCTCAACGCGGTCGAGGCCGCGCTGCCGGACAGCTCGCTCTATCTCTTCACGGATGCGTCAGCCAAGGACTCCGGCCTCGTCGGCAACGTCATCGCGACCGCGCTCGACAAGAACATCGCCCTGAGCGCGGTCATCTCGGGGTCGTGCTCGCCGATCGATCCGGCGTATCGCGCGATCGTTCAGGCGACCGGCGGCCAGCTCTTTCAGACTGCGCACACGGCTGCCGACACCGCGAAGGTGTTCGACGTCCTCAAGCCGTCTCTGGCCGGCGACCAGCAGCTCATCGCGAGCGTGGCCGGCACGGCCTCGGGCTCCGACTCGTTCACCGCGCCGATCGACTCCACGGTGAGCGCCGCCACATTCGCCGTCGCGATGGACGACAAGGGCACGATCACCGTCCGCCGACCGGACGGATCCGCGGTCTTGGGCGCGGATCCCGACACGACGATCACCGACCTCGCTGGCGCGCGCATCGTCACTGTCACATCGCCCGCCGCCGGGACCTGGCGCGTCGAGATCGTCGGCGGCTCGGGCAGCTACTCGGCGACGGTCAGCGGCAACAGCTCGATCCGCTTTGCGGACTTCAGCTTCGTCGAGCTGCGCGGACGGGAGGGCCACCAGGGCCTGTTCCCGATCCTCGGGCAGCCGACCGTCGGCGGACCGCTCGCGGCGAAGGCAAACGTCTTCGGCCCGGCGACGGGCGTCGACTTCGAGCTGCGCACCGAAGCCGGCGTACCGGTGGGCTCGACCGACCTCCTGAAGGGGGCGTCGGTGGAGCTTGCGGCCGACGACTTCTACGGCACGGTGACGCTTCCGTCCGAGCGCGTGCGCATCTACGCCACGGGCATCGACGCGAGCGGTAACGCCGTCCAGCGGTCGTTCCCGGCGACGTTCCGCGCGCAATCGGTGCGCGTAGACGCTCCAGCAAGTCCGCCCACCCTCGTCGCCGGCGAGACGAGCACGGCGACGTTCGAAGTGACGAACCTCGGTTCGGCGGACACGTTCGATCTCCGGGCCGCGGATGCGACGGGCTTCGCGACCGGAGTCTCGCCCACGACTGTCGATCTCGGGGCGGGCGAGTCGCGGACGATCGACGTCACGCTGACGGTCCCTGCCGGCACACCGGACGGGACGCTCATGGAGCTGTCGCTCGTCGCCAGCGCGGCCAGCGACAGCGCGATCCGCAACAACGCCGTCATCGGCCTGCTCGTGGGCCCGGCCGACAAGCAAGCTCCCTCGACGCTCGCCGCGGTCTCCCCCACACCCAACGACGCCGGATGGAATCGTGGCGACGTCACCGTCCACATCGGCGCGGACGACGCGGGCGGCTCGGGAGTGAGCAGCCTGACCTACTCGGCGAGCGGAGCGCAGCAGATAGACGAGACGCGCGTGTCGACGGACTCTGCCGCGGTTGAGATAACGAAGGAGGGTGAGACGACCATCTCGTACTCCGCCACCGACCGCGCGGGCAACGCCGAGGACTCCGGCACGATCGTCGTCCGCATCGACAAGACCGATCCCGAGCTGCGCTGCGCGGTCAGCCCGGCCCGGCTCCCCCCGGCCAACGACGAGCTCATCGACGTCACCGCCAGCGTCGATGTGTCCGACGGGCTGTCCGGGCCGGACGGCTTCGTGCTGACCTCGGTGACGAGCAGCGAGCCGGCGGCCGCCGGCGACATCGACGCGTTCACGCTCGACACGCCCGATCTGCATGGCCGTCTGCGCGCGCGGGCGTCGACGAGCGGCGTCGGACGCGCGTACACCCTCACCTACGCCGGGACTGACGTGGCCGGCAACCGAGGCACATGCAACATCCGCGTCGACGCGCCCAAGGGTGTGCCCGGGTCGGTCACTCCGAAGCCGTCCGAGCCGCCGAAGCCGTCAAATGCGTTCGCCTTCCCCGCGGTGACCGTGCGCAGGAGCGCAGCGGTCCGGCTGCACTTCTCCGCTTCGGGACCGGGCGTGCTCGACGTCCTCGAGACCGCGACGATCCCCGCACCCGGCTTCTCGCTGCGCGGGCTTCGGCCAGGGAACGGCAGGTTCACGTTCGGGTCGGTTCGACGAGTCGTGCGTCGACGTCAGGTCGTCCGCCCGCTCGTGCTGCCGACACACGCCGGCGCGCGGCTGCGCGATCGCCACCGCCGGCTGCGGATACCCACGAGGGTGCGGCTGGTGGTCACATGGACGCCCGCCGGTGGGGATCCGCGGACGAAGGTCAAGACGATCGTGATCCGCACCGACCGGCTCCCGCGTCACGGGCGGCTGCGCTGAGGTCCGGCGGATACCCGAACGAGCGCACCGCCGAGGCGCCCGGGGATCCCACTCCCTGGGCGCCTCACGTAGCGCCCTCAGTTTTTATCGCCGCAGGGCTCGCCGGCGCGGACTCTTCGGAGCGTGCGTGTGCTGTGCCGCGTCGGCCGGCTGAGTGAGCGCGATACCCCCCGGTAGGCGGTGGCGACGGCGAGCCAGTCCGAGTATGGTCGCCGCGCATGGAAGCGGTGCTCGTCTTGGTGTTCCTGGGTCTCATCGCCGGTGCGGCCGTGGTCTACATGCGCGGGCGCAAGCAGGCCGCCGCTGGCCCGCCGTCGCCGAGCGGGCTGCCCCAGGCGCCCGCGGCCGAGCCTGTCGGCGGGGTCGAGGCGCGCGCCATGAAGCTCGGCGACGTCGTCAACTACGAGAGCCGCGACTGGATCGTCGAGGGCACGCTGCGCTTCGAGCAGGGCGGCTTTCGCTGGGCCGAGCACCGGCTCGTCGACGGCAGCGACTCGCTGTGGCTTTCGGTCGAGGACGACGAGGGCCTCGAGCTCGTCGTCTGGTCGCGCCTGCGCGGCTGCGAGCTCGAACCGGGACCCGGCACGCTCGAGCACGGCGGCGTGGCATACGAGCTCGACGAGAAGGGCCGCGCGAACTACACGTCCGAAGGCGTCACGGGCGCGAGCGGTGGTGGCAAGGCCGAGTTCGCGGACTACATGGACGGCGACCAGCGGCTGTCCTTCGAGCGCTACGGCGACGACGGCGGCTGGGAGATCAGCGTCGGCGTCGTCATCTCCGAGCACGCGCTCGACATCTACCCGAGCCGTGGAGCCGGCGGATGAGCGACGCGCTCGCCGATGCCGAGGCGACCGAGCTCGGCCTGCGCGAGCAGATCGCCGACCTCGTCCACGCCCGCGCCCGCGCCGACGGCGAGGCCGCGCGCCTCGGCGACCGCGCCACCCTCGACGGCGCGCACGAGGTCATGTCAGAGCTCGCCGGGCGCTATGCGCGCCAGAGCGCGACGCTCGCCGCCGAGATCGAGACGCTGCGAGCAAGCCTGCGCGCCGCCGAAGCCGAGCTCGAACGCCTGCGGGCGCCCGCCGACTGAGGCGACCGCATGCTGTTCGAGGTCCGCCAGCCGTACGTGGACGTCAGCGCTCATGACCTGTCGCTGACGCTGGGCGCGACCGTCGCGCCCGCCCTTGAGACGTTGCGCGCGACGATCGGCGGCCTCGACATCGAGCTGCGCCTGCTCGGCTGCTCGCACCAGGCGCTCGTCGACGGCGGCACGCTGCTGTCGGAGACCGTGGCGTGCGTTCCCGGCGTCGCCGGCTCGCTGCCCTGGCGGCGGACCGACGGCGGCTACGACTTCCGCGCGCGCGTCGAGCGCCTCGCCCCCGACGCGTACGCGGCACGGGCGGCAGAGCTGCTCGCCCGCGCCGCCGCCGACCCGCACGCGCTGGCCGGCGTGTTCGCCGCCGCCCCCGGCTCCGACGGCTCGCGGCTGCCGGCCTTCACCGCGCTCGCGGCGCACGCGCCTCGCTCGAGCTCAGTCGAGGGCGACAGCGACGGCGACGGCGACGGCGTCGCGTGGACGACGTGGCACGGCTACCCGCAGTCGGGCGAGATCGTCGTCACGGCGTCGAGACTGGAACGGCCGCGATGAGCCGCCATGCGATCATCGCGCTCCTGCTGGCGGGAGCGGGCGGGCTGGGGCTGTTCTGGACGATGTCGTCGCACGGCTCGGTGCGCGACTACGTGGCCAAGACGTACACCAGCGCGGGCTCGGAGCCTGCTCCCGGCGGGAAGAGCGCGGGCCGCAAGGACACGCTCGTCTACACGTCGCCGCGGTCGGTGACGCGAACGGCGGCGGACATCTCCGACCGCAACAAGCCCGCGGACAGGCGCACGACCGAGGGCGGCGCGTTCCTGCGCTACTCCAACGACGTCGTGTCGGTCGTCCCGCCGGCGAAGGGTGCTCGCGGCTCGCGGATCCTCGTCGACGACGAGGAGGGTGGCTACCACCGCAACTACGGCTACGTCGGCGGCTTCTGGGGCACGTACTCGGGGGCGGGCGGCTCGTTTCGCGGCGGCGGCCCGGGGAGCGGCAAGTGACCCGGGTCGGGCTGCTCGCGCTGCTGCTCGTCGCCGTGCTGGCCTCCCCGGCCCAAGCCGGCATCGTGTCGCCGGAGGACGCCGCCGAGCTCGCGCAGGCGCTGGCGGAGGCGCAGGAGGAGCAGGACGTCTGCTACGGCTGGAACGTCACGAACAACTTCGCGTCGTCGAGCGACGTCGGGTCGTCGACGAACGGGCCGGGCATCGCGCTCGTGACGCTCCCGAACACATGCTCGAACGGCGCCGTGATCCTTCAGGGCAACATCACCTACTCGTGCAGCAGCTGCGAGTCGTCTGACAGCGCCTCGGTGTCGATCGCCTCGACGGGTCTGGCCAACCCGCCCACCGTCGACGACCTCAAGGGCCTCGGCCTGAAGGCGGGCGACCTGACCGGCGACAGCGACGACACGACGCTCGTGAACATGGTCAACGCCCTGCCGCTGCTCGTCGCCGACCGCGGCAACGCGCCCTACGTCGAGTACGAGCAGGCCACGACGGTGCCCGCCGCCGACCACGCCACCGGCAAGCCCGGCTCGGACCTGCTGCGAGACAGCTGGCTCGGCCTCTTGTTCTTCGGCGGCCTCGTGCTGGCCGGGCCCGGCTTCTTCTTCTACAAGCGCTCCCAGCGCCCCGCGCGAAAGGCGGCGCCCCCGCGGCCGGCCGATGCCGCCGAGGCGCCGCCGGGCGCCACCGCGGGCGAGCGCTCGGTGCCCGAGCCCCCGCGGCCGGCCGCGTTCCGCGACGACCGGGACCCGCCTTCCCCGCCACCGCGTCCCCCTTCCTCGACCCCTCCCCCGGCAACCTAAGGACACAGCGGCATGGACTACTGGTCAGACCTCGCGACGGAACTGGGCTCGGGGCTCCTGTATGGCCTCGTCGGCATCGTGCTGCTGGCGCTCGGCTACCGGATGATGGACCTCCTGACGCCGGGTCACCTCGGGCGCCAGCTGTGCGAGGACCGCAACCGCAACGCCGGCGTCATCGTCTCGGCGGCGATGCTGGCGATCGGGATCATCGTGACGTCGGCGATCATCGCCTCCGACGGCGACCTCGCCAAGGGCCTCGGCCAGTCCGCGGGCTTCGGCCTGCTCGGGATCGGGCTCCTCGGCGTCGCGTTCGTCGTCGTCGACCTCCTCACGCCCGGCAAGCTCGGCGACATCCTCATGGGCGACGAGCCCGAGCCGATGGTCTACGTCACCGGTGCCGCGCTGCTGTCGATCGGCGGCATCGTGGCCGCCGCGATCTCCTGAGCCCGGACTGAGCACCGGCGCCGTCACCCCCGCCGTACCCGCGCCCGCCGCGGCGCTGGACGGCACCGCCGACGCCGCGACCGCGCCGCTCCCCCGCCGCGCGCGGCCGATCCTGCTCGGCACGGTCCTGCTCGTCGCGACCTGCGGCTTCGTCTACGAGCTCGTCATCATCGCGCTCGGGACCTACCTGTTCGGCAACAGCGTCTTTCAGGTGTCCGTCGTACTGGCGGCGTTCGTGTCCTCGATGGGTCTCGGCTCGCTGGCCGCCAAGCCGCTGCTGCGTCGCCCGGCGGAGTCCTTCGTCGCCGTCGAGGCCGCCGTCGCGCTCATCGGCGGCCTGTCGGCGATGGGCCTCTACGCGTCGTTCGCGTACCTCGACGTCTACGAGCCGGTCATGCTCATGGCGGCGGGGGCGATCGGCCTGCTCGTCGGCTGTGAGATCCCGCTGCTGCTGTCGCTGTTGCAGCGCGCGCGTCCGCAGGCCGCGGGCGCGTCGGTCGCCGATCTGCTGGCGGCCGACTACCTCGGCGCCGTCGTCGCCGGCGTCAGCTTCCCGTTCCTGCTCTTGCCGTGGCTCGGTCAGATCGAGGCGGCGCTCGCGATCGGCGCGCTGAACGCCGTCGCGGGCGTGATCGTCTGCCTGCTCGCGCGCCTGCGCCGGCGGTGGCTGCTCGCGCCGCTCGGCGTGCTCGTCGTCCTCGCCATCGCGGGCAGCGCGGCCGGCCGCTTCGAGGTGACCGCCCGCCAGAGCCTGTTCGACGATCGCATCGTCTTCGTCGAGCGCTCGCGCTACCAGGAGATCGTCCTGACGCAGGGTTCGCGGGACGACCTACGGCTCTTTCTCAACGGCGACCTTCAGTTCTCCTCGCGCGACGAGTACCGCTACCACGAGTCGCTCGTGCATCCCGCGATGGCGGGGCGCCACGGGCGCGTGCTCGTCCTCGGCGGCGGCGACGGCCTCGCTATCCGCGAGATCCTGCGCTACGGCGACGTCCGGCGCGTCGTCAACGTCGAGCTCGACCCGCGCATGACCGACCTCGCCCGCGACGACGACCGCCTCAGCCGGCTCAACCGCGACGCGTTGCGAGACCCGCGCGTGGAGGTCGTCAACGCAGACGCCTTCCGCTGGCTGCGCGGCTCCTCGGAGCGCTTCGACGTCATCGTCGCCGACTTCCCGGACCCCGACGACGCCGCGACCGCCAAGCTCTACTCGCAGGAGCTCTACGACGGCCTGCGCCGCCGCGCGCTCGCCCCCGGCGGGCGGCTCGTCGTCCAGGCGGGCTCGCCGTACTTCGCGCGCGAGTCGTACTGGGGCATCGAGGCGACGCTGCGCGCGGCCGGCTGGGGCACGACGCCCTACCACGTCGACGTCCCGAGCTTCGGCGACTGGGGCTTCGTCCTCGCGGTGCCGGGCGTCCGCCGGCCGGCGCTCACGCTCGCGCCGCCGCCGGGCGATCGGCTGCGCTTCCTCGACCGCGCCACGCTCGCGGCGTCGGCGACCTTCCCGCCCGACCGCGCGCGGATCGCGCTTGCGCCCTCGACGCTCAACCGCCCGCGGATCCTCGACTACCAGCGTCGCGGCTATCGGGGTTACTGACGGTCTTGTCGAATAGTTCGCCGATATAGCGGTATCGACGACAAGACCGCAGCCGACGGCGCTTCGTAGCGCTGATCAGGCGGTCGCGAAGCGCCCGAGCGTGCGCTCGGGACGGACGCCGGGCAGGTGCTCGGCGAAGATCCGGTGGTAGGCCATCTCCTCGCGGGTGCGCAGCGGGGGGTCGGTCGCGTCGCGACCCCGCGCGAAGTCGCCGTCGGACACGCCGTCCTCGATCGTCACCCGCAGGACGTCCTTCGCGCCGCTGCCGTCGCCGAACTCGGCCTTCTCGCGCCAGAGGATCTCCTCGGGCAGCCAGCCTGAGAACGCGCGCCGCAGCAGCCGCTTCTCCGGGTCGCCGGGCTGCGACTGCTTCCACGCCATAGGCAGGCCGAACGCGAACGCGATGACCTGGCGGTCGAGGAACGGCACGCGCGCCTCGAGGCCGTGGGCCATCGTCACGCGATCGCAGCGCTGGAGGTTGAGGTTGTGCAGGCCGTGCACGGTGCGCATGAGCTCGGCCTGCAGCCGCACCGGGTCGGCGAAGCCGCGCAGGTACTCGTAGCCCGCGAAGAGCTCGTCGGCACCCTCCCCCGTGAGCACGACCTTGACGTGCTCCGCGGTCATCTCCGCGAGCAGGAAGTTCGGGACCGCGCTGCGGACCAGCGAAGGGTCGAAGTGCTCGATCGCGCGGACGACCGCCGGCAGCGCCCGCACGGCCTCGCGGGCGTCGTAGACGCGCTCGTGGTGCTCGCAGCCGAGGTGTTTCGCGACGACGCGCGCGGCGAGCAGGTCGGGGCTGCCCTTCGTGCCGACAGCGAACGTCTGCAGTCGCTGCCCGTGCTGCGCGGCATGCCGCGCAGCGATGGCCGCGACGATCGCGGAGTCCAGGCCGCCCGACAGGAACACGCCGACGGGGACGTCGCCCATCATCTGGCGGCGCACCGACGCGACGAGGATCTCGCGGGTGGCCGTCAGCGCCTCGACCGGCGGCTCGGCGCCGCCGGTCCACACCGCGCGCGCGGCGGGCGCGCCCTCGCCGAATTGCGGCACCGCGCTCGCGAACCGCTCGACGCCGCCCTCGGGCGTCCAGTGGCAGCCGGGCGGGAACGCCTCGACATGCTCCATCCAGTCCGGCGCGAACGCCGCGATCTCCGAGGCGAAGCGCACCTCGCCGTCGCGCCCGGGCGGGCGCGCCCAATACAGCGGCTTGATGCCCACGGGATCGCGAGCGGCGATGAAGCGCCCGTCCTCGCCCGCGACGAGGAACGCGAACATGCCTTCGAGCTCGTCGAGCGCCGCCGGGCCGCGCTCGTCGAGGAGGTGCAGCGCGACCTCGTTGTCCGATCGCGTGGCGAACGGGGCCGGCGCGAGCGTCGCGCGCACCTGCTCGTGGTTGTAGACCTCGCCGTTGCCGACGAGCCACACGTCGCCCGTCGCGTTGGCGAACGGCTGGTGGCCGCCGTCGACGTCGACGATGGACAGCCGGCGGTGGCCAAGCCACGCTCCGTCGACGTGCACGTCGCCCTCGTCGTCGGGACCGCGATGGGTGAGCGAACGCAGCATCCGCGTCGCGTCGCCCGCACCGTCGTGCCCGTAGATGGCGGCGATGCCGCACATCAGGCGGTCAGCCGCTCGTCGCTGTAGGCGAGCGGCCGGCGGTCCTCGAGGTAGGAGAGCCGCTCGCGCGCGGCGGCGACGACGCCCGGTGCGTCGACGCGCGCCACGGCGGCCCCGGCTCGCGCACCGGTCTTTGCCAGCACGCGGCCGCGCGGGTCGACGACCTTCGACTGGCCGGGGAAGCGAAGGCGCCCGAAGCGCCCGACCTGGTTCGAGGAGACCCAGACGACCTGGTTCTCGAGCGCGCGCGTCTGGTCGAGCAGGTTGAAGTGGCGCACCTGCAGGTCGCGACGCAGCCGCATCGCCGGGTCCACGCGGCACACGGGCCAAGCCGACAGCGACGCGATGAGCCCGGCACCGTCGAGCGCGAGCTGGCGAGCCGACTCGGGGAAGGTCTTGTCGTAGCAGACGAGCATCCCGATCCGGCCGATCGGCGTGTCGAACGCGGCGAAGCCGGAGCCGGCGCTGAACGTGCCGCGCTCGCCGGCCGGTACGTGGACCTTGCGGTGGTGGCCGAGGATCCCGTCGCCGCTCACGCAGACCGCGCTCGAGTACGGCCCGCCCGGCGCGTCCTCCGTGTAGCCGACGCAGACGACGACGTCGCCCGCGAGCCGCGCGACGCGCGCGATCTCGATGCCGTCGCGGCGCAGCGCGGGCGGCGGTGCGCATGGTGCCGGCGCGCCCGCGACGTGCGGCTCGTAGAGGCAGCCGCCCAGCGCCGACTCGGGCAGGACGACGAGCGAGGCGCCGCGCTCGCGCGCCTCGGCGATCGAGCGTTCCACCTGCCCGATGGCGGCTTCGACGTCGCGACCGAACCGCGCGCTGACCGCCATCACCGCAGGAGTGCGCGAGCGTCGAACGATCACAGGACTCAGAGTGCCCTGTGGCCGCCGGGCAGCGTATGGCCTTCGGTCCAGGGTTCGCGGAGCAGCGCACGCCATCAGGGCAGGCCTACCCTCATAGCCGCGGACTACCCGCTGCCGGCGCGTCCGGTGCGGAAATCGTTAGTTAACAACCCTTCGGGGTATGCGACGGATGTTTTGTGTTTTGCCCCTTTCCCCCGTTGATCCACCAGAGGAGCCAAATGGCCACGCTCGACCCCGTGGACTTTGCGCTGCACCTGCCGCCTCGGCACGCGCGCGATGAGCTTGACCAGGACGAGGAATGGTGCGAGATCGAGATCGACGGCGAACGCCGCCGGATTCGGTTTCATGACTATGCGGCGATCTACGAGGTGCCCGGGCTCTACGAGCGTCTCTTCGCCGAGCAGCTCGACTGCGACTCGCCGCGTGTGGTCACCGACCTCCTTGGCGAGCACTTGAGCGCGGCGAAGGTCAAGCCGGCGGATCTCACAGTGCTGGACTTCGGTGCCGGCAACGGCATGGTCGGCGAGCGGTTGGCGGAGCTGTCGCTCGGCGAGATCGTGGGCATCGACCTCCTCCCGGAGGCGCGCGACGCCGCGGAGCGCGACCGGCCCGGCACGTACAGCGACTACTACGCGCTCGACCTCACGGACCTCTCCCCCGCCGACCGGCGCGACCTCATGCGCCACGACTTCAGCGCGATGGCGTGCGTCGCGGCGCTGGGCTTCGGCGACATCCCGCCGCTCGCCTTCGCCGAGGCCTTCAACCTCGTCGGGTCGCCGGGCTGGCTCGCGTTCAACATCCGCGACCGCTTCATCGAGGACGAGGAGGGCTTCGGCGGCTTCATCGCGCGCATGCTGCGCGAGGGCGTCATCGAGGAGCGCGCGCGCAAGTCCTACGTCCACCGCCGGTCCGTCGCGGGCGAGGAGCTCGAGTACGTCGCGTTCGTCGCCGAGAAGTGCCACGACGTCCCGCTGGAGTGGGCACTGGAGGCGGGCGCCTGAAAGTCAGGCGCGGGGGGCGCCGCTACGATCGCGGCCGTGACGCAGCAGAGCTTGTATGACGCCATCGGCGGCGAGGCGACGATCCGCGGGATCGTCGCCCGCTTCTTCACGCGGGTCGCCCACGACGAGATCCTCATGGCCCAGTACCCGGAGGACGATCTCGACGGGGCCGAGGAGCGGTTGGCGCTGTTTCTCATCCAGCGCTGGGGCGGTCCCACGACGTACTCCGACATGCGCGGGCACCCGCGGCTGCGGATGCGCCACGTCCCGTTCGCGGTGGGACCGGCCGAGCGCGACGCGTGGCTGGCCGCGATCCGGCTCGCGCTCGACGAGGCGCAGCTCGCCGAGCCCCACCGCGACGAGCTGTGGGAGTACCTCGAGACGACGGCGCACAGCATGCAGAACAGGCCCGGCTGACCGAATGTGTCGATCTGATCGGCTGTGGACCGATCAGATCGACACATTCGCGTGAGCCGCCGACGGGCCGCGGTCGTAAACTTGCGACATGGCGAACGTACGGCTGCGCGGACAGTTGGAGAAGCTCGCGGGAGGCGGCTCGGAGCACGAGGTCGGCGGTGACACCGTGACCGAGCTGCTCGAGACGCTCGAGGGCACGTTCGGCGCGCTCGAGGGCTGGATCCTCGACGAGCGCGGCGTCCTGCGCCGCCACATCAACGTCTTCGTCAACGGCGAGCTGGCCAAGCCGGACTCGCCCGTGTCGGCGGGCGACAAGGTCGAGATCCTCCCCGCCATCTCAGGCGGCTGACGGACCACATGACCGAGCTGCTGGTGGGGACCCGCAAGGGCCTCTTCATCCTCGATGGCGACGACGAGAAGCCCTTCGAGATCTCGACCCGCGCCTTCGTCGGCGACCCGGTCGACTACGCGATGCGCGAGCCGACGACCGGCCGGCTGTTCGTCGCCGTGACGTCGCCGTTCTGGGGACCGCGAATCTGGTTCACCGACGATCTGCAGGCCGGCGACTGGCAGGCCGCCGCCGGCGTCAGCCTGCCGCGCGGCGGGGACGTCGCGCTCAAGCGCATCTGGGCGCTCGTCGCCTCCGACGACGGCTCGCGCCTGTGGGCCGGCGGCGACCCCGGCGTCCTGTTCGAAAGCCGCGACGGCGGCGAGAGCTGGGAGCTCAACCGCGCCCTGTTTCACCACCCCACGCGGCCGCGCTGGAAGCCCGACTCGGGCGGCCTGTCGGTGCACTCGATCGCGCCGTGGCCCGGCAACCCGGATCGCCTTGCGCTCGCGATCTCCGCGGCCGGGATCTGGCTGACGGACGACGGCGGAGCGAGCTGGCGCCACGGCAACGAGGGGATCGTCGCCGACTACCTGCCCGAGCAGGCGCGCGGGACCGCGATCGACCTCTGCGTGCATCACATCGAGCGCGCGCCGCGCAAGCCCGAGCGCCTGTTCATGCAGTTTCACGGCGGCGTCTATCGCTCCGACGACGCGGGCGACTCGTGGATCGACATCGCCGAGGGCCTGCCCTCGGACTTCGGCTTCCCGGTCGCGCTGGACCCCGCCGATCCCGACAGCGCCTATGTCATCCCGGTGGCGACCGAGGATCGCGTGACGCCGGACGGCAAGGTGCTCGTCTGGGAGACGCGCGACGCCGGGACGAGCTGGACGCCGCACGGCGAGGGTCTGCCGGAGCGCGACGCATATCTGCAGATCCTGCGCCAATCCTTCGACCGCGCCGGCGATGGCGCGCGGCTCGAGCTCTACTTCGGCACGACGTCGGGCGAGATCTTCGGCTCGCGCGACGCCGGCCAGCACTGGTTCGGCGTCGCGAGCAGGCTGCCCGCGATCGCCTCGGTGCGGGTAGGCACACCGAGCTGAGCGCGCCGCCGCCGCCGCTTCCCGGGCAGAGTCCTCATGGACCCGTGCTGCGCGCTGCGGGGTCGGCGCAGGCGCTCGGCGGCGCAGCGCGAAAGACCATCCGTTGAGCGAGCACGTCACCAGGACAGCGTTGCGGCAGCGACGGCTCATCGCCCTCGCGGTGATCCTCGTCGCCGGCCTCCTGGCGCTCGCGCTCGGGGTCCGCGCCACCCACGGCGACCGCGTCCTGCCGGGGGTGCGCGTCGATGGCGTCGCGCTCGGCGGCGCCACCCGTGACGAGGTGCGCGAGCGGCTGACCGCGATCGTCGAGCGCGCCGCCGCGTCGCGACTCACGCTCGTCGCCGAGGACCGGCGCGAGACGATCGTCCCCCGCGACGCCGGCTACTTCGCCAATCTCGACGCGACGGCCGATCGCGCGCTGGACTCCGGTCGCGGCGGGCCGCTGGGCGGCTTGTGGTCGACGATCGCGGGTCTCGTCGTGCCGCGCGACGTCGCGCTGGCCGAGACCGTCGACGGCACGCAGCTCGATCGAACCGTGGCGGCCGTCGCGGGCCGGCTCGGCCGCGAGGCGTTCGCAGGCGAGATCGTCATCGAGCCGGGCACGCTGGCGATCAGCACGAAGGCGCCGCGCTCGGGCCGCGAGGTCGACCGCCCGAAACTCCGAGCGCGCCTGTCGAACGCGCTCGTCGACCGTCGTCGCGCGACGGTCGAGGTGCCCCTGCGCACGCAGCGCGTCGCAAGCCGGGCCGCGGTCGACGCCGTCGGCCGCGCCGCGCGCGCCTACCTGGACAAGCCGCTGCGGCTGACGGGCGCGGGCGAGCCGCTTGAGATCTCGCCTGGCCGGGTCGCCGGCGTGCTCGCGCTCGAGTCGCGCGAAGGCGGCGCGAGCGTGCGGCTCGGCGCCGGCGACATCCGCCTCGCGACGCTCGTCGACGAGATCGCGGCCAAGCGCGACCGGCCCGCGCGCAGCGCGCGGATCAGCGCGCCCGACTCCGGCGTCAAGCTCGACGCGAAGGGCGACGCGTCGTGGCGCCCGCGCGCGGTGCGGGTCACCGTGACGGCGCCGCCGCGCACCGGCCTGACCGTCAAGCGGCGCGAGCTCGCGGCCGCCATCGAGTCCGCGATCGCTGCGAAGCGTCATGCCGTGACCGTGCCGACCGAGCGCTCGAAGCCGGCGATGACGACGGCAGACGCCGAGGACGTGCGCGCGCTCATCGGGACGTTCACGACGTACTACGCCGCCGGCCAGCCGCGCGTGAAGAACATCCAGCAGATCGCCGCCGACATCGACGGGACGGTCATCGCCCCCGGCGCGCGCTTCTCGCTCAACGAGACGGCCGGCGAGCGGACCGAGGCGAAGGGCTACGTCGAGGCGCCGTTCATCGCCGACGGCAAGATCAAGCCGTCGATCGGCGGGGGCGTCTCGCAGGTCTCGACGACGCTCTACAACGCCGCCTTCTTCGCCGGCCTGCAGATCGACGGCCACCGCCCGCACAGCTTCTTCATCGACCGCTATCCGGCCGGCCGCGAGGCCACCCTGAACTTCCCCGACATCGACCTGACGTTCACGAACGACACCGACGCGCCGGTCCTCATCCGCACGAAGACCGACGGCGGCGCGGTCACCGTTCGCCTCTACGGCGACAACGGCGGTCGCCGCGTGCGGGCCGAGACGGGCGATCGCGAGCCGCTGGACACGGGCGACTTCTCGATCACGGTCACGCGGGTCGTCCGCGACGCGGACGGCGACGAGCAGCGCCAGCCGTTCACGACGCGCTACGACAAGCCGCCCGAGGACGAATGACAGCGCGTCCAGGGGGGCCTTGGACGCCATCGAGACCGGCAACACCCGGCGCTTCACCGGGTAGCGGAGCGCCCGGGGCACACTGTGTGCATGACCAACGCCCCCGCCACGCCCATACAAGACGAGCGAGGCGGCCTCAAGCCCACGCGTTCGGACATCCGAAACGTGGCGATCATCGCCCACGTCGACCACGGCAAGACGACGCTCGTCGACGCGATGCTGCGCCAGTCCGGCGTCTTCGCCGCCCACGAAGCGGTCGCCGATCGCGTCATGGACTCGATGGACCAGGAGCGCGAGCGCGGCATCACGATCCTCGCGAAGAACGCCGCCGTCCGCTACGTCACGCACGACGGCGATGAGGTCAAGCTCAACCTCGTCGACACCCCCGGCCACGCCGACTTCGGCGGCGAGGTCGAGCGCGGGCTGACGATGGTCGACGGCGTCGTGCTGCTGGTCGACTCCTCCGAGGGCCCGCTGCCGCAGACGCGCTTCGTCCTGCGCAAGGCGCTCGAGTCGAGGCTGCCGGTCATCCTCGTCATCAACAAGGTCGACCGTCCCGACGCGCGGATCGAGGAGGTCGTGGACGAGGTCTACCAGCTGTTCATCGACCTCGACGCCGACGACGAGCAGATCGAGTTCCCGATCGTCTACACGAACGCGCGCGCCGGGCAGGCATCGCTCGAACAGGGCGTCGAGGGCGAGGACCTGCGACCGCTGTTCGAGCTGCTCGTCTCGCACGTCCCCGCGCCGACCTACACCGAGGGCCACGGCTTGCAGGCGCTTGTGACGAACCTCGACGCGTCGGCGTACGTCGGGCGCCTGGCGCTGTGCCGCGTGCACAACGGGACGATCCGCAAGGGCGAGACCGTCGCCTGGTATCGCCACGAGCAGGAGGACTTCTCCACGGCGAAGATCACCGAGCTGTACATCACCGAGGGCATGACCCGGACCCCCGCCGAGGAGGCCGGGCCGGGCGAGATCGTCGCCATCGCCGGCATCCCGGAGATCACGATCGGCGACACGCTCGCCGACGCCGACGATCCCAAGGCTCTGCCCCCGGTCATGGTCGACGAGCCGGCGCTCGGGATGACGATCGGGATCAACACCTCTCCCCTGGCCGGCCAGGTCGGCAAGAAGCTCACCGCGCGCCAGGTCCAGGACCGGCTGCAGGCCGAGCTCGTCGGCAACGTCTCGATCCGGGTGCTCGACACCGAGCGGCCGGACACCTGGGAGGTCCAGGGCCGCGGCGAGCTGCAGCTCGGCGTGCTCGTCGAGGCGATGCGCCGCGAGGGCTTCGAGCTGACGGTCGGCAAGCCGAAGGTCGTCACGCGCACGGTCAAGGGCAAGCTGCACGAGCCGATCGAGCGCCTCGCGATCGACATCCCCGAGGCCTACCTGGGCACGGTCACGCAGCTCATGGCGCTGCGCAAGGGCCGCATGGAGCAGATGGTCAACCACGGCACGGGCTGGGTTCGGCTCGAGTACCTCGTCCCGGCGCGCGGGCTGATCGGCTTTCGCACGGAGTTCCTCACCGAGACGCGCGGCTCGGGGATCATGCATTCGGTCTTCGAGCGCTACGAGCCGTGGCAGGGCGAGATCAAGACGCGCGCCTCCGGGTCGTTGATCGCCGACCGCCGGGGCAGGACCGCGTCATTCGCGCTCATGCGCATGCAGGAGCGCGGCCAGCTCTTCGTCGGTCCCGGCGAGGAGGTCTACGAGGGCATGATCTGCGGCGCCAACGCCCGCGCGGACGACCTCGACGTCAACGCCATCCGCGAGAAGAAGCAGACGAACATCCGCAGCGCCAACGCCGACGAGATGGTCAACCTCGTCCCGCCCGCGCGGATGTCGCTCGACCAGGCGCTCGAGTTCATCCGCGAGGACGAGTGCGTCGAGGTGACGCCCGACGCGGTGCGGCTGCGCAAGGTCCTGCTGACGGCGGTGGATCGCGTGAAGGCCGCACGGACGTCCCGAAAGGACTAGGCCGACGAGCCACAGCGATCCCGGCGGCGCTTGACCGCGTAACGCGAGCTACTCGACGGCGCGGGCGACGGCCCGCACGAACGGTGCCGCGAGCGGCTCGGCGCGACGCACCGCCTCCGCGACGAGCAGGCCGACGACGACGTCCGCGACGTAGTGCTCGCCGAGGTAGACGATCGCGAACGACGCCGCCGCGAAGTAGGTCCAGCCGAGCGCGCCGTAGATCGGACCGATCTCCGCCAGGCCCATCGCCGTGATCGCGGCCGAGGAGATGTGATCGGAGGGCATCGCGCCCCACGGGTTGCCCTGTGCGCTGCCGTCCTTCGGCGGCTCGCGCTTGAGCAGGTCGTACACGACGAGCCGCGCGACCCGATCGATCTCCCCGCCCAGCCGACCCTCGCGCTCCGATGCCCACCAGGGCGGCGCCTCGGGCGCCCAGAAGTAGAACGGGCAGGTGAGGTGGTAGGCGGCCGCCAGCCGCGCTCCGGCGCGCGGCATGTACTGCGGATGGCGCGCGATGAGGTAGCCCAGGAGGATGTGCGGCACGAACCACGAGGCGTAGACGACGGTCACCGCGCGGTCGAGCGCCGTGACCTCACCCGGCGTGCGCAGCGCGCGCTGTAGCCGCAGGCCGGGCGGCACGCCGAGCCCGACCACCGTGTCGAAGCGAATCGGCTCGTCGATCCACAAGCGGCGACGGAGCTTTGCCGGGTCGTCGTAGGGCAGCTCCCAGCCGAGCTTGAAGAGGTGCATGTACGCCGCCGACACGGCAAGCATCCGCCCCTTGCCCTTCGGCGTCGCGATCGCGCAACCGAGCGGCGGCACGCACCCGAGGACGAGCGTCGCGGCGGGGTGCATGCCCGTTCGCTTGCGCGCCGCGATCGCGCCGACGGCCACGGGCACCGCCACGGCGGCGGCGACGCGCAGCGCGCGGTGCTTGCGGAGCTGGCGGTTGACGGTGTCCGCGGCACCGTCGAGCACGCGCTGCAGCGCCGTGCCGGCGAAGGCGTCGGGGCCGCGCCGTCGGTAGGTCACTGGACGCGTTCGGCCGAGCATGGACCGGAGCCTATGTCAGCGTCTCGGCGAGCGCACTGTCGATGTCGTCATGCGCGAAGGTGTACCCGAGCTCGCCGGCACGTCCGGGCACCATGCGCACGCCCGTCACCGCATAGTGCGCGACGTCTCCGGCGACGAGCTTGGCGGCGATCCCGGGCACCGGCACGATCGCCGGGCGGTGCAGCGCGCGACCGAGCGCCTTGGAGAACTCGCGGTTGGTCACCGGCGCCGGCGCGGACGCGTTGATCGCCCCGCTGAAGCCGGACTCGTCGATCGCCCGCAGGTAGATCCCGAGGAGATCGGCGTGGTGGATCCACGGCAGGTACTGCCGGCCGCCGGCAAGCGGTCCGCCGAGCCCGAGCCGAAACGGCGGCAGCATGCTCGCCAGCACGCCGCTGGACGCGTGCAGCGCGATGCCGGTTCGCACCTTGACGACGCTCATGCCGAGCTCCGCCGCGCCGTCCGCCGCGCGCTCCCAGCGCACGCAGACGTCGGCGAGGTAGTCGTCGCCGGGAGGGCTCGACTCGTCGACGACCTCGGTCCCATGCGCGCCGTAGTACGCGCACGCCGACGCGCACACGAGGCGCGGCGGACGCAGATCGGTCGCCGCGAGGCCGGCGACGAGCTCGCTCGTGCCGCGTTCGCGGCTCTCGCGGATCCTCTCCCTGACCTCCGCGTTCCAGCGCTGCGAGACGGGCTCGCCGGCGAGGTGCACGACGACGTCTTGGCCCGCCAGCGCCGTTGCCGGCGCGGGACCGCTGCGCCAATCCCACGCGCTGGCTTCGACCCCCAGCCGCTCGCGCGCGCGGGCCGCGTCGCGCGACAGCACCGTGACCTCGTCTCCCCTGGCCCGCAGGGCGGCGACGAGCCGAGTGCCGACGAATCCCGTCGCGCCCGTGAGGAGCACCCTCATCGGCGCGGCTCGCCTGATCGGATGCGCATGCCCACTCCTACGAGGCCCGCCCCCGGGCGGATGCCGGCACTCCCCGGACAGCATCGAGGAGACCGCGCTCGATCAGGGCCGGCGACTCACGCCGAGGGGGTGTGTCGGGAAACGTGCGCGGGGCGATCGTTTCCGAACAAACCCCCCCGCTACGAGCTCCAGAACGACTCGTCGCCGAGCTTGCGCGTCGACAACCGCGCCCCCCGCCGCATCGCGAGCTTCGCGGACTTGCTCCACGAGTCGACGATCGACTTCGGCGGGACCTCGTCGTAGGTCAGCTCGATGACGACGGGGCGGTCCTTGAGGACGGGGTACTTCGCGACCATCTGCCCCTCGAGCGCGAAGCGCAGGTAGTTGCGCACCTTCAGCTCGAGACCCTGGCGGACGAGCTTGCCGGTCGGCCACGGCCCCGTCTGGACGATCGACAGCAGCGCGCGGCCGTCCTCGTCCTCGGCGATGAGGTCGATCTCGTCGGGGCTCTCGAGTCCTGGCATGGCCCTCAGCCTACGACTCAGAGCGCCGGGCCACGAGCGTGCGCGGCCGCGTGGTCGCGGACGAGCTCTGCGACGCGCTCGGGCTGCTCCCAGAACACGAGGTGGCCGACGCCGTCGAGCAGCTCGAGCCGCGCGCCGGGGACCATCGACGCGATGAGGTCGCCGTTGACGGCTTCGAGCATCCGGTCCTCCGTGCCGTGCACGACGAGCGTCGGCACCGCGAGCCCGCGCAGCCGCCCGTAGGCGTCGTGGGCGATGACCGCGGACTGCTGGTCCATGAGCGACTGGATCGCAAGCGGGTGCACGCGGGCCGCCTCCGCGAACGGCGGGTAGTTCGCGCGATCGGCCGCGAAGGCGGCGGAGACGAGGACTCCGAAGCCGGTCTTCAGGATGCGCTCGCGGTCGCCCGAGAGAACAGCCGTGGTGAGCGCGTGCACGACCTCGGCGCTCGTCGGCTTGGACTGCGTGCCGCCGCACGATGTGCCAGCGAGCGTCAGCGTCGCGATGCGCTCCGGTGCGTCGAGCGCGAGCTCCTGCGCGACCATCCCGCCCAGCGAGAAGCCGAAGACATGCGTGCAGTCGACCGCGAGCGCATCGAGCACGGCGCGGGCGTCGGCGGCGAGCACCGCCGTCGTGAGGTCGCCCGCGATCGGGCCGCTGCGCCCGATGCCGCGATGGTCGTAGAGGATGAGCTCGAAGTCGCGGTCGAGCGCACGCAGAAACGGCTCGCCCCACTGGGCGCTGCTGGCCGCCATCCCCTGGATGAGCAGCAGCGGCTCACCCTGGCCGCGGCGCTCGACATGCAGCTGGCTTCCCGCGACGGGCACACTGGGCACGAGCGGGAACGGTAACCGACGCAAAAGGACGCGGCTGATGACTGGCACGATCGACGTACTCGACCGAGGGCGGCTGCTCGCCTTCACGTTTGACGACTTGCTCAAGTACCACGGCCCTGGCTCCCCGGGCGGGGTCGCGCAGGCGTTCAAGCTGCTCGAGCGCGGCTTGCCGCTGCTCGGCGGTCCCGACGGGCCGCCCGAGCGCCGCGAGATCCACATCAGGACGGCCTTCGGCGGCCCCGGCGCGCGCGACGCGATCGAGCTCGTGACGCGCGCGGTGACCGGCGACCGCTACGTCGTCGACCAGTCGCTCGCCCGTCCGGAGCGCGGCCGCGCGATGGAGCGCTTCGTCTTCGAGCTGACCTACCGCGAGCGCAGCGCCACGCTCCTCGTCCGCGAGGGGATCGTCCCCGACGAGTTCATCGCGCTCGCGCGCACGGACCCGCGCTCCGACGAGCAGGAGAAGCGCTTCGCTCAGCTCAAGCTCGACATGGTCGAACACGTCATGTCGCTGCCGGCCGACGAGGTCTACGACATCGCGGAGTGACACGACACCGATGAGTTTTGCCGCCCCGCGCGGTCCTGGCTTCGTGCACAATGAGCCGGGCGACCATCAGGAGGCAAGCCAGACATGACCGAGCTTCTCGTTGCGACGAAGAAGGGCCTGTTCGTGCTCGAGGGCGAGCCGGGCGCAGGCTTCGAGGTAGCGGCGCGAGCGTTCTCCGGTGAGCCCGTCGAGTACGCCATGCGCGATCCGCGCACTCACCGACTGCTGGCGTCGGTGACGTCGCCGTTCCACGGCCCGAAGATCTGGCACGCCGAGGACGCGGCGGGCGAGTGGCAGCAGGCCGACGGCGTCGCCCTGCCGCCGGGCGGCGATGCCGCGCTCGAGCGCGTCTGGCTCATCGTCGCGGCCGAGGACGAGAGCACGGTGTACGCGGGCGGCGACCCCGGCGTGCTGTTTCAGAGCCGCGACGGCGGCCTGACGTGGGCGCTCAACGAGGCGCTCTGGAACCACCCCACGCGCGAGTCGTGGCAGCCGGGCGGCGGCGGGCTGTGCCTGCACTCGATCGTGCCGTGGCCCGACGACCCCGATCGCCTGACGGTCGGGATCTCCGCCGCGGGCGTGTGGCTGACCGAGGACGGCGGCGCGACCTGGGAGCGCGGCAACAAGGGCCTCGTCGCGGGCTACGTCCCCGCGGAGTCCAGCGAGGAGACGACCCCTCTCTGCGTCCACCACTTGGAGCGCGCCCGCGCGCGGCCCGACCGGCTGTTCATGCAGTTTCACGGCGGCGTCTACCGCTCCGACGACGCGGGTCGCAGCTGGACGAGCATCGCCAAGGGGCTGCCGTCGGACTTCGGCTTTCCGATGGTGCTCGACCCCGCGGACCCCGACAGCGCGTACGTCATCCCGCTGCACGCCGACACCGATCGCGTCACGCCCGAGGGTCGGGTGCGCGTCTGGGAGACCCGCGACGCCGGCGCGAGCTGGACGCCGCGCGGCGAGGGCTTGCCGTCGCAGGACGCGTACCTCACGGTGCTGCGGCTCGCGTTCGCCGGCTGTTCGGAGGGTCCGTCGCTCGAGCTCTACTTCGGCGCGACGTCCGGCGACGTCTTCGGCTCCGGCGACGCCGGCGCGACATGGTCGACCATCGCCCACCACCTGCCGCCGGTGTACTCGCTCAGCGTCACCGCCTGACGGGTGCGCGCCGCAAAGCCGCGCGGGCCGGTGTGGTGTCGCAGAGCACGCTCATCCTCCCTCGCAGTCGGAGTCAGGGGCGCGGTCTACGCTTAGGCGCATGCGGATCTCCGTCGCCGCAGACGAGCGCACGGGCGTCGCGGACGCCGTCGTCGAGCAGCTACGCGCGCGCGGCCACGAGCCCGTGCTGCATGGCGCCCTGAGCGACGAGGAGCGCGACGATTGGGCGTGGTGCTCGGAAGCCGCCGCCCGCGACGTCGCGGAGGGCCGCGCCGAGCAGGCCGTCGTCTGCTGCTGGACGGGCACGGGGGCGTCGATCGCGGCCAACAAGGTCGGCGGCGTGCGGGCCGCGCTGTGCGCCGACGCCCAGACCGCCGCGGGCGCGCGCCGCTGGAACGACGCGAACGTCCTCGCGCTGAGCCTGCGCGCGACCTCCGAGGCGCAGCTGTCGGAGATCCTCGACGCCTGGTTTGACGAAGCCCCGAGCGACGCGGACGACGACCGCGCGAACATCGCGCACGTCGACGAGATCGCCTGAGCGCGACGCGGGCTGTCCGGTCCGGCGGACAGCCCCAGGCACCGCGATCGGGTGTGGCGGGCGCCGGCGGCTTGGACTCGCGCACGTCGAGGAGATCGCCTGAGCGAGTGTCCGGCCCGGCGGACAGCTCCCGGCATCGCGATCGGGTGCGCCCGGCGTCAGCGGCTTCGGCCTACGGCGCGTCGGCGCCCGCACGCGCGAGGACGCGCAGCGCGGCGACGCGCACGGCCTCGTCGAGCATCTGCCCGTCGAGCGCGACCGCGCCGGCCCCGCCCGCGCGCTCGGCCTCCGCGAGCGCGTCGATGACGGCGCGCGCGTGGTCGATCTCCGCCTCGGTCGGCGTGAAGAACGCGTTGAGCGCCGCGACCTGCGCCGGGTGGATGGCCCACTTGCCGTCAAAGCCCATGTCCCTCGCCCGGACGGCGGCCGCGGTGAATCCGTCGTCGACGGCGATCCCGAGGTACGGGCCGTCGATGGCGGCGAGGTTGTTCGCGCGCGCGGCGAGGAGGATCTGGTCCTGGATCGCGAGCCACGAGTCCAGCGGCGCCCCGGCGCCGGCGGCGCGGCCGATCGAGGCGGAGAGGTCGGCGTAGCCGAGGATGAGCGCGTCCAGGCGCGGCGAGGCCGCCGCGATCTCCTGGACGTTCGAGACGCCGGCCGCCGTCTCGATGAGCGCCTGGACGCGCATCGGCGACCCCTGCCCGCCGGCCCGCGCGGCCTCGACGCCGTCGAGCAGGCGCTCGACGAACGCGAGGTCGCCCGCGCTCTCGACCTTCGGCACGACGAGCGACGCCGGCCCGTGCTCGAGCGAGGCGAGCGCGACGATGTCGGCGTGACACCACGGCGTCCGCGGCGCGTTGACGCGCACGCTGCAGTTCACGCCGCGCCAGCCCGGCTCGGCGAGCGCGGCGACGACGGTGTCGCGCGCCGCGTCCTTCGCCGAGGTCGCGACGGCGTCCTCGAGGTCGATGACGATCTCGTCGGCGCCGCGCGTCGGGGCCTTGGCGAGCATCTTCGAAGACGACCCGGGCACGGACATGCACGAGCGGCGCGGGGCGGGTGCGTTGGTCACAGCCCGGCAGACTAATCGTCGCGGGGACTGCGGTGCGAGCACGCCGGCCTGGCGCGCCGGGAGATCGTGGTGCCGCGTCGGCCGTGCGGCCTCGATCGCGCGCAGCACGCCCTCGCCGATGCGCAGCGGTCGCGCGCCGAGTCCCATGACCTTCGACACATCGCCGCGCGGGTCGACCTCGACGACCTTCGTCCCGGCGGCGACCGTCACGCCGTCGTGCGTGAGGCCGCGCAGGATCCCGTCGAGGGGCGCGACGAGCGGCTCGTCGCCGATCGTCGCGACGACCTCCCCCGCGGCCACGCGCTGCGCGATCCGCGCCGCGGTACGCAGGACGCCGGCCGCAGGCGCGTAGACGAAGCGATCGCGCGCGTGGCCGTCGAAGCTGCGCGGCTCGCCGCCCAGCGCTCGGGTGCCACCCGCCTCGAGCACCTGGCCGAGCTGCTCGCCCCACTGCGTCTCGATCGCCAGATGGGTCGTCTCCCCTGCGACGACGTTCGGCCCGAGGCCGATCGTCAGCGGCGCGAGGTGGCGCTGGCGCTCGGGCACAGCGCGCTTGCGCATCCGCGCGTCGACGAGGACGTCCGGCGCGAGCGCGTCGAGCACGTCGTCGAGCGCCGCGGTCGTGACCGCGACGACTCCTCCGCTCGCGACCGCTTCCGCGAGCGAGCCCACCCCGTCGACCCGCCGGGCGACCACGCCGTCGAGCGAGGCCTCGCCGTCGAACACCGCATCGGCGAACGCCATCCCCCGCCGAGGCGCGGCCGGGGCCGCGACCTCGTGGATCGCGACCCCGATGCCTGCGCGATGCAGGACGACGGCCACCGCCGACCCCACGTCGCCGCTGCCGCGCACGAGCACCGTCAAGCTCATGCGCGGCATGTTCTCAGGCGCGCGACGGCTCCGGCGCGGAATCGTGCTGCAGCGAGGGCAGCCAGCGCAGGCCGCTCGGCAGGTACCAGTTCCAGTCGCCGAGCAGCTTCATCGTCGCCGGCAGCAAGACCGCCCGCACGATCGTCGCGTCGATGAAGATCGCGACCGCCAGGCCGACGCCCATCTGCTTGAACTCGAGCGAGCTCAGCGTCGCGAAGATCGCGAAGACCGCGATCATGACGATCGCCGCGCTCGACACGACGCCGGCCGTCTGCTTGATGCCGTGGGCGACCGCGCGATCGGTGCTCATGCCGCCGCTGACCGCCTCGCGGATCCGGCTGAGGATGAAGACGTGGTAGTCCATCGACAGCCCGAACAAGATCACGAAGAGAAACAGCGGCAGCCACGACGTGATCCCGCCGATCGACTCGAAGTTCAAGAGCGACTCACCATGGCCGTCCTGGAAGACGAGCTTCAGGACGCCGTAGGACGCGCCGACCGAGAGGAGGTTCAGGACGATCGCCTTGATCGGGATGACGAGCGAGCGGAACGTCACGAGGAGCAGCAGGAACGTCAGCCCGAGGACGAACCCGAACACGAGCGGCAGGTGCGACTTCATCGTGTCGTTGAAGTCCTTGGACCCGGCGGTCATGCCGGTGACGTTCGCCTGCACGTCGGGCGCGCGGCCGAGCGTGGCGGGGATGACGTCGTCGCGCAGGCGCGCCAGGGCTGCCTCCGAGACGCTGTCGGTGCCGTCGCCCGCGAGCGGGACCTCGACGATCGCGACCGACTCGTTCGGGCTCGTCGTAACGGTGATCGGCTGGCCGAGGCCCTCCGTCGTCTTGGCCTCGCGCTTGAGCGCGGCGATCGCGTTTGCGACCGGCGCGGCGGTGACGTCCTTCGCCTCGACCGCGATGACCGCCGGCTGGGGCCCACCCGGGAACGCGGCCTGCAGCCGGTCGTAGGTCTGCATGATCGGCAGGCTGCGCGGCAGGCCGGCAATGCCGGGGTTGATCGTGTGCATGCCGAGCGCCGGGATCGCGAGGGCGATCAGCAGGCCCGCCGACAGCACGACCGACAGCACCGGCCGCCTGAGGACGCGGTCGATGATCGCGCCCCAGACGCGCGACTCGCCCTTCGTGCGATGACGCAGCTTCGCGACGTACGGCACGCGACCCTTCTCGGTCCAGCCCTTCTGCCCGAGGAACGAGAGCATCGCGGGCAGCACCGTCAGCGAGCCGACGATCGCGACCGCGACGACGAGGATCGTCCCGACGGCGAAGGACTCGAAGACCGCGTTGCCCGCCAAGAACATCCCCGCCATCGCGACCATGACCGTGATGCCGGAGATGAGCACCGCCCGCCCGGACGTCGCGGCGGCGGCGTTCAGCGCGGCCTCCGGCGCGCGCCCGGCGTCGCGTTCCTCCATCTCGCGGCGCAGGTAGAACATGCAGTAGTCGACGCCGACCGCGAGGCCGACGAGCAGCACGACCGAGGAGATCGACTCCTCGACGGGCATGACCTGGCTGATCGGGCCGAGCAGCCCGAGCGTGCCCGCGACTGCCGTCATGGCGAGCACGAGCGGCAGCCCGGCGGCCACGAGCGCGCCGAACGCGACGAGCAAGATCAGCAGCGTGATCGGCAGCGACAGCGTCTCCGCGCGCTTGAAGTCGTCCTCGAAGGCCTTCGACAGCGCCTTGTCGGCGCTACCGCCGCCGAACTGCTCGATGCGCAGCTCGGGGTGCGCGCGCTGGGCGGCTGCGGTCGTCGCGAGCGACGGGTCGATGCGGTCGGCGATCTGCTCGTCGTCGCCAGGGACCTTGAACGTCACGACCGCCGAGCGGCCGTCCGCCGAGATCTGGCCTTCGTTGCCCGTCGCCAGCGGCGACTGCACCTCGGTGACGTGCTTCGTCGTCTCGAGCCGGCCGGCGACGTCCGCCACGGCGGCGGCGAAGCGCGGGTCGGAGGACTTCAGCGAGCGCCTGCCCTGGATGAGGACCTGCTCGGTCACATCGTCGGGGAAGCCGGCGCCTTCGATGGCGTGCTCGGCGACGGCGGACTGGCCGTTTGACGTCTCCGCGTCGGTGAGCGTGCGCTGGCCGATGGCACCGCCGGCGACGGTCGCCAAGACGACGAAGAGGATCCAGCCGAGGATGGCCTGCTTGCGGTGCTGCGCACTCCAGCGACCCATGCGGGCGGCGACGTTCTCGTTGCATCTGCGTCGAGCAAGACTCTCCTTCGCGGGGCGGTTCCTGGGGTACGACGCAGCGTGACGACCCCGGGATGCGTTTTCGATGCGGGGAGCCGGTGTCTCGGGGGTGCGGATAACCCCACCCCCGGCTGCCGCCAGCCGGCGCGTCACCCGTCCGGACAGCCCTCGACGGCGTCTGCGTACCCCCGTAGCGCCCTCGATGCCGGGAGGCCGAGGCTACGCCGCCGGCCGCAGCGGTCCGCGCGGCTGCGGTCAGCCGGCGGTGACGAGCCGGGCGTGCAGGCCGTCGAGCACGGGCTGCAGCGGCGTGAAGCACATCTGGCGGCTCTCGAGGAGGATCAGCGTCGTGATCCCGACGGCGCGGACGCGGCCGCTGGCGTCGGGCGCCGTGAACACCGGGCCGCCGCTGTCGCCCCCTGCCGCCTCGATCGTCGTGCAGCGAACGACGACGCCCGCGAAGACGCTCAGGATCCGCTCGGCGCGACGGGCGCCGCGACCCACCATGCGGCCGCAGTTGTCGATGCCGCTCGTGCGTCCGGAGAAGCAGACGGCATCGCCGGAAGCGGGCGACTTCGACCCGGTGACGATCCAGGGCGGTCGGCTGACGCCGCGATCCACGACCGGCACAGCCGACCGGTTCGAGGACGTCGGGACCGGCACGACGAGCGCGTCGAGCGGCTTTGAGCGCGAGAGGATCTGCCGCACGCGGCCGAGGACGATGCCCGGCTGCGGGGGCCGCCGCAGGCCGACATAGCGCCGGTGCACGGTGCGGTCCGTGCGCAAGCCGCCGCAGTGCGCGGCGCTCAGCCCGCCCAGCGCGCCGCCCGGCATCCGCACGAGCCACGCGGAGGTGCACACGGCCGCGCCCTTCGGTACCGGCTGGCCGCCGACGATGCGGGGCCGGGCGAAGATGAGCTCGCGCCCGGCCTCCCACCCGTCGAGGTCGGGCGCGGCGCCGGGGCGGCGCAGCCGCAGCGCGGCGCCGTCGCGGACGGCGACGAGGTCGTACGCGGTGCGGTCGCCCGTCGACTGCGCGCGCAGCGGGGTCCACCCGGCAGCCGCCAGCGTGGCGCCGACGCGAGCGGTCGGCGCGGCGACGACGACCGCGGCCACCGCCTCGGCCTCGGCGCACGTCGCCCCGACGACCTGGACGACGCTTGCCTCGCCGACGGCGCCACAGCGCTCGTAGGCGTAGCGGACGGCACTCTGCGCGTCGGCGGACGCCGCGAGGATCGCGAACGTGAAAGCGACGAGCGAGACGAGCCTGCGCACGCACCCGACGATCGCAGAACGGCCTCGCGAGAGCGCCGGACCGCCGTTCACTCGGCGTGCCACCGCTCGCCCCGCCGTCCGGCGAGGAGGGGGTCTGGCGAGAAACGTCCACATGGTGGACGTTTGTAGCCAGACCCCCCTCGCCGCCACGGGTCGATCACGCCTGCGCGCGGAGCGCGTCGGCGCTCTGCGAGCAGTCGTAGAGGCTGTCGACCGAGCTCACGGGCGTGCAGGCGGCCGCGACCGCTGACATCGCGGTGGTCGAGCCGGTGCGCCCGTCGCGCATCCCGCCGGGACCGCTGCTCGACGTCAGGACCCAGCGGATGCGGCCGTCGCGCACCGCGTCGGCGAGCCACGGCACGCTCACCTCGCTCTCGCGGCCCGAGAAGCCGCCGATCGCGGCGACGTCCGCGCCGGAGGTGATGAGCGAGCCGGCAGCGCCGGACTGGCTGGACACCGCGATCGTCCCGCCGCCGTGCTGCTCGGCGTAGCTCACCGCGGCAGTCAGCGACGACGTGTCGCCGGCGAACATGCTCCTGCCGCCGCCGGCCGCGGCGCCGGCCCCGCCGGGCACCGTGCCCGAGGTACCACCCTGCGCGCCGGGCACCGTGCCCGCGGTACCACCCTGCGCGCCGGGCAGCGTGCCCGCGGTACCACCCTGCGCGCCGGGCAGCGTGCCCGCGGTACCACCCTGCGCGCCGGGCAGCGTGCCCGCGGTACCACCCTGCGCGCCGGGCAGCGTGCCCGCGGTACCACCCTGCGCGCCGGGCACCGTGCCCGCGGTACCACCCTGCGCGCCGGGCGCGCCAGCCGGCGGAGCTCCGAAGCGACCTCCGGCGCCGCCTCCGCGACCGCCGGGCCCGCCGGGGCCGCCGCCACCCGGCCCCCCGCCCATCGCGCCGGCCGACGCCGGGCCGCCTGCGGGGAACGTCCCGTTCGTCGAGTGGCCCAGCGTCTGCACCGCCCATGTCGCCGGGGCGAGCAGGAGCAGTCCCAGCACGGCGGCGAGCACGACCGCCCGCAGCCGTCCTGTGAGGTTCCCCGCCGCGAGCGCGACGGCAGCCGCCAGCCCGCCGACGACGAGCACGACGGGCAGCCACTGGAGCGTCCCGGGGTTGTTGCGCAGGACGACGACCTCGGTGAGCACGCCGCCGGCGATCGCGAGCGGCGCGAGCCAGCGCGCGGCGCGGTCACCCTTGAGGAGGAGTCCGGCGCCGGCGCCGCACAGCGCGGCCGCGAACGGCGCGAGCTGGGAGACGTAGTACGGGTGGAAGATCCCGCTCGCCTGGCTGAAGGCGATCGCGATCGTCGCGAACGAGCCGCCGACGGCGATGAGCCAGCCGGTCCGGGCGTCAGACCGCCGCAGCCGCGTCGCGACGAGCAGCCCGGCGCCCGCCACGGCCGCGAAGCCGAGCAGCCAGCCGCCCTGTCCGCCGAGGCTGGCGTTGAGCAGCCGCAGCACGCCCGGGTCGCCGCCGAAGAACCCACCGCCACCGCCGCCGGGGCCTCCCGCGCCGGCCGGCCCGCCGGCCTGGCCGAAGAGCCGACCGAGGCCGTTGTAGCCGAGGATGAGCGACCAGATGCTGTTGTCCGCGGTGCCCGAGACCCACGGCCGGTCGGCCGCCGGCGTCAGCGCGACGAGCAGCGGCCACGCGCCGCCGACGGCGACCATCGCCGCGCCGCCCGCGAGGAGCTGGCGCAGCGCGACGAGCCGCCCGCGCGGAGCCATCCACAGCCACGCCGCCGCGATCGCGGGCACGACCATCAGCGCCGCCGCCATCTTCGTCTCGAAGCCGAGGCCGACGCAGACGCCGGACAAGACCAGCCAGCGCGTGCGCCCGTCCTCGAGGCCGCGAACGAGGCACCACAGCGCGGCGGCGCAGCACAGCGCGAGCAGCGCGTCGGGGTTGTTGTGGCGCGAGACGGCGACCATCGTCGGCGTGAACACGAGCACGAGCCCGGCCACGGTCCCTGCGACGCGGCCGAAGTGCCGGCGCACCATGTCGTAGGCCAGGCCGACCGTCGCGACGCCCATGAGCGCCTGCGGCACGAGCAAGCTCTGCGACGAGAACCCGAACACCCGCACCGACAGCGCCTGGACCCACAGCGCGAGCGGCGGCTTGTCGACCGTCATGACGCCGCCCTGGTCGAAGGAGCCGTAGAGAAAGGCGTGCCAGCTCGTGCTCATCGATCGAACGGCGGCGGCGTAGTACTCGTTGGCGAAGCCGTTGCGGCTCAGCGCCCAGAGGTGAAGGACCGCGGCGAGGACGAGCAGCCCGAGCAGTTCGGGGCGGCGCGCGGCGAGGGCTCTCAATCCCGCGCGAACACGCGGGCGCGGCAGAGCAAGTGGCAGCGAGGCGGAGGACATGTCTGGAGGGGCCTTTCGTCGTCTGTGAGCTAGGTGCCGACGCGCGCGATCGCGGTGACGGCCGGAGTCAGGGCGCGACGGGCGCGGCGGGCGAACACCCAGCTGCGCAGCGCCACGAACCGCGTGACGGTCGCGCAGGCGCTGGCGACGATGAGCACGCCGAGCTCGAGCGCCCGCGACGGGTGCGCGTCGAGCGCGTGCACGACGAGCAGCGCGCCGCTCGTGAGCCCGAGCGTCAGGACGTAGACGACGGCGCCCATCGCGTGCTGGCGCACGAGGTTCTCGCGGCCGCGCAGGCCGAAGGTCAGCCGGCGGTTGGCCTGCGTGTTCGCGACGGCGGTCAGCGCGAGCGCGAGCGCGTTCGCCGCGCCCGGGCCGAGCGGCGAGCGCAGCGCGAGGAAGAGGAGCGCGTAGGCGATCGTCGATACGACGCCGATCGCGAGGAACCGCGTGAGTCGCGCGGCCGCGAGCAGGCGGGCGATCCCGCGCAGGTCGTCGAGCGCCGTGCGGACGATGTCGACGCGCGAGTCCGGGTCGTCGACCCAGTCGACCGGGACCTCGTGGATCCGCAGCCCCTCGCGCTGCGCGAGCATGAGCAGCTCCGTATCGAAGAACCACGCCTCGTCGCGGACGGCGGGCAAGAGCTCGCGGGCAGTGTTCGCGCGCATGGCCTTGAAGCCGCACTGGGCATCGGAGAAGCGGGCGCCGAGGGTCAGCCGCAACAGCTGGTTGTACGAGCGCGAGATGAGCTCGCGTTTGGCGCCGCGGACGACCTGCGAGCCGCGATGCAGGCGCGTGCCGATCGCGATGTCCGAGTGTCCGGAGACGAGCGGCGCCACGAGCGGCAGCAGCGCGCGCAGGTCCGTCGACAGGTCGACGTCCATGTAGCAGACGACCTCGGCGTCGCTGGCGAGCCAGGCCGCGCGCAGCGCCCGTCCGCGCCCCTTCTGCGCCAGCCGCAGGAGCTCGACGCCGGGCAGGTCCGCGGCGAGGGCGGCGGCGATCCGCGGCGTCTGGTCCGTGCTCGCGTTGTCGGCGACGACGATCCGCCAGCCGAACGGCATGTGGTCGGTGAGGTGGTCGTGCAGCCGGCGGATCGAGCCGGCGAGCACGGCCTGCTCGTTGAAGACGGGGACGACGATGTCGACGCGCGGCGGCGCGGGGGGCGCCGGCGCGCGCAGTAGCGGGAGAGCAAGCGCGGTGGAGGGCATGGCCAGCACTCTCCCGGCCGACTGCGCGAGCCCCCCGGGGTCATCCCGGGAGTCCGCTGGGCGTTACGCGTCGCCGCTCTTTGGCGTGCGGGTGCCCGTCGGCCCATGCCCGTGCCCGGCGTGCAGGTTCTCACCTTCGATGTCGAGGTTCGGCAGCAGCCGGTCAAGCCAGCCCGGCAGCGCCCAGGCGCGCTTGCCCAGCAGCGCGAGGACCGCTGGGACGATCGTCATGCGTACGACGAACGCGTCGATGAGGACGCCGAATGCGAGCGCGACGCCGATCGACTTGATGACGGCGTCGTCGCCGAAGATGAAGCCGCTGAAGACGGCGATCATGATCAGTCCAGCAGCGCTGACGACGCGCGCGCTGGCTTGAAATCCGCTGATCGTCGAGCCGAGTGCGTCCCCGCTGCGCACGAAGCTCTCGCGCATCCGGGTGACGAGGAAGACCTCGTAGTCCATCGCCAGGCCGAAGAGGATCGCGATCATCAGGATCGGCAGGAAGCTGATGATCGGCGCGGTGCTCTCGACGCCGAGCAGGCCGCCGAGGTGGCCCTGCTGGAAGATCCACACGACGACGCCGATCGATGTCGCGATCGTCAGGAGGAAGCCGAGCACGGCCTTGATGGGTACGAGGATCGAGCGGAACACGAGCAGCAGCAGCAGCAGGGCGAGTCCGACGATGAGAATCAAAAAGACCGGCAGCGCCGATGACAGCTTGCTCGAGACGTCGATGTTGATGGCGGTCGTCCCGGTCACGAGGATGTCGACGTCGTATGTGTCGCGGACCGCGCCTGCGCGCGTGCGGATCAGCTCGACGAGGTCGTTGGTCTTCGTCGAGGACGGCGCCGAGCTCGGCGTCACGCCGATGATCGACACGTCGCCGGACTTGTTGGAGGCGGGCGGAGCGACCGATGCGACATCGGGCAGCTTGCCCAGCCCCTCCTGCGTCCGCGCGGCGATCTGCTTGGGGTCCTTGCGCCCCGTGGCGTCGACCACGACGGTCAGCGGCCCGTTGAAGCCCGGGCCGAACCCCGTCGCGAGCAGGTCGTAGGCGCGCCGTTCGGTCGTGCTTTCGGGCTTGGTGCTGTCGTCGGGCAGACCGAGGCGCATATCCAGTGCCGGCAGCGCGATGACCGCCAGCGCGGCGACGGTCGCCACGAGCACCACCACAGGGCGTCCCGTCACGAGCCGGACCCAGCGGGCTCCCAGCGAAGTCTCCGGCTTGATGTGGCGTCCGCGATTGACGCGCTGGCCGGCGAAGCCCAGCAGCGCCGGGAGCAGCGTCAGTGCGATCAGCACGGCGACCACGACGGTGCCGGCGGCCCCGAGGCCCATGACCGACAGGAACGGGATCCCGACGACGCTCATGCCGGCCAGCGCGGTGAACACCGTCAGCCCGGCGAACACCACGGCGCTGCCCGCGGTCGCGGTCGCGGTCGCGATCGACGTCTCGAGGTCCATGCCGTCGTGGATCTGCTGGCGGTGGCGCGAGACGATGAACAGCGCATAGTCGATGCCGACGGCCAGGCCGAGCATCAGCGCGAGCGTCGGCGCCGTCGAGGACAGCTCGATGATTCCCGACAAGAGCTGGATGCCCAGCAGCCCGACGCCGACGCCGATCAGCGCGGTCAGCAGCGGTAGGCCGGCGGCGATGAACGCGCCGAAGGTGACCATCAGGACGACGAAGGCGATGAGCACGCCGAGCGCCTCGGTCGCGCTCGCGCCGGCCTCGGCGGTCGCGGTCACCCCGCCGGAGAACTCGACCTGCAGCCCCGCCTCGCGGGCCGGCGCCGCGATCTTCGCAAGGCCCTCCTTCGCGGCATCGGAGAGCTTGTCGACGGGAACCGAGTACTGCAGGTCGGTGAACCCGATGGTCTTGTCCTTCGACAGCTGGAGCTGCGAGAGCGGAGCGCCCTCGTTGAGCACCTGCGGGACGGTTCGGGCTCGCGCGACGACCGGCTCGACGAGCTTGACATAGCGCGGCTCGTCCAGCGTGTGGCCCTTCGGCGCGGCGACGACGATCCGCGCGGTTGCACCACCCGTGCCGGGGAACTTCTCGTTGAGCAGATCGAGCGCCCGCTGCCCCTCGGTCCCGGGGATCGAGAACGAATCGCTCGTCGTGCCGCTCAGCGCGGACCCTGCGACACCGATACCGACAAGCAGTCCCAGCCAGATCGCCAGCACCAGCCTGCGTCGCGCGCAGGACCACGCGCCGACTCGGTACAGAAACCCTGCCATGTGCGTCGTCCCCTTGGCCGTATTCCGAACCCAAGCGCCTCCGCTACCGGCCAGCCTACTCCGCTGTCAAGCGCCCGTCAGGTCGTCAGCGTGGGTGAATCGTGCAACGTTCACACGGGACGCGGCGCAAGCCGTCAGGCGCCGACGTCGCGGCGCTCCACGAGGATGAGCGCGGCTGCGAACGCTGCGCCGGTCAGGATGCACAGGACGAAGAGGTGTGAGAAGTCAAAGCCGTTGACCAGCGGCGTCGACGCCGAGAAATAGTGCCACGGGGACACGACGGCGAGATCCTTCAGCGCGCCGGAGCTGGGTAGGAACGCCTGCGTCAAGTAGGCCAGCAACGCCACGACCACGCTGACACGCGTCGCCGTCTGCGCCGAGCAGGCGGCTCCCAGCGCGAGCGCGAGCGCGCCGAAGAAGACTGCCAGCAGCGTCGCGTGTACCGATGCGGCGGCGATGTCGACGGCGCTGAGGTGCAGTCCGCCGAGCGCCGACCCGGCCAGGATGCCCAGCCCGCCGAGCACGCCGACCACCACGACCACGACGAGGAGCCCGGCGGCCTTCTCGAGGAGCACCCGGCGGCGGGTGATCGGCGCCGCGAGCAGGACGTCGAGGGTGTGTCGCTTCTGCTCGCCGGCGATCGCGCCGACGCCGAGGACGACCGCGACGGCGATCATCACGGCCGGCAGGAGGATCGACACCATCTCGCCGTTCATCCAGCCGACCGGACTGCCGAGATCCACCGAGCCGTACAGGCCCGCCAGCGAGTCGGGGATGTTCTTGCTCAGATCGCGCAGGGTGTCCTGCAGGCCGCTGAACATCAGCGACACGGCGACCGCCATCGACGCAAGCGATCCGCCGGCGACGGCGGCCAGCAGCGCGCGCTCTGAGACGCTCTTGGCGAACACGCCGTCGACCCGGGCCCGCATGAAGCGCTCAAGGCCCGGGATCGCCAGGCCGGCCCGGTGGCTGCCCGACTCGATGTCGCGGCGCTCGACGCCGACGAGCGCGCACCCCAGCCCGGTGGCGGCGATCGTCAGCAGCACTGCGAGATGCAGCGCGTCCAGACCGTTGGCGAGCGGCTGCGAGCCGTTGTAGTAAAACCACGGCGACGCCTTCGCGACGTCCTCCAAGCCGCTGACGAGCGGCAACATCGCGGCCATGAGGTCGGCCAGCACGGCCAGGCCGGCAGTGCCCGCGAGGCTGAACGTCGCAGATCCGGTCCATGCCGACGCTGCCAGCGCGAGCATCGCGAACGCGAGTCCGAGCGCGAGCAGGTGCGCAGCCGTCGCGATCGCGTCGGCGGACGCGATGGCGCTGTCGAAGACGGCCGAGCCGGCGAGGAAGCCGGCGATCAGCAGCGCGACCGTGACGAGCAGGTGCAGCGCGACGACGGCGGCCTTGGCGATCACGAGATCGCGCCGCGCGACCGGCTGGGCAAGCAGCAGCCCGGCGGTGCGGTCGCGTTCCTCCCCGGCGATCGCATTGGCGCCGCCGGAGATCGCCACCGTCAGGACCACGACCGGCGCGATCAACCCGAAGACTTCGCTGACGACGTAGTTGCCGCCCGCGCTGCCGCCGATGAGGCCGTCGAACGCGGCGGGCAGGTTGTCGAAGAGGCTGCCGTCATCGAGCCCGGCGAACAGCCCGATGCCGAGCATCGAGAGCACGCCCAGCCCCAGCCCGCCGTACAGGGGGACCTTCAGGCGGTCGCGGAACGTGCGCGCGGCGATCGTGACACGCGGCCCGCCGAGCCCCGGCGCGCGCGCGGGCGCGGCGGTCATGGCTGGTCCGCATGCCGGTCGCGCGCCGCGGGTCGGCCGTCGGTAGCGGCGTCGTCGCGGTAGTACGCCAAGAAGATCTGCTCGAGGTCGGCGTCCTGGGAGTGCAGGTTGACCACCCCCAGCGCGATCGCCGCCTCCAGCACCGGCTCGATCGGACCGTCGTAGGCGACCGTCAGGTGGTGGCCGGCGCCGGTCACCTCGCGCACGCCGGCGACGTCACGCAGACGTGCCGGGTCGACATCGGCCGCGAACTCGAGCTCGAGGCCGCGAACGGCCTTCGCCTTCAGGTCGGTCACGGTCGCGACCTCGACGAGCCGGCCATGGCGGATGATGCCGACGCGGTC
Organism: uncultured Actinomycetes bacterium; assembly: GCA_963810605.1. Classification (GTDB taxonomy): domain Bacteria; phylum Actinomycetota; class Thermoleophilia; order Solirubrobacterales; family Solirubrobacteraceae; genus CADCVQ01. Next base: position 71,081 of record CAWEOF010000022.1, read on the forward strand.
GGCGACGCGCTCGACCTCCGACAGGGTGTGGCTGGACAGCAGCACGGTACGGCCGTCGCTGCGGACCTCGGCGATCAGGCGCTGCAACTCCTGCTGGACGAGCGGGTCCAGCCCGGCGCTCGGCTCGTCGAGGATGACCAGGTCAGGGCGGTGCATGAACGCCTGGATGAGCCCGACCTTCTGGCGGTTGCCCGACGAGTAGTCGCTGCAGCGCCTCGACAGATCGGCGTTGAGGCGTTCGGCGAGCACCGCGACCGCGGTTTCATCGACACCTCCGCGCAGGTTGGCGAGGTAGTCGACAACCTGCCGGCCGGTGAGGTGCGACCACAGCGCCAGGTCGCCGGGGCAGTACCCGATCCGGCGGCGAATCGCAAGCGAGTCGCGGTGACCGTCCAGGCCGAGCACGGACACGCTCCCGCTCGTCGGGTGGCTGAGATCCAGGATGCAGCGGATCGTCGTCGACTTGCCCGCCCCGTTGGGCCCGAGGAACCCGAACACCTCTCCGGTGCGCACCTGTAGATCAAGCCCGTCGACGGCGGCGAGATCGCCGAATCGCTTCGTCAGCTGGTGCGTGGCAATCGCATCGGACACCTCGCGGTTGGGGCTGGCCATCACGCTCGTTCGCATCCTGAATCTCAATCCGTCGGGCGGCGGCGCGCGTCGAGCGGCTGCTGCGCGAGCGCGATCTCGTGGTCGGCGTTGATGACGTGCATGACGGCGTTGATGAGCGCGAGGTGGGTGAAGGCCTGCGGGAAGTTGCCGAGGTGGCGGCCGGAGAGCGGGTCGATCTCCTCGGCATAGAGCAGCAGCGGCGACGCGTAGGACAGCAGGCGCTCACAGAGTGAACGAGCGCGCGTGTGCTCACCGATCTCGCTCAGGGCGCTGACCATCCAGAAGGAGCAGATGGTGAAGGTGCCCTCCTCCTGCGCCCCGAGGCCATCGTCGGTCTCGTCGACCTTGTAGCGCAGCACGAGGCCGTGGACGGTCAGCTCACGTTCGATCGCGTTGACCGTCGCGACGATGCGCTCGTCGTCGGGCTCCAAGAAGCGCACGAGCGGCGCCAGCAGCAGCGACGCGTCCAGCGCGGTCGTGTCGTAGTGCTGGGTCAGGACGCCGCGCTCGTCGACGCCATGCGCGAGCACGTCGGCTTTGATCTCGTCGGCCTCGGCCTGCCAGCCCGCGGCCTTCTCCTCGTCCTCGCGCAGCCGTGCGAGCCGCGCGCCGCGATCCAGCGCGACCCAGCACATGATCTTCGAGGACGTGAAGTGCTGCGGCTCGCCGCGCACCTCCCAGATCCCGCGGTCGGGCTCGCGCCAGTGCGTCACCGCCTTCTCGACCTGCCTGCACAGCAGCGGCCAGTACACCTCGCGCAACTGGTCGCGCGACTTGACATGCAGATAGACCGAGTCCAGCGCCGCGCCCCAGACGTCGTGCTGGCGGTGTCGGTAGGCGTCGTTGCCGATGCGCACGGGACGCGAGCGGTCATAGCCCTCGAGATCGAGCACCTCCTCGGTCAGCTCGCGCTCACCGCCGATTCCGTACATGACCTGCAGGTCGGCGTCCGCGCAGACCTCGGCCAGAAAGTGAAAGTAGCTGTCGGCCTCCCAGTCGAAGCCGAGCGTGTACAGCCCCCAGAGCATGAACGTCGAGTCGCGCACCCACGAGTAGCGGTAGTCCCAATTGCGCGCGCCGCCGGGCGTCTCGGGCAGCGATGTCGTCGCGGCGGCGCACATCGCCCCGGTCGGCGCATAGACCAGGCCCTTCAGCGTCAGCGCGCTGCGCTGCAGGTAGGTTCGCCACGGATGGTCCGGGAAGTTGCCCTGCGCGATCCATTCGTGCCAGTAGTCGGCGGTCCGCACGAGCCGCTCATATGACTCGTCCCAGTTCGCGGGCGCCGGGTTCTCACTCCAGCTCAGCGCGACGAAGGCATGTTCGCCGTCATGCATCGTCGTGTGCGCGCGCACGGTCGAGCCCTCCACCCCGAGACGCAGATCGCTGCGCAGCCGCAGCGTCAGGTCGTGGCCCGCGAACGTCGCGGTGCATGCCTCGTAGGCCTCGCCGCTGTACGCCCATGTGGCGGTCGCGCGGCCGTAGTCGTAGATCGGGTCACACTCCATGTGCACCTGCACCGTCCCGTTGACGCAGCGCAGCGTGCGCAGCAGGACGTGCTCGGCGCAGTGATCGGCGGGAAGGCGATGATGGGTGAGCGACCGATCGTGCTCGTGGCGCCACGGTCCGACGAGGAGCACGTCGCGGACGATGAGCCACCCGGTCTTCGTCGCCCAGGTCGTCTCGACGATGTTGGTGCCCGGGATGTAGCGCCTCCCGGCGGGCACCCGGGCATCTGCCGGAGCGAGGCTGAACAGGCCGGCATCGCGGTCGAGGATCGCGCCGAAGATGCTCGGGCTGTCCATCCGCGGGACGCACATCCACTCGATGTTTCCGCTGGGAGCCACGAGTGCCGTCACCTCTCCGTCAGAGAGGAAGCCGAAGTCGGCGATCGCCGGGTACGGGCTCGCGGTGAGCGGTCGATCGGCAGGTCCGACGCGCTTCATGCCACCAGTAGCCGGGCTGCCGCGAGCGCGGGCTTGTCGACCTCGCGCAGCGATGCGGCGCGGGCCTGGTCGTCGGTCCACTTCGAGTTGGCGCCGTCGACGCTGCGGCCAGGCGCGGGCTGACGTTCACCGCTTGCCTCACCAGCGTGCCGCATTGCGTGTGTCGCTGGTACACGGTCGGGACCCGGCGCACCTGTTGGGTGGGCGACACAAGCTCCCGACGCGCAATCGGCCAAGCCGGCAGTGGTCATCGGTGAATCCCTCAGGACAGCACGAGTCTCGCTCGATCCCCGCCGCTGCCCGGTCGACACGTTCGATCCTAGCCGCTTGCGCTCCGCCCGCGTCAGCCGCGGACCATGCTCGCCTCGCGCGACCAACCGTCATTGAAAGGCGGTACGGTTTTTGGTGGTGCATGGTCGGCGCACACCCGGGAACTGCCGATGCTCGTAGTCGGTGTCGACGTCGGCGGCACGAACATCGAGGTCGGACTCGTCGACGAGGACGATCAGGTCGTCGCTCGCGCGAAGTGCAACACGCCGACGGCGGGGCCGGATGCGGTCCTCGCCGCGATCGTGAAGCTCACACGGTCCTTCGGTGAGCCGGTGGGGGCCGTCGGTGCAGGCGTGCCCGGGGTCGTCTACGACGGCGAAGTGCTGACCGTCCCCAACCTCGAGAACTGGGTCGATCGCGTCGATCTGCGCAGCGAGCTCAGGCGGCACCTGGGTGTCCCCGTCGCGCTGGGCAACGACGTCAACGTCGGCCTGCTCGGCGAGTGGGTCGCGGGCGCCGCGCGCGGCCACGATGACGTCCTCGGGGTATGGATGGGAACTGGCATCGGCGGCGCGCTGGTGCTCGACGGACGACCGTATAACGGCTCGCGCGGCGCAGCCGGCGAGATCGGCCACGTGATCGCGCGTCCCGGCGGAGCGCTGTGCGGGTGCGGGCGCCGCGGATGCGTCGAGGCGTACGCCGGACGGCGCTCGATGGCTGCGGTCGCCGCCGCGATGGTCGATGCCGGCCGCCCGACCTCGCTGTTTGAGATCCGTGACAAGTTCGCCAAGAAGCGGCTGACCTCCAAGGTCTGGGCACGAGCCCTGCGGGAGTCCGACGAACTGGCCGGCCAGCTCTTCGACATGGCGATCGAGACGCTCGGCATCGGCGTCGCGTCGGTCGTCAACATGGTCGACGTCGAGCTTGTCGTCATCGGCGGAGGGCTTGCCGAGAAGCTCGGGCAGGACCTCGCCGACCGCATCGAGGCGGCCGCTGCGCCGTGGATGCTGCGCCCGAACCCGCAGCTTGCATGGGTGCCGTCCGCCCTCGGCGACGACGCCGGCGTGGTCGGTGCGGCCACCTTGGCGCGGGCCGTCGTCGGCGAAGGCTGACTACCGGCGAAGCTCCCCGTTTCGTCCGGTGGCGCACCTCGCGTCCACGGCATCGGGACAGGGGCGCTTGCTGGCTAGTCGTCCGTCCGGGGGTGATCGGCGTAGAGCTGCTCGGCGATCGCGAGCAAGCGGGCGTCGTCGTTGGATTCGATCTGGTCGAGGTTGCGCTTGACCCGCCGCGCCGCACGCTCGCAGAAGGTCTGCGCGACGAAGCGCTCAGCCTCGCTCGTCGGGGCGCCGGACCGTTGAACGCGACGTAGGCGCGCATCACGTCGTTGGCGCCCTCGAAGATCGGGAAGATGCGGATGTCGCGCAGCGTCTTCTCATACGGCGCGTCGCGCATATAGCCCTCGCCACCGGCGAGCTGCAGCGTCGCGCGCGACTGCACGCGGTAGGCGTCCGATCCGGCCGATGTCTCGGTCAGCGCGAAGCCGGCGAGCATCCGACCGGACGCCAGCTCGGGAAGGAAGCGCTGCTTCTGCTCGTCGCTGCCGAACAGTGTGATCCCCTTGTAGCCGATCGACTGGTGCACGCCGATCACGACCGACAGCGTGGGATCGAGCGCGGCGACCGCCTCGAAGACCTTGCAGTACCCGGTCTGTGAGAGCCCCTGGCCCCCGTAGCGCTCCGGGACATGCAGCCCCAGCAGGCCGGCCTCGCCGAGCGCCGCGATCAGATCGTCGCCGACCCAGCGCTCGAACTCCGCGGCGCGCGGGTCATAGCTCGCCGTCACCTCGCCGAAGCGCGCGATCAGATCGTCGACCTTCTGCTGCTCGTCGGCCGCCAGCCGCGGACAGGGAAAGACCATCTGCTCGTGGATCTCCGCGAGGAACAGCGACTTGGCGAACGACGACGGCAGCGTGCCCGACATGGTCATCGCGCCGCCGCACCGTCGTCGGGGGGCGGGCCGAGCGCGGCGATCAGCGCGGCCGGGTCGTCGACCGAGACTCGTAGCTCGCGCACGCGAACAGGCCACCCGACGAGCCGGCCGCGGGCGACCGGGTCGATCGTGAGCGCTACGATCGGCCCGGCCGCCCCGTTGATGATCCAGCGACCGCACCAGCCGTGCACGCCGATGCTGAGAACGTTCGCGCCGTGGGTGATTGCGACGATCGAATGTCGGCGCACCGCGCTGCGAAACGCCCAGCCCATGCGAACGCTCACGACGTCCGGCCCGAGTTCGAGGTAGCACCACCTGCCCGGCAGGCCAAGGATCGCGAACAGCGCCCTCAGGCGGCCGAACCGGATCGGGATGCGGCGCTGTGAAGCTCCTGCGGCTGCCACCACGATCCGGCCTCCAGTGGCCACGCGACGAGTCCCAGCGAGCCCCGCGCCTGTCCGTGTGTGCGGGCAGGGTATCGGCTGTTGCGGGTCTCCCGCGAGGTCCGCGTTTGCGCACCGGTGTTCAGGTACGGGGCAGGTCCTCCGGCGATCGCGCCGACCGCTGCGTTTGACGGCGCCAACGTCGGACACTCCCAAAGCCGCCGTCGCCGGGCGCCGCGCCGAGCAGCCGCGCTGCGGTGAGCTTCTGTCCGCGGTCGGCGCTAACGTCGGTTCACATCAACCAGCTCTCACAGCATGTGGACCCAACTACGGGGTCCGGCCACCAGCCCGCCTTACAGTGAGCCGATGCTCTCTTTCTCGACACCCGGCCTCGCGGCCGTGCTCGCCCAGGCTGACGACGGCGCCCAGAAGGCCGCCGACGCGGTAAAGAAGGGCGGCGACGCGCTGGGGGACGGCATCGAGGCTGCGATCATCATGGCCGTCGCGATCGCCCTCGCGGCCGGTGCGAGGTGGCTTATCGGCCGCGCCGGCCGTCGAGAAGACTCGACCTCCTCGGCCGCCGCGATCATGGCACGGCTCGTGTTCGCGCTCGTGGTGGCGATCGGCGCCTACGTCGCGCTCAAGTCGATCGGGCTCGACCTCGGGCCCGTGCTCGCCGGTGCCGGCATCGCGGGCGTGGCGATCGCCTTCGCGCTGCGGGACATCGCCGAGAACTACATCTCCGGGATCATCATGGGCTTCCGCAACCCGTTCTCGCCCGGCGACCAGATCTCCAGCGGCGAGCACGAGGGGACCGTCGAGGAGCTGAACCTGCGCTACACGACGATCCGCACGTACGACGGGGTGCGCGTGCTGCTGCCGAACGCCGGGGTGTTAAAGACCCCGCTGACCAACCTGACCACGAACGGCAACCGGCGCACGGACTTCCAGATCGGCGTCGCCTACGGCACCGACCTCGAACTGGCCCGCCGGGTGGCCATCGAGGCCGTGGCCTCCGCTGAGGGGGTCGACACGGAGCCGGCCCCTCAGGCCTGGGTGGAGGAGCTCGCCGCCTCGTGGATCAACATCCGGGTGCGCTACTGGCACGCCCCGCGGATCGCCGACATGTGGGAGATCCGCAGCGCGGCGATCGTCCGGGTCGTGCAGGCCACCGAGCAGAAGGGCATCGAGCTGCCCTTCGAGACGCGGATCGTGGAGGTCAGCCGCCCGCCGGCCGAGTAGGCATCAGCCGGTCGCCCGACGCGGTCGCGACGATGTCTTCCAAGACGCGTCGGTGACGTTGCCGATCGTGTCGCGGCCGATCTCACCTCATCCAGCTCGGCGAGATCAGCGAGCCCCGCGCCTGTCCGTGTTTCGCGCAGTGTGACGGCTCGTGCGGGTCTCACGCGATGTCCGCCCGCCGCACGCGGGTGTATCCGAGGGCGACGCTGACGGCTGACCAGGTGGCGATGACGGCGAGTGCCTGGCCGAGCGGGATGTTGGTCGCGTCGTTGGCGATTGCGTCCAGGAGGGCTTCGGCGGCGATCGGTAGCCCGTAGTCGGAGAGGCCGCTGATGGACAGCAGTCCGGGCAGGATCTCTAGCAGGGCGAAGGTGGCGGCGAGGCCGCCGGCGAGGTTGCCGACGACGCAGGCGAGCCCGAACACCGTCGGTGCGACGGCGAGGCCCTGCACGACGTGCCCGGCGAGCTCGCGTGCGAGCTGGCTCGTGGTGATCGTGCCGCCGGCGGCCGTGACGTCTGCGGCGATCAGCGGGGCGGCGATCAGCGCGGCGACGCTCAGTGCGGCGGCGGGGATGGCGACGGCGAGCAGGAGCTTGGCGGCGAGGACGCGACCGCGGCGGGGCTCGCTGGTGAACGTGCGGGCGAGGAGCCCCGGGGCGCTCTCGCTGCCGTACATCCAGACGGCGAACAGCGCGGTGGCGAACAGCGCGCAGATGTCCAGGCCGAGCGCGCCGTCGGCGACCGACGAGGCTGGGTCGTCGGAGCCGACCTGCCGGGCGATGAGCGCGCCGCCGATCGTGATAGCGAGGATCGCGCCGACGACGACCCGGGGGGTGTACAGGCGGCGGACCTTCTCCCATTCGGCGCGCAGCGTGAGGCTCATGGCGTGGGCTCCGCGGTGAGCGCGAGGAACGCCTGCTCGAGGTTGGGTGCGTCGTGGCGGATCTCGTCGATATCGACGTCGGCGGCGGCGAGCGCGGCGACGATCCGGCGGCCAGTGATCTTGTCGTCGTCGGCGATCGTGACGCTCGTCGCCGACGCGGTGTGCGCGTTCATCCCGGCGGCGCGCAGGGCGCCCGCGGCGGCTTGGGTCGCGGCGGCGGGTGTGCGGATCTCCCAGGTGCGGCGGGTCGCGGTGGCGAGGACGTCGTCGAGCATGCCGTCGGCGACGAGCCGGCCGTGGTCGATGATCGCGACGCGATCACACATGAGCTGGACCTCGGCGAGCAGGTGCGATGAGACGAGCACCGTCGTGCCGCGTGCGGGCAGCGCCCCGATCAGGTCGCGGATCTCGACGATGCCGGCGGGGTCCAGGCCGTTGGTCGGCTCGTCGAGGATCACCAAGCGCGGGTGCCCGAGCAGCGCCAGTCCGAGGCCGAGGCGCTGGCGCATGCCCAGTGAGAAGCCGCGCACGCGACCGCGCGCGCGGTCGGCGAGGCCGACGAAGCGCAGGGTCTCGTCGAGCTGCGGGTCGCGCGGTGAGATGCCCAGCGCGGCGGCGCGGATCGCGAGGTTCGCGCGCGCTCCCGTGTTGAGGTACAACGCGGGTCCTTCGACCATCGCGCCGACGCTGCGCATGACGTCGGCGAAGCCGCTGTCGCCTGGCGCCGCGCCGAGCAGCCTCGCGCTGCCGCCCGTCGGGGCGGCGAGCCCGAGCAGCATCCGGATCGCGGTCGTCTTGCCGGCGCCGTTGGGGCCCAGCAGTCCGCAGATCGCGCCGTCGGGTACAGCGAGCGTGAGGTCGTCGACGGCGACGCGATCGCCGTAGCGCTTGGTGAGCCCGTGGCACTGGATGACCGCGGCGCCAGCACCCGGATCGTCAGCGGTGGCGCCGTGCACGCCGCCGCGCGCCGCGCGGCCGGGCGCACCGGCGCCGGCGCGCAGGGCGCGGCCGAGCGGCGATGAGGCGTCGTGGTTGCGCCGCGGGCTCATGCTGCGCACCGCGCCGGGTGAGCGGCGGCGCGAGCGCCGGGGCCGCGTGGCAGGCGCCGGCGGCGACGGAGTGCGCGGATGGCCTCATACAGGCCGCTGAGGGCGAGTGCCGCGCCGAGGGCGACGAGGACCGCGGTGAGCGGCTCGTTTTCGAAGGCGCGTCCGCCGATGTAGCCCAGCAGTGCCGCGTAGCACGCCCAGATCGCGGCGGCGAGCAGGTCGTAGGCGGCGAAGCGCCGCCAGCTCATGGGGATCAGGCCGGCCGTGAGCGTCGTCGCGGTGCGCCCGCCCGGGATGAAGCGCGCGACGATCAGCAGCGATCCGCCGGCCGCCAGCACGCCGGCGGTGATGACCGCGGTCTCGGCGGGAACGATCGGCAGCACGGCATCAAGCGCACCGATCGCGAACACGAACAGGTACGTCCACGGCCATCCGGAGATGAGATCCAGGAGCGCGTCGAGCATGCTGTCTCTCAGTCACCGCGCCGCGCCCGCAGCGCCGCGATCCCGCCCTCCAGGAACAGCAGGACGTCGTCGAGGGCTGCGAACGGATCGGCGCCGGCCGATGGCGGCGGCACGTCGGGGCTGGGTCGCAGCACGGTGAAGGTGGCAGCGGTTGCGGCGGCGATGACGCGCGGGTGCAGGTCGTGGGGCTGTGAGCCGAGCTCGGTGGCGGCCGCGTCGGCGATCAGCGCCTCGAAGCGGGTGGTGAGCTGGCGCTCATGTGCGAGCAGCTCGTCGGTCGCGTCGATGATCGCGCGGCGGCGCTCTTCGCGCTCGTCGAGCAGGCCGTCGCGCTCGACGGTCGCGACGATCCAGGCGCGGATCGCGTCGAGCAGACCCTGCTCCCCCCGCCCCTGGAGGTGCTCGGCGAGGCTGCGAAACGTCGCGTCGAAGTCGCCGAACAGGACGCTCTCCTTCGACGGGAAGTAGGAGAAGAACGTGCGCGGCGCGATCTCGGCGGCGTCGGCGATGTCGGCGATCGTCGTCGCCTGGAAGCCGTGCTCGGTGAACAGGCGCAGGGCGGCGTCCTCGATCGCCTGTGCCGTGCGTTGCTTCTTTCGCTCTCGGAGACCCATGATGCGTTGCACCCTAGCACGTTATGCGCGGATCGCAAATCCGCGGTGCTTGTGGAATTGCAGTGGATGTTGTTATCTTGTCGGCAGCGACCGCTCCGGACATCGGCGGCGGCAACCTCCACCGAAGCGAGATCCTCATGAAACGCATTGCGCAGTGGTGCTATGACCGCCACCGCATCGTCATCGCCCTTTGGGTTGCACTGATCGTCGGCTTCGGTGGTCTGGCTGCGGCTACGGGCGGCGGTTTCGTCGACAACTTCTCGCTTCCGGGCAGTGAGTCCCAGAAGGCCGTCGACCTCCTGCAGTCGAAGTTCCCCCAGCAGGCCGGCGACTCAAGCCAGGTCGTCTTCAAGGCCAACACCGGCTCGCTGAGCGACGCCGCGCACAAGACCGAGGTGCAGCAGCTCGTCGCGACGCTGGCCAAGCTGCCGAGCGTCGCCGGGGTCTCCGATCCCTACGCCGGCCCCGGCCAGATCAGCAAGGACGGCACGATCGGATTTGCGACCGTCGCGTTTGACAAGCAGGCCAGCGATCTGGACAAGATCGACATCGAGCGGGTCGTCAACGTCGCAAGCAGCGCCGCCAACGACGGCCTGCAGGTCAACCTCGGCGGCCAGGCGATCAAGGTCGCCGAACAGCCAGAGCAGTCCGCGACCGAGGCGATCGGGGTGCTCGTCGCGATCGCCGTGCTGATCATCGTGCTCGGCTCCGTCGCCGCGATGACGATGCCCCTGATCGTGACGTTCATGTCGCTGGGTGCCGCGATGACGATCGTGCTCGCGTTCTCGTCGATCGTCGACATCGCGAGCTTCGCGCCGACCCTCGCCGTCATGATCGCGCTCGGCGTCGGGATCGACTACGCACTGCTGATCCTCAACCGCTTCCGAAACGAACGCCGCCGCGGCGAAGACATCCGCGAAGCGACCGTCACGGCCCTGAACACGGCCGGCCGGTCGGTGCTGTTTGCCGGCACGACCGTCGTCATCGCGCTGCTGGGCATGCTGCTGCTCGGCATCTCGTTTCTCAACGGCCCCGCCGTCGCGTCCGCGCTCGCCGTGTTCTTCACGATGATCGGCTCGCTCACGCTGCTGCCCGCGCTGCTGGGCACGTTCGGACACAAGGTCAAGGGGTCGACTGTGTAATCAGGCGAAAGCGGCGCCGTGCGTTAGTCGAAGTTCGTCGCCGGCATTGACAAGCGGATGGCGCCGATCCCACCGCCACCCTGCGACGAGCGTACGGAGTCGTCGCCGAGAGCTGAAGTCAGCGGCTGGGGGCGCGGGTAGGCGGCGGCTGGGTACGCACGTCGTCGACGCCGAACGCTCTCCGGGCGTAGGCCTCGTCGGACTCCTCGTCCTCGCGTTCGACTCCGATCTCGGGCGCGCCAGTCACGAGTATCCGCACTGTGGGAGCGCCCGCGGGTCCGTCGCCGACGGCGTCTGCTCGTGCGATCGCGATGAAGAGGGAACGCAGGCGGCGGCGGCGCGTGATCCTCTCGCCGCCCACGATCACGAGGACTGCGAGCGTTGCGAGTGCGACGGCGACGAGCGCTGACGTGACGGACTTCTCGTCGGGCGGTTCGACGGCAAGGCTTAGCGCGTATCCGAGGGCCTGGATCGTGAACCCGAAGACGAGGGCTGCGAGCCCGACGACGGCCATGGCGCGGTCCCGCACTTCGTCGACGAAACGGGTCCCGGCTCCGGCGATGGTGAAGCGGACGTACAGCCCATGCGGCTTGATCAGTAGGCCGCGGGCGAGGAGATACGCGCCAGCGATGTCGAACCCGATTCCCACGGCGAACAGGTCGGTGACGTGGAGCACCGATGCAGTCGAGGCCCATCCGGCCATCATGCGGCGGCCGCGGTGCGTAGGGGTCGTAGTTCCCGGCGGGGCGCTCGCTGCTGAAGTCGTAGGTCCCGAGCGGATTGACGTGCTCGAAGATCGTCGGGGTGAGCCCGGCGAGCTCGTCGCCGGCGGGCTCGTGGCCGAGCTCGTCGAGCGCGCGCTGGATGTAGATCGGTGTTCCAGTAGACGATCGCATTGGCGACGAGGTGCAGGCAGTGCGCCTGGGTGGATTGGCGCTCGAGCGTGTGCAGTCGGACGGTGCCGTGGTTGCCGTGGAAGGTGCGGTCGTGCAGGGCGTGCAGGCTTTCGCCTTTGTTCTGCTGGCGGCCGATCGCGCGGCGCTCGGTCTCATCGGCGAGGTAGCCGAGCACGAACCGCGTCTTGACGAGCCGCCCGTACTCCTGCAGCGCCCGCGTGAGCGGCAGCTTGCCGCCGGCGGCCTGCAGGCGCGCGACGAGCAGGCTCGCGGTCACGGTCCCGTCGCGCAGCGACGCGGCGCAGCGCGCGAGGTCGTCCCAGCCGTCGTGGATCACGTTGAGGTTCAGCGGGTGCGCCAGCAGCTGCGCCGCAGGCGTGGCGCCGGCGCTGCCAGCCGGTAGAGGCGGCGGTCGGGCAAGCCTGGCGAGGCGTGGCGCGAACTGCAGGCCGAGGAGGTCGAAGAGCGCGAAGATGATGTCGCTGTAGCCGGCGGTGTCGGTCGTGTGCTTCTCGATCGGAAGCTCGGTCTGGTTGTCGAGGATCCCGTCCAGGACGTAGGTCGCGTCGCGGACGGTCGTGCGGACGACGCGGGTGGCGTAGTGGGTGTGCTGATCGGACGTCCAGACGTAGAACGTGACGCCGCGGCCGCGGCCGAAGTAGCGCGACACCGCGCGGGCTTCTGGCGAGTCGACGCCGACGGGGTAGCGCTTGCCATCGGAGCTTGAGAACCGCCCGTCGCCCCATTCCTGCGCGAGCGGGAGCGCGTGGTGCGCGTTGACGATCCGCGCGTTCGCCGTGGCGAGCGCCTCGGGGCGCAGATACCACTGCGTCGTCCACGCGAGCTGCTGCGGATCGATGCGGGCGGCCTGCCCCATGCGGGCGTAGCCGAGGTTGCAGGCGTGCGCGAGCAGCGCGGCGTAGCGATGCTCGTGCAGCCGCGGCTGGCGGGGTGTCGCGCCGTGCGCGTGCGTCAGCTCGTCGCTGAAGGCGGTCCACGCGTCGACGTCGATCAGGATGTCGGCGAGATCGACCTGCGGCAGCCGGCCGGCGATGTGCGCTGCGAGCGCGCGTCGTCGCGGCGGGCCGCTCGGCGCCGGGGAGCCTGCGGACGTGCAGCTCGCCGTCCTGGACATCGACGGCGACATCGCCTTTCGCGAGCGCTCGGTCGAGCGCGGCGACGCGTTCGTCGACATCGCGGGCGAGCTGCTCGAGGCGCTCGTCGGCGGACGCCGGTAGCCCGAGCACGCGCCGAGCGGCGTCGCGTCGCGCGGGCCACGCGGCAGGCGCGATGAGGTAGCGGTCGGGCGGCTGGTAGCGCCGCGATCCCTGCACCCAGACCGCGCCGGAGCGCAACGCAGTTCGCAGTTCCGAGAGCAGGCAAAGCTCCCAGCGCCGACGATCGGGGCGTCCATCCTCGCCCGTGACGTGCGCGCGCCAGCGCGCCGGGACGAAGCCCGTCGATGCCGTGTCGGGCAGCGTGCGGCGGCCGGTCGCGTCAAGCTCTCGCAACACCTCGATCGCGTCGACGAGCGGGCGCGCCGCGGGAACGGCTACGAAGCGAAGCGCGCGATCAGCGCGGGCACGAAGCGCCGCAGGTGCGAGTAGCGGCCATCCAGCTGCGCGTAGTGGTTGTCATCCAACGGCCTGAGGATCGCGCGAGCCTGCTCGCGCGCGGCCGCCCAGCGCTCTGGCGCCATCGCTTCCCACGCACGCGCGCGAACCTCGTCGTCGGCGACGTCCTCGTCGAGCAGCAGCCCGACGAGCAGATCGAACAGCGCGACCTTCTCGTTCGCCGACGGTCGCGGTCTGCGCCTTCAGTTCGCGAAGTTCGCGCAGCGCCTGGCCGTGCGCCTCGCTGACCGCTTGGTCGGCGCGGTCGAGGATCTCGTCGAGGAGGCGCACGGCCTGGTCGTGGCAGAAGCACAGCAGCGCGGGGTAGCGAAGGCGATCAGGCCGGCCGGCGAGCGCCGCTGTCGTCGAGCGGCGAGCCAGCGCGGCGAGCTGTCGCCGACGGTTCGCGGAGACCGTCTCAAGCTGCCATTCGGGTGCGCCGAGCTCGCGCAGGAACGCGAGCTTCTCCAGCTGCCCGACGATCTGCGCCGGACTCGCCGATTTCGCTTCGCGACCTAGCCACACGAGCCGGCTCACGTCAAGATGCACATCGGTCACGCACAGCGCGTCCAGCGCCCGCCGCGTCTGTGCGTCGAGCACCGGCTCGAGGCGCTCGTAGGTGTCGCGCTCGGCGCGGGCCCGTGCGGATGCGACGAGCCGCTCGAGCGTCGAAATCCCGGGGCGCAGGAGCTGGCGGTCGCGCAGCGTGATAGCCGCGGTGCGCAGCAGCGCAAGCGGCGAGTCGTGCTCAGCGCATGCTCGATGAGGAGATCCTCGACATCGTCGATGTCGCACGCGTCGGGGTCGCGGAAGTGCGCCAGCTGTGCGGCACGCTGGCGGTGCTCGCGCGCGGTGCGCTCGGGCGGGTCGTAAGCCGCGAGCTGCTCGATGTCGACGTCCAGTTGGGTCGCGAGTCGCTGCACGCCGGCGCTCGTTGCGTGCTCGAGCTCGGCCGGGACGAACCCCAGCCAGCGGATAGCCGCCACGGCAATCGCGGTCGCCAGCCGGCCCGCTGGCGTCGGCAGTCGTCGCAGCTCGTCGACCTCGCCGTCGGCGAGCGTGAAGTACACACCGATCACGTCGGGATCGGGGTCCTGCGGGAAGCGCTCCCACGCGAGCCGCTCCGCGTCGCTGAGGATGCTGCGCGCCATCAGTCCTCGATCTCCAGGCCGTCCATCGCCAGCTGCCGATCGGCTTGGGAGGGCAGGCTGTAGCGCCGCGTGGTCTCCAAGCGTCGGTGACCGGCGAGCTCGGCGACGAGCACGACGTCGCTGCCCTTGCGCACGAGCTTGGTGATGCATGTGTGGCGCAGCACGTGCGCCGACAGCTCCAGCCCGGCGGCGTGCGCGACCTTGCGCACGACGAGATCGACCGCGCGCGGGGTCAGCCGCCCGCCGCCGCGTCCAACCAACAGCGCTGGCTCGCCCTCGGAGACTGATCTTAGCGCGCTCCGTTCGCCATGCGTCGACGACGGCGCGTGCGGTCGCGTTCAGCGGGACCTCGCGGTACGCGTCGCCCTTGCCGGAGCGCACGATCACGACGCCCTTGCGCGCCGACGTACGGACATCGCCGACGTCCAGCGCGACGAGCTCCGACAGCCGCAGCCCGGTGTGCAGGAGCAGCACGACGATCGCGCGGTCGCGCGCCGTCGCGTGCTCGGCGGCACGCGATGCAGATCGCGCTGCTGGTCCTCGTCCAGCGCGCGCGGTGCGGTATGCGCGAGGCGCTCGCGCGTGACGACTGCGGGACCGAGGCCGATAAAGCGGTTGAAGTGATCGGTCGCGGCGAGCGCGAGGTTCACCGAGCTCGGCGCCCAGCCACGCTCGACCTTCAGATGACGCTTGAAGTCGAGACCAGCGAAGTCCCGCGCGCGAGGCTCGCGCAACGCGGCGTCGGCCTCCGGCTGCTCGGCGAGCCAGCCGACATAGGTCGACACGTGGGCAGCGTACGCTTGGCGGGTGCGCGCCGCCAGCGGCTGGCCGGCGAGATCGTCGAGGTAGCGCCCGAGCGCGCGCGAGCGGGATCTCCGTGCGGGCCGCGCCTGTTAGTCGAAGCGGCTTCCGGAAGCTGGGCTGGGTCCATGCGCGCATTAGTAGATCCCCGGCCGGACGGATCGTTCGTCTAAGCGCACTTAGACGAAGCTGCCAGGAGGCCTGCCACCGCCGACACGTATAGGAGAGCTCGCATAGGCTGAACGGAACGCCGTACGCTCCCATATGGTGTCGGCATAACCTCCTCGGGGCTCTCAGACGTGACGGATCCGAACCACGCGCTGCAGCAGATAGCCGCGCAGTCTCACGAGCGCCACGGGCATCGACCGGGGTTCGACTGCGTGCTGAGCTTCATCCCGTTCGAGGCCCTGGTCCGGAGCCTCGACGCTTATCCGGGCTCGCTCTTCGCGACGGCAGAGGAGCATGTGGCGACCGTGCGCACGTTCCTTAAGGACTCAGATAGTCGGCTGGTGTTGATCCGTACGGTCCTCGATGGGGCGGCGACGCGCGGCGACGATGTGGGCATGCTGGCAACGAAGATCCAGATTCGGATGCGCTCGTCTACCGCGCGCCCGCTGCTCTACATCGGAGTGACGGACATCGGGCTCGCCGTTTCGCTCGCTATCTACGACGACTTCTGGACTGACGCCTGGTGAGCGCCAAAAAGGGTAGCTCGCTCATACTCTAGATCGGCGTCGACGACTATAGGGATCCCGATATACCCCGGCTGCGATGGGCGACGGCCGACGCGCGCGCCATCCATGCACTCGCAAACGGAGGCCGGGATCCGAAGACAGTGGAACAACGGTTGCTGATCGGTGACGACGCGACCGTCTAAAACATACGACACGCGTTGGGTGACTGGCTGGCCAGCGCGCGACCAGAGCACTATGTCACGGTCTTCTTCGCCGGCCATGTTGGCCGCGAGGTGACGTCTAGAGCGAGCCGTGAGCTGGACTCCTACCTGCTCGGCGTCGATGCCCAGCCACCACATAGTATTCGACGGCGCTATCGCTCAGCGAGGAGCTCCCGAGGATCCTAGGCAGGATCGAGGCAGAGCACGTGACGTGCATCCTCGACTGCTGCCTAGCAGGCAGCAGTCGGGGTCCTGTGTCCTCGGGAGTTCGCAACCGCGGCGTGGACGGGCTGCGAGTGCGTCAGATCGAGGCGCACCTAGGGCACCGCCTCCGGTCTGCCATTCTGCTCGCGAACGAGGGCGCCGCCGACATCGGTGAGGGTGCCGTCGTGCTGTCGGCGTGCGGGCCGCATCAGGCCGCTCTCGAGCTCGACGCACATGAGCATGGTCTCTTCACGGCGTCGCTGCTGGCAGTCGCCCAGCAGGCCCGCGACGCTGGATCGACCACGATGTCGACGGGTCGGTTGTACGACGAGGCTCTCGTGCGAGTACGAGCGGCGAGCGGCTCCGAACAGATCTAGGCGCTCGAGGGCCGACTCAGAGGACACCGCTTCTTCGTCGGCTTGCCGGATACATGACCAGCCGCGCAGCCCTTCAGATCCTGGGCGAGACGCGCTGTGCCGACTAAGTGCTTCGACTCGGCCCCGGAACAGTCGGAGTGGAGAACTCGCTACTCAGTGGCACTTATATCCACGAGTGGGCGCATTACGTGCAGTTCTCCGCGACCCCTGTCGGCATCCTGCTCTCGTCCTACCGTCGCCGGTGCTTCTTGCCCTCTAGCGCGCGGTAGACGAGTCCCCGGCAGCAGCGCGGGGATCTACGTCACCTACCGGGATCTCCGAGGCTCTCCAAGGCTTCCTTGAAGGATAGGAGCTGTTCAACCACAACTGGAAGACCTGGCCGGACGCCTGGTTCGCCGTCGGCCGACCCATAGATCGTATAGTTCGGTCCGTCGAGTTCCACCCTGGAGCGCTGCACGTGCGACTGACTGGGCTTGAGGAAGCCTTCAGGCTGCCGATTGGGCCAGCACAGATGTTTGAGGCCTGGGCGTGGCTGCAGAGGTCCAGTATCGCACCCTCATAGCCAGCGAGCCAATACCTGAGATCTCGCGGGATCCACGGGAGCTGACGTACACGTGGCCGCTGTTCGTCCTGGCGGCCCGGCGTGGAGCGCTGGTCGAGACCCTGCGCGTCCAAGACGTGACGACAGACCTGCTGTGCTACCTGATGACCAGTCTTCATTTCGACCACCGCGTGATGGAGGCAGAGGGCGTTGGCGTGCCAGCGTCGTTTAAGGGCCTCCAACAAGATCTGGAAAAGCGCGGCGCGACCGCTGGCCGCGTACTCTGGCAGCTGCTACGCGACGATCCCTTGGCGAAGTCTGGGTCGACGTCATCGCTCGTCGACATCATGGACAGCGCCCTCACGCGCGCGAAACTGCCGGAGCTCCTATCTGTGATCGGCGAGACGCAGCGCTTGGTCGACACGACCCGCCGCGCGTTCGAGGACGGTCTGAAGAGCGAACTCCAGGAAGCGAGCAACCGGCAAGCTATACCCGACACGCTTCTTATGCTGGGGGAGATCGATCTCCTCCAGACGTCGAGTCGACACCTCCACGTCGTAGCGAGCAAGCTCAACACCGCCCTCGGCGCACCGACTGCTCTGTTTGCTGACTTCGATCCGGCCGTGGTTGTGTACGAACGCCCGACTCACTACGAGTGGTCGGTTGTGGTGCCGGGCGACCTTCCAGAGGCCGAGCGACGGGTGTTGGACGCACGCGCGCGCCTTCGGCAGCAGATCGCGATCTACGAGCACATCCTTGAGCAGTTCGTGTCGGGCTCGCATCTCGGATGCTACGGATCACCGGAGTGGCCGTTGCCAATCAACGCGTGTCCTCACTCCGCGACGTGTCTCGGGCTCGACGTTCGCGCCGGCATCGAGTTCTGCGTTGACGACCATTGGCGCCGGAAAGTAACGGTGGTTCTCAGTGCCGCTGCGCGCGCCGCACCCGAAGCGATCAGTGACGAGGTTGTGCGGGGATTCCGAAACGCGGCCGAGCTGTACGACGCGTGGCTCAGCGGCGTGCGTCGAGGGAGCGATGAAGGCTTGCTCGAGACGGATTGGCTGGGCCTGCCGGCGCACGAACCGCCGAACTCATGAACTGCCCGCATCGGCTGGAGGACGACCACTCTTCCACTAACGGCGTCCGCCGGTTTCCCGTTTAGACAGTGAGTCAAGCTCGGCAAGATCACGCCCGACGACGGGACCCCACGCGGGTTCGCGCGCTGGGCACGAATCCTCGAGCGCCGCCCGCGGACGTTCGCGATCGCCACGATCGCCCTGCTCGCCGTCGTCGCGTTCCCCGTCTTCGGGATGCAGCTGGGCACCAGCGACTCGGGCAACGACGCGCCCGGCAGCACGACGCGGATCGCCTACGACCAGCTCTCAGAAGGCTTCGGCCCCGGCTTCAACGGCCCGCTGCTCGTCGTCTCAGAGCTCCCGGAGGCCGGCGACGGCGCCGCGCTGGACAGCCTCTCAGAAGCGATCGCCGCCACCGACGGCGTCGCGACCGTCGGTCAGCCCGTCCTGAACGCGGCCAAGGACACCGCGACGCTGACCGTCTTCCCGACGACCAAGCCGCAGGCCGCCGCGACCACCGACCTGCTGCACCACCTGCGCGACGACGTCGTCCCACCCGTCGAGCAGGCCACCGGCATCCGCGCCTCGATCGGCGGCGCGACCGCGCTGACCGCCGACCTGTCCAGCGTGCTGGCCGACAAGCTGCCCTTGTTCATCGCGGTCGTCGTCGGCCTGTCGCTGCTGCTGCTCACCGTCGTGTTCCGCTCGCTGCTGATCCCGGTCAAGGCCGCCTTCATGAACGTGCTCAGCATCGGCGCGGCCCTCGGCGTCATCACGTTCGTCTTCCAGGACGGGCACCTCGCCTCGCTGATCGGCGTCAACACGACCGGGCCGATCGAAGCGTTCCTGCCCGTCTTCATGTTCGCACTCGTCTTCGGCCTGTCGATGGACTACGAGGTCTTCCTCGTCAGCCGGATGCACGAGGAATGGCAGCACACCAAGGACGCGACGCTCGCCGTCCGCAACGGCCTCGCACTGACCGGCAAGGTCGTGATGGCCGCCGCGATCATCATGATCAGCGTCTTCGGAAGCTTCATGCTCGGCGACGACCGAACGATCAAGCTGTTCGGCCTCGGCCTCGCCAGCGCCGTCCTGTTCGACGCGTTCGTCATCCGCCTGATCCTCGTCCCCGCACTGATGTTCACGTTCGGCAAAGCGAGCTGGTGGATGCCCCGCCGCCTGGAACGCCGCATCCCGCGGCTGTCGATCGAAGGACCCGAGACCCCCGCGACCGACACCGCCTGACGACACCATGCCCCCGGTCCCGCCGATTGCGCGCGGGGCCGGGGATCGCATTCCTCGCACCCGTAGGAGCACCCCCACCACCCCGGCAGCGACGGACTGGCAATCTGCCACCAGATCAAGAGCACGCCTCGCGTTTCCACGCGGCAGGACCCGCCCGACGGCGCGGCTGGCATGGTCTGAGCTGGCCGCCAACTCGGTGCTGCCCGCCGGTGGCCTCGGGGGCCTCGGCCTCGGGGCCTGGGTCCTGACGCGCAAGGGCGTGTCCGCCGCCCGCATCGCCGAGCGCTCGACCGTCGTCTTCATGCTCACCAGCGCCGCGAACGTCGCCGCGCTCGTCATCGTCGGCCTCGGCCTCGGACTCGGACTGCTTGCCGGACCGCGCGACAGCGCGTTGACGTTCCTGCCCGCCGCCATCGGCCTGGCCGTCTTCGCCGCGGCGCTCGCCGGCGCCCGCACCGCCGAACGCATCGCCGCACACGCAGCCCGACGCCCCCGCGTCGCGGGCAGCCTGCGCGCGCTCGCCGCCGGCGTGCACGCCACCAACCACGAGCTGCGCCACCCCGACTGGAAGCTCACCGGAGCCATCGGGTACTTCGTCTTCGACGTCGCGACGCTCGTCGCGACATTCGCCGCGATCGGCCTGCACCCACCCATCGCGGCGATCACGATGGCGCACCTCTTCGGCCAGCTCGCCGGATCGATCCCGAATCCCCGGCGGCATCGGCGTCGTCGACGGCGGCCTCGTCGCCGCGCTCGTGCTCTACGGCGTCGATCTCGCGCCCGCGACCGCCGCCGTGCTGCTGTACCGCGCCATCTCACTCGTCCTGCCCGCCATCCTTGGCACAATCGCCTTTCTCATCGTGCGCCGCGACATCGACCAGCCACTGCGCCTGCGCCCCGGCAGCGACCGGTGAGCACCGCGGCGGCCCGCATCCGCGCCGCCGCCGGCCGCCGCGCCGCGCGTCCGGTCCTCTTCGCGAGGCTGATGCTCGCCGCCCGGTGCACCGCATGACGGGCGACCTCGCCACCCCCGCACAAGCGTGAACACCACCAAGAACCCCCGCAAACGCACCCGGCCGGGAGCCGGACCGCGCCCACCCGCCGCCTGGCTGCGCCGCGTCCGCGAAGGACGCGTCCTGGCCGCCGACCAGCGCCGCGACATCACGACGCAGCTGTTCGTCGACGACGCCGACCGCGCCGCATACCTGCGGCGCTTCGCGGTCCTCATGGCCCTCTCGACGCTGATCGCGACGTTCGGGATCGCGACAGACTCCGCCCCCGTCGTGATCGGCGCGATGCTCGTCGCGCCGCTCATGACCCCGCTGCTCGGCCTCGCGTGCGCCCTGACGACCGCCGCGCCACGACGACAGCTCGAATCCGCGCTGACCGTAGCCGCCGCCTCCGGCGGCGCGATCGCGATCGCGTGGCTCGCAGCCAAGACATTCCCCGAGCCGCAGTTCGTCACCGAGCAATCCCGCGAGCTGCTCGCGCGAACCAGGCCCGGCACGCTGGACATGTCGATCGCGCTTGCCGCCGGCGCGGCCGGCGCCTACGTCACCGTCCACCGCCAGGCCGTCTCAGCACTGCCGGGCGCTGCGATCGCCGTCGCGCTCATCCCCCCGCTCGCTGCCGTCGGCATCTCCATCGAGCTTGGCCGCACCGACCTCGCCAACGGCGCGATCCTGCTGTACCTCACCAACCTCGCCGGCATCGTCCTCGCGGCTGCGATCACGTTCATCGTCACGGGCGTCGTCGCCCGCCGCGACGGCGGCCGCTTCACCACACGCACCCGCTGGGGCCTGGCCGCCGCAACGGTCATGGTCATCGTGCTCGGCATCCCGCTCGGGACCGCGGGACGCAACGCCGTCAACACCGCCCGCGACGAACACACCGTCAGCGCGACCACCACGAAATGGATCGGAACCCGGAACATCGCCCTGCGATCCAGCTCGATCGACGGCGACGACGTCCTCATCGAGCTCGCCGGCCCGATCGCTCCCACGACGACCCGGCAGCTCGCCAAGCTCATCGAGGACAACCTGCACCGCCAACTCAAGGTCGCCGTGCGCTTCACAACCCAGGAGGCGCTCCTGAACACCGCGCCAGCCCGCACGCCGTAGCACCCCTGGCCGCCGCCCGAAACAGCAAGGTTCAAGGGCGTGTGCAACCGCCCGGGACGTTCGGTCGCCAAGCACGCCGATGCAATCGAACGCGTTGCGATGAGCGGCCCGCAGAATCACCCGATCCACTGCCACCCGAGCGCCGGCGCATGACGCTCACAAGGGTCGTCGCGATCCGTAAGAAAGGGGTTGACGGACAGAGGAAAGCCGTCATATATTTCGCCACGGTTCGACGAGCGCGCAGCGACGAGTTCGTCCGGCCTTCAACTGAGCCGGTGGCGACCTATGTCCCGAGAGATGTGGATCGTGACCCAAGACATCTGTGTTCGCTGTGTTTGTCCTACTCCGAGGAGTCCGTGATGAGCAACGTGATCAGTGCGAGTGATGCGTTCGGTGTTCTTGAGATGCGCAGTGAGCGACAAGGTGACGAGCACGTCATCGCGCTGACCGGCGAGCTGGACCTGAGCGATACGGGTCGCGTCGAGGAGGAGCTCGTGCGCGTCGAAGGCACCGACGCCCGACGCATCGTCATCGACCTCAGCGGCCTGCAGTTCATCGACACGTCGGGCGTGCGGCTCGTCGTCGAAGCGGATGTGCGGTCGCGCAGCAACGGCGGCCGCCTGCGGCTCGTCCACGGCTCGCGCCCGGTGCAGCGCGTGTTCGAGATCGTCGGGCTCAACGGCCGCTTGCCGTTCATCGACGCCGAGCCGCAACCGCCTTCGCGCTGACGCATGACACGCCCGCGTTCCGGGAGCGCCGAGGCCACCCAAGCGCCGCGCACGGAGCGCGCTGCAGCGGATTCACAGGAGCGCCTCATGGCGAGGACTCCCAGCGGTCCCGCGGCCCGCACAGTCCAGGGTGCGGGGCAGCACCGTCACTCGCGCAGCGACCGCACGAGCCGATGACGTAGCGTCCGCCGCGCGCGATGCGCCTGGCGATCATCAGCGACACCCACATGCCGCGCGGCCCGCGCGCGATCCCCGACGCCTGCCTGGCGCAGTGCCGCGAGGCCGACGCGATCCTGCATGCCGGCGATCTCATCGACGTGGCCGTCCTGGAAGCGCTGCGCTCGCTCGGCCCGCCGGTCTACGCGATCCACGGCAACGTCGACTCGGCGGCCGTCCGGCAGCTGCTGCCGGGGCGCCTGGAGCTCGCGCTGGCCGGGGTGCGCATCGGGATGGTCCACGCGCCGGGCCCGGCCGCGCGTCGCTTCGACGCCCTGCGCTTGGCGTTCGCGCACTGTGACGCGGTCGTCTTCGGGCACACGCACCTGCCCGAGCACTCAGAGCGCGACGGCTTTCAGATCTTCAACCCGGGCTCGCCGACCGAGCGCCGCCGCGCACCCGCGCACACGATGGGCATCGCGACGATCGCCGACGGCCGCGTGGAGTTCGAGCTGCGCGTCGTGCAGTAGCGTCGCCGGCCGTGGCCGACCAACCGAAGATCCGCGTCCGCGGCGGCTCCGGGCCGCTGCAGACGCTCGTCGAGCTCGCCTGCCGGCGCTCGCTTGACGCGCTGGACTTCGCGGCGACGCTCAGCGTCTCGATCACACGCGACCCGCTCAAGCAGGAGGGTGCCGGCGCGAGCCTCGACGGCGACGGCAACCTGTGGGTCAACCTCGGCCTCGCCAAGCACGGCGAGCCGCTGCTGGGCTGGGTCCTCTCGGAGGAGATCGCCCATCACTGGTTCGCCCGGGTCCACGGCATCCGCCGCGGCGGCGACTTCGTCGAGGAGCTCATGCACGAGCTGTTCGCGACGTGGTTTCAGATCCGCGAGAACATCCTCTCCGGCCGGATGTCGTTCGACGAGCTCATCACCGCGCCGGTCCCGCTCGGCCCCCCCAGCCCCGAGCTCGGCGAGCATGTCGGCAAGCAGATCGCGGGCGCCGTCTGCGGGAGCACCGCGAACGCCGAGCATCTCGAGACCTGGTTCGCCGACCCGGATGTCGACGCGCTCGAGGCGGGCATCGCGCGGGTGCTGCTCGACCCGGCCGCGGTGCCCTACGACGACGGCCCGCTTGCGGTCGCGGCGACGCTCCGCGAGATCTACGACGAGATCCTCGCCGGCGCCGGGAGCTGACCCGCCTTACAGACGCGCTGGCGCCAGCGCCCGGTGATCGGGATCGAGCCGATCGTGGGACCCTTCGCGACATCGCCGACGATGACTCGGCCCGCGATCGTCACGCCGATCGTCTGGCCGGCGCGCACCCGCGCCCGCGGGCGCAGGTCCAGGGTGCGCTTGCGTCCGAACGCGATCGTGATGGCGCGCCGAGCAAGGACCGTCGAACCCCGCCGCACCTTGACGACGACCTCGCAGCGCAGTCCCGAACGGCACTGAAAGACGCTGCGAAGGCGGCCGTCTCGCAGCCGCCGCGGTGGCCGCACCCACAGCTCGCCGAGCCGGACCAGCTCGCAGCCGGAGAGCAGCTGACCCTGCGGCGCGAAGACGACGTCGCGGCCGCTGCCGCAGTGCACGACGCGCGCGAACAGCAGCGATGCGCCGATCGGGTTCCACAGCGTGTCGTCGCCGGGGCCGCCGTAGAGCGCGTCGCCGACCTGGTCGCCGACGAGCGCGTCGTCGCCGGCCCTCCCGAACAGGGTGTCGGATCCGAGACCGCCGTCCAGCTCGTCGTTGCCACCGCGGCCGTCGAGGGTGTCGTCGCCCGGCCCGCCGCTGAAGCTGTTCGGACCGTCGTCGCCGAGCAGGTTGTCCGCCGCCCGGCCTCCGCTGGCCGACTCGATCCGCGCCAGCCGGTCGCCCTCGCCCGCGGAGCCGCTCTGGAGCGTGCCGGCGAGATCGACGCGTACGGGCGCCGTGCGCCCCGCGTACACGACGGTGTCGCCGCCGGGGCCACCGTCCATGACGTCGTCGCCACCGCCCGGGTCCGCCGACGTCGGCGAGTCGCCGTCGCCGATGAGCACGTCGCTGCCCGGCCCGCCGAGGAGGACGTCGTCGCCCGTGCCGCCGGCGAGCACGGTGGGCGAGGGGCCGCATCCACCCTTTAAGCAGGGCTCGGGCGGGCTGCTGGTGGACCTCAGGACGTCGTTGCCGGGACCGCCCGCGAGGTGCCCGGATTCGGTGAGAGCGTCGGCCCCGTCGCCTCCGAGCACGAACACGTCGTCGTCCGCAGAGCCGTGCTCGACCGTCACCGCGTCGTCGCCGTCGCCCGCGTCGATGAAGACCCTTGGCGTGTGCACGAGCTCGACGCCGTTGAGGGTGTAGGGCTGCTGGCGGCACTGCACGGTGTGGGTGTCGATCGCGGTGCACCCGGCGCCCGCAACGACGGTCGCGCCGTCGTCGCGGAGCGTGATCTGGCCGAACGTGAGCCCGAGACCCGAGCCGCTCGTCATCGTGATGACGTTGCCCTCACCGGGCATGGCCGCGTAGGTCAGCGTCGGGGACCGTCCGCCCGCGTCGTTGACCGTTTCGGTGACGACCGCGGTCAGCGCGGCCGCCAGGGATACGGCTGCGCGCCCGCCGCGCGCAGCGGTTACGGATCGCGCGTGAACGACAGCGGGCCGGAGACTCCGACCTCGCAGTAGTTGACCGCGCCGTCGACGCAGGCGCCAGGCGTCTCCTCACCGGTCAGCGACGTGGAGAACACCGCGCCGAGCGCACCGCCGGCCCAGCTCGTCGAGTTGTAGCGGACCGTCGCGGCGTCGTAGTGAAGCTGCGAGCCGCGCAGCGTGTAGCGCACGAGCCGGTTGCCGCGGCCCGAGCCCAGGTTCGTGCGCGCCCACACGAACGCCTCGGGCGCGGCGATGTACGCCGGACGCGTGACGTTCGCGAAGTTCGCGCCGCCCGACCGCGCCTTGTAGACGACGCGATCGGCATCCGAGGCCAGCTGGCGAACGTGGACGCGGCGCTCGCCGCCGAAGTCCTTGAAGGACACCGACTCCACGTACGCGACATGGCGGTTGCCGAGCTCAGCGCTCACGATCGAGCGCTTCTTGACAACCAGCCGGCTGCCGTGCGAGCTGCCGGTCGTCCGGCCGATGCGCAGTTGGTCGCGTCCGCCGTCGCGGCGGATGAACGCGATGTAGCCGCGCTGGATCGTCGGGTCGCGCTCGACGCGCGTCGGCGAGCTGAGGCGATTGAGCTTCTGCTCGATCCCGCTGTCGACGGCCAGTCGGTAGAGGTCGCCGCCGCGGGAGTACACGGCGGTCGTCGCGCCGTCGCGACCGGTGCCGAGGTCGATGTCGAACGGGCCGCCGGTTCGCTGGGCGACCGCCACCGGCGTCGCCCGGGCGCCGTCGAGGGACTTCAGGAGCTGATAGCGACCCGTGGCCGGATCCAGGCGCGACCACATGATGGTCCCGTCCCAGGCGGCGACGCGGGTCGGAGCCTGCTCGACGGAGAGCGTGACCGCCCCGGCCGAGCTGGTGATGAGTGCGGCGCCCGTGAGCGCCAGTGCGATGAGTGAGGTCTTGATTGGGGGCATGAACGCATGCTGAACGCGCCTGCATTCACGCTCCAGGCCACCAAGGTGGCGGCTTCCCACACCCGGTGTGAGACGCATCACAGGTCCCCGTCGGGCCGTGCCCGGCGACCGCGTCAACAGTACGTTTATGGCCGTGCGCGCTGTCTTGTCCGTCGTCGATCGCTGGCTGGATCGAGTCGTTGACCGCATCTACGAGGACGTGCTGCGGCGTGTGGGTCGCCGGCCGGGTGCGGCGGGAAGCGAAGCATGGATGGGCTGGAGTGTTGCGAGCGGACGTCAGACGGCTGGGTGTGTCGTTGGGCGCGTGCGCGCGTGTTGCCCGATCAGCTCATGCAGCTCGGCCACGATCTGCGCAGCATCGCGTGGTGGCGAGGACGCGGCAGTGGAGGTGTCCTGGGCGTAGCGCCTGTGTCGCGGCTACTCGCCCGAAGAGGTCCGCGAGGTTCCGATCGCGAGCCTGCGAACGCGCGGCTGATCACGGTGAGCGCCGCCGGCACGCCTCCCGGACCGTCGGCACGCGTGAGCATCAGCAGGTCCGAGCCTGCGCTTGAGGCATCGATCAGCGGGCTGAGCGATGTCACAGACCATGTGGCCGAGGACAACGTCCAGCGCGTCAAGGACGCCGCCGGCCTGGGCCGCTGGACTCCCGTCAGCGGCGAAGAGCTCGGTGCTCTCGCCGGCTGCTTCGTCTTGTACCCGCCGCGTTCGCGCTGCTCTTCGTCGTCCAGCCGACGGGCTGGGTGCTGATCTCCGCCCTGACGCTGATCGTGGTGGTCGTCCTGATCGTCGTCTTCAGCGTCGTGATGCTCGCCCTGTATCCGCCGATGCAGATCGTCGCCGTCGACCAATCGCGCGTCATCTCGTTGCTGAAGGGCGCCGTTCTGGTCCTCGCGGGCGTAGCGACCCTCGTCGTCACCATGCTGAAGCTTGCCGACGGCAGCTGACGCAACCCGCCCGCGGTAGTCCATTGGTGACCTCATGGACTACGCGCGCTGAGTGCTGGGCGCAGGGCGAACACCGTTTGGAGTTCCCCGACCGGTCATCCGCCGTCATCCGCACCGAGGGCTGGTAGAGACGGACCGCACGTCGACGTGCGCGACGACCCATTTCGCGATCTGCGTGAGATGCGCGATCCCGGTCCCGTGGCTACCGTCGGCGGGAGCGGTCGCGATTGCCACCGCGTAGCGGCTACCGCGGACCCTGACGATCCCCATCTGACGATCGACGTAGCCGCCAGCGGCGCCAGGCCTGCTGCCGGGCCCCCAGCCGCCCTTGAGCTGCGCCTCCGCGCTCGCCGAGCCGAGCCCCCAACGCTGCGCCGCCACGACGTCTTTCATGAGGTCAAGGACGTAACGGCCCTCACGCAAGCACGACATGCCGGCGGCGAAGCGAGCCTGGTCGCTGAGCCGCCACCCAGTCTGGCCGAAAGACGTGAAGCCCGGCCGCAGGCGCCGCGACTGCACCACGGTGCGTCCATCGCCCGCTCTGCGGAGCTGTGCAGTTGCCGCCGAGGCCGCTTCCCCTCCGCTGCCGAGGCTGCTCCATAACCGCTCCGCGGCCGCATTGTCCGACGCCGTGATCGCCTGTCGCAGGTCCGGGCGCCGGGCGACCTCATCACCGGCGGCAAGCACCGCCATCGCCACCGGGATCTTGCTCGTCGACCACGCGACCGCGGTGCGCATCCGTCCCGCGGCCTGCACCTCATGGCCGATGCCGAGCGGTGAGACCGCGACGCCGCTGCGGCCACCGAGGGACCGCTCGAGCCGGTCAAAGCTCGCCCTGTCGGCCACGGTGAGCATACGATGACTTGTGCCCAGCGCCGAGGCCGGAATCTCAGCGAGAGTCGCCAGCGCCAGCAGCACCGTCATTGCCGTCAGGCGACGAAAGCGGCCCGCGCAGGCCGCACCGCGTCGGCCGGTGCTCAGCACCGCGGACGCCGGGGCGCGCGAGCTGCATTCACATGTGTAACGACCCATTGCGCGATTGCAGTCAGATTCTGTGTCGCGGTCCCATGGTCACCGGCGGTCGTGGCCATCGCGACGGCGATCGGCTTGCCACCGATGATGACGATGCCCATCTGACGATCCAGCCAGCCGTCGGCCGTGCCAGCGGTAACCCCAGGCCCCCAGCCGGCCTTGAACTGCGCCTGCCTCCCGGTACTTCCCAGCCCCCAGCGCTGGCCAGCCACGACCTCGTTCATGAGTCCGAGAACCTCTGGGCCGCTCTGGGCGCAAGCCATGCCGCCAACGAAGCGAGCCTGATCGGTCAGCGCCCACTGCGTCTGCCCGAATGCAGTGAAACCCGACCGCAGGCGCTGCGCCTCGATCTGCGTCCGCGCATCGCCGGCCGTCCGCAGCTGCGCGGTCGCTGCGGCCGCTGCGTTCGCGCCGCCGCCCAGCGCTGCCCACAGCCGCTCGGCAGCGGCGTTGTCAGACGCCGTGATCGCTTGCACCAGATCCTGGCGTTGGGCGACGCCTGCACTGATCGCGGCCATCGCGACAGGCACCTTGGCCGTCGACCACGCGACGCCGGTCCGCAGCGTCCCGGTGCGCGAGATGCCGCCGGAGCGCCCAAGCGTGGCTACCGCGACGCTCTCTTCGCCGGGCAGCCGCTCGGCGAGGCGCGAGAAGCTCACCTTGTCAGCCTCAGTCAGCAACTCGCGCGACACTCGGCGCGACGCTGTGCGGCCGTCGATCTCCTTGGACCCCGTCGGCAGCTCGGGCTCGACAGCGGGCGCATCAGTCGTCGAGGCGGGCGGCGTCGTGCGCTGCCTCTCGCGCTCGCGCTCATGGCGCTTTGCGCTCGCCTCGATCGCTGCAGCGAGCTCGGTATCTGCCTCGGCCCGCGCGCGAGCGGCGTCGTCGTCACCGACACACCCGGACTCCGTGAACGCCAGCGCGAGGAGCGCGCAGGCGAAGACGCACCACCACATGGACGCACGCACCGATGGGAGCTTGACACAGATTTCGGACGCGCCGAGCGCGCTTGGACTAGGGTCGCTGCGATGAGGGGGATCACCGTACGTCGTTTGCCGGCACGTCAGTGCGCAGCCGTGGTGCTCGTGATCACCGGTTGCGGCGGCAGCGACAAGCCAAGCCAGCCCACCGATCAGCCACTTCGAGCTGCTGCACTATCGTTGCAGCAGGCGATGGACTCCGCTTCGCGAGCGATCGACGGCGTACGCGGCACCCGGGATTCGCTCGAGCGCCTCGGGGCCAGCATCCAGCCGGCAATCGCCCAGACCGGAGACGTGATCGTCCTCCTGACGCCGAAAGCGGCCGGCGCCGGAACAGAGACCATGCTGCTCAATGCGGCGCGCGAGCAGCGGTCATTCCTGCAGTCCACGGTCGACGCGACGCGGACCCGAACGCGGCTGGCTGCCAACAGCGCGCTGCAACGCGCTCGCGACACCGGCCGCCGCGTGACCGCGTCCTACACGGCGATCACACAGCAAAGCAGCCAGCTTGCCGGGCTGCTGCCGGCTTCGACAACGTTCAGCACCGGACGCCTGCGCGACGCCGTGAGCAGGGTCAACCGTCGCGGTGCTGGATCGAACCCACCGCCACCGCCGCCGCCCGGCTCGGTCTCGCCGCCGCCGCCGTCGAGTGCCGGATCGACGTGCGGGAGCGGCATCTCCGTGAACTCCGTGACGACCTGCCCGTTCGCGCGCAACGTAGCGTCCGAGTACCGCCGCAGCGGCGGTGCCTCGGTGATCGAGGTGTACAGCCCGGTGACGAAGATCACGTACACGATGAGCTGCTCAGATGGCGTTCCAACGGTGTGCCGAGGCGGCAACAGCGCCGTCGTGTACATCCGCTGACACCCAGGCGCGCCTCAACTGGCTGCGGCACGCTGCCCGTTTCACGGCCACATCCGCAAGACGAACCCACGCGGCTCCGGCGGCGGCGAGGACGAGACCGGCCGGCGCTTAGCACCTCATGGCGCGTCGCGGGCAGGCCTACGGTACCCGCAGCGACGACCCGAACGCAACGAGCCTCCCGTTCTCCAAGCGCCCGACCGGCGGCGTCGGCCTGCTGTTGGCCTTCGACTCCGAGCTCTCCAACCAGTTCGAGTTCACGCAGGCGACGTAGGCGAACAACGCGTTCTTCCCGTTCGGTGGCGCGGGGGACCCGGGCCTCGACCAGGCCATCGGCCAGGGCGCGCGCCCGAAAGCCCGCGTCCCGCTGAAGTGGGACGCCGCGAAGACGAAGTCCGTCGCCGGCGCGCCGCAGACCGTCACGATGAAGGGCGGTGAGTACTGCTTCATGCCGTCTATCGCGTTCCTCAAGTCGCTGTAGCGGCCCGGCCGCGGGGCCTCTCGACTGCGCGGCGCACGCACCCGCGGTGGGCGTTTCGGCTCGCGCGTCGCGGACGAATGTTCGCGCTTGGTGTGTGGACTGTCACACACGTCGCGGTCGTCCGGGGAGAGGGTAGCGGCATGTCGGTATGGCTCATCGCGGTGCTCGCGCGACCGTCGCAGCCCGCGTCGGACCGATCGCGCGGTCCAGCCGGCCGCCCGGGCCGCGCGCGCATCGCGGCGGGCGTCGCGCTGTCGGCCGGCGCGGTGCTCGGGCTGCTGCTGCCGGCGTCCGCCGCGGCGTTTGGCACCGTCAGCTCCTCGGTCCCGCTGCTTGGTCAGAACCGCGAGCACGAGCGGATAACGCGCGCCGCCCTGGCATGCGCGCCGGACACGAAGTCCGACGGACAGTGCTTCGAGCCGAATTCGATCGACGCGCTCGCCGGGACGCCGGGGCGCCACGAGCCAGACGCCCCCGAAGGATCTCCGCGCCTGGGGTCCTTCGGGGGCGTCGGCGAGCCCGACGCGTTCCTTGTGCGTCCCAAGCAGGCTCTGGAGTTCATCGCGCGGCATCCCGAGCTCGTCCGGCGCTTTCCGAAGATCGGGCTTACGCTCGCCGTCGCGCCTCAGCCGGCGGCCGCCAAGGCCCACTGCGACGATGCCGACTACCTCAAGCCGGGCTACCGCAAGAGGCGCTATCCGCAGAGCCGTAAGGACGCGATCAAGGCGCTCATGGAGTGCATCGCGCATCTTCGCGGCCGCGCCGTCGAAAGCGAGGAGCAGGCGCGGCACATGTTCGTCCGTGGCCAGCACGTGCTCGACGGCTCACAGACCGAACTGGGCTGCCCGTTCCTGCAGTTCTCGGTCTTCGGGTCGGCGAAGTGCCGGGCGATCCTGCACTTCGGGCAGGTCCTGCACGGCGTGCAGGACTTCTACGCGCACTCCAACTACGGCGACATCGCGCGGGGCAAGATCGACCACCACAACCCGCCCGGCCTCAACCGCCGCGACCGCCCCGCCTTCCTCGACCTGCGGACGAGCGTCGCTGGCATCCGCGCGATGCTCAGCCAGCGCGTCGACGCCGCGGGGGGAGACCTCCACGAGCTCGCGACCGGCTGCTTCAGCCCCGAGGAGCTCGTCTACAAGCGGACCGTGTTGTGTAGCTCGCGCATTCGACACGCGTACCTCAACAAGGACAAGGGCGAGATCGACAAGGTGACCGGCGCGGCCACGACCACGACGCACACGCCGAGCCGCGGGCTCGTCGAGGCGAACTTCGCGCAGGCGGTACGCGACGCGATCGCGGAGACCAAGCTCCAGTGGGATCGCCTGCGCCGCCAGATCGTCGACGGCGACCCGCGAAACGGCGGCCTGCTCGTGTGCGCGCTGACGCGCGACAAGCCGATCGAGGACTGCCAGGGACGCGACCTCGCGATCGTCGTCGACTCCTCGGGCTCGAACACGGAGACCGACCCGCAGTTCTTGCGCGTCGCGGCGGCGCAGCAGTTCAACGCGACCCTCGTCTCGGCGGCGCAGGCTGGCCCCGGCGGTCGTCCGGATCGCAGCGCGGTGATCGAGTTCGACGACACGGCGCGCGTCATCTCGCCGCTCGGGGATCCGCCCGCGGCGCGCTTCGACGGCATCGACGCGTCCGGTGGGACGGCGATCGGGCGCGGCCTCCAGACAGCACTGGACGTGCTCACCGCCGGCGCCAACCCGGTCGACGGCCGCGCGGGAATCATCGTGCTCACCGACGGTCAGGACGGCTCGCCCGGCCTGCAGCAGGCAGCGCTCGACACGGCGAAGGCACTGGGGGTGCGTGTCTCGTTCGGGTTCCTGCAGCCTCCCGCCAACCCGGTGTCGCGCGGCGCCGGCCGCGCGGTGCCGCGCCAGCTCTCGACACCTACCGCCGCATCGCTGGACCTCATCCGGCGCATCGACGCGACCGGCGGGGTGTACTCGACGATCGACTCCGCCACGGCTCAGCGGTCGTTCGTCGAGCTCGTCAACTCCAACGGCGCCGCGAACCTCGACGACGCGTCGGGCGCCGACGACGACGGTACGCTCGCGCCCGGGCTGACGCGGGCGGCGCGCATCGCGACGCCGCAGGACAGCGACCGCTTCACGTTCGTCGGCGAGCGCGGGCGTCGCATCACGGTGACCGCGAGGCCGCTGGAGGGCCAGCCCCTGAGCGTCGCCGCGATCGGTCTGCTCACCGGCTCGAGCGTCGTCGCCTCGCGCACGAGCAGCGCAGGCGTCGTGTCGCTCGTCATCAGGCCGCTGAAGACTTCCAGGCTCGAGCTGTCGGTCTCCAGCCCGGGCGCCTCGGGGCTCTACGAGATCGGGCTCGCAGTCGAGGGCGTGACGCTGCGCGGCAACAAGCGCTCCAACCGTCTCTCGTGCCGTTCGGCCGTGCCGACGCTCGTGCTCGCGCTCGCCGGACGCGACAAGGTCTCCTGCAGCGGCGGCGACGACATGATCTTCGGCGGGCCCGGGACCGATGCCATCGTCGGCGGCAAGGGCGACGATGTCTTCGTGCTCGGCTCGCGCGACGCCGGCGGTGGCACGGAGAAGGTCAACGGCGGCTCGGGCCGCGACGTCGCGGTCTTCAGCTTCCCCCGGCCCAAGGGCGTGCGTCGCCGCGGCGACGTCACCGACGTCCCGACACGCGGCGGGCGCTTCAGGCTCAAGAACGTCGAGCGGCTGCTGTTCAGCTCGCGCGGCTCGGCACAGCCCGTCGCGGTGACCGCCAAGGGCCAGACGCCCGTGCCGCGCTCCTCGGGAGGCTCGCGCGGGTGCGGAACGCGCGCCGGCTTCGAGGTCAGCGTCAACTCGCGCACGACGTGCCAGTTCGCCCTCCGCGTGGCGGCCGCGGTCGCGAAGGGCGCGCGGCGGCCGAAGGTCTACTCGCCCGTGACGAAGCGCAGCTACCGGATGACGTGCCGGAGCCGGGGCTCGCGGTCCTTCGTCTGCACCGGAGGCGACCGGGCCTACGTGGCACTCACTCGTCGCTAACT
>CAWEOF010000023.1:0-72766 GCA_963810605.1 uncultured Actinomycetes bacterium
CGGCGCGCTGCTCGAATCCCTGATGACGCTATCGGCCCGAGTCTATGCCCAAGCAAGCGAGGCGTCCGTCGGGCACTTTCGAACGCACCGCGGCGAGCACGAAGTCGATCTCATCGTCCAACGGGCCGACGGTCGAATCGTCGCACTTGAAGTCAAGACGACGGCGACGCCAAGCGACTCCGATCTCAGGCATCTTCGCTGGCTCTCAGAGCAGATCGGTGACGAGCTTCTGGATGCGGCCGTCATCACGACCGGCAAGCACGCCTACCGCCGCGACGATGGCATCGCCGTCGTTCCCGCCGCGTTGCTTGGCCCGTAGGAAGCCCGCGGCTACTTGATCTAGTCGTAGACGCTGAACAGCGGCATCGGTGACCCGAGTTCCGCAGTTGGTGGTCACACGGATAGGCCGTTATCGCCCGTGGTTGCTGGCGTTTTGGGACTTTGTGCAGCTTGTGCGTGTGTGCCCACGCCCGCGGCTGAGCCGGGAGGGGTTCGCGGCAGGCTGCCGGGGGGCCGCTTCAGGCGGGCTGTAGCGCAGTGATCCGCGGCGGCGCGGTGACGCCGGCGGCGGTCAGGATCTCGCGCTGCGTGTCGGTGAGGCGGGTGGTCTGCTGCAGCGTGCCGGTCGGTCCGGTGAGCGTGACGAGGTGCAGGCGTTGCAGCTCGAGCGCGATGCGTCGCCACGTCTGGCCGGTTTGGCGTTCGGCGACGCGGATCAGCAAGAGGGCGAGCCAGGAGAGCAGGATGTGCGCGCGGATGCGGTGCTCGAGGCGATGGAACACGGGCCGCAGTTCGATCGTGCTCTTGAGATCGCGGAAGCCGCGTTCGGCTTCGAGCAGGTTCTTGTAGCCCAGCGCGACGTCTTCGGCTGAGAGGTCGGGGTCTGAGGTGGAGAGCAGGTACTTGCCGTCCAGGCGCTCCTCGGCTTTGATCTTGGCGCGGTCGACCTGTAGCCGTCCGGTCTTGGTCTGACGGACGTAGCGCCCGAGCGTCGGGTGATCCCTGAGCGCGCACTCGGCGCGGTGATGCGCGGCCGACGCCTTCGGGTTCTTGGCCTTCGCGCGGGCCGCGGCGATCCGCGCGAGCTCGGCCTGTAGCCGCGCGATCGTGTCGTCGCGGGTCTGCTTGTCGCGGTCGGCTTCGCCGGGGTTGTGGCAGACGATGAAGCGCTTCGCGCGCGTCTCCGTCACCGACGCGGACTTCCTTGACGCGCAGGTTGTCGCGAACGGTCTGGTAGCGGCCGGGGCGCGACAGCGCGGCCTGCGCGTCGGGGCTGCCGTCGCGCATCCGTTCGCCGGCGATCCAGTGCCCGCCGGCGCGGGTGAGGTAGCGCAGGTTCTCATCGCTTGAGAAGCCGCGGTCGACGACCGTCACGACCCGCCCGAGGCGCCAGCCGCGCAGGTCGTCTTTGACTTCTTGCAGCACGGACATGTCGTTGGTGTTGCCCGGCCACACCCACACCCGGACCGGGATGCCCTCCCGCGTGACCGCGAGGCCGATGACGACCTGCGGCAGGTCGGGGCGATGATCCTTGGAGTGGCCGTAGGCGCGGAACGCCGGCTCGCCATGCTCGTCCGCGCCGTCGGGCTCGTCGCGTTCGAAGTACGTCGAGGTGGTATCGAAGAACAGCAGGTCGACCTCGAGATTGAGGAGGTCCGCGCACGCGAAGAACACCGCTTCTTGCAGCTTGCCTTCGGTGTCGGCCTCGACGAGCAGATCCATCGCGCGGTAGCACTGGTCCTCGTCCATCGCCGCCAGGCCTGGGATGTGGACGTCCTCGGTTGCCCACTCCGCGGCGGCGAGCTTGGATGCCGGCGCGAGCGCGCGGTTTGAGACCAGTGCGAACAGGACCCGCTCGACATCGGTGCCGAAGCGCCGCTTGTCGAGCACGCCCGCGAGCGCGCGATCGACGCCCAGCGTGCGCCACAGCCCGTCAAGCAGCCATGCCCCGCCCAGCGGCCGTGACGCCACGACGTCGAACTCGCCCGGCGCGCCGAGCTGCTCCTCGGCACGACCGTCGCCGTCGCAGTAGCGCGCGATCGACGCCGCCAGGCGCCGCAGCCCGTCCAGATCAAGGTCTTCCTCACGGCCGAGGTTGACGAGCACCTCGGCCTGCGTGACGCCGTTGACGCGGCGGTTGTGCGCCAGCTGCACGGCCGCCTCGGGCGCTACGAGGTTGGCCCGCGATCCGCGGGGCTGCTGCAGCCCCGATCCAGGTCGCTGGGCAACCGGTAGAGCCTCGATTGTCGCTCGTGGCACAGGCTGCGCGAGCGGCTGGATCTGCAGGTAGCCCCACCATTCGCGGTTGTTCTTGGCCAGCGCCCCTTGGCCCTGTAGTTCTGGACGCTCTTAGCTCAGACGACCCTGGGGCCGTCCACGCTCTCAGAATTGCTTTCTCGGACACCAACGCCCTCTCTGGACGGCCGCGCCGCTTGCCCCGCCCCGGCGCGACCGTCGCTGCGTGAGCTCGCGCGCGGCGTTCGGCGCCTGCGTAGCGCCATCGACGAACTGCTCGATTTGGCCCCGCCTTTGACCGAGCTGCGCCGCGCTGCGTGGGCGCGGGTTGATCCGGCCGCGGGCTACCCGCCGGAGATCCGCGCGAGGGAGCCGTACAGGAAGGGCGGGAACTCGGGGTCTGGCAGTGGATCGGGATCGGGCGGCTGTTCCGGCTCGGGCTCGGGCTCGGACGACACGACGCCGAACACCTGCACGTAGTAGGCACGCCCATCTGATCGGGTATATCCCCCGCCGACGTGGGTGTACGCCTCATAGAGCATGTTTTCGCGATGACCGCTTGATTGCTTCCATCCCGAACAGGCTGCTCGCACCGACCGATAGCCGGCGGCGATGTTCTCGCCCACACCGTCGAAGACGCCGTCGATGTCGTACTTCGCCACCCGCGCGTCGGGTCCGCGACCAAGGGGATCCTGGTGATCGAAGAACTGCCACCGTGGCATGTTCCGCGCTTGAAGCCGCGCCGCCCTGCCCAGCGCTGAGCTTCGCGTCAGCCGCGGGAGCCCCTCGCTTTCGCGAAGGTCGTTCGCGCATTGGCGAATAAGCAACTCGGCGCTCAGCACCCTTCCTGCCTGAGCGCGCTGAGCCTGCGTGGCGAGCAGCAGGAGAAGCGCACACAGCACCGTCGATCCGGCCCGCAGCACGCGGCGCGACGAGTGCGTGCTGCTGGCAACAAGGGTGAACGACACATCTCAACCCTACCTACCGCGTAGGGGCCGATCGCCCTCTCAAGCAACTTGGGTTACCCCGCCACGGTCTCAACGCGCCCTTGTGGCGCGGAACGAACTAGCGCATGATGGCGCCATGTTGCTCCGCCTTCCCGCCCGTCACGGTGTCGAGGTCGCGCGATCTCGCGTTTATCCGCGTGGGATCAGAGCCGCGCTGTGCGGCTCGGTGATCGCCTTTGCGTTGCTGGGTATCGCGCTCGTGACTCTCGCGCGAGCCGCAGCTCCGGCACGCCCCGACGCGCCCACGCAGACCCAACTGGAGCGAGGAACTATCGACCTAGGCTGCCCTTCATTTGGGGGCCCACCGGGAACCGGCTTTTACATCAAGGTCGTGAGGTGGTGCGCACTTACCGCACCGCGCCGGCAATGGCAGCTCAAGTTCCAGGTGCGGATCAAGAACATCGGCCGCCGGACCCTGGACATCAGCCTTCCCAACATCCGGCTTGTTATGACGCATTTTAATCGCGCCAGGTGGAGTCCACCCCGGCGTGCCTCGGCGGGTGCTCCCTACAAGGCGACCTACAAGGGCCAGCGCGTTTGGTTCGTGCCGCCCAATGCGGAAGGAGCGGCTGAGGCCTACCCGCCCCCTGCGGGCAACTTCACGTTTGCGACGCACTGGAACCAGACCTCGCTTGCCCCCGGCAAGACGTCGGCCACCGTCTACCGCCGCAAGGGATCGGTTGTCTTCTATCTCCCGCGAAGCGCGAACCAGACACGATCGGAGCAACTGGACGGCGTCGTCGGAATTGCCTACGTCGACGGGCGGAGGGTCCTTGCTCTGTGTCCGCCGGGACGGTGGGGACCGAAGGTGCCCGCCGGCGAGTTCTAGCCTCCGTCGCGCAGTTCCTCTATCTGGCGGGCGCCCCGAGCCTTGGGATGAACCGACGCCGGCCACCTCGTATGCTCGTCATACACGGCTCCGCGAAGGTCCGCGCCGCGCAAGTGTGCACCTCGCAAGTTTGACCCCCTGAGGTCGGCCCGCTGCAGAAGCGCGTTACTCAGGTCAGCGCCGCGGAGGTTGGATCCGGTGACAATGGCGCGGGTCAGAAATGCGCCGCTGAGCTTGGCTTTGAGCAGCGTGGTATTACGGATGACAGCGTCCTCGAGGACCGCGTCGACAAGTCGAACTCCGTCAGCCACGCCCCCGAGCATCCTGGCCCCATTCATGAGCGCCCCCTCGAGATCCGCGTCTTCGAGACTCGCACGATCCAGGGTGGCGTCCCGGAGATCAGCCTCCTGCAACACAGCACGGGACAGGTCTGCCGCGTTCAGCTGCGCGTCCTCAAGGGTGGCACTACGAAGATTCGCGCTGACCAGGGTTGCCTCGCGCAGATCGGCGCCGTCAATGCGCGCCTCGACAAGATCCACGCCCGTGAGGTCCGTGTTGCGCAAGTCGGTGCCTTGGAGGCTGGCCCGCCGCATGTACTTGCCTCTGAGATAGAGCCCGCGAAGATCCTTGCCGTCCGCATCGACGCCCTCGAGCCGCTGTCGCAGGCTCAACGTGATGCGCAGACTCTCTCTAGCGGCGGTCTCGTCTGCCGCCCGCTGGGCCGCAACTTGGGTGCCAGCAACCGTCCCCGAGACGAGGACGCTAACGAGCAATCCGGTACCAAGGTTCGACCGCGCCTGCTGATGGCCGTGGCCCGACCACGCGGCCAGCATGCCTCCGGTCACACCGACCGCTACGAGAACGCCAACGCCGATCGCAACGAACCACGTCGCATCGACAGCGAACCGCACGACAGACACGCTGACCGTGAAGACCGCCGCCACCAGACACGCACGCCACCGCTGCGACACGGGTCCACGGTAGCTGCTGCGCTGTCGCAGACTCGGATCTAGGTCGTCACGTCCTACGGGAACGACTGCGGCCCGCCGGCCACCCGAGCGGCCGCCCGGCCCGATCAGGTCGTCCCTGCGAGACGCCGCGGGTTCCGTCCCGGCGCGTGTTGAGCGCCACGTCGTTTGAGGACGTACGGCCCGCTGAGCGTCATCGAGGTTGAGGATGTCGTAGTAGTTGACGTTGCTGTGCGAAACCCGAAGGGTTTTGCACAGCCTTTCGCGCGCGGGCGCGCGCAGGCGCTGGCCGCCCCGCCGGACCCCGGCAGCCCGCTCGCCGGCCGTCGCCGCGACCGCCCGGTGGCTTGCTGGCCGTGGCGCAACACACACTGCCCCTGGCCGCCGGGGGTCCGGCGCTGGCAGGCTGTCGGGCGTGCCGGCGATGCTGCTTTGGACGCTCGTTGCGAGATCGAGTCTGCTGCGCCCGTTGCGCGTGCGGCGCGCCACAGCGACGCTGACGAGCGATGCTCGTCGTCGCAGTCCACAGCGAACTGGCCGCTGCGATCCTCGCGTGCGGCCTGGGTCCGCAACTGCCCGCGCACGCGCGCTGCCCGCGCTGCGAAGGACGGCTGTCGCCGTGGACGTCCTACACGCGCCTGGTGCGCCATCGTGGCGCCACGACACGGTTGCGGGTGTGTCGCTGCCGTTGCCGGCGCTGCGAGCGCACACACGCGCTGCTGCCGAGCTTCCTGCTGGCCTACCGCCGCGATGTCGTCACGACCGTCGGACAGGCGCTCGTCGGCGCCGCCCGCGGCGCAGGACACGACCGCTGGCGCGTGACGCCCGCGTCCCCGCCGCGACCGTTCGCGGCTGGCTGCGCCGCGCACGCCGCGCCGCACACGCGCACGCAACACTCACACGCTGGCTGCACTCGCTGGGCGAAAAGCTCCCGCGCCCGACCGCGCGCGGCGACCCGCTGGGCTGGCTGCTGGACGCGATCGCCGCGGTCCACCAAGCCGCCCACGGGCTGCTTGCCCGCATCGATCGCTGCCCGTTCGGCCTTGCCTCGATGATCACCCACGGCCACCTGCTCGCCCGCGCGTCGCACCGCGAATGAGCACGGCCCGACGTGCCCCCGACCGCGCCCGCGCACGGCGCGGCCGTCGTCAACGAGCGTGACGCGAACCTGCCGAACTACCCGCCATCAACCGCGGAAAATGGGACTAGCCGTAGCGCGACGGAAGCGGCGGAGTCGTCCGCCGCCGCCGCATGCGAGAGTCTTCAGCCATGCCGACCGACGCTCAGCAGCCCGACCCGCGCACCGGCAGCCTTCGTCGCTGGCGACGGCAGGGCTACGAGACGACGGGGCGAACACCACAGCCGTGACCCCGACGCTGCTGACCATCGGCTACGAGGCCCATCGCGAGCCCGAGTCGCTCGTCGCAGTCCTGCTGGCCGCAGCGGTCGAGCGGCTCGTCGACGTGCGTGACCTTCCGCTCTCTCGCCGCCGAGGCTTCTCGAAGACCGCGCTGTCGGCCAGGCTCACGCAGGCCGGCATCGCCTATGAGCACGAACGGGCACTCGGCAATCCCAAGGCCTACCGCGACCTCTACAAGTCGGGTCAGGCCGCCGCGGGCCGCGTCGCCTACACAGCACATGTGCGCAACGGCGCGGCCTGGGCCATCGATGAGCTCGCCGCGACACTCGCCGGACATCGCACCTGCCTGCTGTGCTTCGAGCATGACCATCGCGACTGCCACCGCGACGTCATCGTCGATGAGCTCCAAGTGCGGATGCCCGCGCTGCTCGTGCAGCACCTCTGAGCCGCGAGCCGTTCTGGGCGCGGCGACTCAGGCGGCGACGTCGAGCGTCAGCTGGCCCGCGTCCGGACGGTACTCGGGACAAAAGGCGCCGAGGACGAGAAACGCTCCGGGGTGGCGGTGCTGGTCGCCGACGAAGAACATGGTTTCGCGCTTCTCGGCGCAGATGAAGTCCAGCCACTTCTCCCGCACCGCCGTGACGACGTCGTAGCCCTGCCGGCCCCACTTGCGGTAGGACTCCCCCAGTTCCCAGTCGGCGATGGACTGCGTGTGCCCGCGACAGCCGGGCTCCTCGCACAGCCAGTGATACGAGAAGGCATGGTCGGGCTTCTCCAGCGTCGTCTTCTTCGACAGCAGGTTGACCTGGTTGAGCGTCGATACCTGCCCGAGCGACCACGGCTCCGCGTCACGCACGACGACATCGAGGACGCGCATCGGGCGCACCACCGCCAGCGACGGGCCTCCATGGCCGCCCTTGCGCCCACGGTTCAGCTCACACATCGTCGGGCCCAGCAACGGCTCCACCCACCGCCTGCGTGCAGGCCAATGGCCACCGGGAGCGAGGTTCTGACCGCGCTGGATGGACTCAAGCAGCGGCCGGTAGCTCTCCGCCCGGCGGTCTGTGGAGTGCTTCTGGGCCTGCAGCGTGATGACGTCGTACTTGCCGAACTGCTGCTCAGGCGGGAGGTCCCTGAACGCGACCGGAAACAGCCGCGCCCACTCTGGCTGCGGCGTATCCAGCCGGACGCCGGCGACGCAGACCGCCTCGCC
The DNA here is from genome assembly GCA_963810605.1 of uncultured Actinomycetes bacterium. Taxonomy (GTDB): domain Bacteria; phylum Actinomycetota; class Thermoleophilia; order Solirubrobacterales; family Solirubrobacteraceae; genus CADCVQ01. Next base: position 7,613 of record CAWEOF010000023.1, read on the forward strand.
GTACTTCATGGAGACCGAGGGATACGCCTTCACGGTCACGAGGAGCTCCATCTGCTCCCACGCGCCATGGACGGCGCCGGTCAAGTTCGTGTCGAATGTCACGCTTACAGGCTACGCCGGGAGTCGGCGGTCACAGGAGGAGACGCCGCTCGGTGCGGGAAGATTTCCGATTGTGGCCCAGAACGCCGCGAGCCCGGGCAGAACCCGGGCTCGACGGAGGAGGCTTCTGAGAAACCTGTCCTTCTGGCGGTAGTTCAGAAGTCAGCGGCGATTCTGAGACGTACCGGGCACCTACACCGACTGCTACTTGATCTGGTCGTAGACGCTGAAGAGCGGCAGGTACATCGAGATGACGATGAAGCCGACGATCCCGCCGACGAAGACGATCATGACCGGCTCGAGGATCGAGGTCAGGGCCTTGACCGCCGCCTCGACCTGGTCCTCGTAGAAGTCGCCGATCTTCGAGAGCATCGTCGTCAGGGCGCCCGTCTCCTCGCCGACCTTGACCATGTGGCCGACCATCGACGGGAACACCGGCGAGTCCATGAGCGGCTGGGCGATCGTGCCACCGGCCTTGACCGACGTCGTGACGTTGGCCATCGCCTCCTCGACGACGATGTTGCCCGCCGTCTGCGACGTGATGTCGATCGCCTGCAGGAGCGGCACGCCCGCGCCCATGAGCGCCGAGAACGTGCGCGACCAGCGGGCCAGCGCGACCTTCTGGAAGATGTCGCCGATCTTGAACGGGATGCGCAGCAAGAAGCGCTGCCACAGGCCGCGGCCGCGGGCGGTCTTCTTCCACTTGATGAAGGCGACCGTGGCGCCGATGGTGCCGGCGATCAGCAGGTACCAGTAGCCGGTGACGACGTTCGAGATCGCCATCGTGAACTGCGTCATCTTCGGCAGCTCGGCATCGCCGAGCTCCTCGAAGACGCCCGCGAACACGGGGACGATGAAGGCGACCATGCCGAGCATGACGGAGGCCGCGAAGACGAAGATGACGATCGGGTAGGCCATCGCCGACTTGACCTGGCGGCGCAGCGACTCCTCCTTCTCGAGCTGATCGGCGATGCGGATCAAGGAGTCCTCGAGCACACCGCCCGTCTCGCCCGCTCGCGTCATCGCGATGAACAGCGGGTTGAAGACCTTCGGGTGGCGCGCGAGCGCATCCGACAGCGGCAGGCCGGCCTCGACGTCCTTGCGCACGTCGACGAGCACGGCGGCGAGCTTCTGGTTCTCGGTCTGCGCCTCGAGCACGTACAGGGACCGCAGGATCGTCATGCCGCTGGAGACCATCGTCGACAGCTGGCGCGTGAGGATCGCGAGGTCGCCGAGCTTGATGCGGTTGAGGAACGGCAGCTCGATGTCCTTCGACGCCCGTCCCTTCTCGGCGATGTCGAGGACGATCAGGCCCTTGGCCTTGAGCTGATCGGAGACGGACTGCTTGGATTCGGCGTCGACCTCGCCCTTGGCCTTCTGGCCGAGGACGTCGATCGCCTGGAAGACGTACGTGCTCATCACATGGAGAAGGAGCCGGCGCCAAGCAGGCGGCGGAGCTCCTCCGGGGTCGAGGATCGAGACTCAGCCATATGCTGGGTGATCTTGCCCGCGCGCACGAGCGTCGCCAGCGCGGCGTCCATGGTCTGCATGCCGATATTGCCTCCGGTCTGCAATGAGGAATAGATCTGGTGGGTCTTGCCTTCGCGGATGAGGTTGCGGATCGCGGGGGTCGCGAGCAGGACCTCGCAGGCCGCCGTGCGTCCTGCACCGTCGGCCGTCGGGATGAGCTGCTGCGTCACGATGCCCTGCAGCGCGACCGACAGCTGCACCCGCACCTGCTGCTGCTGCTGCGCCGGGAACACGTCGATGATGCGGTCGATCGTCTGCGGCGTGTCCTGCGTGTGCAAGGTGGCGAAGACGAGGTGTCCGGTCTCCGCGGCCGTCAGCGCGGTGTGGATCGTGTCCAGGTCGCGCATCTCGCCGACGAGGATCACGTCCGGGTCCTGGCGTAGCGCGGCCTTCAGGCCCATCCCGAAGGACTGCGCGTCCGAGCCGATCTCGCGCTGGTTGACGATGCACTTCTTGTGGCCATGGAGGAACTCGATCGGGTCCTCGATGGTCATGATGTGCTCTTCGCGCGTCGTGTTGATCTGGTCGATGACCGCCGCGAGCGTCGTCGACTTGCCGGAGCCGGTCGGGCCGGTGACGAGCACGAAGCCGCGCGGCTTCTTCGTCATCTCGTGCAGCGCCGCCGGCATCTCGAGCTCGTCGAGCGACTTGATCACCGCCGGGATCAGGCGAAACGCCGCCCCGATCGCCGAGCGCTGGTAGTAGGCGTTGACGCGAAACCGCGCACGACCGGGGATCGAGTAGGCGAAGTCCAGCTGCCACTCGGTCTCCAGGCGCTGACGCTGGTCGTTGGAGAGGATGGAGTAGACGATTTCGCGCGTCATCTCGGTCGTCATGACCGGATAGTCCTCGAGCGGCGTGAGCCGCCCGCGCACCCGGACAGTCGGCCGTGCACCAGCCGTGAGGTGCAGGTCGGAGGCGTTCCGCTCGATGACCTCGAGCAGCAGGTCTGCGAAGTCAAGGTCCATTGCGGCGGTCATCGGCCGTGCTCGGCCGATGTCCCGCCTTATGGCAGCGGAATGGACGACCGTATGATCCGAGGGCGGTGGCCGACTCCAAGACGCGCACACGACCGGACAACAAGGCCGACCGCCAGCCGTGGCGCGTCGAAGGCGGCCGCGAGCCCGCGGGCAAGTCTCCAGCGACGAAGTCGCGCATGCCGCGGCCGCCCGGGAGCCGCCGCTTCTGGTGGTTCTTGCTCGCGCTGCTCGTGCTGAACGTCGCGCTCGGCCAGCTCATCCCGTCGGACAAAGACAAGCTCATCGACGTCCCCTACACGTTCTTCCGCGCGCAGGTACAGGCCGGCAACGTCAAGGAGGTCAACGCCAAGGGCGACGTCATCCAGGGCGCGTTTCGCAAGGAGACGAAGTTCGAGAAGAAGTCCGCCAAGGACTTCGAGACCGTGCGCCCGACGTTCGCCCAGGACGACGAGCTGCTCAAGCTCCTGCTCGCCAAGAAGGTCGAGGTCAACGCGCGCCCGATCGACGAGGGCCGCTCGTTCATCGCGACGCTGCTGATCTCCTTCGGCCCGACGCTGCTCATCATCGGGCTGCTCGTCTACTTCTTGCGGCGCAGCGCGAGCATGGCCGGCGGCGGCGCGCTCGCGCTCGGGCGCTCGAAGGCCAAGCGCTACGACGCGTCGGCCACCCGGGTCTCGTTCACCGACGTCGCGGGCATCGACGAGGTCGAGGACGAGCTCAAGGAGATCGTCGACTTCCTCAAGAACCCCGACCGCTACAGCAAGCTCGGGGCGGCGATCCCGAAGGGGGTGCTGCTCTCCGGCTCGCCCGGCACGGGCAAGACGCTGCTCGCACGGGCCGTCGCGGGCGAGGCCGACGTGCCGTTCTTCAGCCTCAGCGCGTCGGAGTTCGTCGAGATGGTCGTCGGCGTCGGCGCATCGCGCGTGCGCGACCTCTTCGAGCAGGCCAAGAAGGAAGCGCCCGCGATCATCTTCATCGACGAGCTCGACGCTATCGGCCGGGCGCGCGGCGGCGGTGGCGGCGGCTTCGGCGGCCACGACGAGCGCGAGCAGACGCTCAACCAGATCCTCACCGAGATGGACGGCTTCACCGGCTCGGAGGGCGTCATCGTGCTCGCGGCGACCAACCGCCCGGAGGTCCTCGACGCGGCGCTGCTGCGGCCGGGCCGCTTCGACCGCCGGCTGACGGTCAACTCGCCCGACAAGGACGGGCGGCGCGAGATCCTCAAGATCCACACGCGCTCGGTCCCGCTCGCCGATGACGTCCTGCTCGACCGCGTCGCCGCCTCGACGCCCGGCATGGTCGGCGCGGACCTGCGCAACCTCATCAACGAGGCGGCGCTCATCGCCGCCCGGCGCGACCACACCGCTGTCCACGCCGCGGACCTCGCCGACGCGCTCGAACGCATCATCCTCGGTGCCGAGCGCAAGATCACGCTGTCGGACGAGGAGCGCGAACGCACCGCCTACCACGAGTCCGGCCACGCGGTGCTCGGGATGCTCGAGCCCGGTGCCGACCCGGTGCGCAAAGTCTCGATCATCCCGCGCGGGCGCGCGCTCGGCGTGACGTTCCAGTCGCCGTCGACGGACCGCTACGGCTACGACGCGCGCTACCTCGAGGGCCGGATCGTCGGCGCGCTCGGCGGGCGGGCGGCCGAGGAGCTCGTCTACGGCAACGTCACGACGGGCGCTGAGTCCGACCTCGAGCAGGTCACGAGCATCGCGCGCCAGATGGTCGGGCGCTGGGGCATGTCCGACGTCATCGGCCTCGTCTCCGTCCTCCCGGCGCCCGGCGAGGAGCAGTTCTACGGCCCCGGCGGCCCAGTCCAGGTCTCCGACGACACGCGCGAGCTCGTCGACCGCGAGGTGCGCCGGATCGTCGAGGCGTGCTACGAGCGCGCACGGCGCACGCTGGCCGCCAACCGCGACAAGCTCGAGTCGCTGACGCGGGCGCTGCTCGAGAAGGAGACGCTCGACGAGGACGACGCCTACCGCGCCGCCGGCTTCGACCGCGATCCCGTAGACGTCGGCGACGTGACCGACGCGAAGCCGCCTGCGCTGCTCGACGCCGGGAAGGCGTCGGCACCGACCGCCGACGCCGTCCGCGACTGACGCGAAGCTCGGACCTGAGGAGCGGCAACCCGCCAGGTGGCGCGTTCGCGGCATCCGGCGCGCGCCGGGTCGCGCATAGGATGATCGTGATGACCACCGAAGACGACCGGCTGACAGCGGTCAGCAGCTGGACCGACGACGAGATCCGCGCCGACAACGTTCGCGCCGCCGGCGTGCTGTACGCCGCCGCGACGCTCGAAGACCTCAAGCTCATCGAGCTGACGGAGCAGATCAACGAGCTCAACCAGCAGAAGCTCTTGAACATCGGCGCAGGTGAGGCGTCGAACCTCCTGCACCACTTCTGGGACGCCGGCTACAAGCGGATGCCGGCCAAGCGCCGCCTGGCGCACTTCGCGCGCGTCGTCGGAAGTGCGGGTGCCGCGGACGACGTGGAGCGCAACGACGCGTTTCGGGACCTCCTCACGGGCCTCGTCTCGGCGATCGCCGAAGGACCGACTGCCGCGATCGCGCCCGCGGCCGCCGAGCTGTACGCGAACCTCGCCGAGCACACCGACGAGACCACGACGAAGGCGGCCCTCGAGCTGCGAGCGACGCTCGCAGAGATCGCGGAGGTGCTGTCGGACCTCGAGCTGCGGACGGCCTACCACGCCGCGGACATGTGGCAGCTCGTCGAGCGCTGGATCGAGCAGCACGGCGGCGGTGACGGACCCGACGTGCAGCGCGTCCGGACGCTTGCGATGTCGGGAGCGACCATCCTCCGCGCCCTGCCCGAACTGCACGACGGCGCCGCCCCGAGCGACGAGGTCGTGGCGGCGGCGAAGCACTGGCTGCCGTCCAGGTCCCCGGCGGCGTAGCCGCCGAGGAGGCGACGGGGCCCCGCAGCCCACCAGCGAGGTCATCGGGTCGCGCCCGCTCGCGTACGTGCCAGCGCATGCCCGATCGCGTCCATCGCCTGTTGCGTTCGTAGCGCGTCCTCGAAGTCGCACAGCACTTCGGTGTCGCCTCCGACACCGAGAAAGGCTGCGGTCTCCGTGACGAAGACCTCGTTCGGATCGCCGTTTACGTCGGCCCCGGCCTCGTGGAAGTCCCAGCCTTCAAGCCGCGCGTGGCCGCCCGCCCAGAACGCCTCGAGGGCGACGTGCTTCTCGTCGGCGAGGTAGCTGTAGAGCAGCGAAGCGCAGGCCCCGCCGGCGAACCTCAAAGCGATCGACGCGGTGTCGACAGCGCCGGGGCCAGCACCGTCGCGAGCGACCGCCGTGACCTCTACGATCTCGCCGGCGAGGTGGCGGCACAGGTCCGCGACATGCGTCGCCTGCTCGTTGATCGGGCCGCCCGACTGCGCGGGGTCAAGCCACCAGGGCTTGCGGTACGCGCCGACCACCCACTGCGCCGCCAGCCCGTAGGGCGGTGTCTGCGAGAGCACGGCGCGTAGCCGGCGGACGGACGGGCGATAGCGGTTCTGGTAGCCGACGCTCGTGCGTACCGGCGTCCGCCGCAACGCGCGAGCCATCGCGTCCGCATGCTCGGCCGACAGGCCGAGCGGCTTCTCCATGAAGACCGGGATCCCTGCGCCGATGGCCGCGAGCTCGGCCGGTCCCCGTGCCACCGGCGGCGTGCAGACGAAGGCGGCGTCGACCAGATCCCAGTCGACTGCCGCGACGTGCTCGACGATGCGGCAGTCCGGATGGCCGGCGGCGAGTCGCGCGGCGGCGGCTTCGTCGGTGTCCTGGACGACCGCGACCTGCGCCCCGAGCGTGCGACACGCCTCGGCGCGCACGGCGCCCATCCGTCCGCAGCCGAAGATCGCGACGCGCGGGGCCGCGGTCATGCCGCCGCTCCCTCGGCCGACTGCACGAGCCGCTCGCCGAGCCGTCGCGGCGCGCGGCCGCGCAGGAGCGGGTCGAGCTGCAGGGCAGTGCTCACGCTCGCGCCAGTGGGAGCCGTCGCCGCCGCGATGACGGCGCGCTCGTGGTCCTCCAAGCATCGCAGCAGGCTGGCCACGCCGGCCGGTGGCGGCTGCTGCGCGAGCGCCGTCGCCCGGCCGGCGTCAAGCCACAGCGGCCGCTCGCGCGGGATGTCGTCCGCCATCGCGAAGGTCGCGACGACGCGCCGCCCGCCGGGTTGCGCGAGCGCGCGCAGCACCGGGACGACGCCGTGGCGATACCACGGCATCCGCCGCTCGGCCAGCGCGGCCGGCCGCTGCCCGGGTTGCTCGGCCAGCTCGCGACGAAGGCGCAGCCGGATCGCCGCCAGTCGCGCCGCTCGGTCCGGGCGCTCGCCGGCCGCGCCCTCGAGAATCAGCGCCAGGTGCTTCACGGGAATGGCGTCAAGCCTGTGGATCGTCGCCGCCGAGATGCCCTGAAACCGTCCGTCGTCGCCGATCTGCGCCAGCAGCGACCCGAGCCATCCAGCGGCGTAGACGAAGCCGCGGTGGTTGAAGCCGGCGTAGCACCAGGTCTCGTCGCACCCGCGCACCGCTGCTCGCGCGATCGCCAGCGCCGCGGTCTGCTCGGGTAGCTCGCAGACGCCGACGACCCGCTCGACGCCGGCCGCGCGCAATGCCGCGACCGCCGGCCCAAGCGGGTTCGTCAGGTTGACGACCCATGCGGCCGGCGAGCACGCGACGATCGCCCGTCCGGTCTCGAATGCGGCGGGGAAGATCCGAATCGCGGCAGCCAGGCCGCCCGGGCCCAGCGTCTCGTCGGCCGCGACGCCGGCTTGCCTGGCGAGCGCGGCATCCTCCGCGCGGCCCCGTAGCCCGCCGTAGCGGATCTGGTGGACGACGACGGTCGCACCAGTCAACGCCCGCTGCAGCTCCGTCGTCGCCGTGACGGCGCATGACGAGCCCAGGCGATGTGCGGCGTAGCTGCGCATCGCACGCAGGGCAGCCTCGTCGCGTCCATGCAGGACCAGGCGACGCGGCCTCACCGCGGGCTCGGCCACGATCGCCTCGACGAGCTCGGCGGTGAACGGGCTGCTGCCTCCGAGCACGGCCAGCGTGGCGATCATCGCGCCCCGAAAAAGCCGCGGACCGAAGCGATCACGTGCTCGATCTCCGCTTCCGCCATCGCCGGGCGCAGGGGGAGGCACAGCAGTTGCCGGGCAAGCGCCTCGGCGACGGGGAACTGGCCGCGCCGCCAGCCCCGGCCGCTGAACGCCGGTTGCAGGTGTATCGGGACGGGGTAGCGCACGACGGCATCGACCCCGTCGCCGAGCAGATGCTCCAGCAGGTTCTCGCGCTCCTCGGTGCGCACCTGAAACAGGTGGTACGCGTGACGCTCACCTGCCTGCGACTGCTGGAAGCCGACCGGCAGGTCCTCCAGCGCGGCGCGGTAGCGGCCGGCGATCACACGCCGCTCGGCGTTCCAGGCCTCGAGCTTCGGCAGCTTCGCGCGCAGGACGATCGCCTGCAGGGCATGGAGCTTGGTGTTGAGCCCGACCAGCGCGTGGTCGTTCTGCGCGCGCTGCCCGAGCGCCCGTCGCCACACCAGCTCCTCCGCGACGGCGGCGTCGTCGGTCACGACGATCCCGCCGTCACCCGCCGCGGCGAGGTTCTTGCTCGGGTGAAAGCTGAAGCAGCCCAGCGCGCCGCGCGAGCCGGCGCAGCGGCCGTCGGCCCAGCGTGCGCCGTGGGCCTGCGCCGCGTCCTCGACGATCGTCGCCTCGTGGCGCGCGGCGAGCGCTTCGATCATGGCGAGCTCGAGCGGCTTGCCGTACAGGTGGACGGGGATGATCGCCCGGGTGCGCGCGCTGAACGCGGACTGAAGCGCCGCCACATCCATGAGGTACGTCTCGGGATCGGCATCCACGAGCACCGGCGACGCGCCCACGTTGACGATCGCCGCGACCGTGGCGTTGAAGGTGTTGGCCTGCGTGACGACCTCGTCGCCGGGCTGGACGCCGGCCGCGAGCAGCGCCAGCATGAGCGCGTCCGTGCCGGTATTGACGCCGACGGCGTGGTCGACGCCGACGAACGTCGCGAACTCCTCCTCGAAGGACCGCACCTCGCCGTCGACCCCGTGGTCACCGCGCGCGATCGCCTCGCCTATCGAGCGCACGACGGCTGGAAGGTCGTCCCCCAGCTGGGCGCCATAGTCATAGCGCGCGACTCTCACGCGAGCCGCTCCCTCGCCATCGCGCGGGCGTAGCGCCCGGCACCGAGCAGCCCGGCGCGGCCATCGAGATCGCTCAGTGTCAGGATCTCGTCCCAGCGCTGCCCGATGTCCCAGCAGCCCCCCTGCGCAGCGGCGGCCACGAGCCGGCGGTAGGGCTCGCCGAGCGCCGTCGCGAACCCCCCGTACAGCGAGATCGGCTCGATCCCGATCGCGCTGTGGATGGCGGCGAGCGTCGTGCCAAGCGCCCCTGCGCCCTCCGCGATCACGCTGGTGGCCCACGCGTCCCGGCAGCGAAAGGCGGCCGCGAGCGCGTAGGTGTCGAGCTCGGTCGGCTCCGTCGCGCCCACCATGCTCGCCGCGTAGGACCGCGGATCCTCACGCGCGCGCCGTCGCGCCGTAACCAGCGTGCCGCGGCCCGACGCCACGGCGCCGAGGTGTCCGCGGCCACCGCAGTCGCAGCGGTTCGCATCGGGCGCGCGATCGACGACGAGGTGGCCGATCTCGCCGGCCGTGCCGCGCGGTCCGAGCAGTGGCCGGCCGTCCACGAACACCTTCATGCCGATGCCCGACCCGATGGTCAGGACGCAGACGTCGCCGCGGTCGTGCGCCAGCAGCGCAAACCCGGCGGCGGTGACGTCGTTGGTGACGCAGATCTCCGCCTGCGGCCAGCGCCGCTCCAGCAGCGTTGCCACCGCGAACGGCGAGCCGAACGCGTCGCCCAGAATCGTGGGAACCGCGACGGCTCGACCCGACCCGTCGATCGGTGCGGGGAAGCCGATGGCGACGATGTCCGGTGAAGCCGGAGCACCGAGCTCGCAGGCGAGGATGTCGAGATCGTCGATCAGCCGATCGAGCAGCTCGGCTTCGCCGCCCGCCGGCTCGCTCCAGCGGCTCGCCGTGCAGCCCGTGACGGCGCTGACGAGGTCGTCGGCGACGGGGTCGTACAGGGCCGCGCGCTGCGTCGTGCCGCCGACGTCGAAGACGAGGAAGCTCGTGTCCGGGTCGCTCGCCGTCACCGGTCGGCGCTCGCGACCGGCGTGACCGAGTCGTAGTACGCCAGGCAGTCCCGAAGGCTGACCGCCAGAGGATGGGCCACACCGAAGCCGAGCTCGCGCAGGCGGCTGACGTCGGCCCAATGACGCGCGATCTCCTCGCGGCGCGCGGGCCGGCGCCCCGGTCGCATGCGGTAGGTGCGGCCCGACAGCGCCACCGCGAGCCGCAGCACGTCGGCCATCTGCGTGTCGACGCCCGACGCGATGTTGTAGGCCGTGCCCCCGACACCGTGCTCCGCGGCGAGCATGAGCCCGCGGGCGACATCGCGGACATCGACGAAGTCGCGCGACGGGTGGAGCGCTCCGAGATCCAGCACGGCCTCCTCGCCGGCCGGGGTCCGCGCGAGCTGCCCGCAGACGCGCCCGCAGAAGTGCCGCTCGTCCTGTCCCGGCCCGACGACGTTGAAGATCCGCCCGATAACGAGCGCGATCCGATGCGTGCGCGCCAGCGCGCGCGCCACCTGCTCGGCGGCCCGCTTGGTCACCGAGTAGAGCTCCGCGCTGTCGCATGCGGCGTCCTCGCGCAGCGGTAGCACGGCTGGCGAGAGCGGCCCGTAGACGCCGCCGCTTGAGCCCAGCACGACGCGCGGGGCGGGCGCGCCGCTGACCCCGATGCCCTCGAGCAGGCCGGCCGTCGCCGCGATGTTCGAGGCGATCAAGCACTCGAGCGGCTCGTCGCGCAGAGCGCCCGCGAGATGCACCACGATGTGCGGCCGGAAGTCGCGCAGCATCGCGGCCACGTCGTCGGCGCTGCGCAGATCGAGCGGCTCATAGGCGTAGCGTGCATCGCAAAGGGACTCGCGCAGCGCCGGCGGCAGCGGCGCGCGGCATCCGCCGGCGCCCAGGCGATGGGGAAAGTGGTCCACGTCAGCCGGCGACCGGCCGACGCCGAGCAGCTCGTCACGGCGATCGGCCGAAAGCCAGTGCGCCACGAGGTAGCGCCCGACGAACCCCTGCGCGCCGGTGACGAGCACGCGCCGCGCGTTGCTCACGGCGCGACCGCCACCATGCGCTGCAGCCCATCGGCCAGCGACACCCGCGGGCGCCAGCCGAGCTGCGACGCCGCGCGCGAGCGGTCTCCGACGAGCGTCTGGACGTCGGCCGGCCGGCGCGCTGCCGGGCGGGACTTCAGCCGAGCCTCGCGACCCAGCGCGGTGCAGACCAGTCGCGCCAGGTCGGCGACCGACGTGCCGAAGCCGGTGCAGACGTTGCACGTCTCGAGGTCGCATGGCAGCGGACACGCCGCGGCCGCGATGACGGCTTCGGCGACGTCGGCGACGAAGCAGTAGTCCCGCACAGGTCGCGGGTCCGCCACCGCGACCGGATCCCCGGCGAGCGCCTGACGGAGGATCGCCATCACGACCGACGCCGAGGACATACCGGGGCCGAAGACCGAGAACGGCCGCAGGACGACGGCTTGCAGTGGTGACGAGTGCACCGCCGCGCGGATCAGCGCCTCGGCCGCCAGCTTCGCCGCGCCGTAGGGCGAGACCGGAGTCGGGGGATGATCCTCGGAGACCGGGCACGGTGCGCCGGCGCCATAGACCTCGGCCGATGAGACGTAGACGAGGCGACGGACGCCGGCCCGCTGCGCGGCGGCGATGACTGCCGCCGTGCCGCCGACGTGCACCCGAGCACACTGCTGCGGCGCCGCGAAGGAGCCCGACACCGACGGCGGGCCCGCGAGGTGGATGACGAGGTCCGCGTCCGCGAGCAGCTCGTCCAGCACGGGGCCGTCGTCGATCTCGCCGAAGAGGCCGCCACCTGGCTTCGGCGATCGATCCCGCTCACTCGGTGGTCCGAGCAGGCCGCGGACGGTGGCGCCGCGCTCGACCAGCATGGCGGTCACGGCGGAGCCGATGAACCCGCCGGCGCCCGTCACGGCGACGGTGTTCGCGAACGCGTCCACGGTCAGCACCGGGTCAGCTCCGCGAACAGCGACTCGAGCTCCCGCGTCATCGCCTCCGGGCGGTAGCGCTCTTCGTAGCGCTGAGCCGCGGCCCGGCCGAGCCGGCTCGCCGTCGGAGGGTCCTGCAGCAGGCGGAGGATCGCTCGGCCCAGGGCGCCAGCGTCCCCTGGCGCAACGACGAGGCCCGTGCGCTCATGCTCGACCATCTCCGGGATCCCGCCGACCGACGTGACGACGGCCGGCTTGCCGAGCGACATCCCCTCCTGAACCGAGATGGGGAGCGAGTCGAACATCGACGCGTGCACATGGACGTCGATGATGTTCCAGACGTCGCCGATCGGACCCGGATAGGACGCGACGACGACGCGATCACCGATCCCAAGCGCCGCCGCGCGAGCCTCGAGCTCCCGCCGATAGTCGCGGCTGAACCTGTCGCACTCGCATCCGACCATGAGGAACGCGGCGTCCGGCCGGGCGTCGAGCACCGCGCGCGCCGCCTCCACCAGGACCTTCTGGCCCTTGAAGGGCGACAGCCGGGCCACGGTCGCGACGATTGGCCCGGCGTCCGGGTTCAGCCCGAGCTCGGCTCGGACCACGTCCGCCGGCCGCGTCGGCGCCGGAGGGTAGATCCCGTTGGGCACCACGACGAACCGCGAAACCGGTCGCGGTCGCCAGGTCCACTGCCGGAAGTCTCGTCCGCGCACATGCGAGTCCGTCATGACAACGTCCGCGAAGCCCATCGTGAACTGGCCCGGAAGGCGCATGAACAGCGGCTGCCACGTGTCGAGGTAGTACGACGTGACGACCACGGGCGTCCCGGTGAGTCGGCCGGCCGCGACGGCGATGACGCCGGCGACCTCCAAGCGCGCGTCGATCACGTCAATAGCGCTCCTGCGAATCAGCTTCGCGAGTCGCGTGACCAGCCGCGCGAAGACCGCCGCCGAGGCGGCCAGCTCGCCGGCCCGATAGCGCCGGCTCCCCTTGCGGCCGCCCGAGAACCCCAGATCGAGCTCCAGCGGGAACGGTCCCTGGCCGAGGTCGCCGATGGGAATCCCGGCAGCCGCGTACTGGGCTCGCATGTCGGCCGACTCCTCCGGCGCGGCCCAGGGCGTCTTGATCGTGACGACGGTGTGCTCGAACCGGTCGCGATCGACGGTCCTCGCGAACGACAGCAGCCGGGCCGCGTCTCCGCCGAACATGATGTCGGGGGTGAACGACAGGATGTGCGAGCGCTTCATCGCGCGCGACTCGCGTAGGCCAGCGCCCGGCGCAGCGGACTGCCGAGGCCGGCCGGTGCAGCATCCGCAGCGACGAAGCTGCGCACGCGACCGCCATCCGCTTCGTCCAGCGCGCCCGCGCGGCACGGCAACTCGAACACATGGTGTCGGACGAGGGCCCCGCCGACGTCCACGTCGACGTCGTCGAAGGCGGTCAGGGGCGTCGCCTTCAGGGCATCGCCGCCGCCCGGCCACGGCTGCGCGACCCCTGCATCGCACACGGCAGGGTTGCCGCATGTGCGGGTCGGAAGCGCCCACGCGCCGCCGTCGCGGCCGCGCTCCACGATCACACCGCCATCCATGCGCATGAGGAGATCGAGGGTGTGCCGGTCCGGGCTGCGCTCCCAGCGCTCGAAGACGTCGGCGTTGTCGCTGACGAGATCCTCGCACCGACGCAGATCGTCCATGTCGTTGACGTCGATCCACAGCGCAGCGTGCTCGTAGGCGGCGATAAACCCGCCGGCCGAGTCGGCAAGCGCCACGAGCTCGGGCAGGTTGCAGCGCTCGTCGGCACCGAGAACGGCGGCGACGGCGGGATCGAAGACGTACGTGCCGCTCGACACGACGACCTCGTGGACCGGCTTCTCCGCATAGGCGACCACCCGCCCGGCGTCGACGGTCACCTGACCGTAGGGGATGCGCACGGGTTCCCGATGGACGGCGATCGTCACCGCGGCCTGCTCGCGACGGTGATGTTCCATGAACGCGCGCAGATCGAGGCCCGTGAGGTTGTCGCTGTTGACGACAAGGACCGGGTCGTGCGCGTCGCGAAGCTCGCGCATGACTCCGATCGTGCCGAGCGGGCGCTGCTCCTCCAGCACGACGAGATCGGCCTCCCGGGCGCGCGCCAGCGCCCGGCCGCGCCGCGACAGGTAGTCGCGTAGGGACTGCTCATGCGCGCTGACCGACACGGCGACGTTCGAGAACCCGCAGTCGAGCAAGCGGCAGAGATTGCGCTCCAGGAGCGGCACGCCGAGCACGGGTACGAGCGCCTTGTGCGCCGGGCCGCCTGTCGCACGCATCCTCGCCGACTGCCCTCCGGCCATGATCAAGGCCGTCTCCATGGTGCTCAGCCCTCGCTGCAGGCGTAGACGGGAACCTCGATGACGACCAGCTTGAGCGGCTCCGTGCCGGTGTTGCGAAGCCCATGAGTCCCGCCTGGCCGGTTGACGACGACATCACCGCCCGCCACCACGAGATCGTTCCCGTCGAGCTGCATCGAGCCGGCGCCGCAGATGATCACGTAGAGCTCCTCCGCCTCGTCCTCGTGGGTGTGCAGCCCGATCTCGGCGCCGACCGGCACCTCGACGAGGTCGACGAACCGGCAGGCCGAGAGCGCCCCGTGCTCGAGGACGCGATCGCACAGAATCGGGCTGTCGCCGCCGTGCGCGAACTGCGACCGCAGTGAAGCGGTCCCGAAGCCGACGTGCCAGCCCCGTGCTGTCGACGATTCCACGGTCATGGCGGCACCGTAGCCGTGGCGCGATGACCGCGGGAGAGGTCCTCGTCGGCTTCGGCCGCGAGCCGTAGGAGGGCGGAAGCGAACGCCGCCTCCGGCAGCGCACCGGCGTCCGCGATGAAGACCGCTTGACCGATCGACGTCGGCAGAACGAGGTTGACTTGCCCGCCCCGGTGCGACGCCGCCTGGCGCATCGCCGTCGCGCAGAGCTGCGCGGTCAGCAGCGACGAGAACACCGGCAGCCGCAGGGCGCGCAGCGTGCTGACGATGGCGTCGCGGTCAGCCTCGCACAGCAGTCCGAGCTGCGCGGCCAGCGTGGCGCTCAGCGCGATATCGACGGCCACCGCCTCGCCGTGCGTCAGCGCGAACCCCGCCGCCGCCTCCAGGACAGGGCTGACGGTGTGCCCGAAGTCGACCAGGCGCTCGAACGAGCAGTCCTCATACGGGTTGGCGTCGAGCTCCGCCAGCATGCCCCGCGCGGCCAGACGCAGGATCCGCTGCGCCACTGCGGACGGACGCTGAAACCCGCTGCTTACCAGCAGCGCGTGGTGTTCCGCCACGAGCGCGAAGAGCTCGCTGTCGCGAACCACCGCGATCTTGACGATCTCGGCGAGCCCCTGGCACAGCAGCCGCGGGGGAAGCGTCCGCAGCACGGAGGGGTCGATCACCACGCCGATCGGCGGCCAGAACGTGCCGAGGAAGCTCTTCGTCCCACCGAAGTTCACGGCCCCCTTGAGCCCCAGGCCGGCGTCGATCTGGCCAACGAGCGTCGTCGGGACGCGAACGTGCCCGATCCCGCGCCGCAGCATGGATGCCGCCATCGTGACGATGTCCGTGCAGACGCCGCCGCCGATCGCGACAAGCACGTCGCCGCGGCCGAGCCCGGCGTCATGGGCGATTCGGCATACGAGCTCGACCGATTCCAGCGTCTTGTCGCGCTCACAGCAGACGAGCGTCGTGTCGGTCACCGGGCGCGGATGGCACGTTGCGATGTGAGACAGCAGCGGCTCGTAGAGCGACCGCACGGTCGGCGTGCTCACGATGAGCGCCCTGCGACCCTCGATCAGCGCGAGAACGGCGGCTGCGGTCTCGTCCTCGCCGCGCGCCATGCGCACGTCATACGCGCGCGCTCGCGCCGACCGCAGCGAGTACAGCGGTGGCAGGTCAGCGAGGGGGTGAGGACCCTGCCCGCGGAGAGCTCGCGTGCTCGCGGGGTCGAGGTCTGCCATTGCAGTCGGTCGCACATCCCCTCCTTCGGCGCAAGTGCCGCCGAGCTTTGGCCCCTGTTTCCGACAAACCCACGAGGCCAAGTCAGCCTCGACAAGTGACGGGTGACCGTCAAGGTGACATCACTGCACGCGCACCACCGAAGTTCACCCGTCGCGCAGGCAGAGCTTCATTAGCGGCGCAAGAGAGAGCGCGTCGCAGATCTCGTCGCGCAGCAGCATCGCGACGACGTCCTGGCGCGAGAACCAGCGCGTCGAGATGACCTCGTTGCGGTCGTGACTGCCGCCCAGCGGCTCGGGGTCGTCAGCGAGGAACACCTCGAAGCGCTGGTTGCCGCAGCCGTATGACGCGTAGAACCCCATGAGGTGCTCGAGCTTGCTGACAGCGTGCCCGGTTTCCTCGGCGACCTCGCGGCGCGCAGCGTCCTCGAGCGTCTCACCGTCCTCGACGCCCCCGGACGCGATCGCCCAGACATACTCGTCGACGATGAACCGGTACTGACGGATCAGCAAGATCTCATCGGCGCGGCGCACCACCACGGCAACCGCCGGTCCCGGGAAGTCGAGTGTGTGGTAGTCACGTTGCGATCCGTCCGGCACGCGAACGGACTGGCGCAGCACGTTGAACCACCTGCTCTCGTAGACGCGCTCGCTGTGCGTGACGAACCATGGCCGGCGCGCGGTCGCGTCAGCCGAGCCGGGCTCCGATCCGCCATCGCCAACCGTCGGTTGCGCCGGCGGGAGGTCGGCGCCCAGAGGCGGGGAGTAGCGGTACGTGCCGGTCTCGCGCAAGGTGAATCCCATGCGGCGATAAAGGCGGGTTGCCTCCTCGCGGTGCGGCCGGCAGGTGAGGTCGATCTTGCGGGCCCCGGCCTCACCTGCAAGGCGCATGCCCAGTCCGATGAGCGCCTCGCCGGCGCCGCCGCGACGCGCGTGCTCGTCGACGACGACATCCTCCAAGCGCGCCTGCAGCCCCGTCGGGACGCGCGACAGCAGCAGCGTCAGGGTGCCGACGACCGCGCCGCCGTCATCGCAAGCAACCAGCAGCCGCGAGCCCGGCGATGCCACGATCTCCTCGATCTGGCGCGCGGTCGGCGGCGACGAGGCCGACAACTGGCGCAGCATGACGCCGATGCGCTCGACAAGGCTCTCCGTAACGAGGACGACCTCCTCGACGTGGACCCGAGGTCGGGAGGAGTCCCTGTCCGGCGCCGACATGGCAGGCGGCTACCCGCGCCGCGCCGTGGCCCGGAGGCTCGATCGTCCCCCGTCGGAGAGCACCACGGATCCGGCGAAGCGTGCCACCGCGAGCGAGTGTACCGGCGCCTGCTCGGTGCGACGGTGGGCGAAGCGAACCGGCCCGGCTTCCGCCGCAGCGCGTGCGTTTCTTCTTGCGCGAGCGCTACGACGTAGCGGTATCGGTCCGACACCGAAGTCGGAACGGCCGTCAGTCGACGATCGCGGCGCCCGTGCCCGTCACGCGCGTGACCTCGGCGATCGAGGTCATGCCGAGACGGACCTTCTCGAGGCCGTCGTCGCGCAGGAGGCGCATCCCCTGGCGCACCGCGACCTCGGCGATCTCCGACGAGGGGGCTCGCGCGAGCGTGAGCTTGCGGACCTCCTCGGTCACCGTCAGCACCTCGTAGAGGCCGATCCGGCCCTTGTAGCCGGAGAAGCCGCAGCGCGTGCAGCCCTGGGCGTTGTAGGCCTCCATGTCGAACTGGCTGCGGATCCCGTTCGCTCGCAGCACGTCAGACGAGATGATCTGGCGCTCCTTGCAGAACTGGCAGAGCTTGCGGGCGAGGCGCTGGGCGACGACGCAGTCGATCGCCGACGCGACGAGGAACGGCTCGATCCCCATCTCGACGAGTCGCGTGACCGCGCTTGCCGCGTCGTTCGTGTGCAGCGTGGACAGCACGAGGTGACCCGTCAACGCGGACTCGACCGCGATCTGCGCCGTCTCGCGGTCGCGGATCTCGCCGACCATGATGATGTCGGGGTCGGCGCGCATCATGGACCGCAGGCCGGTCGAGAAGTGCAGCCCCGCCTTCGCGTTGACCTGCACCTGCGTGATGCCATCGAGCTGGTACTCGACCGGGTCCTCGATCGTGATGATGTTCTTCTCGATCGTGTTCAGCGCGCCGAGGGCGGCGTAGAGCGTCGTCGACTTGCCCGAGCCCGTCGGTCCGGTGACGAGGACCGCGCCGTAGGCCTGGTGGAAGGCGCGCTCGAAGCGGTCCTTCTCGGCCGGCGCCATGCCGAGCTTCTCGAGCGACATGACGACGTTGTCCTTGTCGAGGATGCGCATGACGACCGACTCGCCGTGGACGCTCGGCAGCGTCACGACGCGCAGGTCGATGTGATGGCCGTCGATCGCCAGCCCGACGCGGCCGTCCTGCGGGACGCGCCGCTCGGAGATGTCGAGGTCGCTCATGATCTTCACCCGGCTGATGACGCCGAGCACCATCCGCCGCGCCACCATGGCGGCTTCGACGAGCACGCCGTCGATCCGGAAGCGCACGCGCAGCTCGGTGCCGTTGGGCTCGAGGTGGATGTCCGAGGCGCCCTGCTCGACCGCCTGGGCGATGATCTGGTTGACGAGCCGGATGACCGGCGCGTCGTCGGCGGACTCGCGCAGGTCGACGATCTCCGCAGGCGCGTCGTCGGGCTCGTCGTCGAAGAGATCGGGGCTGACGTCGTCGAGGCGCGAGAGGCGCGAGATGAGGCCGCCGATGTCCTCGCGGCTCGTGACGGCGGGGCGGATCTCCTTGCCCGTCAGCAGCGCGATGTCGTCGACCGCGAGGACGTTCGCCGGGTCGGCCATCGCGACGAGCAGCGTGCGGTCGTCGATGAAGGCGACCGGCACCGCCTCGTAGCGCTTGGCCGCCGCGATCGAGATGAGGTTGGCCGCCTGCATGTCGGGCTGGAAGATGTTCAGGTCGAGGTGCTCGAGGCCGTGGCGCTCCGCGACGGCCCGCGCGAGGCCCTCGGCGGTGAGGTTGCCCGACTCCAGCAGGACGTGCTCGGGCGTCTTGCCCGTGCGGCGCGCCTCCTCGATCGAATGAGTCACGCGGTCGCGGTCGGCCAGCCCGAGGTCGACGATGACGTCGGTGAGAAAGCGCGCGGCGCCCCCGGCCCGGCGCGGCTTCGTGATGCCGGTCGGGCTCGGCTCGGGCGGCACGGCTTTGAGGGGTGATGGTTCGGGGAACACTGGTCTTTGGTTAGGCGCGCACGGCGGCGCGCATCTTCTGCAAGCGGCGCCGGCCGTCCGGTCCACAAGGTGAAGCTCAGCGCGCCCTGGCGGACGAGGATCTCCAGTCCGTCGACGACGCTCGCGCCCCGCCTCTGAGCCTCTTCGATCAACACCGTTCCTCCTGCCCTGTAGACCAAGTCGACGACGGTCTCGTACTCCCCGAGCACATCGGCCAGACCGGGCAGTTCCTTGAATAGGTTGGACGAAGCGTCCAGGCCGACGCTCGTGCAGTTGACGAGGACCTCGGCGGCGACGGGCGCTGCGACGACGCGCGCGCCGAGCTTGCGAGCGCGCTCCGGGGTGCGGTTGTAGACCGAGACGTCGGTCCCTGCCTGCGTCAGCGCCCAGACGACCGCGCGGGCGCTGCCGCCCGCTCCGAGCACGCACGCCGAGCGCGGCGTGCGGCCTTCGAGGGCGGCGAGGAGCCCGGGCGCGTCCGTGTTCTCGGCGGCGATCTCGCCGCCGTCGCCGAACGTCAGCGTGTTCGCCGCGCCGATCGCGCGCGCGGCTTCGCTTGCGCTCGTCGCCAGCGCGAGCGCGGCCTCCTTGTGCGGGATCGTGACGTTCGCGCCCGTGAAGCCGGACGCGCCGAGCGCGCGGACGGTGTCGTCGAAGGCGGGCGGCGCGACCGGCAACCGCTGGTAGCGCTCGAGGCCGGCGGCTTGCATCATCGCCGGCGAGCGGCTGTGTCCGACCGGCCAGCCGAGGACCCCGTAGCGATCGGTCAGCACGTGGTCGGCGACTTGCCGCCCGCCGCGTTGCGCGCGATGTTGTAGCGCTGGCTGTCCGCCTGGAACTTCTCAAAGCTCGACGAGAACGCGTGCTTGCCGCAGGTGCCGGGCTTGACGACGTAGTAGCGGTAGCTCACGCTCGCCGGCGCCGCGGCCGCGCGGATCGACGCCACGCCGGGGTTGCCGATCGGCGTGGGCGGCAGGCCGGTGCGCTTGCGCGTGTTGTACGGCGAGTCGCGCTCCAGGTCGGACTGCTTGAGCGGACGCGACCAGTTGTTTGTCTCGTAGCGGATCGTCGCGTCGATGCCGAGCGGGATCCCGTCCTTCAGGCGGTTGTAGATGACCGCCGCGATGAGCTTGCGCTCGCTCGCGAGCTGCGCCTCGCGCTCGACCATCGAGGCGATGATGAGCACGTCGTAGGCGGTGAGGTTCTTGCGCTTGGAGCCCTTGAGGTCGACGCTCGCGAAGTTGTCCGCAAACGCCGTCAGCTGGCGGTCGACGAGATCGCTCGCGGGCGCGGCGGCCTTCAGCTCGTAGGTCGCGGGGAAGAGGAAGCCCTCGGTCGAGCGGGTCCCCTTGGGCGCGCCGTAGCGGAACGGGTTCAGCCGGCCGCTGAAGCGCTTGGACGCGGTCAGGTAGCTCCCGCTCACGTCCTTCTCGGCGAGGAGCTCGTCGATCTCCGCCCGCGACCGGCCCTCGGGGATCGTGATGTCGATCGTCGCCGTGGCGTCGACCGTCGGGCGCGCGCTGAGCGCGTCGATCGCGGCGCCGTACGTCATGTCCTTGCGGAGCGTGTGCGGCCCCGAGCGCAAGTCGGCGCGCTTGCCCGCGAAGGTCGCGCGCAGCGAGAACAGCGCTCCCGAAGTGACGACGCCGGCGTCGGCGAGCTGGTCGCCGATCTGGCGCGCGCTCGCGCCTTCGGCGACCGTGACCTTGATCGCATCGCCCTGCGCGCTGCCGAACGGCTGGAAGACCATGAGGACGACGACGATCACGGCGGCGAGGAGCAGGAGCGCGATGAGCACGCCGACGCGGGCGCCGACCGAGCGGCGGGCGCGCGCGGGGCCCGCCGGCACGTCTCCGGGCGGGGTCACGATCGTCCTCGGCGAGCGCGGGGCGACGGCGCGCCGCACGCGCCTGATGCCGATCGGGCGGTCGAGGTCGTCGTCGAGTGCGCCGGCCGGCGCGGCGGGAGGCGCCGGCGGCTCGGGCTGGATGCGCAGCACGCGCGAGCGGTCGGGGTCCGCCCCCTGACGGCGACGGGCCGCGCGCCGCTCGGCCGCGCGCTCGGCGCCAGGCGGCAGCGGGACGGCGGGCGGCGCGTCCGGCGCCGCGCGCGGCGCCCTGCGGCCGGGCAAGCGGGCGGCGCGGGGCGGCTCGTCGCCCGCGGTCGAGCGCGGACCGCGGCCGCCGGGCATGCGGGCGGCGCGGGGCTGGGCGGTCGGTGGCGGGAGGGGTTCATGGAGATCGTCGGGCTCCTGGTAGGCGACGGACTCGAGCGGATCATCGCTAGGGGGCGGGGCAGCTCGACCGGGTCCCTGCGCGCCGCCCGACCGCCGAGCCTCGCGCTCGAAACGGTCGCGCTCGCGTTGCTCGGGAGTGCGGTCTGAACTCGGACCCGGGTCGTCTCGGCGATTGCGGCTCATGCGGCCATGGGATTCGTCGTCAACGCTACCCGTCCTGACGTGTCCGGCGCGCCGCGAGCCAGCCCTCGAGCAGGTGCGCCGCGGCGCGGGAGTCCTCCGAGGTGCGCGGGTCGCCGGGGTCGCGGCTGGCGAGCAGCGTCGTGAAGCGCTCGTCGTAGAGCTCGACGGGGACGGTCACGCGCTCTGACAGCCGCTGCGCGAACGCGCGCGCTTCGGCGGTCTGGGCGGAGTCCGCGCCCGACAGCGACAGCGGCAGCCCGACGACGACGAGCCGGGCCTCGCGCTCGCGCACGACATCGCAGACGCGGGCGAAGCCCTTGCGGGTCGCCGGCCGCAGGACGGGCTCGATCGGCGTCGCGAGCGTGCCGGTCGGGTCGCTCAGCGCGCAGCCGCAGCGCGCGCTGCCGTAGTCCAGCGCGAGGACGCGCATCAGCCCGCCACCAGCCGCGTCTTGTCGCCGATACCGCCATATAGGCGAACTATTCGACAAGACCACCCGCGCGGCGCGCTGCTGTCGCCCCGGCGCGGCACTACTGCGCGAGCGCGGCGGCGATCGCGTCGCGCGCCGCGGCGATCGCGTCGGGCAGCGCCTCGGGGTCCTTGCCGCCCGCCTGCGCCATCGTGTCGCGTCCGCCTCCACCGCCGCCGGCGACCTGCGCGGCGGCCTTGACGATCGCGCCGGCCTTGACGCCACGCGCGACGAGCGCGGGCGTCACGGCCGCGACGAGGTGCACGCGGCCGTCGACGACCGTGCCGAGGACGGTGGCGGACTCGTCTGAGAGCTTGCCCTTGATGCGATCGGCGAGGTCCGGCAGGTCCTTCGCGCTCGCGATCCCAGAGACGACCGAGGCCACGACGTCCGCGCCGGCGATCTGCGTCGCGGCGGCCGCGAGCGCATCCGCGTCGATCGTCGCGACGCCATTGGACGACGCGGCTTTCGCGGCCTGCTTCACGCGGGCGCTCAGCGCGGCGACGGCCTCGGGCAGCTCGGCGACGCCCGTCTTCAGCAGCGTCGCCGCCGCGCGCGCCTTCGCATCCGAGCCGCGCAGCGCCGCGACGGCCTCCGACCCCGTGATCGCTTCGATGCGGCGCACGTTGGCCGCGCTCGAGCTCTCGCTGACGAGCTTGAAGACCCCGATCTCGGCGGTGCTGCGCACATGGGTACCGCCGCAGAGCTCGCGCGAGTAGTCGCCGTCGCCGATCTGCACCATCCGCACGATGTCGCCGTACTTCTCGCCGAACAGCGCCATCGCGCCGAGCGCGCGCGCCTCGTCGAGCGTCGTCGTGATCGGGCGAACGGGATCGTTGCGCAGGACCCACTCGTTGACGCGATCCTCGATCGCGGCCAGATCCTCCGGCGAGATCCGCTCGCCGTGGCTGAAGTCGAAGCGCAGCTTGTCGGGTCCGACGTAGGAGCCGGCCTGGCGCACATGCGTGCCGAGCGTCTCGCGCAGCGCGGCGTGCAGGAGGTGCGTCGCGGTGTGGTTGGCCTGCGTCGCCGTGCGCGCGGCGCGGTCGACGCGCGCGAGCACCCGCTCACCCGGCGCAAGGGCGCCCTCGTCGATCTGTACGACGACGGCCTGGTCGTCGCCGAAGCGAACCACGTCGGTGACGCGCGCCCGCGCCGCGCCGGTCTCGGATTCGAGCACGCCGCCGTCGGCGACCTGGCCACCGCCTGTCGCGTAGAACGGCGACTCCGCGAGATGGACCAGGATGCGGTCGCCCGCGGCGGCGAGCACGCCGACCGTCGTGTGCTGCTCGAGCGTCTCGTAGCCCGTGAAGTGCGTGACGTAGCCGTCCTCGCGGGCGAGCTCGCGCCCACGCTCGCGCAGGTCGCCGGCCGGCCGCCCGCCCGTGCCGTCCGCGCCGGCGCCCGGCTCGGCAGCGTCGGGCTCCGAGCCTCCGCGCGAGCGCTCGCGCTGCGCGTCCATGAGCGCCGCGAACGCCACCGTGTCGACCTCCACACCCTGCTCCTCGGCGAGCTCGCGGGTGAGGTCCAGCGGGAAGCCGAACGTGTCATGGAGGCGGAAGGCGTCCTCGCCGGAGATGCGGCCCGCAGACCGCTCGATGACCTCGTCGAGCAGCTTCGTGCCCTGCTCGAGCGTGCGTCCGAAGCCCTCCTCCTCCGAGCGGGCCCACAGCAAGATCGCGTCGCGCTCGCGAGCGAGCTCGGGGTACGCGGCGCCCATGACCTCCATGACCTTCTCGGCGAACGTCGCCATGAAGCCCGGCGTCATGCCGGCCCGGTTGCCCTGCAAGATCGCGCGGCGCATGATCCGCCGCAGGATGTAGCCGCGCGCCTCGTTGGACGGCACGACGCCATCGGCGATGAGGAACGTCATCGCACGCGAGTGGTCGGAGAGGATCCGCAGCGCCCGCTCGTCGGGCTCGACATCCGCGAGCTCACGCCCGAGCGCCATGAGCGGCGCGAACGTGTCGATCTCGAACACCGTGTCGACGCCCTGCTGGATGACCGCCATCCGCTCGAGGCCCAGCCCCGTGTCGATGTTGCTGGCCGGCAGCGGCGCGAGCGTCGTCTTGCCGTCGGCATCGACGCCCATGTCGTACTGCGTGAACACGAGGTTCCAGTACTCCAGGAAGCGCTCGTTCTCGCCGCCGGGCAGGTCGTCCTCGGCGCCCCACTGAAGGCCGCGGTCGAGGTACAGCTCGCTGCACGGCCCGCACGGCCCGGTCGGCCCGCCCTGCCAGAAGTTCTCCGAGCGCGGGCACTCGACGATCCGCTCCCGCGGCACCCCGACCGACAGCCACGCCGCGATCGCCTCCTCGTCAGGGCCGATCCCGAGCTCCTCGTCGCCCTCGAACACCGTGATCCAGATGTCCTCCGGCTTGAACTGAAACCCGTCGAGCGAGAGCTCCCACGCCGCCTCGACGGCCGCCTGCTTGAAGTAGTCGCCGATCGAGAAGTTGCCGAGCATCTCGAAGAACGTCAGGTGGCGCGTGGTGTTGCCGACGTTGTCGATGTCCGTCGTGCGAAAGCACTTCTGGACGGTCGTCAGGCGCGGGTGCGGCGGCGTCTCCTCACCGCGGAAGAACGGCACGAGCGGGTGCATCCCCGCCGTCGTCAGCAGGACCGACGCGTCGTACGCGGACGGCACGAGCGAAGCCGAGGGCAGCCGCAGATGGTCGCGCGCCTCGAAGAAGCGCAGGAAGGTCTCTCTGATCTCGCCAGTCGTCGTCACCCGGCGATTGTGGCGCATCCGACGATCGCGTCCCCCGCGAGGAAGACCGCGGTCTGCCCCGGGGCGGCGCCGTCGAAGGGCTCGTAGAGGTGGATCTCCTCGCCGTCCAGCAGGCAGGGCACGGCCCGCGAGCGGTAGCGGAGCAGCACCGCGTCGGGCTGGATGCCGTGCATGCGAAGGCCGCGCACGCGGACGGTCGTGGTCGCGAGCTCGTCGCGAGGGCCGACGGTGACGGTGTTCGCGCGGGCGTCTGTCGCGAGGACGTAGAGCGGCTCGCGCGCGCCGCCGCCGAGGCCGCGGCGCTGCCCGACGGTGAAGCCGTGATGGCCCTCGTGGCGCCCGACGACCGCGCCGCTGCGATCCAGGATGTCACCGGGGCGCCGTCGCATGCCGCCATGGCGAGCGAGGAAGCTCGCGCGGCCCGTACCGGCGAGGAAGCAGAGGTCCTGCGAGTCGGGCTTGCGCGCGACGTCCAGGCCGGCGCGCTCGGCCAGCTCGCGGACCTCTGGCTTGCAGAGGTCGCCGAGCGGGAAGCGCAGCCGCTGCAGCGCGGCGCGCGACAGGGCGGCGAGCATGTACGTCTGGTCCTTGGCGGGGTCGGCCGCCCGGCGCAGCAGCCCGGTCGGGGTGCGGCGCGCGTAGTGGCCGGTCGTCAGCGTGGCGGCGCCGAGCCGGTCGGCGAACTCGAGCATCGCGTCCAGGCGGACATGCCCGTTGCAGCGCACGCACGGGTTGGGCGTCTGACCGGCTGCGTGCTCCATGAGCCACGGCTCCACGACCCCCGCGCGGAACTCGTCACGCAGGTCCAGCGTGAAGTGCGCGAGGCCGAGCCCATGGGCGACCCGCCGAGCGCCACGCACGGCCGCCGCCGAGCAGCACGAGCGCTCGCCGTCGTTCTCGGGGTCGGCCCACAGCTCGAGCGTCACGGCCACGACGTCGTCGCCGAACGGCGCAGAGGGGCGGCGCGCCGGATCTCCGGCGGAGGGCGCGCAGCGTTCGGCGCCGCGCTCCAGACCTCCGGCGGAGGGCGCGCAGGGTTCGGCGCCGCGCTCCAGACCTCCGGCGGAGGGCGCGCAGGGTTCGGCGCCGCGCTCCAGACCTCCGGCGGAGGGCGCGCAGGGTTCGGCGCCGCGCTCCGCACCCGCGCCCGCCGCGAGCAGCGCGGCGACCGCGCTGTCGACGCCGCCGGACATCGCGACGAGCGTGCGGCCTTCGCGCGCGGCCAGCTGTCCGTGCGCGCGCACCGCCGCACCGAGCGCGCGATGCAGCGCGTCGGACGCGAGGTCGGCCGCGTGGAGCTTGCCGGCGCTCAGACCCCCGAGCTCGGCCGCGATCTGCGGCGACCCGATGCGGGCCGCCTCGATGAGCCCGGCGCCCTCCGCGAGCTCGACGGCCGCGCTCGCCGCCGCGATCGTCGCGCCGCAGCCCGAGGCCTCGAAGCCGACGGCGCGCACGCGGTCGCCCTCGACCGCGACGGACACCCGCACGAGGTCGCCGCAGGCGGCGCCGCCCGCGGCGCCGTCGAAGGCGTCCGAAACCGCACGGCCGCGGCCGCGGGGGTGGCGCAGATGGTCTTCGAAGCGCTCGTCGGGCACCCCTTCGAGTCTAGGACGGTACCGCCCGATCCGGTCCGCAGCGCCCGAGATTCGCACCATCGGCGGTTCGCTTCGCACGTCGCCTGGCAACCGTTGTGAACGCCGCGACCGGCGCTATCGTGACATGCGCACGATGCACCGGCTGACCGCTCGAGGGAGCTGAGGACGTGTCCGAAGGCAGCTCGGAGGATCAGCGCCGCGCCCGACGCGCGGTGCGCGACCGTGCCGCCCGGCGGCGGCGCCGCGTCGTCGCGCTGTGCGCGTTCGTCGCCGTCACGACGGTCGTCGCGCTGAGCCTCAACCACAACTCCGGTCCCGCGGCCGCGCCCGTCCTCGGCGGCGTGACCACCCCGCACCCCACGCCGAGCGATGCCCGCGCCGCCCGCCTGCTCCGCGACGACGTCGCGGTCGACGACGTCCTCGCATACACGCCCTACGTCGTCCGCGGCAGCAACCGCAGCAAGGAGGTCGCGCTGACGTTCGACGACGGTCCCGGCCCGACGACGCCCGCGCTCGTGCGCTACCTCGTGTCAAACGGCGTGCCGGCGACGTTCTTTCTCGTCGGCAAGGCGATCGCCGAGCGCCCGCAGATCGTGCGTGCGCAGAACGAGGCGGGGTTCGCGCTCGGCACCCACACGCAGAACCACGCCCGGCTGGGGTCGATGTCCCACGACGACCAGTCACGCGAGATCCTGTCGGCCGCCGATCGCATCACCCAGATCACCGGGCACGCGGTCAAGCTCTTCCGGCCGCCGTACGGCTCGTTCGACGAGACCACGCTCGGGATCCTGCGCGCGGAGCACATGCTCATGGTGCTGTGGAGCATCGACACGAAGGACTACTCGGCGCGCAGCTTCAAGCCCATCGTCTACACCGCGCTGAGCGGCTCGCGCGCCGGCTCGATCGTGCTCATGCACGACGGCCCGGGCGCGCGCCCGAACACGCTCACCGCAGTGCGCAAGATCGTGCCGGCGCTGCGCCGCAAGGGCTACCGGCTCGTGAGCCTGCCGGAGCTCTTGCGCGACGATCCGCCGCCGCGAAACCAGCCGGCGCCACACAGCCTCGCCGGCTGACGCCGACCGCTCCCGTGCGCGCGCGCCGGCGCACGGCACCGTGAAGGGGGGCTCGCCCGGCCGACTGGGCGGCTCGCCCGGCCGACTGGGCGGCTCGCCCGGCCGACGCCGACTCAGCGACCGGCGAGCGCGTCGCCGACGGCCTGCGAGAGCTCGCGCGGCTCGGTGAGGCCGGCGATGACGCGCGGCGCGCCCTTACGGCCGATGACGAGGGGAGCTACGCGGTCTTCGCGGGGGTCGCGAGCGGGCGCAGGCCGAGCTCGCGCAGCTGGGCGTCGTCGACGGGCGCGGGCGCTCCGGTCAGCGGGTCCGAGCCGCTCGCGGTCTTCGGGAAGGCGATGACGTCGCGGATCGAGTCGCGGCCGGCGAGCAGCGCGACGACGCGGTCGATGCCGAACGCGATCCCGCCGTGCGGCGGCGCGCCGTAGCGCAGCGCCTCCAGCAGGAAGCCGAAGCGCCGCTGCGCCTCGTCCTCGTCCATGCCGATGATCTGAAAGACCCGGCTCTGGACTGCGGGGTCGTTGATGCGGATCGACCCTCCGCCGAGCTCCCAGCCGTCGACGACCAGGTCGTAGGCGCGCGAGCGCAGCGAGCCCGGATCGGAGAGGTCGCCCGTGGGCGCCGTGAACGGGTGGTGCAGGGCGTCCCAGCGATCCTCGGCGTCGTTGTAGCCGAACATCGGGAAGTCGACGACCCACAGCACGTCGTGACGGCCGTCGGGCACGAGGTCCCAGCGCTCGGCGAGGTCCAGGCGCAGCGCGCCGAGCGCCGCCGCGGCGGTGGCCGCCGTGTCGGCGACCGCGAGCAGCAGGTCGCCGGGCGACGCGTCGAGCGCGGCGGTCACCGCGGCGATCTCGTCGGCGGAGAGGAACTTCGCGATCGGCGAGCGCCAGCTGCCGTCCTCCTGGACGAACGCCCACACGAGCCCGCCGGCGCCATAGCGCTTGGCCACGTCGGTCAGCGCGTCGAGCTCCGAGCGCGGCACCTCGCGCTGTCCAGCGTTGATCGCGCGGACCGCGCCGGGCTGGGGCCGATTCAGCACGTTCGCGAAGACCTTGAACTCGGAGGAGCGCAGGGCGTCCGACACATCCGTGATCTCAAGGCCGAAGCGCGTGTCGGGCCGGTCGGAGCCGAAGCGCAGCATCGCCTCGTCGTAGGGCATGCGCGTATAGGGCGGCTGCGCGACGTCCAGGCCCCCGACCTCGAAGACCTTCGCCATGAGCCGCTCGTTGACGTCGATGACGTCGTCCTCGTCGACGAAGGACATCTCGAGGTCGAGCTGGGTGAACTCGGGCTGGCGGTCGGCGCGCAGGTCCTCGTCGCGAAAGCAGCGCGCGATCTGGAAGTAGCGCTCGTAGCCGCCGATCATGAGCAGCTGCTTGAAGAGCTGCGGCGACTGCGGCAGCGCGTAGAACGACCCCGCCGACATCCGCGCCGGGACGAGGAAGTCGCGCGCGCCCTCCGGCGTCGAGCGGGTGAGGATCGGCGTCTCGATCTCGATGAAGTCCTCCGCGTCGAGGCCGCGGCGGATCGTCTGGACGACGTCGCTGCGCAGGACGAGCGCCTCGACCATGAAGCGGCGGCGCAGGTCGAGCGTGCGGTGGCGCAGGCGCAGCGTCTCGTCGAGCTCGATCTCGTCCTCGAGCGGAAACGGCGGCGTCAGCGACTCGGCGAGCAGCTGCATGTCCGAGACGGCCAGCTCGATCTCGCCGGTGGCGAGGTCGGGGTTGACGTTGCGCGCCTCGCGCAGGACGACGTCGCCGGCGACGCTCACGACGTACTCCCCGCGCAGCCGCTCGGCGCCGGCGAACAGGTCCGCGCCGTTCTCGGGATGAAAGACGAGCTGCAAGATCCCGGAGCGGTCGCGCAGGTCGATGAAGATGAGCCCGCCGTGGTCGCGGCGCCGCGCGACCCAGCCGGCGACGCGCGCCGGCGCGCCCGCGCTCGCGGCGGACAGGTCGCCGCACCACGCGTCGCGGTATGGGTTGGCCCGCGGCGCGCGCTTCATCGCATGCCCCGCTCGCGCAGGATCCGCGTGACGACGTCGTCCGCTTGTACGACCTTCTGCTCACCTGACTGCATGTCCTTCAAGACTGTTCCCCCGTCCTCGACGATCGCAACGTATCGGGCGCCGAGCCGGTCGCCCTGCTTGAGCTGTCCCTTGCGCGAGCGTCCCGCAAGCTCCATCTGCGCGTGCATGCGCGCGTCCCGCGCCTCGGCGGCGATCGCGAACGCCGCACCGCGCCGTGCATCGCCGTCGAACGCGACGTAGAGATCGACCGGCGGCGGCGCCGACGGCAAGCCGGGGCCCGCGAGCAGGATCCGCTCGATCCCCGCGGCCCAGCCGCAACCGGGCGTCGCCGGCCCGCCGAGCTGCTCGACGAGCCCGTCGTAGCGCCCGCCGCCGGCGACGCCGCTCTGCGCGCCGAGCGCGTCGGACGTGAACTCGAACACCGTGCGCGTGTAGTAGTCCATGCCGCGCACGAGCGTCGGGTCGACCTCGTAGCGGACCTCCGCGCGATCGAGCAGCTCGCGTACGGCGCCAAAGTGCTGCGTGTCGTCGTCGTCGAGCGCGTCGAGGAGTCGCGGAGCGCCTGCCATGACGGCCTTTGTGCCCGGGTGGTCGGAGTCGAACGCGCGCAGCGGGTTGAGGTCGATGCGCGCGCGGACCTCGTCGGACAGCTCGCCCTCGCTCGCTCGCAGATAGCCCTGCAGCTCCTCGCGATAGGCGGTGCGAGCGGCCGGCGTGCCGAGCGAGCCGAGCCGCAGGCGCACGCCCTTGACCTCGAGCTCTTTGAGCAGGTTCGCGAGCAGGACGATCGTCTCGGCGTCGACGGCCGGGTCGTCGGAGCCGATCGCCTCGGCGCCGATCTGCCAGAACTGGCGGTAGCGGCCGGCTTGGGGCTTCTCCTTGCGAAAGAAGCTCGACAGGTACCAGAGCTTCACCGGCTGCGGGAGCTTGTGCATCCCGTGCTCGACGTAGGCGCGGCAGATCGGCGCGGTGCCTTCGGGGCGCAGCGTCACCGAGCGCCCGCCGCCGTCGTCGAACGTGTACATCTCCTTCTGCACGATGTCCGTCGACGCCCCGACGCCGCGCGCGAAGAGGTCGGTGTACTCGAACGTCGGCGACTCGATGCGCCTGTAGCCCGCGCCCTCGAGCACGCGACGAGCGGTGGCCTCGAGCGCCGCGCGCGCGTCCGCGGCGTCCGCCAGCACGTCGGACGTGCCGCGCGGCGCCTGGATCTTCCGGCTCACCGCCGCGACAGCTCGCGCAAAAACGGGTTGGTCGCGCGCTCGGCGCCGAGCGTCGTGATGCCCATGTGACCGGGGTAGACCGTGGTGTCGTCGTCGAACTCGTCGAGGAGCGCGGCGATCGAGCGCATGAGCGTCGGCCCGTCGCCGAAGGGCAGGTCGTCGCGGCCGATGGACCCCGCAAACAGGACGTCGCCGGAGAACATCGCGCGCTCGCCGCGGACGACGTAGGTGACGTGGCCGGGGCTGTGGCCGGGCGTGAAGCGGACGTCGAGCGTCAGGCCGGCGAGCTCGAGCGTCTCACCGCCCTCGACCGTGTGCTCGGGGTCCCAGGACTCGTACGGGCCGAAGCCGGGCCAGGGGATGTAGGCGTTGATGTCCTGCAGGACGGCCACCTCGAGCGTGGGGCAGTAAACCGGCGCGCCGGTCGCGCGGGCCAGCGGCGCCACCGCGCCGACGTGGTCGAAGTGCGTGTGGGTGAGGAGGATCGCGTCGAGCGTCAGGCCCCTGGACTCGATCGCCTCCAGCAGGCGCGGCGCCTCCTCCCCCGGGTCGACGATGACCGCGTGCGCGGAGCCGTCCTGGCGCGCGAGGAAGCAGTTCTCCTGCACCGCCCCGACGGTGTACATCCAGACGTCCATCACGACGCTCGCTTCTTGGCTTCCATCTTCTGCTTGCGGTTGTAGACGAACTGATCGGTGTAGTAGCCGAGCGGCACGTAGAAGAGGAACACGAACGCGGTCAGCGGGATCGCCCGCACGACCTCGGTGTCGAAGAGCAGGACGAGCATGACGCCGAAGACGATCGCCGCGAGCGACGCGCGCTGGGCGGCCGACTTCCACGTCGGCGGCCGGTTGAGCCGGTCGCGGCGCGCCGCCTTCGCCGCCTCCTTCTCGGACAGCTTGCGCTCCTGCGCCGTCGGCTTTCGCCCCGTCCGCCCGCGCGCCTCGATGACGCCCGCCGCGTTGCCACGATGCTTGCTGCGCCGCTTCTTCTTCGTCTGCGCCATAGGTCTAGGGAGGTTAGGGGTTTCGGCGCGGGCGGCTCCGCCGGGCCGGTGCGTTGCAGGCGTGCAGTTGCCGGCGTCAGCCGGAGAGCGCGTCCTCGACGGTGCGCCGGTTGCGGATCGGGACGTCGTCCGGGAAGCCCGCGAACGCGGCTCGCGGCGCGAGGCCGACGAGCTCGCAGCCGGCGATGTCGGCGTGTCTCGCTACGGCCGCGACGAGCTCCGCCAGCGAGACCGCGAGGTGATCCTCGACGTTCGTCGAGACCTGCGCGACGTTGCCGTGCGCGGCCAGCGTCATGCCGAGCGCGCGCACGCCGGGCAGTCCGTGTGTCCCGCCCTCGCGGATCCGCGCGGCGACCGCGCGTGCGTCGGCGAGCGTCGCGGGCGCGGCGAGCTCGATGTTGAACGCGATGAGCGGGGGGCGCGCCGCGACGAGCACCGCGCCGGCGTTGAGATCGATCGCGCGCGGGCCGAAGTCGGGCGCGAGCTCGCCGGCCGCGACGCGCTCGGCGAGCGCCGCCACGCCGCCGCGCCGCAGCTCGGCGCGCGTGCGCCCGCCAGCAAGCTCGCCGTAGAGGAAGACCGCGAGCCCCTCCCGCCCGAGCTCCTCCCCCGCGACGAGCGCCTCAGCGCACGCATGCCCGCGCCGGGCGGCGTCGAGGTAGACGACGGGCGCGACGTCGAGCGCGCCGACGTGCGGGTGGCTGCCGCGATCGGCGCGCAGGTCGATCCTTCGCATGCACGCGCGCGCGCCCGCGGCGAGCGTCGGCGCAATCTCGCCGACACGGGCCGCGAGCGTGTAGACGCTGCGATGGTGGTCGGGATCGGCGTGGGTGTCGAGCAGCCGCGCCCCGGTCGACGCGAACGCCGCACCGATCGCCGCGATCGCCGCCCCGTCACGGCCCTCGGAGACGTTCGGGATCGTCAGCAGCAGCGTGTCGGCGAGCTCGGCCATCGGAGGCGACCCTTTCACACGTACCGCGCGCATCGCCGCGCGCCGTTCGGCGACCTCGGCTACGTCAGCGCGTCAGCGCGTCAGCGCGTCAGCGCGTCAGCGCGTCAGCGCGTCAGCGCGTCAGCACGTCAGCGCGTCAGCACGTCAGCGCGTCAGCACGTCAGCGCGCAGCACGTCAGCGCGTCAGCACGTCAGCGCGTCAGCGCGTCAGCGCGCAGCACGTCAGCGCGTAGCGCGTCAGCCGAGCAGCCAGCGGCCGGCGTCGAGCACCTGCGTCGATCCGATCCGCAGGCTCGGGGCGAGCACGATGACGTCCTCGTGGACGGGGACGGTCACCGTGCCGCCGATCCCCGCGCTCGCGCCGAACGCGACGTGCGCCGTGCCGAGGATCTTCTCGTCCTCGAGCGTGTTGCCGGTGAGCGTCGCGCGGTCGTTCGTGCCGACGCCCAGCTCGGCGAGGTTGCGCCCGAGCGGTCCGTGCGCGTCGAGGTGCGCGAGGAACGCCGCCGCGCCCTCACCCTCGGCTCCATCCAGCCGGCCGTCGCGCACGGTGAGCAGCACCGGCTCCTCGGCCAGACTCTCGAGCACCGACCACGCGGCGATCGTGCCCTCGCCGCCGGCAGGCGAGGCGAAGCCCTCGCCGCACGGGAGGTTGCCGAACGCGCCGCGGGCGGTGAGGTCGCCGTCGTCGGCGATCGCCGGTCGGCCGCGCAGGTCGAAGCGCATGTCGGTCCCGCGGGCGCAGGTGAGGTGGGCGTCGCCGGCGTCGGCCAGGAGCCCGGCGACGGCGTGGCAGCGCGCGCTCATCGCGTCGAAGTCCGCGCTCATGAGGCGCGCGAGCAGGTCGGCGTTGACGCCCGGCATCGTCGCGCCCCGCGTGCCGCCCTCGCTCGCGCGCTTGCGGGCGGTCGTGTGCGACAGCGACGGCAGGCACGGTGCGATGAAGACGTCCGCGGCCGCGAGCGCCGCGGCCACCGTCGCCGGCGGCTCGGTGCCGCGCTCGGGGTTGGGCGGCAGGATGGTGAGGACGGCGTCGCCGCCGGCGGCGCGAGCGGCGTGCATGAGCGCGTCGCCCAGCGCACGGTTGCCGGGATCCGCGACGACGAGCACGGTCTCGCCGGCCCTCACGCCGAGGCAGCGGTCGACGACGGTCCTCACCGCCCGATCGAGATCCGCCACGCCGGGCCTCAGCCCGAGATGATCGAGACCTTGACGCGCCCCGGGCGGTGGCTCGTGAGCTGCGCGCCGACCGTGACCGTGCACTCCCTGGCCCCGGAGATCGGCAGCGGGATGTTGCGAACGTCCGGCGGGCGCGGCGTGTAGCTGCCCTTGCCGATCTTCGTGCCGCCCTTCTCGCGGTAGCAGGCGAGCTGGTAGTTGACCGTCACCTTCTGCTTCGGCGCGGCGCTGACGCGCACCGAGACGCTCGACGGGTTCTTGAGCCGCCCGCGCGCCTGCGCGACGGCGAACGTGCCGACCGAGCGCGCGACATCGAGGGTGCCCGGACTGCTCCGAACCGGTGCGGGCTTGACCTTGCGCTTGCGGGCCTCCTCGATGGCCGGGTCCTCCTCGCCGCTCTCCGACGTCTCGACATTGGACCCACCGTCGCCGGCCGTGTCCCCGTCATCCCCGCCTCCGCCGAATACCGCGAACGCGATCACGGCCCCGACGATCAGCACGGCGAACACCGCGACCCCGATCCCGACGACAGGGTTCGCCTTGGCCTTCTTGAAGAGCTTCTTGATCGGATCCAGGACCTTCGACACGCGGTTCCCTCCGTTGAGCTGCGACACCGGCGGCCCGGCATTCTGTCGTCATCGGGCGACGCGCGCCAGTTCCTACCCCCCGGCGCGCCAACCACGGCTACACTTCGGCGCCCCGCCGGAGTAGCTCAGTCGGTTAGAGCAGCGGAATCATAATCCGCGTGTCGGGGGTTCCGACGTCTCGACATTGGGCGCACCGTCGCGGACGTGTCGCGTCATCCCCGCCTCCGCCGAATACCGCGAACGCGATCACGGCCCCGACGATCAGCACGGCGAACACCGCGACCCCGATCCCGACTACAGGGTTCGCCTTGGCCTTCTTGAAGAGCTTCTTGATCGGATCCAGGACCTTCGACACGCGGTTCCCTCCGTTGAGCTGCGACACCGGCGGCCCGGCATTCTGTCGTCATCGGGCGACGCGCGCCAGTTCCTACCCCCCGGCGCGCCAACCACGGCTACACTTCGGCGCCCCGCCGGAGTAGCTCAGTCGGTTAGAGCAGCGGAATCATAATCCGCGTGTCGGGGGTTCGAGTCCCTCCTCCGGCATCGGAATGTAGCTGGTAATCGCAAACAACTAGATCGTGGGTTCTTGGCGGAATTTCCGCAATAGTCCCGAAATGGTCCCGAAATAACGGGGTTGAAACCGCCAGAATCGCCCCGAAATGGCCGCGCCTGGGCACTTCGCGCCAGGGCTCGTAAGCGAGCCTTGCGTCCGATGTAGCAGGGGCGCGAGTCGCTCGATCGGGGCGGAGAGCTGCGGTCCAGCGGGCGAGACACGCCGGCATTCGCACTCGAACATGGCCCGTCGCGCGCGATGCGGGAGCCGGAGCCCCGGCTCTGGCCCGTGCTGGCGGCCAAGAGCTCCCGTGGTTCAACAGAGGTTTCGGACCGCAGGGAATTCACACGCGAGAGGTCGCAGGTTCGAAACCCGCCGCGCCCATGACGACGAAATAGCTGCAAATTGGCGGGTTCTGGGGAGCCCACGGTTTGAGGTCCCCTCCCGTAGATCGAGGCCCGTTGTCCCTTTCGTTGTCCTAAACTTCATCGGCGAGGCACTTCTAGCGGCCGGTCCTGACGCCGCGTTTGATCTTGCTGCAGCGCGCGCTGGACGGACGGCGTGGCGGGCACCAACGACCCAACGACGCTCCCCACTGCGTGTCCGTCTGCTCACGGCAGGACGATCCTCGGCGTGCGCAATCCGACGCATCAGGCCGTTGGCGCTGCGAGCACACTCGCTGTGTGTGCCGCCGTCGATTGCCGGCCGCTGGCTACGATCGTCGCCGTCTGCGCCTCGGTGCTCGGGTCACGCCTGCCCGACGTCGACCAACCCGGCGCACGGATCCACCGCCGCACGCGCCTGGAACGCCGCAGCCTCGTCGCCCGACTCGCCGGTCACGTGCTGCGCCTGCCGATAGCGATCTTCGCCGTATTCGCAAAGCACCGAGGCGCGACGCACTGGCTGCTCAGCGGCGCGGCGACGACGGTCGTCCTCGCGGGCGCCGCTGGAGCGCTGTGGCCGCCGCTCCAGCTGCCCGTCTTCATCGGCGTCGGCTGCGGCTACTGCGCGCACCTGCTCGCCGACGCGTGCACGCCGCACGGCGCCCCGCTGCTCGGCCCCCTCAGTGCCTGCTACATCCACCTGCTGCCACCCCAGATGCGCGTGATGACCGGCGGCGCCGGCGACCTGCTCGTACTGATCGCGGCCACGCTCACCGCCGCCACGCTCGGCCTACTGGTCCTCCAAGCTACATAGCACGCGACCTCGCCACGAGCTACCGACCGAGCGCGGTGCGTCAGAGCGCTGGAATCGTCGAGAAGCGGCACTCCGCCCGCCCGCCCGCCGTCGGAAGGGTCTCCGTGGTTCGAAACGGACCTATGGGGACCGTTATGAACCACTGTCCATCGTTGTGGCCCGGAGCAGAGACCGCCCCTTCTCGCGCAATGGGGGCGTCTGCCCGACTCGGCCAAGTGGCCCCCGGCGGCCGAATGTCGGATTGTGAGCGGTATCCGCTCACTTCTCGACACGGGTCGCGGCAGACCTTCCCCTTGGCACCCGGCGCGGCGAGCGAGTTTCGCTTTCGCGTGATCTCGACACTCAACCATCGGGTCGTCCTGTTGCGATTCGCGAGGCAAGCTGACCGGACGGCGGCCCAGCAGAACGTCCAACGCTGGCCGCGTATGGCCTTGGGTCGCGTTGCCCGCGGCTCACCGATCATGTCGCGCCGGCGATCGGCGCCGTGAGAAGGCTGGTGATGAGCGCGACGAGATCGTCGTCGTCTGGGAGTCCCGCGGCAGGATCGTGCGCGTGCACGCGGATGTGCTCGGCAGCTCGTCGTTGCAACGCGTCGGGGAACAGCCGCACCAGCGCGTCGCCCGACGGGAGCCCCGCGGCGATCTCAGGGTCGGCGATGCAATCGAGGAGAAGGCCACGGCTCCCTCCATGCGCCGTGGTCGCTTCCACGGGATCGCCGGCGGACACCCCCGTCGGACATGCTCTCGGCGCGGCTCTCCGGACCCGGCAACCACGACCTGACGAGCGAGGGTTCCAGCTCCAACTGTCGCGCGACACCTGCGATCAGATCCTCCCGCACGGCGCTCGGCTGGATGTCGGCGAAGACGTCCCGCAACTCGTGGATGAGCCGGTCCTTGGCCTCGGCCGTGCCGATGTCGGCCCGCTCGAGGTGATGCTGCACACGGAAGCGGGCGAAAGCCCCGGCGTCGGCTACGAGCTCGCGTACCGCCGGGGCGCCTTCGCGTTGCAGCAGGTCGGCAGGGTCGGTGTCGGCCGGAAGCGTCGCGACGAGCACCTCGAGGCCGAGCGGCCGGGCGAGCACGCCCGCGCGCAGAATCGCCGCGGCACCGGCATCGTCGCCGTCGAGCATCAGCACCGCGGTCGGCGCGAGCTGCTTGAGCCTCGCGATCTGGTGTTCGGTGATCGACGTGCCCATCAAGCGCGACGGTGTTGACGATCCCGGCTTGGTGCATCGCCAACGCATCGATGTAGCCCTCGACGACGATGACGACGCCGGTCTTCGCGGCGATGGCGCGAGCGTGGTGAGCGCCGTACAGCAACTCGCTCTTGCAGTAGATCGCGCCGCTCGGGGAGTTGACGTACTTCGGGCCACGAGCGGTGCCGAGCTTGCGCGCACCGAACCCGAGGACGCGACCCCGCATGTCGCAGACGGGGAACATCAACCGGCCACGGAACCGATCCTGCAACGGGCCGCCGCCGCGCGGCCGGCTCACGAGCCCGACGTCACTCAGCTCCTTCGTCGAGAACCCAGCCGACTGTCGCTGAGCGCAGCAGCGCGGTCCTTTTCGGCGCGGCGCGAATCCGATCGCGAACTTCTCGCGGGTCGCCTCGTTGATCCCGCGCGAGGCGAGGTATTCGGCTGCCTGCACGGCCTCCGGCGATCGCGGGGCGCCGCAGATGTGCGGCGTAGAACGCGGCCGCGCGATCGAGCGGGACGAGCTCGCGCGCACGACGCGCGCGACGTGCCGCGACACCGGGGTCCTCGTCCTCGCGCTGCAGCTCGATCCCGGCACGACGGGCGAGGAACTCGAGCGCCGCGGGAAAGTCGAGCCCTTCCTTGAGCTGGACCAGACTGAGCACGTCCCCGCCTGCGTCGCAGCCGAAGCACTTGAACAGCTGCTTGCTGGGCGAGACCGTGAACGATGGCGTGCGCTCGTCGTGCAGCGGGCAGAGGCCGACCATCCTGTCGTTGCCGGCCCGCCGCAGTTCGGTGTAGCTGCCGGCGAGCTCGACGAGGTCCGTTGCGTCACGCACGCGCTGCTTGGATTCCTCGGTGAAGCGGCCCAATCAGCACCCCTCCAGGCCGGGCAGCATCGGCTGTGGTTGCTGAGGCGGACCTGCGAGGGCACCGTCCTGCGGGGGCCAGCTCTGCGGTCGTTCGTGCGGCAGATCGTGTAGGCCCTCGCAGACCGAGTCGCAGCCACAGCTCGCCGTGATCGCACGACCGTCGGGAGCATTCGCGGACACCGCGTCGGACACGTGAGGCTCGTCGACGCCTGCGCCCTCGGAGGGGTCGGAGCCGACGTTGGTGATGGTCATTCGCCTCCTTTCGGTTGGGTAAGCGGTCGCTCTTGAGTCGCGTGGTGCTGTCGTGCCGCCGGCGCACCTGACCCCCGGCAGATCGTGCGAGACCGCCGACGACCCGGATTCGCACCAGGGCCGACTCAGGGGGTGTCAACGAGGGCCAAGGTGCGACAGGCGGGTATGACAATCGCGTGCGGGCGCGCGTGCCTTCGGTGACCCGGGACTGTCGGAGCCCCTGTGCAGGCAGGGCACAGTCGACTTCGTCGACCGCTGTCGCGATCGTCGCCGGCCCGATCCGGTCGCCCGGTACCCGGCCAGTCGTCTCAGCTGCGGCCGCCCTGGCGGCTCCGGCAACTCAGCCCCGCCGGGCCCTGCACGCCCAAACCGAAGGGAGAACGGATGCTGCGCAACCCGACCAGAGCTGCGCTTTCCTCGATCGAGATGCCGGAACCGGCACGCGGCGCCGTCGCCGAGCCCGACGCAGCGCCGTCTTGCGTCCGCTGGGACGGCGGCGATCTGCCCGGTGGTCAACGAGCGCGCCGCACTGCAGTGACCCAGTGGAGCCGTCAGCTCGTGGCCGATAGCATCGCGCCGCAGTCACGCCGGGTTCTCACGACGGCACGGAAGGATGCGCTGATGTCCGGGGTTCGCGGGCGCCGCAGGGCACGCCACGCCTCCAGAGCGAAGCTGACGATCGAGCGGTCGACCGCCACCGCCGAGTGGTCTGTCTCATCATCGCGCTCGCTCTCTCGATGATCGCCACCGCGGCGCCGCCCAACGCTGAAGCGGCCTCCTACACGGTCTGGGCGTGCGCGAACGGCAGCGGAGCCCCGTTGAGCGTTGGAAGCTGGGTGCGGGCCATGGACGCCGGCCTCGCCGACGTGCAGGCCACCTGCGCCGAGCCGTCGGCGCCCGTCGGGGCGTTCCTCGCACGCGCCCGGGCGGCCTCAGGAGATCGTCCCGCAAACGCCGGTTGGGTCGTCGCGGCAACGCAGGGAACGCGTATCACGAGCCTTGACGTCTGGTGGAGCTGGCAGGTGCTTCCGTCGTCAGCGCGAGGGGCGATCCGCGTCTATGCACTGGGAAACGTGTTCCTCGACCCGACCGGCGCAACCGATCCGTTCGACGGCACGGGGCGATGCTGCAACGACAGTGCGTTCGTCGTTCAGAAGACCGGCGCGTTCGGCGCGATCACGACAAGCAATCCCAGCGTCGCGTTCTCCCGGCTCAACCACCAATCGTTCCCACAGCTTCGCGTCCTGAACAGACGCGGAACGCCGGTCGTGGGGCTGTCAGCCGCGTGCGTCAGCGCGTGCAGCTCCGGCGAGGCGGTCGCCCAGTACCAGGCCTATCGCGTCAAGACGGTCGTCGAGGATGCCGCCGCGCCGACGGGCAAGGCGGACGGCCTGCGCGACGGGCTGCGGGTCGGCCCCGGGACGCCGATCGAAGCCACGGCGTCCGATGGCGGAGGCGGCGTGCGTGAGGTCACCCTCCGCGTCGACGGCAACGTCGTGCAACGCGTCTCCGGTGGCGCCGATTGCACGGACGTCGACCCGTCCAATGCCGATCCGCTCGAGTACAACCTCATGAAGCCGTGCCCCAACTCATTGACGGGGCTGCTGACGCTCAGCGCGGCGCAGATGCCTGACAACGAGCCCCATCAGGTGACCGCTGTCGCGACGGACGCCGCGGGACAGGACACGGTTCTGAGCTCAGCTCGCGCCGCGCTCGCGGCGCCCGGCGGCTTCTACGACCCGAAGAACGGCTTCTACAACCCCGACCTGCGCGTTGAGGGCGGTGGCAAGGCCAACGGTTCGAACGCCGGCACGCGTACGAAGCTGACGCTGGGGTTCGTGCGCGGTCGCCGCACCGCCAAGCGACGGACGGTCCGGTACTCGACGCCCGCGCGAATCCGAGGCCGCGTCAGGACGGC
This sequence comes from uncultured Actinomycetes bacterium, assembly GCA_963810605.1. Classification (GTDB taxonomy): domain Bacteria; phylum Actinomycetota; class Thermoleophilia; order Solirubrobacterales; family Solirubrobacteraceae; genus CADCVQ01. The sequence continues at coordinate 47,796 of CAWEOF010000023.1, forward strand.
CGGCAAGAAGCCGATCGCCGGCGCGCGCGTGTGGCTGGCGTCGCGGGTGCGTAGCGGCCAGTGGCGAATCGCGCGCAAGCCGCTGATCACGTCGCGCAACGGCGTCGTGTCGGCGCGCCTGCCCGCCCGTACCCCCAGCCGCCAGGTGCGCCTCGTCTACTTCCCGACTACGAACAGCAACACCGACGCCAGATCGCCGAGCGGTGACCTGCGAGTGCAGGCAACCACGACGATCCAGTCCGACCAGGGCGGCTATCGCAACGGCGACACGCTCACCTTCACCGGGCAGGTCATCAAGAAGCACCTGATCGACAAGAAGAGCGTCTACCTGCAGGCGATCGTCCGCGGCAAGTGGCGCACGTTCGCCACGACAGAGGCCGACTCCCAGGGCCGCTGGCGAATGACGCACCGCTTCGAGGCTACGCGCCGGCCAACCCGGTACACGTTCCGCGCCGTCGTTCCCGCCCAGACCGGCTACGACTGGGCGACTGGACACTCGCGCAGCGTTCGCGTGCTCGTCACGCCGTAGCGGCTGTCCTGCCGCCGTTGCTCACGGCTTTGCGCACACCAGGAACGCGAGGAACTGGTTCGACGCGGATGCCGTGTTCTTCGCCTCCAGGTACCACCCGGTCGGCACGTCGCTTGTCGTCGTCGGGAAGCTCTCCGTGATGTCGAAGATGTTCAGCAGATCCCCGTCACTTTGCAGCCCCGCGGTGATCGCCCGTTCTCCTGGGACGCACGACATCTTCACCGCGCCGACCGCACCGGCCGCCACTGGCGCCGAGGGGACTCGGCGGCTGACGATGTTCGTCGCACCCGCAGGACCGGCCGGTCCCGCAGGTCCGGCCGGAAGCTGGCCGGCTTTGAAGTCCTTAGCGCGAAGCGATCCGTTCCTCACGGTCCCCGACGTGACGGCGCTCGTGCGCAGCTTGCTGTTGGTCACCGCTCCCTTCTTGAGCTGTTTGCTGCCGACGCTGTTGCGCGGAAGGACGACCGCCGCATAGCTCGTGCCGCCGAGGGCGACGATCAGCGCCAAGGTCGCCGTGACGTTGGCGTAGCGCCCGTTGCTGAACATTCGCTTCATCTCCGCCCCTTGGTCGTGATCATTGCGACGCCTACGAGGGTCCTCCGGGGGTTCGCGCGCACCGTGGCAGCGTCACCTTGGCGGCAAGAGTACGCCCGTCGCGGGCCTCTCGCGATCTGCTCGAACGCTCGCAAGGATCTGCTGGTGTGAACCGTCGTGTACCTCACGAGTTGCGCGTCAGGGGCCGATTCCGAACTCTGAGGCGGAGGCTGCGCGCGGCACAGAGGCCGCGACAGACCGGCTCGTCGGTGGCGCCGACGTGGCCTGCGGCTCGATGCCGAGCTCCGCGATCTCCTGCGCGCCCTTGCTCTTCGGATCGGGCGGCCTGCGCTTCTTGGGGATGCTGGACGGGGCCGTCGTGCCAGAGCTGGTCGTCGTGGAGTGATTGGGGGTCACGGTCTTCGCTGCCCCGATACGGGGTGTCGGGCGGCTCGCTGACGCCGAGTCCGCAGGCGTCTTGGCATCGGGCGCGCTCTCCACGACGATCGCTGCTCCGCCGGCAGCACACACAGCGCTGACGCACAGCGCCGCTGTCTTCGCGCCGATGCCGCTCAGCAGCGCTGCCCCGCCTCCTCCGGCAGCGGTGCCCGTGCCGCCGACCGTCGCGCCGCCTCCATTGAACAGCCCGCTCAGCCCTCCGAGGATGCCCCCGCCGGTTCCCACAGCGCTGGCCAGCAGCGCAGGTGCGGGCAGGACGACGGCCAGGCCTCGCAAGGACCGCACGTAAGCCGCGCATGCCTGGCATTCCATGACGTGCGCCACGGCAAGTTCGTGGCGCTCACCGCCCTCCTCGTGCAGACCGAGGGCGTATGCCTTGATGAGGGATCGCTGCTCCTGACACCACTCACCGCGGTTGATCGCCTCCAGCAGCCCGCCGAGCTTCTTGTTGGCCGCCACCATGATCTTGTCCAGGCGCTTGATGTCGATGCCCATCATGTCGCTGGCATCTCTGCGCGAGTGCTCGTGCAGGACGCACAGGCTCACCGCCTGCTGCTCGCGCGCGTTCAGCCGCAGCCGGACCGACATGAGCCACTGGTGGTAGCGCTGGCGATCGGCGAGTTCAGTGTCGACGTCGTGCTCGTAGCCGAGTTGGCTGATGCCTTCCCCGACGGCCACGGGCGCGCGGTACTTGATGCGCGCGCGCCGGACGTCGTCGATCGCGCGCCGGTAGGTGATCATCGCCAGCCACCCGCCGAGGTTGCTGACCTCCTCGTCGCGCCGACGAGACTGCTCGTACAGCGCGTGCCACGCCGCGTTGTACGCCGCGTCGAGATCGGACGGGTCGGGGTGCAGGCTGTCGACGGCGAGCTTGCCGCGGACGGTCGCGAGCACCTCGGGCTTGAGGCTCTCGTAGTGCTCGGCGATCACCCGCTCGAACCGATCGTGAGCGGGGCGACTCATCGGGATCTCTGTCGGGGTGATGACGGGCATCGGCGAACGGAGGCGAGAAGTCCCGCCAGTGTACGGACGTGGCCCACGTGCGCTACTCCGTCGGCCGAAGCGGCTTCACCCGCCCCAGGGGCGCATCGTCGCCGAGAGCGTGCAGCCGCCCGAGCGCCGCCGCCGAGCACAGCTTGACCTCGTGTCCGGTGATCGCCAGAGCGCTCCAGACGGCACGCGTCGGGCGTGCATCTGATGCGAGAGCTTCCATGAGGTTGGCCACCAGCGCGCTGCGGACGCCGGGCGAGAGCTGCGTCAGGACGACGCGCAGAGTCGTCGAGGATCTCCGGGCGGTCGCTGAGGGCGTGCGCGAGGATCGCCCACTGGCGTGGTGAGACAAGCGGCTGCCATTGAAGCGGCCGCGCCGGAATGGAGCGGTGGCGTCGATCCATCGATGCCCTGCTCGTCGCAGCCGAGGGCCTGGTGACCCCCTGGCTAATGCTCTCGCCGCCGTCTAGGTTTCAGGCAGCACCCACGCTCAGGTAGACGGGCCGGGCCGATGACAAGCGGTCCACCGCTCACCTTCGGCCCCATCGCCCCGATTGATCGCACCGTGCGAGGACAGCGTGTCCGCCCGACGCATCGGTTGCGGAAGCCTGCGGTTTGACAGCACGCCCATTCGGCGCCGGGAGGATTGCATCCCATCCGCCAACATGGCGGGGCGGCAGCGTTACGGTCTGCCGCGTGCCGACCTCGGTGACGCCCCCGTGAAGCGCGCAGCTAACGTCCCGGTCCTGACCGGCGCCGCGCTCGATGCGGTCCGTCATCGCGGGAGTCACCTGCAGATCATCGCCTCCGCCGGATCGGGAAAAACCGAGGTGGTGTCGCAGCGCGCCGTCGACCTGCTGGCCGACGGAGTCCGCGCCCGAGGGAATCGTCGCGTTCACCTTCACCGATCGCGCCGCCGCCGAGCTCAAGGAGCGCATCATCGAACGCGTCGAAGCACGACTCGGACGACAGACGCTCGATCGGCTCAACGGTCTGTTCGTCGGCACGATCCACTCGTACTGCTTCCGGCTGCTGCAGCAGCACGTCCCGCGCTACGAGACCTACGACGTGCTCGACGACAACCAGCTGACCGCATTCCTCTCGCGCGAAGCCGGCCGACTGGAGGTCCGCCAACTCGACCCCGGCAATCGGCTATTCGCTTCGATCGACGCGTTCCTTACCGGGGTCGACGTCGTCGAGAACGAGCTGCTCGATCCCGCGACGATGCCCGACCCGTTCGGCACCGTTCTGCGCGACTACTACGCGACGCTCGAGCGCTACCGGCTGCTGACCTACGGACGGCAGATCGTCGGCGCGGTCCGCGAGCTCGAACGCCCTGAGCTTGCGTCGCGGATACACACGACGCTGCGCCACCTGATCGTCGACGAGTACCAGGACGTCAACCCGGCCCAGGAGCGCCTGATTCGGCTGCTCGCGGGCCCTGGCGTCGAGCTGTGCGTGGTTGGCGACGACCAGCAGGCGGTCTACCAGTGGCGCGGCTCCGACGTGAGGAGCATCGTGACCTTCTCGTCGCGTTACGAGAACGTCGCGACCTTCGCGATCACAACGAACCGCCGCTCGCGCCCGCAGGTGATCGCGACCGCGAACGCGTTCGCCGAGTCGATCCCCGATCGCATCGACAAGCAGATGCTGCCGTCGCGGGAATCAGCCGCGCCTCGACCCGAGGTCGTCGTCTGGGACGAGGACACGGCCGCGGACGAGGCCGGACAGATCGCTTGGCTGATCGACGAGCTGATCAGCGGCGGCGTCGAGCCCCGCGAAATCGCAGTGCTCGTGCGCGGCCGGGCCTCCTACGGCGCCCTGACCGACCAGTTCTCGACGTTCGGCATCCCCGTGCAACCCGGCGGCCGGACCGGCCTGTTCGACCAACCCGAGGGCCGCGTCCTCGGTAAGACGATGGCCTGGCTCAGCGACATCGAGTGGCGAGAGCAGTATCAGCGCGGCCAACTGCTCGCCGACGGGGAGATCTTCGACGAGTTCCAGGCGGCATTCTCGCTCGACGCCGCCGGCGCGCAACCGCCTGCGCCGCGCACTGCTGGAGTGGAAGACAGCCGTTCCCAGGTCCGATCGCACAGCCGACCTCGTCGGCGAGCTCTACGAGCTGCTCACGGTCCTTGACGTCCGCGCATGGGATCTGTCCGACCCGCTTGCGGTCAACCGCCTCGGGACCCTGGCCCGCTTCTCCGCACTCCTCGCCGACTATGAGTCCGTGCGCCGACGCGCGCGGCCCGACGGCGCCGCCGAAGGCGAACAGGTTGGCGGCGAGAGCCGCGGCACCTGGTACTACCGCAACCTCGCGCTGCACATCATCAACTACGCGCAAGGGGCCTACGAGGGCTTCGACGGCGAGGACGACTTCGCGCTCAACGCGATCGACCTCACGACCGTCCACCGCGCCAAGGGCCTTGAGTGGCCCGCCGTGTTCGTCCCGGCCGTCACGGCGAAGCGCTTCCCCTCGTCGCGCTCGGGCCAGATCCAAGACTGGCTGGTGCCCCGCTCGATGTTCGACGCGACGCGCTACGAGGGCGGCGACGCAGACGAGCGCCGGCTGTTCTACGTGGCGATCACACGTGCGCGGGACTGGCTCTCGGTGTCGCGCCACCGGCGGGTGACGAAGCAGCGCGTCGCCCAGAGCCCGTACCACGCCGAGCTTTCCGCCCACGCAATCGCCCCCGAGGACATCAAACTCCCGCCGATCGAGGCGCGCCAGCACGGCAGCGACGCCGCGCTGATGATCACGTTCAGCGAGTTGGCGTCCTTCATCGACTGCGGGATGGCGTACCGGCTGCGGAACCTGATCGGCTTCCAGCCGCGGCTCGCTCCCGAGCTCGGTTACGGCAAGGCCGTCCACCACGTCCTGCGATCAATCGCCGAGACGACTCGGGACACGGGGCACGTGCCGACGCCGACGGAGATCGACGCACATCCTCGACTCGAGCTTCTTCCTGCCGACGGCGAACAAGGTCGCCCACCGCCAGCTCAAGGATGCCGCGCGCCGGCTCATCACGACCTACGCGACGAAGCACCAAGCCGACCTTCACCGGATCTGGGAGACCGAGCGCCCGTTCGAGCTGCACCTCGACGGCGTCACGATCAGCGGCCGCGCCGACGTGATCCTCGACCACGAGGGAGGAGTGCCGACCGCGCTCGCGCTCGTCGACTACAAGACGTCCGTGCGGGGAACCGCGCTCGACCACGCGCTGCAACTCCAGGTCTACGCAAACGCCGGGCTGCGCGAGGGCCTCGACGTTCGCGCGGCGTTCGTCCACGACCTCAAGAAGGCGGCCCGCGACCCGGTCGGGGTCGCTGCGGCCGACATCGCAAGCCGCAGAGCAGACCGTCACGGCCGCCGCGGCGCGCATCCGCGCCCGCGACTACGCCCCGAACCCGGGGCCCGGCTGCCGCGCCTGCGAGGTGCGCACCGTCTGCAAGCACGCGCAGCCGTGAGCGCGGGTCGTTCAGACGTCGAAGACCTTCAGCACCTCGTCGCCGTAGTCGTTGATCACCTTGACGGCGATCCTGCCTGACTCCGGTCGCGGCGAAGGGCCGGGACGTCGTGCCGTACAGCTCGGCCCAGGCGTCCTCGTCGATCTCGGCCTTCAGCGCCTTCTTGAGCCGCTCGTACGGGTTCTGGTCGCCGGTGAAGTAGCAGTGGCGGACGAAGAACGACTCGCCGTCGTAGGCGCGTGTCGATCATCCACAGCGCGATCTGGTCGGTGTCGTCGCTGCGCAACTCGCCGGTGTTCGGGTCGTAGACGTCGACGCCGCGCAGCACGACGCGCAGCTCGTCGCCGACTCGTCTCGATCTCGATGTCGGGCTCTCCGAAGACCGTGAACAGGTTGCCGGCGCCGGTCTTCTTCAGCTCCTCGCCCATCACCAGGTCGGCGTTCATGCGGACGAGCAGCACCGGGATGCGGCCGAGCCTGCGCTCGGCGGCGACCTCCGCGAAGTCGTCCGCCGATGCCGCGTACTCGTCGCCTGAGCACCAAGCACCTGCGGGTCGAACGCGAACGCCAGGACGCACAGCAGGTCGAGGTCCGCGTCCCTGATCGCCTCGCGCGCCGCGTCCTTGACGAACGCCGGGCCGACCGTGCCGTACTGCGGCCCGATCGTGATGCCGATCCGCTTCGGCGTGCCCTCCTCGGCTTGCTCTCGCGTGGCCGACCGCCTGGATGTAGGCGCCGGCGTAGGGCTCGACGCTGTCGAACTCGAGCCGCTCGTTCTTGCGGCCGTTCTGGATCCCGGCCGCCTGCAGGTTGGCCATGATCGACTGCTCGAACGCGGCGTCGCCGTCGCCGGGGTCGGCGACCGTGTCGGTGTTGACCGCGCCGCCGTCGCCGACGCGCTGCCGGCGAAGCCGAGCGAGCGGTGCGGCGACAGGCTCTCGACCGTGAACGGCCCGGCGACCCGGACCTTCTTCTTGTCCTCGTACGGCTTGTCGTAGAGCAGCTCGAACTCGGCGTGCCGCCTGATCGCCGCGTCGATCTCCTCGCGGCACATGCCCTCGACGATGTCGGGGTTGTTGGCGATCGACTTCAGCGTGATGTGCTGGACCCGCTCGTAGACGAACCCGTGCCGGATGTCGTTGCGGACCTCGGCCGGCGGCAGCGGCGCTGCCGGACAGCGCGCTCTCCTTCGCGCGGCCCGCTTCGGAGTCGGCGAGCAGGTAGTACGGGATACCGCGCGCCCATGAGCCGCTGCCGGGCAAGGGCGAGCGCGACCCGCGAGGTGTCGATCGTGATCCAACGCCGCCCCCACTGCTCGGCGACGTAGCGCCGTGGTGCCGGAGCCGCAGGTCGGGTCGAGCACAAGGTCGCCGGGGTCGGTGCGTCATCAGCATGCAGCGCTCGATGACCTTCGGCATTCGTCTGAACGACGTAGATCTTCGGATCGCCGAAGCCCGACGTCCGGTGTCGTCCCACGATGTTGTTGAGCGGGAACGCGGGAAAGTCATCGAGATAGCGGACGTAGCGCAGCGTGTTCGCCGCACTGCGATCAGCCGGCTCGCGCCAGCGAGCCGCTCCATCCCTGCCACGTTCGTCTTCCAGCTGCCGCTCGCCGGGCGGAACGTCTCGGCCATCGATCGTACCGGGAAACGACCGTCGTCTGCTCCGACCGGGCTTGGCTGTGAGGTCAGCTGATCGCGCGAAAGACCCGTGCACCGCTGGCAGCGCTCCGAGCTCCGCGCTCGTCGCGCGTCATGCGCCGGCGTCGCCATCGGGCAGCTCGACCCACGTGTACTGGCCGCTCCCGCCGCCGCCGACGACTTCGGTCGGATAGAGCTGGCCGGTACTTGACGCGTCGCTCGGATCCTTGCGCATACCAGAGCACGTAGTCGACGTGCCGCCGAGCATAGTTCGCTCGAGCTGCCGGCGCCGGTGGTCTTCTGAAACGTGATCTGGCTGACGAAGTTCTCGCTCCCGAACACCTCGTCCATCAGCGACCGCACGAGGTGCACGTTCTCGTCGCCGATCTGGACGAAGACCGACCCGCTCTCGGTCAGCAGGTCCCGCGCCGCGAGCAGCCGGTCGCGCAGGTACGTGAGGTAGGAGTGGATGCCGAGCTCCCAGGTGTCGCGGAAGGCCTTGATCTGCTCGACCTCGCGGGTCGCGTCGGCGAGCTTGCCGTCCTTGACGTCGCGCTTGCGGGCTGACGACTGCCAGTTGCGAGCCGAACTTGATCCCGTACGGCGGGTCGATGTAGATCATCTGGACCTTGCCGCGCAGCGCCTCGCGTTCGGCGAGGCTCGCCATGACGTTGCAGCGAGTCGCCGAGGATCATGCGGTTCGACCAGTTGGCCTCGTGGCGGTAGAAGTCGACGAGGTCGAGGTCGCCGAGCCCGTCGAAGGACTCGAACAGCGTCAGCTCGGGCTCGTCCTCGGGCCGGGCCGCGGTGCGGCGCAGGTTCTCGATCAGGACCCGCGGGTCGATCTTCTCCTGGATGTAGATCGGCGGCGCGTCGGCGACGAGGTCCTCGCCGTCGAGCTCGTCCTTGCCCTTCCAGACGAGCTGCGGGTCGAGCGTCGGGTCGCGCGGGTAGCGGACCTCGACGGGCTGCTCGATCTCCGGGGCGACGAACTCGTGCGCGTCGGCGGTCGGGAGGTTCGCGCGCTTGTCGGCGTGCGTGATCGCATCGACCGGGGTTGGTCCTGTCGGCTTCCTGGGCGGCCACGGCTGGTCTCCTTACCTCGCCACGCCGAGCAGCTCGCGGTCGTTGACGTAGAGCTTCTTGATCGCGGCGTCGACGGCGTCGGCCTGGTCGGCGAGCGCGGGGTTTCCGATCTCGACGTACCCCCACACCCCGTGCTGACCCCAGTTGTTGACCGCGGCGCACCACTGGTCGCGCGCGGTCGTGGCCTTCGCGCTTGCCGCGCTGGCGGACTTCAGGGTGCCCGACACCTCGATGATCAGCGTGCGGTCGACGTCGTCGGGCTCGGTCTTGACGCGCACGAGGAAGTCGGGGACGTACTCGTGGGTCGATCCCTGGTGGACGTACGGGATCGTGAAGCCGAGACGCTCGTTCTTGACGTAGGACAGCACGCGTGAGTCGCGTTCGAGGAGGTGCGCGAGGCCTTCCTCCCACGAGTTGCCCTTCAGGCCGTCGAGCACGACGTGGTTGAGCGGAGACTTCGTCGGCGGCGGGATCCATGACGACCTTGCGAGTCAGGTAGCGCACCTCGTCAGTGCTGCCCTCCGGGTCGAAGCGCCGCATGATCGGCATCACGATCGGAGCCCGGCTGCCGGGGCGGTGGACGATCGAGCCGAAGACCTTCTCGGCGGCGTGCGCGCACGCCTGCGACAGCAGGAGATAGCCGACCGTCGTGTCCGGCGCGGTCGTGACGCACTCGTCGAGCCACTGCCGGCTGATCGCCACGAGGCGCGGAAACAGCCAGGGCTTCTCGACGCCGTCCATCGCGGCGAAGAACTCCTCGCGCGTGACGAGCACCTTGGCGATCGCGTAGGCGATCCGCTGCGGGCGAGCGTTGCGGACCTCGTCGAGGTCGATCGTCTCGGCGGCGCCGACGACGCCCTGGTTCTTCACCCAGAGCGCGACCGATTCCTGGCTGAGATGGAGCTTCGAGTCCTCGCCGAACGCCGCCTCGAGCTCCTCGTCGGGCAGCTCGATGCGGTAGCCGTCGAGCTTCGGGAAGCGGATCGACAGGTCGGCTCGGTCCAGCAGCGCCCGGACCTCGACCGCCGGCCGCGGGTCCTTGCCCTTGGGAACCGTCTTGTCGCCGGGCAGGAAGCTGAACGGCACGCCGTACACCTCGGCGTACTCGGGCGCGAAGTGGCCGCTGGCTTCGTCGATCGCGTAGCTGCGCCGTCGCAGCCCGCGCCCGACGACCTGCTCGCACAGCAACTGGCTGCGGAACGGGCGGACGCCGAGCACATGGGTGACCGTGTTGGCGTCCCAGCCCTCGGTGAGCATCGAGACGGACACGACGCAGCGGATGTGCTCGCCGAGCTTGCCCGACTTGCCGATCGTGTTCATCGCCTCGCGCAGGAGGTCGCCGTCGGTGAGCTTGTCGGCGTCGGCACCGGGGTTGCGCGCGAGGTACGCCTGCTTGAAGGCGGCGATCTCGAGCGCGGCGTCCTTCTTGAACTCGCTGGAGAGCGGGTCGCCGGACTCGATCTGCGCCGAGTCGACGAGCAGCGTCCGCTGGCGGCTGGTCCATGCCCCGTCGACGACGTTGCTGAAGAGCGGCAGGTTGCCGGGCACGAACTGCCGCGTGCCGTCGGCCTTCTCGAACTCGCGGCCCGCGATCCAGTCGAACACGAGCTTGGACACGGCGGTGTTCGGGCACACGACGATCATCACCGGCGGCGGCTCGCCGAGGTGCGGCGAGCTCCTGTCTCGTAGGCGTCGTGGCTCTGCTCGTAGCTGCGGTAGAGACTGCGCATCGCGCCTTCGAGGACGACGGGCGGCGCCCAGCCGGTCGCTCCGAACTCGACGTCCTTCTTGACCTTCTTGGGCAGCGGCGGATCGATCTTGTCCCACAGCTCTCGGTACGCCAGGCCCTTCTCCGGAGCGTCGTCGTCGACCGGGATCCGCGGCACCTTCACGATCCCCGACTCGATCGCGTCCATCAGCGAGAAGTCGCTCACGACCCACGGGAAGATGAAGCCCTCGTAGTAGCCGGAGCCCTTGAGGTAGTACGGCGTCGCCGAGAGGTCGTAGACCGTCTTGACGCCGACGGCGCGGTGCAGGTCGGCGACGCCGCGAAACCAGACACGCGCCTCGCGGTTGCGATCCTCGTCCTCTTTCTCGGCGTCCTCGTCGGGGTGCTCGAGCAGCTTGTCCTGGTAGCAGTGGTGCGCCTCGTCGTTGAGCACCACGACCTCTCCCTTACCGGCGCCGAACCGCTTGAGGATCCGCGCGGCCACAAGCTCCGGCGTCTCGCGGAACGCGTCCGCCGTGCCGGGCCTGCCGCCGCGCAGCAGCTTGCGAGTCGTCGCTGAGACTCCCTTGATCTCCTTCGCGTCCTTCGGGAGAAACGCGTGGTAGTTGACGATCTCGACCTGCGCCTGCAGCACGGCTTCCCAGAGGTCCGGCGGGATCAGGTCGCGCTCGCGGTAGTAGCTGTCCTCGCGCTCCGGACGCAGGACGCCGAGGCGGTCGCGGATCGTGATGCCCGGAGCGATCACGAGGAACCGCTTCGCGAACCTGGCGTCGCGCGGCGCATGGACCTTGTTGACGGTCTGCCACGCGATCAGCATCGCCATCACGACGGTCTTGCCGGAACCGGTCGCCATCTTCAGGGCGACGCGAGGAAGCCCGTCGTTGTGCAGCGCGTTCTCCGGCTCGAGCCGGCGGCGGTAGTCGGCCGTTCCGTGCCGGCCCGCAACCTCCGCGAGGAAGATCGCGGTCTCGACCGCTTCGCGCTGGCAGAAGAGGACCGGCTCCTCGCGGTCGCTCCAGTGCGTCAGCAGCTTGCGGGTGTACGGGGTGACGCCGTTCCAGTTACCGGCGCGCCACTTCTCGACCTCGCGCCGGATGTCGTTGATCAGCGTGTTCTGCTCACGCCGCTCGCCCGTCACGTCGAAGTCCATGACGAGCGCCTCGCCGGCCGCCGCCCGCCCTTTCCTGCTGACGGGAACCGGGATGAACGACTCGCTCGGGCGCCGACCCGGGAGGACCTCGCCGGTCGGCCCGTGATCGCCCAGCTCGAAATGCGCCGCCGGAGGCTCGTACGGCGAGTTCAGGATCGGGTTGCTGAGGTCGTGCGTCGTCAGAGTGAAACCGTATCTCCCACGGCGATCTCATCGTGCGACGCCACGACCTCCTCTACGGGCGGAGTCCATGATCCGCCAAGATGTCAGTCAGGCCAGAGGCCCGTGTTGCGGGCCGGGACACCGCGGCGCGAATCGCTTGTTCGGGACCGACGACGATGAGGCGTGACTGTGCGCGCGTGACGGCGGTGTAGAGCAGCTCTCGGGTTAGAAGCCGCGAACCCTCTGGCGGCACGATCACCGCTGCGGTGCCGAACTGGGAGCCCTGGCTCTTGTGCACGGTCATCGCGTAGACGGTGTCCACCGCCGCAAGGCGCCCAGGACGGACGTAGACCAGTTCCCCGCGACGCTCGAAGGCTGCTTGAAGCGAGCCGTCATGCGCCGTGACGATCACGCCGGTGTCGCCGTTGAACAGCTCGAGGTCGTAGTCGTTGGCGGTGATGAGCAGCGGCCGCCCGGGATACTGGTGGCCGTAACCGCCAGCCAGATCGATGTCGTCTGCCAGCCAACCTTCGACGCGCGGCATCCAAGTGGAGACGCCGTAGGGGCCGCGGCGGTGCCCGCACACAAGCCGGAACGTCGCAAGCGCGTCGAGCGCCTCGCGGCCTCGTCCCTCGCGGGCCGCCGCGATCATGGCCCGTCCCGCCGCGACCGCTGCGTTGCGGACTGCGTGGATCGGCACAGCTGGGTCGGCCGCGTCTACGTCCACCCAGGTGACCACGTCGTCGGGGGCGTCTCGCAGCGCAACAACGGTCGCGTCCCCGTTACCGGCACGGACCGCGCGGGCGATACTCGAGATCGCCTCGCCGTAGCGGAACTCCTCGGAGAGGACGGCGACCGTCCGCGACCTATCGCGCGGTTCCGGTGACGCCGCCACGATGTCTCCCAGGACGGCGCCGGCCTCGACAGAGGCGAGCTGACCGGGATCGCCAACGAGTACAAGGCGGGCTTCCGGTTGCACCGCCTCGAGCAACCGTGCGGTGAGCGTGAGCGACATCATGGACGCCTCGTCGATGATGACCACATCGTGGGCGAGCCGACTCATGCGGTCATGGCGAAACCGTGTGCGGCTCCCAGGCTTGGAACCGAGCAGGCGGTGCAGCGTTGAGGCGCTCAGTGCGAGCAGCCGCTCGCGCACCGCATCGTCCACCGCCATGTTGCGCGCCTGCTCGTGGACGGCCTCCTCGAGGCGAGCAGCCGCCTTCCCGGTCGGAGCGGCAAGCGCAATGAGCGGGTGACGGCCGCCGGATTCCGCCGCCTGCTCGAACAAGAGCGCCGCGATTCGTGCGACGGTCGAAGTCTTGCCCGTTCCTGGTCCGCCAGCGACAACGGTGAGGCGGTGTGCGATCGCTGCCAGAGCGGCGGCGCGCTGGCTGGAAGATCGCGGGTCCGGAAACAGCCGCTGGAGCAGGGGCTCGAGGCTGTCGGGATCCGCGTCATCGGAGGGCCCGGTGCGAGCCAGTAGCCCCGCCGCGACCTCGCGCTCCTCGCGCCAATAGCGCTCCAGATATAGCCGCGACCCGACGAGCCGGAGCGGCCGCAAGGCGGGTGCCTCGTCCTCGCCGACGGTGACGAGCGGCGAGCCGGCTAGCGCCTGCAGCCATGCCTCCGGGTCCGGCCACGGCAGGGCCGCCAAGTCGACGGGCTCCTCGGTATCGACAGCGACGGTGCTGCGGACAGTCAAGACGTCTACGAGCACGTGCCCCATCCGCGGCGCTCGCACGGCGAGCGCGAGACCGAGCAGCACGAGGGGCTCGTGATCGCGGGCCAGCGCGCCGAGGCGGCGGGCAATCTGGATGTCGGCGGCCGTCAACACGCCCGCGTCGTTGAACGCGTCTAGCGGTGGCGGCGCGAGCCGCACGAGCCGGGCGTCGAACGGATCGCGTTCGCGCAACGTCGTCATGCGTGGCTTCCTTGGTCAAAGAGGTCGCTGAGCTCGGGCACCAGGCCCGGAGGTGGTTGCCAGGCGAAAACGCCGGCCGGTGCGCCATCCGCTACGGGGGTGGATGCTCCGGTCATCCCGCGCAAGAAGAGGTAGAGGACAGCAGGGCTCGCCGCCTTGGCGTCGTAGCCCGGTAGACGCCAGCGCAGGTACCGATGCGCCGCGACGGCGTACAGCAGCGCCTGCAGCGCGTAATGGCGGTTATGCATCTCGGCCGCCAGAGCGTGGGGTCGGTGGTGCCACGCTGTTAGCGCCTCGCCCAGTGGCGCGAGCCGGTTGGTCTTGTAGTCAAGGATCATTAACGCCGGGGTGCCACCGTCCGCGCTGTGCCGCACGATCGCATCGATCGTGCCCGTGAGGTAGCCGCGCAGCCGCGGCCGCAGCGCTGGGTCAGCGAGCCGTTGGGCGTAGCCGTCCAGGGGATCGCCGGGCGGCACGTGCTTTCGCAGCGTCCCCGCAATGGCAGCAAGTGTCAGCTCGCTCGCTGGCGAGTCGCCGCCGACCAGTGGCAGCTCGAACGTCAGCTCGTTCAGTCGGTCGCCAGCCGCGACGTCTCGCAGGCGTCGGCCACCAGCGAGAGGGCCTAACTGCGTATCGATCGCAGCACTGAGGCCGCGAATCAGCCCAGCGCGGTCGCCGACGTCGATGCGGCGGCGGATCAACTGCTCGTCGACGGCTTGGACGAGTTCTGCATCAAGATCCTCAGCGGCGAAGTCGGTGCACTCGAGGATGCGATGAACGAACGTCCCCGTACGCGCACCAGCAGGAAGGCTGTCGAGCAGAGACGGCGTGGTCTGCCACGCTGCGAACGGATCCGTCGCTGCCGCCCGCGTGGCGCGAAGGGGGCGTTCGGCGGGGCTGTCGTCGGCGCCGGCGATTTCCTCACGCTCGCTGGCGACCTGCGCCTCGTAAACGCCTGCGACGATGATGCTGTACGACGTGCGCCGCCACCGAGCGTCGAGCGTCCGGTTGAACTCAGCCGCGTCGAGGTGGGCGCCCGCATCGCGCTGTGGGCTCCACGACGCATCGTCGCTGAGCTCGGCGATGTCGACCGAGATGCTGCTGGGCGCGCTAGCGGCGAGCTCTTGGAAGCGGGCGAGCGCGCTCGCGTCGGCGGGTGTGAACGTGCCCTCTGAGAGCACATGCCCGTCGGCGTCGCGCTCGAACACCAGCCGTCCGAGCGACGAATCGCGGCTAAAGAACGTCCCGGCCCACCAGACGACTGCCTGGTGCTGGGCGCGCGTCAGCGCAACGTACGCCAGGCGCAACTCCTCGTCGAGTTGCTCGCGCTTGTCACGCGCGGCATGCAACCGGAAGCTCGGCAGCTGCCGATCGAGTGCGAGATCGAGCGTCCTGTCGTCATCATGATCCGGGTCGTGGAAGGTCAGCGGTGCGGGGTCGCTGCGGATCCACACGGGGTCCCAGAGGTAGGGGCAGTAGACGACTGGGAACTCCAGGCCCTTGCTGCGGTGGATCGTGAGGATCTGGACCGCGTCGCTGTCCGATTCGAGTCGGCGGGCGCGGTCGTCGGCGTTGGGATCACGATCGTCGGAAGCGCAGCGACGGCGCAGCCAACTCAGCGCGGCGGTGACGCCGAGCAGCCCTTCGACGGCCTCGGCGTGCAGGAGCTCACCGACGTGGCGCAGGTCCGTGAGTACGCGCTCGCCGCCGATCGTTGCAAGCACTCGAGCGGCGAGGCCGGTCTGCGCACCGATGAGCTCGAGCAGCGTCGCTACACCGCTGCGACTCAGCACGCCAGCCCAGCCGTGAAGTCGTGTTTGGAGCCGATCCCAATCGTGCTCGGAGGCGCTCCCGACCTGCTCTGCTGACCATCCGAGGAAGGGCGTCAGCGCGACGGCGCGCGCCCGGCGGAGGGACGACGGGCGCTCAAGGCTCTCAAGAAGCCGCTTCCAGTCACGAGCGGCGTCGGTGGCGAAGACGCTGCCCGCTCCGTTTACGACGGCCGGAACGCCAGCGGCCTGCAGAGCCTGCTTGACCAGGCGCGCATGCTCGTTCTTGCGGACGAGGACCGCGACGTCGCCAGCGCCTACCGTCTTTTGGCGCAGGGTCGACCCATCAGTCCCGCGCTCCTCGATCAGCGCACCCGACTCGAGCAACGCGACGATGTCGCCCGCGACGTCGCGCGCCACGTAATCGCGCGTGGTTATCGACTCCGCGTAGCCTCGAGCGGAACAACGTATGCCTGGCGCCGTGCGTGAGACGAGGCGGATGCGCAGCGGCGCGCTGTCATGTGCCCCCGAGAGCCGCGGCGACTGGTGAGCAGGTGGCGCCTGCACCTGGCGGTACTCGATCTCTGGGTGTCCAAGCCGCGTACCGGCGAAAAGAGCGTCGTAGGCGTCGAGCAGGCCCTGATCGCTGCGGCGGTTCGTGCGCAGGGTCGCCTGGGAGCCGGCGATGCGCCTCGCGTCGAGATAGGCGTAGACGTCCGCCCCGCGGAAGGCGTAGATCGCCTGCTTCGGGTCTCCGATGAGGACGAGGGTCGTGCCATCGTGTGAGAACGCCCGTCGGAGGATCTCCCATTGATCGGGGTCGGTGTCCTGAAACTCGTCTACGAGTGCGACTCGGAACTCGCCGCGAAGACGGGCCGCGACCGCCTCGCCAGCCACCGGGTCCTCAAGCATGCTCCGCAGCCGTGTGAGGAGGTCGTCGAAGGTCATGACCGCGTCGGCGCGCTTCCGACGGTCGACTTCCTCACGTGCCCGCACGGCCAGGCGGTATCGCATCATGGCGACGGAGTTCTCGGGTGCGTCGTCAGGAACCAGACGGGTGGACGGGTTCTCGACGGCTTTGACGGCGACGTCACGGGCCTGTCTCCGGCTGAACTGCGGCGTCCGGGTGCGGAAGCCCCGGACGTAGAGATCGTCGACAACCTCGTCCGTAACTTCGCGTGCGTTCTCCTTGAAGGAGTACGCACGGTCGACGTCACCTGCGACGCCAAGGCCCTTCAGGATCTCCTGGCAGAAGCCATGGATCGTTGTGATCGTCGCTGCGTCGAAGTCGGCGAGCGCGCGGACCATGTACCGGTGGCGCATGTGCAGCTCGTCGTGCGTGCCGTCGACCAGAGACATGAGCACCTCGTCATGGTCACGCGGCGGCTCGCCGGCCAGCGCGGCCTCGAGCGCGTCGCGCGCCCCGGCCAGACGATCACGGACGCGAACGCGGAGTTCAGCCGTCGCGAGGTTCGTGAAAGTGACGATCAGCAACTCGCCCAGGGGGACGCCGGCAGCGACGTATCGCGTTGCAAGCGCTGCGATGGTGTAGGTCTTGCCGGTCCCGGCGCTGGCCTCAAGCACCATCACGCCCTCGGGCAATGGGCCGCACAGATCGAACGCCTCCGGCTCGCGAGGGACGCTCATGCGTCGGTCACCTGCTCACAGCTGCCCAGGCCAAACCACATCCGATGCGCCAGACGGCCGAAGCGGGATAGCTCGTCGTCCCGCCACCCCTCGCCCTGCTCGCCATCGCGCGGGGGCTGCGTCAGCAGCCACTGGAATGGACGTTCGCGTCCGAACACGAGCACGTGTAGTTCGTCCTTGTCCTCGTGCTTTTCGCCGAACGGCGACTCCCACGCGCGGCGCGCTCCGGCCTGCGCTCCTTGGCCGCCTGCGGCGTAGGCTGCGGACGTCTCGCAGAAGATGGGCAGTGGTTCCCGCATGCCGCGGACGTAAAGGTCGACGAGTGTCTCAAGCTCAGCGAGGGCGTGGGCACGCCGCGACCTCGGCTCGTCCCCCAGCGGTGGGATGCGGACGGTCGTCACCGTCGCGGCACTCGAAGCGCTTCGGCGTGCGCGACCCACCGTCGCGGCGGAGAACGGCCGCTCGGGAAACGCGGCTGATAGGAGCAGCACGCGCACCCAGGAGCCGAGGCGCTGCCTCGCGCTTACCCGCGAGAACGTGACCGTCTCAACGACGTCGCCTGCGAGTCCGGCGACCGTGCCCCCGACCGTGAGGCCGTCGCCCAGGGAAACCCTCGCGTCGAGGGCCGCGTGCTCGCCGTGCAGGTCCAGACCGATGCGCTCTGCGGTGGTCAGGACAGCGCGGAGCTCCGGTGCCATCGACCCGATCACGGCCATGCCAATCTCGCCGGGTGGTAGCGATCCGCGGGCTCGCTCGGCCGCGATCGCCTCGGTTGCGTCGGCGCCGCGCAGACGCGCCTCGAGGAGTCGCTGGCCAATGGCCCAGCGCTGGAGCCCGTCGAGCTCTGATGGGTAGCGCGTCGATGACGACGTCCTCGTCGCGGGCCACGCGGATCTCGAGCCGCTGCGCGAGGAATGCTCGTACGGGATGGCCAACGAACTCGATGAGGTCGGCAAGGTCGATGACCGGCCGGTTCATGACCGGCAGCGGCGCCTCGAGGAACGACCGCGGCGCCTTTCGCTCGGGGGCAATGGCGCGAGCACCTGCCAGTGTCGCCTTGTCGAAGCTCCACGAGGTGGTCTCGCGGATCGCGCCAGGCTCGAAGTTGCGCGTGTCGAAGTTCTGAAGCGGATGGTGCACAAGCACGCGCGTCCGCGCGAGTGAGTCGTCAAGGCATCGTGCGGTCCGGTCGACGATGTCGAGCAACTCGCCTACCGGCACCGCTGGTGCGCGCTGCGCGTTTGTTCGCTCGTCGTTCCCGGTGAACGTGATGATGAGCTTGTCGGTCGCCGCTAGCACAGCATCGAGGAGGATCTGACGATCTTCAGAGCGGGGGTCCGGGTCGCCCACGTGCGGGACCTGAAGCAGGACGTCGTCGCCGTCCCGGCGCGAGCGTCGTGGGAACGCCGTGTCATCGAGGCCGAGGAGACATACCACCCGGTGCGGGACCGAGCGCATCGGCTGCAGTGTGCAGACGGTCAGGTGGCCGGTTCGGAAGTTGGCGCGAGTCGGACGGCCAGCGAGGCGGTTACCAAGTAACGCTGCGACGTCGGCGACGTCCAACAGTGCGTCGGAGACCTTGCTGTTTGAGGTCGCCTCGGTGACCACGTCGGCGAGGAGCCGTTGCAGCTCAGCCCGCTGCCATGCGTCGGACGGTAGGGTGGCGCCCAGCGCGTCGACGCCATCGGCGATCGCGGCTGCCCATGAGCCCATCGTCTTCTGCTCGCTCCAGTCTTCGACCACGGCTTGGAGCCGGTCGAGCATCTCGGCGAAGCGCCCCGCCAGGTCGATCGACGAGCTGTCGACGTCGTCCAGCGGCAGGACGCCAGCGAATAGCCGCGGGACCATCCTCAGCGAGCGCCACGCCGGCGGCCAGACGGTCGAGGCCTGCATGCCAGGTGCCGTCGGTCACCTGACCCATGCGGAAATGTGTGCGGTGCTCAGCGTCAAGACCCCACCTGACTCCGCTCGCGGTGGCCCACTCCTCCAGACGCGCGAGGTCGTCGCGTTCGAGTCGGAAACGTCGGCGGACCGGCTCTCGATCGGCGATGTCCAGCACGTCCGATGCCGTGATGCGCCCTGTCACCAGCGCGAGCAGGCGCGTTACAAGGGCGAGCACGGGGTTCGTCTGACGGAGCGCCCGGTCCGCCAGCCGCACGCGCAGCCCGGCCGTTCGAACGGTCGACGGGGCGACGATGTCCGCGCCTTCGTCACCGGGGTCGACAAGGGCCTCGCCCACCCCGAACGTCGCCTCAACAAGCGGTGCGAACGCCTCGACGTCGGGGCACATGACGATGATGTCGCGAGGCTCGAGCGTTGGGTCGTTCTCGAGGGCATGAAGGATCGCGTCGCGCAGGACCTCGACTTGGCGCGCACGGCCGTGGCAGGCGTGAATCTCGACGCTGTGATCGTCGTCTGCGAGGGCGGGGCGCGCGTCCGCGGCGCCCGTCCCAGGGCGCGCTGGCGGCTGATCGGCCCTCAGGCTCGCCTGGAGTTGGGCGAGCAGACTGCCGCCTTCCGCCCGAGACGGATGATGGGTATCGGGTCCCCGCGCCGCGCCTTCGCGCACGAGGAGAAACTGAAGCTCGCGTGCGTCTCTTCCCCATGAGGCCAGCAGCGGGTGGGCAGGCAGGAAGTCGCTCGTATCCGCCCGCGCGACTGGCACACGCCTGCCCTGCGCGATGGCTGCGGAGAGCGCGTCCCACGACGCCGCAGACGGTTGCAGGAGGAAGAGGTGGACGTCACGTCGCACCGCAAGTCCGTCGAAGAGTTGGAGTTGACGCTTCGAGAGAGCCGTGGCACCGAAGATCGCCAAGCGCTGGGGCAGATCGACGATGTTCGGGTCGGCGGCGATCCGCGCGCAGGCACTCGCAAGCGTTTCCATCGGGTCGGGCTCGCCGATGTGCTCGCGCACCCGCCTCCAGAGCTCCGCCTGCCAGCGGTAGCCCGCGGCCAGCGTGGTACCGCCGGCGTCGTCATCGCGGCCGACGCTCCACGACTGCAGCATGTCGGGACGGTGCTCGGCGTAGCGATCGAACAGCACTGCTAGGTGTTGGACGGAACGCAGCCGGCGGGAGCGGTCACCGTTGCGCGCCTCGAGATGGGCGGCCAGCGGAGCAAGCCACGTCTCGGCCAGCGCGCCGTCAACGACCTCAAGCAACGGCCAGAGCAGACGGCGCGGCGTCCACGGGTCCTGTTCAGGATCAGTGCCACTTGCGTTCGCGATCGCATCGCCGACAAGCCGGCGCGGCGACGGGAACAGCACATTGGCGCAGACGCCGTCAGCGCGGCCGGGACGGGCCCCGAGCACCGCCGAGAGCTGCTGGCTTAGCCAACGCTCAACGCCGTGGGTCGGGACTGCGATTACCTCGGGAGTGAACGGATCGCCGAGTGGGTCTGCGAGCACGTCGGCCAAGGCAGAGATGAACGCGTCTGCGCGATCGGCGCGGTGAAGACACAGCATGGCTGGTGGAGCGTATGCCGCGGGGCGGCGCCCTCCTCGTCCGGTCGTGGCATCCGAGAGCAAGTTTGCAACGTCGGCGCTGCAGGGCTATACGTCGCCTCTCGCTGTCACAGCTGTTCGAGAATCCCATCGACGAAGCGTGAGCGTGCCCACTCACCTGGGTCTCCGAATCGGTTCTCTCCGAGAGGGGACCACAGCAACGCCAGCGTGTGCCGTGCGCGCGTCACGCCGACGTAGAACGAGCTTTCGCTGGTCGTCGACGTCGGCAAACCGCCACCGCCCGCCTCGCGGCTTCCAGGCGCTCGGCATGATGCCGTCCTGCAGCCCCGGGAGGATCACCGCGTCGAACTCGCGGCCCTTGGAGCTGTGGTAGGTCGTCACGACAATGCGTCCCGGACGACGGATGGGGCCGGCGAAGTCCTGCACGACCAGCGTTTGGTCTCTGCGGATGACATCCAAGAGATCGGCGAGCGCCTCCTGGTCCTGCGCGTGGACCTCGCCACGTTCGAGAATGTCTTCCAGCCCGAGAGCGTCGATTAGGCCTCCAAGCCACGTACCGAGCGGCGCCTCCGGATCGACGGACTCTTCGAGCAGCGGATGCAGGAACTCGGCGGCCGCCAGCGCGGTGCGCCCTGCAGGATGGCCGGCGTCGCCAAGGTATTCGTGGAGGTCGTCAGCGAGATCGCGGAACCGTCCTTGTCGCTCAGACCAGGCATCGATCGACCACTGCGCCGATCGCTGCAACCAGCCGACGATCTCACCGAGCTGCGAGAAGCGGGTGTCACGTTCAAGGCTGTACGCGACGTCGCCGTCCCGCAGCGCATCGATGATCTGGTCGGCGTACCAGCCCTTGCCCGTGTAGAGGATGGCGATCTCGTGAGGCTTGAACCGCCCCAAGAGCGGCGGCAGCAGGTCGTCGACTACGGCCCGCATTTGCGTGCGCATCCCACCACCGACCTCTCGCGTGATGACTTCCCCGTCGTCTTGGCGCTTCGGATCGGGCTTGGTAGCCGCGATCGCGTTGCAGCGCTGATGCCGCGGCGAGGACGATGCTCGGCGCGCATCGATAGTTGATAGGCAGCACGACCGCGTGGTAGCCGGCCTTCTCGAGCGCCTCGAGGTACTCCGCGTCGGCGCCTGTGAACTGCAGGATGGTCTGGTCAGGGTCGCCCACCGCGAAGATCTCGACCTCCCCCGACTCGCGCAGCGTCTGCACCAGTACGTGAAGCGGTGCGCCGAGATCCTGATATTCGTCGACAAGTAGCCACGGAAACCGTGCTGCGGTCAGCTCAACGATCAGGGGATGTTCGCGTGCTAGGCGGAGGGCCTCGTGAATCATGCCGTCGAAATCGATGAGGTTGTTGTCCGCCAGGAGCGACTCGTACCTCGTCATCGGTGGCGGCCTGCAGGAGCGAGAAACGATCGCTCAGCTCTTCACCTGCGACGCTGGCCCGGCGCAGGACCTGGAGATCGACCCCGCTGATGTTCGTTCCTCCTTCCGCGTTGGCTTTGGCGAGAACGCGAGCGGCGGACTTGCTGCCGATGACCTCTCGCTGCGCCAGATCCGCCTCTCCGACGAGCGCTGCATATGGCTGCAAGATCTCGCGGAGGCAGAACGAATGCAGGGTCCCGGCGACCAGACGGCGCCCGGGCCTGACGCCGAGCTCGACAACCCGCGCGCGGATTTCGCGGGCCGCGGCTCGCGTGTACGTGATGCAGGCGAGGCCGCGGGGCGCCGGGATCTGCTGCAGCAACAGGGCAGCTTTGATCGCCAAGGTCTCAGTTTTTCCGGAGCCGGGACCTGCGATAACCACCGTGCTCTCCAAGCTGTCGACGGCCTCGCGCTGCCCGTCGTTGAGGCGCGCGCAGGCCGCCGGAAGGCCTGTCAAATCTTCAAGCGCTCGCGCAGCCACCGGATGGCCTCAATGAGATCCTTGGGGTGCTGATCGGCGGATACAAGATGCGCAACCGCGCGCTGCGCGAAGCGCCCCTTTCCGATCTCGCTGATCCGATTGAGGAGCCGCTGCTCGAGTTTGCGCTGTTCCTCGTCGTCGTCCGACCCCCTCAGCTCCTCCGCCATGCGGCGACGGCGGAGGAGCGACGCATGAAACTCGTCGTGGGCACCCTGCAAGGCCTCGCGGAGCGGTCTTTGCGTATTCGAGCTCCAGCGTGGAGTCGTTGACGAAGATCCCGTGCTCTCGCAGCAGCGCGTCGAGGGCGAATTCGTCTTTGGACTCCAGAAGCTCCTCGGCTCGATTGCGCCCTTCCCCGCTCGGTAGAAGCCGCACACCGCGCAGCAATCCGGCATACTCGCCGTCTTCGTCGGGGTCGCCGTCCGTGAGGACCACGTAGGGAATCTCGAGCGCGGTCAACAGCAGCACGTAGGGCGCGAAGTCCGTGCCCTCCACCGAGCAGACCGAGATACCCCAGGTGTCGAGATCGATGTCGTTGTCGCTTCGCAGCCGATGGCACGAAGTACCGCTCAGCCGCACCCTCGACGAGGATCACACCGCGTGCGAACAGAATGTCGGCGCGGTTGACGTCGAGGTAGCGCTCCAGATCGGTGACCTGCTGCGGCGTCATATCCTCGCTGATGGCACGTTGCGCCACCGTACCAGCGCCCGTGTCCCGCAACATCACTAGCGATGAGAGCGTCGAAACGCTCGCGATGTGGGCTGAGTGCGTGGTCACCACGAGCGCGGTGTGTGCGATTAGATAGCGGAACAGCACGCGCTGAACGTGGGGATGTAGGTGTGCTTCCGGCTCCTCGATGGCGAGCACTGCGTCCGCAAGCGTGTGCGCGGAGCGCTGCGCCCTCAGCCGCTGCAGCAAGAGCGCGAGGTAGATGACGTTCGCTGGGCCGGTCCCGGTCCGCTGAATGGGGTAGCCACCCTCGACGAGAAGCCGCAGCATCCGGAGCAGCTCATCCGGCTCGGGCCACGCGACACCGATGTCTAGATCGACGGCGAAGTTGGTGCCGACCATGGCCGTGACTTGGGCAGCGAGGCTGGCTTCTAGATCTTTGATCTCCTGGAGATCCCGCAGATGGTCGTTCGCTTCCGCGACCGCCTGGGCCACCGCTCCGAGATCCTCGCGGTCGATGTCCAGAAGCCGGGTGAGTTCGTACAGCGGTGATCCGCGCCAGCTGCGCAACGCGGCTTCGGCGTCGCGCAGCGCAGGCAGGACAGAGAGGGCGACCTCGCGTCGGCGGCTTGCGCGGAGCTCGTTCGTCTCATCGCTGCCGCCGTAGATGATCCAGGCGTAGCCGAGGATCTCATCGTCGGGCTCGCGCTCGGGAAAGAAGCGGTAGGTCAGTCCGCGCGGTCAAAGGCGTCTGCTTGACGGAACAGTCCGCGAGCGCCGCCTTCAAGCGCCGATCGTGCTGATAGCCCGTGAGCTCGATCGCGATCGTGATCTCGTCACCACTCATCGGCGCCGTGCAACCCGACCAGAAGTCGTCGCGGTCGAGCTGGCGCGCCCGATCGGGCATCCCGGATCGAGCACGAGCTGCATCGCACGAAGGAAGTTGGTCTTGCCGGCGTTGTTCTCGCCGAGCACGACGAGCGACCCTGAGAGCTCATTGAGCTCGAGCTCGGCGAAGTTGCGGTAGTTACGAATGGTGATGGCGGAAATGTGCACGGCGCTTCCTCCACTGAGTATCACCATCATCTTTGATCACTCAGGGATCCGCGAGCGCACGGCAGAGGCCGGGTCCCCACCAATCCTGGTACGGCTGGCGCCGCGCGCATCCTTGGGTGGTGAGATGGGTTCGATTCCGCCAGCGTGCTCGAGCGCGCCTGAGACGGCGAGCAGGCGTTCAGCAGATGAATGCGCCGACACCTACACGCCGCCGTGTGGCCGTTCACCGAGCGCGACGCGCTCGTGGTCCGAGCGCGTGTGCACGCCGCCTCGCGGTCGGACACGAAGCGGGCAGCGGGGAGCCCTTAACGAGAAAAAGCGCCGATGCCCGCCGGTCCATCCTCCGCTGGCGCCGGCGCGACGAGGGCCTGGCATGCGCCAGGCCCCGGTCTCGTATGGGCGAGGCAGAAAGGTCTCGTCCTGTCCCAACCAACTGGGATCGCGAGCTGATCGGACCATGGTCGGTCACCATCTTGAAGCGGGGGCCGTACGACGCCCGCAGGCATCCAGCCGCGCCACACGCGATGCGATCTTGTCGGAGTCGGCTACTCACGCTCGCATCTCCGTGAGATACAACTCCGCGAGCGCCTGAACCGCGTCACGTTCCTCGTCAGGAAAGAACGTTTCGATCGGTGTCGCCGTGTCGCCGGTGACGTCGAGCAGCCGCCATGGCCCTCCGCGCTCTCGGACCGCGACGACCATGTGGTCGGCGCCATCGCTGATGTAGCCGCCAAAGGCGATGCGCTCGTCGTGGCTTGCCGATGGGCTGTGCTTGGTGGCGGTCA